>NZ_JBWKDJ010000001.1:1215908-1249910 GCF_056436025.1 Streptomyces sp. NPDC043853
CTCGCCGGGGCCCCCGTGGACGTGGACCTGGGCGCGACCGACTGAGGCATCCGCCTCCCCAGTCACTCCTGACCCTGCATCACCTCTCGTGCGCGGGCGCATGCCACGGCCGCCGGGCCCAGTGTCACTTGACGCACGCACCTCCAGTGGGTTGCATACGGTCTGTGATCACATACCGGACATCGGGAGCCGCGCCATGGACCCGGTGATCGTCGTCGGCGCGGGGCCCGTCGGACTGTCGCTGTCCCTGGCCCTGGCCGGCCATGGCGTGCCCTCCGTGCTGCTCGACGAGGGCCCCGGAAAGGACGAACTCCGGCCGGCCCGGACGGTGGTGCTGCACGCCGACACCGCCGCCATGGCCCAGCGGCTCGGCGCCACGACCCTGCGCGACGAGGGCGCATACTTCGCCGGCTGGCGCACGATGCGGCGCCGGCAGGAGACCCGGCGGGTCACCTTCGAGGAACGGCCCGCCCCGCTGCACGTCCCCCAGCACGCACTCGCCCGCGGCCTGCGGGACGCCGCCGCGGCGCATCCCCTCGTCCAGCTGGTCACCGACAGCCGCATCGATTCCGTGGAGCAGGAGGCCCACGGGGTCACCGTCCACACCCTGGGCGCCGAAACCACCTGGTGGCGCGGCAGCTACGTGGTGGGCTGCGACGGGGCCCGCTCCACCATCCGCAAGCTCCTCCGCATCCGCTTCCCCGGACGTACCGCCGTGGAGCGGTACGCGGTGGCGGCCCTGCGCACCGAACTGCCCTGGCCCGGCGAGGCCATACTGCACCGTTCTCCCTCGGCGTCGGTCCCCGAGGTGACGGCCCGTCCGCTGCCCGACGGGGTGTGGCGGCTGGACTGGCTGCTGCCGCCCCGCGGCGAACTGGTCACGCCCGACGCGCTGATCGAGCTCATCCGCACCACGCTGGCGGGCTGGTGCGGCGGGACCACACCGCCGTACGACCTGATCGACACCGGTGTGCACACCCTGCACCACCGGCTCGCCCGCAGCTGGCGGGACCGCCGGGCCTTCCTGGCCGGGGACGCCGCGCACCTGCTCGGCGCACTGGGCACCCAGGGCGTGGAGGAAGGGCTCCGGGACGTGGAGAACCTGTCCTGGAAGCTGGCCCTGGCCTGGCACCACGGAGCCACCGAGGAACTCCTCGACAGCTACCAGGCAGAACGTCGCACCGCGGTCGCCGCCCGGCTGCGCGCCGCCGACCAGGCCATGCCGGTGCTGCGCGGCGGGGGCGGTCTGCGCAGCTACCTGCCGGGCACGGGACGCACCCACGAACTCCTGCTCGCCGAGGGTCACCTGGGGCGCGGGCCGCTCGGCGCGCCCCCGGCGTACGCCCCGCCGGTCGCGGTCCGCGAGGTGCCGACCGACACCGAGCCGGGCGGCGCGGTGGCCGACGTACCGGTGACCGCGCCGGACGGGACGACCGTACCGCTGCGGGACCGGCTCGGCCGGGGACGGCTGTTGGTGGTGCTGGTGGCACCCGGTACCGGGGTGTGGGACCGGAAGCACTGGCTGAAGGCCGGGCTGATGCCGCGGCTGGCGGCGGCGGTGAGCACGCTGCCGATGCGGGCCGAACTCCTGGTCGCCGACGGGTACCCGGGTGCGCCGGCGCACACCGTGCTGCTGGTCCGGCCGGACGGCCACCTGGCTGCCACCTTCGCGGGGGTCCGGCCGGCCGAGCTGTACGCGGCGGCCGACTCGGTCCGCGCGGCCGCGCCGGTGGCACCCGTGCTGCCGGCGGTACCGGCTCCGGCCGAACCGGCCGAGGCCGAGGCAGGGCCGGCGGAGGCTGTCGCGTCCCGGGTGCCCGAGGGGTCTGCCACGCCGCACCCGTGATCGATTGACCCGTGCGGGCGGTCGTGGTTCACTCGCGGACATGACCGGCACCGACGCACTGCTCTGGCGGAGGGTCCACCTGGACCTGATCCGCTACGCGGGCTGCGTCTGTCGCCCTTCCTGCTGATTCGCCTTTCCCCCCGCCCGCGCACCCGCCTCCCGCCCGGACCCCGTCCGGGCCGGCCTCGGTGCGCGCTCCCACGCGAACCCACAGGACGGTCACATCCCATGTCTGCACCCGCACCTTCGCACGCCCCCGCGCGCCCGCACGCCGGTCCCACCGCCGCCGAACTCCTCGACTTCGCCCTCCGTACCGCCGCCGACCCCGAGGCGATCGCCTCGCTCCCGCTCGATCCGCAGGGCCGCACCTGGGTGCGGCTGGACGGGCCGGGCGGCAGTGAGGCCTGGCTGATCGGTTGGCCGCCGGGCACCGGCACCGGCTGGCACGACCACGCCGAGTCGCGCGGCGCGTTCGCCACCGCGCGCGGCCGGCTCACCGAGAACTCCCTCGCGGTGCGGCTGCCCTCCGAGGGCTGGCGGAGCCTGCGCCTGGCGGAGGGGCACGACCGGTCGCGGAGTCTCGGCCGGGGCGGCGGGCGGGCGTTCGGCGAGTTCCACGTGCACGAGGTGGTCAACGAGTCGACGGACGACCACGCGGTCTCGGTGCACGTCTACTACCCGCCGCTGCCGCTGATCCGGCGCTACAACCGGACCGGGCCGGTCCTCACCCTGGAGCAGGTCGAGCGTCCGGCGGACTGGGAATGAGCGGGCCGGAGGAGACCCGGACCTCGGTGGGGATCGACGAGCTGCTGGAGCGGGTCCGCGCCACGTACGAGCGGATCGGGCCGCGGGAGGCGTACGCGGCGGTGGAGGCGGGCGAGGCCCTCCTGGTCGACACCCGGTACCAGGCGCTGCGGGAACGGGACGGGCTGATCCCGGGCGCGCTGGTGGTCGAGCGGAACGAACTGGAGTGGCGGCTCGACCCCCTGGGCAGTCACCGCACCCCCGCCGCCACCGGACATGACCTGCGCTGGATCGTGCTCTGCGACGAGGGTTACGCGTCCAGTCTCGCGGTCGACTCGCTGCGGCGGCTGGGGCTGGGCCGGGCCACCGACCTGGTCGGCGGGTTCCAGGCATGGAAGGCGGCGGGGCTCCCGGTGGCGGCGGCGGCCGCCTGAGGCCGTGGCACGAGCGCGTACGGGCCGCTGCCCCGGCGGGGGTTCCCGCGGGGCAGCGGCCCTGAGCCGCTGGGGCCGGTACGGGGTCAGCGCTGCGCGAGCGGCGCGCTCCGGTGCCGTGTGCCCACCCGTGCCGCCCTGCGGCACGATTGCCCACACGGCGAGCGGGGCCTACTGCTTGGCGGTGGCCACGTCCACCGGGCGGATCCGGAGGGCGGTGCGGCCCGGGAGGGCGGTGGCGGCCAGGGCCAGCAGGGCGGCGCCGCCGATCACCGTCGCGTAGACCAGCGGCAGAACCGCCGGGGCCGCGCTGCCGGTCATCCCGACGCTGAAGGCGGTCAGCACGGCCAGGGAGATCCCGGTACCGAGCACCGCTCCGATCAGCAGCACGGAGAGCGCTTCGGTGCGGATCATGCGGAGGACCTGGTGGCGGGTGGCGCCGGCCAGCCGGAGCATCGCGAACTCGCGGAACCGCTCGGCGGTGGACATGGCCAGGGTGTTGACCACGGCGATGGCGGTGAAGGCGAGGACCAGACCCATGGCGAGCAGGTTGATCTCGGCGCCGGCCCGGCCGCGCTCGGCGCGCACCTCGTCGGCGTCGGCGGCGGAGAGGACCGCGGTGCCGGGGAAGGCCTTCAGCGCGGAGGCCAGCTGCTCGCGTCCGGTGCCCGGCTCGGTGGCCACCAGAACGCTGCCCGCGAGGGGGTTGTCCATGTGGGCGGCGACCAGGTCGTGCGGAAGGGTGAGGTCGCCGAAGCCGAGGCCCCGGGCGTAGACGGCGGAGACGGTGAGGGTGACGGGGGTGCCGTCGCCGAGGTGGACCGTGAGGGGGCTGCCCGGCTTCAGGTGGAGCTGGTCGGCGGCGAGTTCGCTGACGGCGGCGTTGCCGGCGCCGAACCCTGCCAGGCTGCCGCTGGTGACGCCGGGGTTCCAGGTGCGGGTGAGGCCTTCGGGGGTGACGCCCTGGACGGCGTACTTGGTGAGGCCGACGCGGGCGGTGGTCTGCACGATCTCGGTGGCGGCGAGCACCCCGGGGGTCCGGCGGACGGTCCGGGCGGCTCCGGCGGTGACGCCGGGGCCCTGTGCGGCGAGCACCCACTGGGCGCGGACCCCGTCCCTGGCCTGGGCGCGGGCCGCGTCGCCGAGGGTGGGCTGGACGAAGAGGACGGTGCAGGTCATGCCGACGAGCAGGGCGAGCGGGGTGACGGCGGAGGCCATCCGGGTGGCGTTGCCGCGCAGGTTCGCGGTGGCCAGGCGGCCGTTGGTGCCGGTGATCCGCAGCGGGCCGGCCAGCAGGGCGGTGGCGGCGCGCACCAGCAGCGGTCCGAGCAGGGAGACCGCACCGGCCAGCACGACGACGGCGAGGAAGGTGACGGGGGTGGAGGCGGGCTCGGTGCGCAGGGTGCTCAGTACGGCGACCAGGACGGCCCCGCCGGCGAGCAGCAGGACTCCGGCGGCGATGCGGCTCCAGGCGGGCCGGGTGCGCTCGACGGCCGCTTCGGCGAGGGCTTCCGCGGGGCGGATCCGGGCGATGCGGCGGGCGCTGATGCGGGCGGCGGCCCAGGCGCCGAAGAGGGTGGCGGCGACCGCGGCGGCCATCGGGAAGATTCCGGCGGTGCGTTCCAGGGTGGCGGGGACGGCGCCGAGGGAGATGAACCGGCCGTGCAGCCAGGCGGCGAGCGGGAGTCCGGCAATCGCGCCGAGCACGCCGGCGGCGAGCCCGACGATCATGGCTTCGCGGCCCAGGAGCCGGCGGATCTGGCGGGGTGTGGCGGCGATGGCGCGGAGCAGGGCGAGTTCGCGGTGGCGCTGCTGGATGGAGAGGGCGAAGGTGCCGACCACGACGAGGACGGAGACGAGCAGGGAGGTCCCGCCCATGGCTCCGCCCATGGAGACCAGCTTGGTGCGGGCGCCGGCGGCGTCGAGGAATTCGACGGGGCCGCGGGCGTCGCCGGTGGCGACCTGGGCGGTGGTTCCGGCGAGGGCCTTCTTCAGGTCGGCGGCGAGCACGCCGGGGTTCACCCCGGGCTTGGGCAGCACGCCGAGGGCGGTGATCCCGCCGTCGCGGGCGGCGAGCCTGCGGGCCTCGGGGCCGCTGAAGAAGAGGGAGGTCTGGTGGCCGAGGTCACCGCGTCCGGCGTGGGCGATGCCGCTGACGGTGTAGGTCTTCGGTTCTCCGGTGGCCTGCACGGTGAGCGGGGAGCCGGGCTTCAGTCCGGCCCGGGCGGCGAGCTCCCGGTCGACGACGATCTCACCGGCGCCCTTGGGCTCGTGTCCGTCGGTGAGGGTGAAGGGGGTGAGTACCGCGGACTCCCAGGCGTGTCCGTAACTGCGCTTGCCGGTGCCGGTGCCGGGCAGTACCGGCACGGCCTGGAAGGTCAGTTCGGGCACGGCCCGCTCCACCCCGGGCACGGCCCGGACCTTGCCGGTGGTGTCGGCGGGCAGCCAGGCGCGCTCGGCGACGGGCTTGGCCTTGTGCTTGACCTTGGTCTTGCCCTTCTTCTCCTTGACCCTGGTCTGGTGCACGTTCTGGTCGGCGGAGACGATCACGGGCGTGGCGGCGTACCGCTCGGTGGCGATCGTTCCGCGCAGTCCGGTCTCCAGGAGGGTGCCGCACGCGGTGATGAGGGCGGCCGCGCACATGAGCGCGACGAAGGCGCCGAGGAAGCCGGCTTTGCGGTCCCGGACGGTCTGCAGGGCGTAACGCAGCATCATGGGGACAACTCTGCTGATGCGCGGCCCGCGGATCATTGGAGCGGCCCGGCGTCCCCACCCTGGGGCCAGCCCCACCCCCCGACTGTGGCCCGCCCGCCACCGGCCGGGCAACGGCCGGTCACCGGCCCGGGCCGGCCCGGGTCAGTACCCGTAGCCGAGGTCCTCGGTGTCCTCGCCCTCGTCCTCCAGGGCCCGGCGGACCACGCGCAGGGCCATGCCCTCCGGGTAGCCCTTGCGGGCGAGCATCCCGGCGAGCCGCCGGATCCGCTTGTCCCGGTCCAGGCCCCGGGTCGCGCGGAGCTTGCGCGCCACCAGCTCGCGGGCGGTCTCCTCCTCCTGCTCGGAGTCGAGCCGCTCCAGCGCTTCGGCGACCAGACCGCCGTCCACGCCCTTGGTGCGCAGCTCACGTGCCAGTGCGCGGCGGGCCAGGCCACGCCCCCGGTGGCGGGACTCGACCCAGGCACCGGCGAACGCGGCGTCGTCGATCAGGCCCACCTCCTCGAACCGGGAGAGGACCTCTTCCGACACTTCCTCGGGGATGCCCCGCTTGTGCAGGGCGTCCGCGAGTTGACGCCGGGTGCGCGGGCTCCCGGTGAGCAGGCGCAGGCAGATCGCCCGCGCCTGCTCCTCGGGGCTCTGGGGCGGCAGCTCCGGTCCGGCCCTCGACGGACCGGGGCCGTCTCCCCCGTCGTACTCCCGCACCGGTTAGCTCTTGGCGGTCGTGGCCTTGACCACCTTGGCCTTGGATGCCGGAGCGGGCACGGCCTTGGCCGCGTCCTCGGCGGATGCCGCGGCGTCCGCGCCCTCGGCGGCGGGAGTCGCGTCCTTGCGGACACCCACGCCGAGCTTCTCCTTGATCTTCCGCTCGATCTCGTTGGCGAGATCGGGGTTGTCCTTCAGGAAGTTGCGCGCGTTCTCCTTGCCCTGGCCGAGCTGGTCGCCCTCGTACGTGTACCAGGCGCCGGCCTTGCGCACGAAGCCGTGCTCCACGCCCATGTCGATCAGGCCGCCCTCGCGGCTGATGCCCTGGCCGTAGAGGATGTCGAACTCGGCCTGCTTGAACGGCGGCGCGACCTTGTTCTTGACGACCTTGACGCGGGTGCGGTTGCCGACCGCGTCGGTGCCGTCCTTGAGGGTCTCGATGCGGCGGATGTCGAGCCGCACCGAGGCGTAGAACTTCAGCGCCCGGCCACCGGTGGTGGTCTCCGGGGAGCCGAACATCACACCGATCTTCTCGCGGAGCTGGTTGATGAAGATCGCCGTGGTCTTGGACTGGTTCAGCGCGCTGGTGATCTTCCGGAGCGCCTGGCTCATCAGACGGGCCTGCAGACCCACGTGGGAGTCGCCCATCTCGCCCTCGATCTCCGCGCGCGGCACGAGGGCGGCGACGGAGTCGATGACGATGAGGTCGAGGGCGCCGGAGCGGACCAGCATGTCCACGATCTCCAGGGCCTGCTCACCGGTGTCCGGCTGGGACAGGATCAGGTTGTCGGTGTCCACGCCGAGGGCGCGGGCGTACTCGGGGTCGAGCGCGTGCTCGGCGTCCACGAAGGCGACGGTGCCGCCGGCCTTCTGCGCGTTGGCCACGGCGTGCAGGGTCAGGGTCGTCTTACCGGAGGACTCCGGTCCGTACACCTCGACGACGCGGCCACGCGGCAGCCCGCCCACGCCGAGGGCGATGTCCAGAGCGGTCGACCCGGTGGGGATGACCTCGATGGGCTCGTTCGGCCGGTCGCCGAGCCGCATCACGGCGCCCTTGCCGAATTGCCGTTCAATCTGTGCGAGCGCGGCGTCGAGCGCCTTCTCGCGGTCGGTGCCTGCCATGGGTTCCACCCGGTTTGCTTGAGTCGATCGCTTCACGCCAAAGACGCTAACGCCTGCCACTGACAATGCGCCTCCACGCCCGGTTGGCTGTGGACAAGCATCAGAATACGTGTTCGATTTTCCTGTCAAGCGCGCCACGCAGGACCCCCGCGGCAGGCACCCCCGCGTCCCCGTCAGCCGCCGGTCAGGAACGGTTCCGGGGCAGCCCGAAGCCCGACATCTGCTTCTCCTCGTAGGACAGGAAGCCCAGGCTCCGGTAGAAGGCGTGGTTGCGCGGGCCCTCCGGGGTGGACTCGTGGTCGGTGGAGAGCAGGAAGAACCGGCAGTGGGCGTAGCGCTGCGCGAGGTGCCCGATCAGCGCCCGGCCGATGCCCTTCCGGTGGTGCGCGGGGTCGACCAGGAGGTCCTGGACGTAGGCGATGTGCTCGTCGTCGGAGATGGTCCGGGCCAGCCCGAGCAGGGCACCCGTTCCGTCCCGTGCCGTGACGACGAGGTGGGAGTTGCGCAGGCCGCGGACGAGTTTGTCGGCATCGTGTGCGTACCCCTCCCAGCCGACCGACTCGTAGAGCTTCCGCATCTCCTCGTGATCGAAGACGTCCTCTTCGGCTATGAACACGCCCGCCTCCATCGTTCTCCTGTCATTCACGTCGTTCACGTCGTTCACGTCGCCCATGTCGTTCATGTCGCCCATCTCGCTCGCGCCGTCCGTGCCGCGTCCCGGCGCGGGTCTTCGGCGCAGGACACCGCATGGGACTCCGCGCAGGTCAGCCGCGTCAACGGGAATTCCGGCGGCTTCCGGCCGAATCGTCCGGAGGACCGGCCGGGGCCACCATGAAGGAGAGGCGAAAGGCGGCCCGCTCATGAGCATCCACAAGGTGGGACGGGACATCACGGCCCTCGGGGACTGCCTGGAGGTGCCGGGCATCGGCTTCCTGCCGGTCAACGCGTTCGTGCTGCACGCCGAGCAGCCCGTGGTCGTCGACACCGGCCTGAGCCTGCCCGACCGGGACTTCCTCGCCCTCCTCGGCGAGGCCCTCGATCCGGCGGACGTGCGGTGGATCTGGCTCACCCACCCCGACCGGGACCACACCGGCGGCCTGTTCGCCCTGCTGGAGGCCGCACCGCGGGCCCGGGTGGTGACCACCTACCTGGCCGCGGGGATCTTGTCCTGCGAGCGGCCGCTCCCGATGGACCGCGTCCACCTGGTCAACCCGGGCCAGTTCCTCGACGTCGGCGACCGCCGGCTCGCCGCCTTCCGGCCACCGCTGTTCGACAACGCGGCGACCGTCGGCTTCTACGACGACCGCTCGCGCGCCTGCTTCAGCTCGGACTGCTTCGGCGGCCCGATGCCGACCGCCGAGGTGGCCGTCGGCGGGGACGCCCACGCCATCGGGCCGGAGCGGCTGCGGGACGCCCAGCTCCTGTGGACGAGCGTGGACAGCCCGTGGGTGCACACCGCGGACCCCGCCAAGTACCTGGAGACCGTCCGGCCGCTGCGCGAGATGGATCCCGAGTTCGTGCTGTGCTCCCACCTGCCGCCGGCCGCGGGTGTCGGCCTGATCGCGCAGATGATCGACACGGCCGCCTCCGCCCCCGGCCTCGAACCGTTCGTCGGACCCGACCAGGCGGCGCTGGAGCGGATGCTCGCCGGGTTCGAGCCGGCCGGCCGCTCCTGAAGCACCGCCAGAAAATGACAACCACAGGTTGACACCCTCTCGACTGTCAACCTACGGTTGCCACCATGACGAACCCTTACGTGGAACCCGTCCGCCTGACCAATCCGGTCCGCCTCGACGATCTGATCGAGGCCATCAAGAAGTCCCACACCGATGCCCTCGAACAGCTCAGCGGCGCCGTCGTCGCGGCCGAGCACCTCGGGGACGTCGCCGACCACCTCATCGGGCACTTCGTCGACCAGGCCCGCCGCTCCGGCGCCTCCTGGACCGACATCGGCCGCAGCATGGGCGTCACCCGCCAGGCGGCCCAGAAGCGCTTCGTCCCCAAGTCCGACGGCGATGCCGCGCCGAGCCAGGACTTCGGCCGGTTCACGCCCCGCGCCCGCAACGTGGTCGTCGCCGCCCAGAACGAGGCCCGCGCCGCCGGGAACACC
Organism: Streptomyces sp. NPDC043853; assembly: GCF_056436025.1. Taxonomy (NCBI): domain Bacteria; kingdom Bacillati; phylum Actinomycetota; class Actinomycetes; order Kitasatosporales; family Streptomycetaceae; genus Streptomyces; species Streptomyces sp. NPDC043853. Next base: position 1,225,582 of record NZ_JBWKDJ010000001.1, read on the forward strand.
GAGATCCGCCCGGAGCACCTCGTCCTCGGCCTGCTCGCCGAGCCCGACGGCCTGTCCGGCTACGCCCTGCGCGGCCAGAACGCCGACGCCGAGGCCGTACGGGAGGCCGTGGCCGCGGTCCTGCCGCCCGCCGAGGAGGAGGTGCCGGAGCTCATCCCGTTCGACGCCAACGCCAAGAAAGTCCTGGAACTCACCTTCCGGGAGGCACTCCAGCTGGGCCACAGCTACGTGGGCACCGAACACATCCTGCTCGCGCTGCTGGAACTGGAGAACGGCGACGGGGTGCTCAGCAGCCTCGGCGTCGAGAAGCCCGCGATCAAGGCGGCCATCACCGCGGCCCTGGCCGCCATCGTCGGCGAGGCCGCGGCACAGGACCCCCGCTAGCCGCCCCCGGTCCGCGACCACCCTCGTGGGCCACCTCGTACCGCCTCACGTAGGCGCCGAGGAACGCCTGCAGGGTGGCCACCGCCGGGATCGCGATCAGCGCACCGACGGCGCCGAGCAGCGCGGTGCCGGCGATGACCGAGCCGAAGGCCACCGCGGGGTGGATGTCCACCGTCCTGGAGGTCAGCTTGGGCTGCAGCATGTAGTTCTCGAACTGCTGGTACACCACCACGAACCCGAAGACGTACAGCGCGTACCAGGGGTTCTCGGTGAAGGCGATCAGCATCGGCAGCGCACCCGCCAGATAGGTGCCGATGGTGGGGATGAACTGGGAGACCAGCCCCACCCAGACCGCGAGCGCGGGCGCGTACGACAGCCCCAGCAGCTCAAAGAGCACGTAGTGCGCGATGCCCGAGATCAGCGCCATCAGGGCGCGCGAGTACAGGTACCCGCCGGTCTTGGCGACGGCGATCTCCCAGGCGCGCAGCACCTCGGCCTGCTTGGCCGGCGGCAGTACGGAGCACAGGGCGCGCCGCAGCCGGGGCCCGTCGGCGGCGAAGTAGAACGCGAACAGCCCGATCGTCAGCAGCTTGAACAGGCCGCCGAGGACGGTGGCGGACACGTCGAGCACCCCGGCCGCGCTGTTCTGCACGTACTTCTGCAGCCAGTCGGAGTGCAGCAGGCTCTCCTGGATCGCCAGCCGGGACAGCTCCGTGCCGAAGGTGCGGTTGATCGAGCCGATCACATCGTCCAGATACGCGGGGAAGGACGCGATCATGTCGATGATCTGCCCGGCGAGCATCGAGCCGAGGAGGACGACGAAGCCGGCGCCGGCCACGAACACCCCGAGGAACACCAGGAAGGTGGCCAGGCCTCGGCGGATCCCGCGGGCCGCCATCCGGGACACGGCCGGTTCGATCGCGAGCGCCAGGAAGAACGCGATCAGGATGTTCACGAGCAGCCCGATGAGCTGGTGGAAGGCCCAGCTGGCCAGCTGGAAGCAGGCGAAGAGGGCCAGGGCCATCACCACGGCCCGGGGCAGCCAGCGCGGCATCCGGGCACCGGGGGCCAGGGCACTGGCGGCCCGGCTGCCCGGTCCGGCGGGGCCTCCGCCCCGGAGTCCCGCGGAGGGCTCCTCCCCCGCATCCCCCGTGTCCCCCGTCTCCTTCGCCCTCACCGCCGCACCGGGCGGGTCTCCCGTCGCGGTCGCGGCCGGCCGGGCGGCCGCCCCCGGTTCCGGCCCGCGGGCCGGGGGCACGGAGACCGGGCGGGCAGGCGCTGCGCCCGGCGGGACGGGCCCCGCCGCGAGAGCGGGGTCGGGCTGGTCCTGGGCGGTGTCGTCGGTGGCTGCCACCCGGCAAGTCTCGCCTACCGGAGGACGGTACGGCCGCGCCGTGCGGGGATCACCGTGCCGGGGACCGCGCGCCCGGAGGCGGCCCGGGGAGGTTCAGCGCAGGTGGGAGGGGACGCCCATGGCGGAACACACCGCCCGCCACACGTCCTTGGTCTCCCAGCCGGCGTCCAGCGCCTGGTGCACCGTACGGCCGCCCAGCTCCGCCATGACGTGGTCGCGCGCGAAGGAATCGGCGTAGGCGGCGCCGAAGTGCTCCGCCATCCGCTCCCAGAAGATTGTCAACCTCATGCGTCCAGTATCCCGCCCGTTCGGGGTGCACCCGGGCGTTCCCGCCGCCCCGCCCCCGCCGGCCGCCCTACCGTTCGGCCATGTCCGGAGACGACGGTGGTTCGCCCCTTGCCCGCGCCGAGCGGTTCATCTGGCTCACGGCCCGAGTGCTGGAGCAGCGGCGGTTCGCGTTCCACTTCCTCGGCGGCGACCCGGACCCGGTCGACGCCGCCCTCGGCCCGTACCTGAACCCCGACGGCGGGTACGGGCACGCCCTCGACCCCGACCTGCGCGGGCCGCTCAGCCAGCCCCTGCACGCCGCGCACGCGCTGCGGGTGCTGGACGGCCTGGGCCGGTGCGCCGGGCAGCGGATCGAGCGGCTGTGCGGACACCTGACCCGGGTGTCCACACCCGAGGGTGCCCTTCCGGTGGTGTTCCCGGGACCGCGCGACTACCCCGCCGCCCCCTGGCACCCGGTCCTGGACGACCCGCCGGCCGATCTGCTGACCACCGGGCCGGTGGTGGGCGTCCTGCACCGCAACCGGATCTGGCACGCCTGGCTGTTCCGGGCCACCGAGTTCTGCTGGGAGCGGGTGGAGACCCTGCGCCGCTCCCATCCGTACGAGATCCAGGCCGCGGTGGCCTTCCTGGACGGCGCGCCGGACCGGGCCCGGGCGGCCGCGGCCGCCGACCGGCTGGGCCGGCTCGTCCGCGCCGACGGACTCGTCGTGCTCGACCCGCGGCGGAGCGCGGAATCCCCCGTGGCGCCCGGCTACGCCCCCGGTGAGCAGCTGTACCCGCACGACTACGCCGGCCGCCCGGAGTCGCTCGCCCGCGGCTGGTTCACCGACGAGGAGCTGTCGCGGTCGCTGGACTTCCTGGCGGGACGCCAGCAGGAGGACGGCGGCTGGCCGGTGCTCCGTCGGGCCTGGGCGCCGGGCAGCACCCTGGAGCGGCGCCCGGTCGCCACCCTGGAGGCCCTGCTGACCCTGCGCGCGTACGGGCGGCTGGCCGCGCCGGGCGCTTCACCGGAGGGGCGGCACCCCTGAGCCGGACCGGTGGAGTGCGGTGCGGTGCAGTGCAGTGCGGTGCCGTGCGGTCCGGTGCAGTGCGGTCCGGTGCGGGTGCTAGCCGCCCAGGGCCCGGACGCCCGCGGTGACCACCACGGCGGCCCCGACCACCACCAGGAAGGGGGCGCGCAGCACCAGCGCGAGCCCGGCCGCGGCCAGCCCGGCCGCGCGGGCGTCCACGACCAGCGCTGACCCCGTGCTGAAGGTCTGCTGTGCGGTGAGCGCGGCGAGCAGGGCGACCGGCAGCAGGGCCGCCAGCCGCTGGACCAGCGGGCGTTCCAGCACTCCGGCCGGGACCAGCAGTCCGGCCAGCTTCAGCAGGTAGCAGCCGACGACGGTGGCGCCTATGGCGATCCAGACGTTCACGGACGGCGTCCCTTCAGGAAGAGCACGGCGGGCGCGGCGAGTGCCGCGACCAGGACCGGGACGCCGGCCGGCAGCACCGGCAGGAAGCCCAGGCCGAGGACGAGCGCGAGGGCCGCGACGGCCCGCTCGGTCGCGGTCCGCAGCATGGGCGCGAGCAGCGCCAGGAACACGGCGGGACCGGCGGCGTCCAGCCCCCAGGTGGCGGTGTCGCCGATGGCCTCGGCCCCGAGCGCGCCCAGCAGGGTGGTGAGGTTCCACAGCACGTAGAGGGTGAGCCCGGTGACGGTGAAGCCGAGCCGTGCCGAGGCGCGGTCCTTCCGGGCCAGGGAGACGGCGGCGGTCTCGTCGATCACCCAGTGCGCGGCGAGCGGTTTCGCCGCGCGGGGCAGGGCGAGCAGCTGGGACAGGCGCAGCCCGTAGAAGGCGTTCCGGGTGCCCAGGAAGAAGGCGCCGGCGGCGGCGGTGAACGGGTTTCCGCCCGCCGCGAGCGCCCCGACGAGGGCGAACTGAGAGGCGCCGGTGAAGACCAGCAGGCTCAGGACGCACGCCTGCGCCACGCTGATGCCGGACCCGGCGGCGGTCACGCCGAAGGCGAAGCCGGAGAGTCCGACGGCCACGCCGACTCCGAGGGAGTCCCGTACGACGGCCCGGCGGTCCACCGCACCGCCCTCCGGTCCGCGGGCTGCTCCGTCCACTGCACCGTTCGCGCCGGGCCCGTGGGCCGTGGTCGCTCCGGTGGTCTGCTGCTCGGTCACCCCCCGAAGCTATGCGGGCTGCCCGGACCCGGTCTTGTACGTTCTTGCACACAGGCCTTCACAGAGAGCACGCGACTGATTACTGTGAGTGAATGACCACCATCTCCCTGTTGCGTCGCTGGGCCCCCGGGCTCTGCTGGAGCGGGCTCGTCGTCGGGATCCTGCTGGCCGCCGAGTACGCCCGGCGGCGCCCTGCCGCGCTCGGCGGCGGGGCCGAGCAGCGGCTGCAGCTCGCCGGGGACCGGGCGGGGGCCTGTGCGGCCATCGGGGAGGAGTGCGCGCGGGCGCGGGTGGACCTGTTCCGGGAGGCCCTGGTCCTCGACTGGTCCTTCTTCATCCCGGCCTACGGGCTGGTGCTGCTGGCCGTCTTCGGGTTCGGGCGGCTCTTCCTGCACCGTCCGGTCTCGAAGCGGTGCGCCCTGCGGGCACTGTGGCTGACCCTGGCGGCGGTCGCGGCCGACGTCGCCGAGAACGCCTTCCTGTACGGCGCGCTGAACCGGCTGGACACCGGCCCGGACGCGTACCTGAGGTACGCGGCGTACTGCGCGCTGGTGAAGTGGGCGCTGATCGGCCCGCTGGCGGCGACCGCGGTGTGGGTGGCGGCGACCCTGGCCGCCCGGGGGGTGCTGGGCCGGGCCCGGGTGTATGTGGATCCCCGCCCGGCCTTCCGGCAGCGAATGGCCGCGGCCGCACGCAGGCTGTTCCGCCGCCCGCCCGGCCAGGACGACCTCCTGCGGGCCCCGCTGGTCACCACCGCGTACGACCTCGCCGCCGAGGCGGCCGGACAGGCGAACGACTCAGGGGGTTCGGGTCCGGTCGCGGACGCGGCGGCACCGCCCGCCGACCCGGCACCCCTGCCGGACATCATCGAGCCGCCGTCGGCCCCGCACGCCTCGACCCCGCTCGCCGACTGGACCTCCGCCTCGTCCGCGGCACCCGAGGGCAGCGCCCTGTCCCGCTGGCGGACCCGGGCCCTGGTGCTGCCGGACCGGAAACCGGCCGCCACGGGAATCTGCGTCTCCGGCGGCGGCATCCGGTCCGCTTCCGTCACCCTGGGCGCGCTCCAGGCGCTGCGCGAGCACGGGGTTCTCGACCGGGCGGAGTACCTGGTCTCGGTGTCGGGCGGCGGCTACACCGCCGGCGCCTTCCAGCTGGCCGTGACCGGGCGGCCGGCCCGGGTCCGGGACACGAACCGGTCCCCGCGGGGCCTGGCCGGCCCTGCGGACGCCTTCGCTCCGGGCAGCCCCGAGGAGGACCACGTCCGGCGCCACGCCAAGTACCTGATGGACACCCCGCGCGAGACCGTGGTCGCGCTGGGCGCCGTGCTGCGCGGCGTACTGGTCTCGCTGGGTCTGCTGATCCTGACGTTCGTGGTGGCCGGCGAACTCATCGCGGCGTTCTACGCGGCCGTGCCCGTGGCCGATCTCTCGGGGTTCCGCCACGCCTTCGACGGCGGCGGCGCCGGGCTCGGCGACTTCCCGCTGTACCGGCACGTCTGGCCGCCGGTGCTCGCGCTGGTCGGAGCCGCGGCCCTGGTCTCCCTCGGCGGCACGCTGTACCGGACGTTCAGCGGGGCGGCCCGGCCGGCCTGGCTGCGGAGCACGCTCAAGGCGATGCTGTGGGCGGCGGTGGCGGTCCTGGCCCTGGCCGTGGTCGTCCCGTGGGTCATCTGGTTCTACGCCTGGCTGTCCTTCGGCCGGCACGTCGTCCCCGATGACATCGGCGGGGTCTCTGCGCTCGGCGCGCTCACCGCCGGGCTCACCTGGCTGGGCGGGCTGTTCGCGGCCCGCTTCACCAGGACCCGGCAGGTCCGCAACGACGGCGACCGGCCCGGACCGTTCTCCGCCGGGCGGGTGAAGACCATCACGACCAGGATCGGGAGCGGCTGGACGCTGCGTCTGGTCACCTGGCTGGTGCTGCTGCTCCTCGGCTTCGTCCTGCTCTTCTTCCTGTCCTGGGCCGCCGTGTGGGCCGGGGACTGGCCCTGGGGCTGGCGGGTGGGCCTGCCGACCGGGCTGGTGGTACTGGCCCTGGTCCTCGACCAAACCACCTTCAGCCTGCACCCCTTCTACCGGCAGCGGCTGGCCGGCGCCTTCGCGGTGCGCCGGACCGTGCTGGAGGACGGCTCGATCGGCAGCCTCCCGTACGACTACAACGGCGAGCTGACCAGCTTGAGCACGCACGCCCAGCGGGTCCGGCCCTTCCCCAAGGTGATCTTCGCCGCCTCCGCCGCCCTGTCGGACCGGAACCGCACCCCGCCGGGGCGGCCCGCCGTACCCATCACCTTCGCCTCCGACTACGTGGGCGGGCCGGACATCGGCTGGGTGCGGACCACCACCCTGGAGCACACCGCGCACCCGCTGATCCGGGCCGACGTGACCGTGCAGTCCGCGATGGCGGTGTCCGGGGCGGCGTTCGCCTCCGCGATGGGCAGTCAGTCGACGGCGGTGGCACGGCTGCTGACCCTGTCCAACCTGCGGCTGGGTACGTGGCTGCCGAACCCCGCCTACCTCGCCGCCGTGGCCAGGCAGGAGGAGTCCCGCTGGACCATGCCCCGCCTCCCCCGGGTCCGCCGGCTCCGCTACCAGCTCCAGGAACTCCTGGGCCGCTACACGGACACCAGCCCGATGCTCCTGTGCACCGACGGCGGGCACGTCGACAACCTCGGCCTGGTCGAGCTGCTGCGGCTGCGCTGCCGCACGGTGTACGTGGTCGACGCCTCCGGGGACTCCCCGCCGCTGGCCACCACGCTCGCACAGGCCGTCACCCTGGCGTACGAGGACCTGGGCGTGCGGATCACCTTCCCGGAGGGCGGGGCGCTGAAGCTGGTGCCGGGCGGTGCCGAACCGCTCGCGCCGACGGACGCGCTGGGCGCGCTCAACGCCCGGCTCTCGGCGGACTGCGTGGTCACGGGCACGATCGAGTACCCGGAGGACATCGAGTTCGAGCCGGGGACGCCGCCCGGGCGGATCGGGCGGATCGTCGTGGCGAAGGCGAGCCTGACCCCGGACATGGCCTACGAGCTGCTCAGCTATGCGCTGCGGGAGCGGTCCTTCCCCCGGGTGAGCACCTTCGACCAGTCCTTCGACCACGCCCAGTTCGACGCGTACCGGGCACTCGGCCACCACCTGGGCAAGCGGGCGGCCGAGGTGGGAGAGGGGTCCCGGCCGCCGACGGAGCCGGACACACCGACCGCGCCGACCGCGCCGTCTACGCCGGAGACGCCGGAGACGCCGGATAGACCGGAGACGCCGGACACCATCTAGCCGAAGGCGCGTTCGCGACGGTAGGCGCCGGGCGGGACCCCGACGATCCGGGTGAAGTGCCGGTTCAGGTGCGGCTGGTCGGTGAAGCCGACCGCCACGGCCGCCTCGGCCGGCGGGGTGCCCGCCCCCAGCAACAACCGGGCCCGGCGGACCCGGGCGTCGGTCAGCCAGGTGTGCGGGGGCATGCCGTAGCGCTCGCGGAAGGACCGCAGCAGCGCGAACGGGCTGGTGCCCAGCTCGGCGGCGAGCTGCTCCAGGGTGGGTGGTTCGGCGAGCCGGTCCTCCAGCAGGGCCCGGGCCCGCTCGGCCGTACCGGCGCCCGCGCCGGACACCGGGCGGGACGGCAGCCGTCCGCCGTGCTGCCGCAGCATGCGGGCGACCACGATCCGCAGCAGGCCGTCGGCGGCGAGCGCGTTGCCCTGCTCGGCGGCCCGGTGGACCTCGGTGATCACCCGGGCGCCCTCGGGGTCCATGACCATCGGCTCGGTGAAGCCGGGGGTGCCGCGCAGGGTGGTGAGCTCGGCGGCCACCTCGGCGACCAGGTCGCGGGCCGGGTAGAGGGTGGAGTACGCCCAGCCCTCGGGGGCTCCGGCCCGGGCGGTGTGCGGGACCTCGGGATTGATCAGGACCACGCTGCCGGGACCGGCGCGCTCGGTCGCCCCGGGCAGGCCGATCTCCTCGATGCCGCAGGTCACGGCTGCGATGACATAGCCGTCGTGGGCGTGCCGGGGGAAGGTGTGGCGGACGTAGTGGGCTCGCAGCAGGTCCACTCCCGGCAGGTCCGGGTTCTGCCAGTGCCGGGCCCACTCGCGGCCGACCCTCCCGTCCGGGGCCGTGCCGTCTCCGTTCGCCATCCCCCCATTGTCCCTCGCCGCCCGGAACGGCGAACGCGCAGGTCGGGGGCGATGTCAGTGGCGGGGTGCAGGATGGTCGCATGGCCGGCTCCGCGCTCGACGCTTTCTCCCCCGCGACCCGCTCCTGGTTCACCGGGGCGTTCGCCGGGCCCACCGCCGCCCAGGAGGGCGCGTGGCGGGCCATCGGCGCGGGTTCGGACGTGCTGGTGGTGGCACCCACCGGCTCCGGCAAGACGCTCGCCGCCTTCCTGGCCGCGCTGGACCGGCTGGCGTCCGTACCACCGCCCGCCGAGCCGAAGAAGCGGTGCCGGGTGCTGTACGTGTCCCCGCTGAAGGCCCTCGCGGTGGACGTCGAGCGGAATCTGCGCAGCCCGCTGACCGGGATCCGGCAGGAGGCGGTCCGGCTGGGCCTGCCCGAGCCGGAGATCCGGGTGGGCATCCGGTCCGGGGACACCCCGGCCGCCGAGCGCCGGGCGCTGGCCACCCGCCCGCCGGACATCCTGATCACCACGCCCGAGTCGCTGTTCCTGATGCTCACCTCCGCGTCCCGGGAGGCCCTGGCCGGGATCGAGACGGTGATCCTGGACGAGGTGCACGCGGTCGCGGGGACGAAGCGGGGCGCGCACCTGGCTCTGTCGCTGGAGCGGCTGGACGAGCTGCTGCCGCGCCCGGCCCGCCGGATCGGCCTGTCGGCGACGGTGCGGCCGGTCGGGGAGGTGGCCCGCTACCTGGCGCCGCGCGGCAAGGTGGAGATCGTCCAGCCGCCGTCGGCCAAGGAGTTCGACCTCTCGGTCGTCGTGCCCGTACAGGACATGGGCGAGCTGGGCGGTTCACCGGCCTCGGAGGAGCGGGAGGGCGGGGACAAGCCGTCGATCTGGCCGCACGTGGAGGAGCGCATCGCGGACCTGGTGCAGGCGCACCGGTCGACGATCGTGTTCGCCAACTCGCGGCGCCTCGCGGAGCGGCTGTGCAACCGGCTGAACGAGATCGCGTACGAGCGGGCCACCGGCGAGCCGGCGGCCGAGGGGCAGGCCCCGCCGGCCGAGATCATGGCCCAGTCGGGATCGGCGCAGGGAGCCCCGCCGCTGCTGGCGCGCGCGCACCACGGTTCGGTGTCCAAGGAGCAGCGGGCCCTGGTCGAGGAGGACCTGAAGGCGGGCCGGCTGCCCGCCGTGGTGGCCACGTCCAGCCTGGAGCTCGGCATCGACATGGGCGCGGTGGACCTGGTGGTGCAGGTGGAGTCGCCGCCCTCGGTGGCCTCCGGACTGCAGCGGGTCGGCCGGGCCGGACACCAGGTCGGCGCCGTCTCCCGGGGTGTGGTGTTCCCCAAGTACCGGGGCGACCTGGTCCAGTCGGCGGTGGTCACCGAGCGGATGCGCGGCGGTGCCATCGAGTCGCTGCGCATCCCGTCGAACCCGCTGGACGTGCTGGCGCAGCAGCTGGTCGCGATGACGGCGATGGACACCTGGCAGCTGGACGACCTGATGACGCTGGTGCGGCGGGCCGCGCCGTTCGCAGCGCTGCCCGAGTCGGCGTTCACGGCCGTGCTGGACATGCTGGCGGGCCGTTATCCCTCGGACGCCTTCGCCGAGTTGCGGCCCCGGGTGGTGTGGGACCGGGTGGCGGGGACGGTCACCGGGCGGCCGGGGGCGCAGCGCCTCGCGGTCACCTCGGGCGGGACGATCCCGGACCGGGGCCTGTTCGGGGTGTTCCTCGCCGGTGCCGACCCGAAGAAGGGCGGCGGCCGGGTCGGGGAGCTCGACGAGGAGATGGTGTACGAGTCCCGGATCGGCGACGTGTTCACCCTGGGCACCACCTCCTGGCGGATCGAGGACATCACCCGGGACCGGGTGCTGGTCTCCCCCGCGCCCGGGGTCCCGGGCCGACTGCCGTTCTGGAAGGGGGACCAGCTGGGCCGCCCGCTGGAACTGGGCCGTGCGGTGGGCGCGTTCCTCCGCGAGGTCGGCGCGCTGTCCGAGGAGGACGCCCGGCTGCGGCTGCTGGCGGCCGGGCTGGACGCGTGGGCCGCGGACAACGTGCTCGCCTATCTGGCGGAGCAGCGCGAGGCCTGCGGGCACGTGCCGGACGACCGGACGATCGTCGTGGAGCGGTTCCGGGACGAGCTGGGCGACTGGCGGGTGGTGGTCCACTCCCCGTTCGGCGCACAGGTGCACGCGCCGTGGGCGCTGGCGCTGGGTGCCCGGCTCACCGAGCGGTACGGCATGGACGCGCAGGTGATGCACGCGGACGACGGGATCGTGCTGCGGCTGCCGGACGCCGACCTGCTGGGCATGGACCTCCTCGATCTCGATCCGGCGGCGGCGCCCGCGTTCGAGTTCGACAGTGAACAGGCCCCGCTGGGCGCGGCCGACGTGGCCTTCGACAAGGGCGAGGTCGACCGGATCGTCACCGAACAGGTGGGCGGCTCCGCGCTGTTCGCCTCCAGGTTCCGGGAGTGCGCGGCCCGCGCGCTGCTGCTGCCGCGCCGCAGTCCGGGCAAGCGGACCCCGCTGTGGCAGCAGCGCCAGCGGGCCGCGCAACTGCTCCAGGTGGCCTCCGAGTTCGGTTCCTTCCCGATCGTGCTGGAAGCCGTACGGGAGTGCCTGCAGGACGTGTTCGACGTGCCGGGGCTGACGGAGCTGATGGGGGACATCGAGGCGCGCCGGGTCCGGCTGGTGGAGGTCACCACGCCCGAGCCCTCGCCGTTCGCCCGGTCGCTGCTGTTCGGATACGTGGCCCAGTTCCTCTACGAGGGGGACTCGCCGCTGGCCGAGCGGCGGGCGGCGGCCCTCTCGCTGGACTCCCGGCTGCTGGCGGAGCTGCTGGGGCAGGCCGAGCTGCGGGAGCTGCTGGACCCGGAGGTGCTGGCCGAACTGGAGCGCGAGCTCCAGTGGCTGACGGAGGACCGGCGGGCCAAGGACGCCGAGTCCGTGGCGGACCTGCTCCGCCTGCTGGGCCCGCTGACGGAGACCGAGCTGGCCGAGCGGGGTGCGGAAGCGGACTGGGCGCCGGAGCTCGGCGCCGCGCGCCGCGCCATCCGGGTACGGATCGCGGGCGCGGAGCACTGGGCGGCGGTCGAGGACGCGGGCCGGCTGCGGGACGCCTTGGGCACGGCCCTCCCGGTGGGCGTACCGGAGGCGTTCACCGAGCCGGTGAAGGACCCGCTGGGTGATCTCCTGGCCCGGTACGCCCGGACGCACGGACCGTTCACCACCGCCACCGCCGCCGCCCGGTTCGGCCTGGGCGCGGCGGTGACCGACGGCGCCCTGCACCGGCTCGCGGCGGCGGGCCGGGTGGTCCAGGGCGAGTTCCATCCCTCCGGCATCGGCCAGGAGTGGTGCGACGCGGCCGTGCTGCGCCGGCTGCGCCGCCGCTCGCTGGCGGCGTTGCGCCAGGAGCTGGAGCCGGTCCCGCCGACGGCGCTGGCCACCTTCCTGCCGCAGTGGCAGCACCTGGGCGGGGCGCTCCGCGGCATCGACGGGCTGGCGCGCGCGATCGAGCAGCTCCAGGGGGCGCCGGTGCCGGCCTCGGCGCTGGAACGGATCGTGCTGCCGTCCCGGGTGGCGGGGTACTCACCCGCCCTGCTGGACGAGCTGACGACCACCGGCGAGGTGGTGTGGGCGGGCGCGGGCGGGCTGCCGGGCAAGGACGGCTGGGTGTCGCTGTACCTGGCGGACGCGGCGCCTCTGCTCCTGCCGCCGCCGCACCCGCTGGAGGCGGGCCCGGTGCACCAGGCCGTGCTGGACAGCCTGTCCGGCGGGTACGGCCTGTTCTTCCGGCAGATCGCCCAGACCGTCCGGGCGGGCCTGCCCGAGGTCGCGGATCCGGAGCTGTCGGAGGCGATCTGGGACCTGGCCTGGTCGGGCCGGCTGACCAACGACACCCTCGCGCCCCTGCGGTCCCTGCTCGGCTCGGGCCGGACGGCGGGGTCCACGGCGCACCGGGCGAGACGGACGGTGCCGCGCGGCCGGTACGGCACGCTGAGCGCGTCGGTGTCCCGGCCGGGACCGCCCACGGTCTCCGGCCGCTGGTCGCTGCTGCCGGAGGCGGGCGCGGATCCCACGCACCGGGCGCACGCACTGGCGCGCACCCTGCTGGACCGGCACGGGGTGGTGACCCGGGGCGCCGTCCAGGCCGAGGGCGTGGAGGGCGGTTTCAGCGCGGTCTACCGGGTGCTGTCGGCGTTCGAGGACAGCGGGCAGGCGCGGCGCGGCTATGTGGTGGAGGGGCTGGGCGCGGCCCAGTTCGCGATGGACGGCGCGGTGGACCGGCTGCGGGCGGCCGAGCGGACTCCGCCGCCGCTGGCGGCGGTGGTCCTGGCGGCGGCCGACCCGGCCAACGCCTACGGTGCGGCCCTGCCGTGGCCCGAGCCGCCGGCCGGCGCCACCCACAAGGCGGGCCGGAAGGCGGGCTCGCTGGTGGTGCTGGTCGACGGCGAGCTGACGCTGTACCTGGAGCGGGGCGGCCGGACCCTGCTGGCGTGGCCGCCCGCCGGGGACCCGCGGCTGGAGGCGGCGACCTCCGCGCTCGCCGCGGCCTCCCGGGCGGGCACCCTGCCCGACCTGACGGTGGAGCGGATCAACAACGCACCCGCGCTGACCTCGCCGCTGGGCCCGGCCCTGGAGTCCGCCGGCTTCCACGCGACTCCGCGCGGGCTCCGCCTGCGGAACTGACGCCAGGGCACCGGGATCAGCGGTCAGCGGTCAGCGGTCAGCGGTCAGCGGTCAGCGGTCAGCGGTCAGCGGTCAGCGGACCACCTTGATCCCGAAGCGGGCACCGCCGAGCGCGAACTGGATGGCACTGTGCATGTGGGAGTACATCTCCATGCCGCGGGAGGACACGATCGGCCCGAGGTCCAGGACGTCCTCCCAGCCGTAGGACCCGAGCAGGTCACGCACCTGCCGCTTGGCCTCGGCGTCCTCGCCCGCGATGAAGATGGTGTGGTCCCCGCCGCCGATCTTCTGCGGGTCGACGACGGTCTCCTGCTCCTGGGTGACGCACGCCTTGACCACCTTGGTGTCCGGCAGGGCGCGCTGGATCCGCTCGCCGAGGCTGTCGGAGTCCACCGGGTCCAGGGCCGGCATCACTCCCCAGGGGGTGGGCCACTGGTGGGCCCGCTCGGGGTTGTAGATGAACGGGACGGCGTAGTCCATCAGGACCTTGCCGGCCAGGTGGTGGCCGATCTCGCTGAGCACCCGTACGGCGTTGGCGCCGTCGATCCCGTTGATGACGAACTCGGCCTCGGCCGCCGCGTCACGGAAGTTCAGCAGCTGGACGGCCGGATAGTCCACCAGCCACTGGGCGAAGGGCTCCGTGCCCATGAAGTCGGGCTCGGTCCGCCCCATGGTGACCTGCGAGTCACGGGTGCCGACGACCACCTCGTGGCCGAGCTGCGTCAGCTTGGCGATGTGCTGGCGGGCGCCCGCACCGGTACCGAGAACGGCGATCTTCATCTGAGGCTCCTTGTTTTCCTCGAACCCCCCGGACGACACTTCCACCGTAGCATTGGTACGGACGTCCGTACCAATAAATCTGTGCGAGGCTGGCCACATGCACGGAGCGACGACCACGAACGACGACCCGGCGCCGCGGCGCCGGACCCGCCGGCACGACCCGAACCGCCGGGAGCGGATCGCCGAGGTCGCCCTGGAGCTGATCGCCGAACGCGGCCTGGAGGGGCTGACCCACCGGGCCATCGCCGAGCGGGCCGATGTCTCACTCAGCTCCACCACCTACCACTTCGCCGACCGCGAAGCGCTGATCCACGCCGCGCTGGACCTGGCGGCCGACCGGTTCGCGGCACAGGTGCGCCGCTGGGCCGAGGAATTCGGCGGCCTGGACCGCGCACAGCTGGCCGAGCGCCTGGCCGACGGGGTGCTGGCGTACATCGGGGAGGACGGGACCCGCTCCGCCGCGGTGGTCGAGTACGAACTCCACGTCGCGGCCCTGCGCCGCCCGGAACTGCGCGAGGCGGCGAGCCGCTCGGCCCGGACCACCGTGGAAGCCCTCACCCCGCACTTCGGCCCCGCCGTGGCCGCCACCGTCCCGCCCCTGATGACCGGCCTGTGCCTGCACGCCATGACCTCCCCGGCACCGCCGGCCCGGGAGGAGATCCTGGCCGTGCTGCGCCAGGCACTCGCCGCGACGGACTGCTGACCACCAGGAGGAGACCGTGCCCGAAGGAGACAGCGTCTGGCGCGCCGCGCACCGGCTGCACACCGTTCTCGCCGGTCAGGTGCTGACCGTCAGCGACCTGCGCGTCCCCCGTCTCGCCACGACCGACCTCACCGGCCGGACCGTGCTGGACGTGACCCCGCGCGGCAAGCACCTGCTGGCCCGCGTCGAGGGCGGTCTCACCCTGCACAGCCACCTCCGGATGGACGGCGCCTGGCGCGTGTTCGCGGCGGGCGAGCGCTGGCACGGCGGACCCGCGTACGAGATCCGGGCCGTGCTCGGCACCGCCTCTCACACCGCCGTCGGCTACCGGCTGCCCGTCCTGGAGCTGCTCCGCACCGCAGAGGAGGACCGGATCGTCGGTCACCTCGGCCCCGACCTCCTCGGCCCGGACTGGGACCCCGAACGGGCCGCGGCGAACCTCGGGGCCGCCCCGGACCGCCCGCTCGGCGAGGCCCTGCTCGACCAGCGGAACCTGGCCGGCATCGGCAACATCTACAAGGCGGAGCTCTGCTTCATGGCCGGCGTGACCCCCTGGACCCCGGTCGGCGACCTCACCCCTTCCGTCCTCGACCGGCTCCCGGGCGCCGCCCACCGTGTCCTGTCGGCCAACATCGGCCCCGGCCGGCACCCCCGCACCACCACCGGCCCGCGCGGCAGCGGCCGCCCCGACCTGTTCGTGTACGGCCGGGCCGGCCGCCCCTGCCTGCGCTGCCGCACTCCGATCCGGGAGGCCCCGCAGGACGACCGCCCCACCTATTGGTGCCCCCGCTGCCAGACCGGCCCGGTCGGCGAGGACCCGCGGAGCGTGGTCCGCCGCTTCAACGCCCTGATCAACGCCCGCGATCTGGCCGGCCTCGGCACCCTGATGTCGGAGGACCACAGCTTCGTCGACCCGGCCGGCGCCGTCGTCTCGGGGCGCCGGGCCTGCCTGGAGGCGTGGAGCGGCTTCTTCGCCGCCTTCCCCGACTACCGCAACGTCTTCGAGTCCGTGACGGCCGACCACGAGGTGGTCTCCGCCGCCGGGCACTCGGAGTGCTCCGACCCCCGGCTGGCCGGCCCGGCCCGCTGGACCGCCACCGTGCACGAAGGCAAGGTCACCCGCTGGCACGTGTACGAGGATCCCGCCGCCCCGCCCGCCCCGCTCTGAGGGAACGACCCCACGGCCGAGCGACCCACGGCCGACCGACCCACGGCCGACCGACCCGCGGCCGCCGACCGGTTGACGACCCGTCAGATACGGTCGTACCGTCCCGGTCATGTCCCTAGCCCCGTACGACCTCACCGGCCGCACCGCGCTGATCACCGGCGCCGCCAGCGGCATCGGACGGGCCACCGCACGGCTGCTCGCCGAGGCGGGCGCCGCCGTCCACTGCGCCGACCGCGACGAGAAGGGCCTGCACGAGACCGCGGGCCTGGTCGGGGAACGGGGCGGCACGGCCGTGGTCCACGTCCTGGACGTCACCGACCGCGATCAGCTGCGGGCTGCCGTGGCCGCCGCCGGCCGGGTCGACATCGCCGCCGCCATCGCCGGGATCATGCACACCAGCAGCGTGGTGGACACCCTGGACGAGGACCTCGACCGGGTGTTCTCCGTGAACTTCAAGGGGGTGCTGTACACCTGCCAGGAGGCCGCCCGGTCCATGCTCGCCGCCGGCACCCCGGGCTCCATCGTCACCATGGCCTCCGGCGCCGTGGACGCCGCATCTCCCGGCCTGCTCTGCTACAGCGCCGCCAAGGCCGCCGTGGTCCAGCTGACCAGGACCCTGGCCACCGAGACCGGCCCGCACGGCATCCGGGTCAACGCGGTCGCCCCGGGGTGGATCCGCACCCCGATGACCGGCCGACACGGCCCGGAGGTCCAGGAGCGGACCGAGGCCGCGATGATCAGGATGGCGCCGCTGCGCCGGGCCGGCGAGGCCGAGGACATCGCACGGGCCGTGCTCTACCTCGCCTCGGACGCCTCGTCCTTCATGACGGGCCAGATTCTCCGCCCGAACGGGGGAGTCGCGATGCCCTGGTGACCGGTTCCCCCGACGCCGCGGGTCCCGGAACGGCCCGCGCCCGCGAGCGCGGGGCGTCCGTCCGGCGGGCACAGTGCACGGGCAGCAGGCTCAGGGTCCAGCCGCTCATCACGAGGGCTCCCTCGACCGGGCCTGCTTCCACGGGCACCAGGGCCAGGCGCAGTAACGCCCACCACCACAGCGCTCCCGCCACCAGGGCCAGGGATATGAGGAGCAAGCGGAGCACGGTTGCCTCCCGGGATGGGGGTCCCCCGCTCGAGCGGAGCCGAGAGTGGGGGAGGGACCGGTCCCGCCCATCGTCCCGTACCCCTCCTACCACCGCACCCAGAACGCCCCGGATCGCCCGGAGCGCCCAGGAGCACCCGGATCCACCCCGTAACCACCGCTACGCCCCGGAACCGCCCTCATGGGCCGGCAGGCCGGGAAGTCGGCCCCGGACAGCACGAAGCCCCGTCCGGGTCGCGGGGCGCCTCCCAGCATCGACTGGGGGACTCCCTCGCGCCCGGCCGGGGCTCCGGCCATGACTCGGGCACTCAGGCGGCTACGACGTTCACCGCTTCCGCAGGCGCCTTGATGGTCACCCGCTCCGGTCCGCCCGCGACCGAGGTCACGGAGACCGAATTGAGCATCGGGCGTACCGGCGCCGGCACCGGTTCGCTTGCCGCGGCCGACTGTGCAAGTTCGGCGAGCGACAGTTCGTCGCTGACTTCGCGCATCAGCTCGGACATCCGTACGTCCAGCGCGTCGCAGATCGCGGAGAGCAGTTCGGAGGACGCCTCCTTCTGCCCCCGCTCCACCTCGGAGAGATAGCCGAGAGAAACTCGGGCGGACGAGGAGACTTCGCGCAGAGTACGGCCCTGGCGCTGGCGCTGCCGACGCAGCACGTCACCCAGCAGGCGACGGAGCAGAATCATCGGTGGCTCCCTCCTCTGACCGTGTAGCCGCATCCTTCACGCCCCACCGTACCGCCTCGCGCCGCGGCCGTGCGGGGAGCGATGTCGTGTTCACTCAGGGCTGCAAACATCAAATCCCCCCGTTCTGTTCCGTATCCTGCCCCCGCACATTCTCGCGGAGTTCGCTCGAGAGAAGTTCGAGCACGGTCCGTACACTCTCTGTACGGATTTCCGCGCGGGAGCCGTTCAACCGCAGACGGGCCGTTTTCCCGCCCCCGGGACCGGCCACGGCGATGAAGACCGTGCCCACGGGCTGTCCGTCCTGCGGCTCCGGACCGGCCACCCCGGTCGTCGCGATCCCCCACCCGGCCCCCAGCGCCTCCCGTACGCCGGCCGCCATCTGCGCCGCCACCTGCGCGTTCACCGCGCCGTGCGCGGCGAGCAGTTCCGCGTCCACGCCCAGCAGGCGGTGCTTGAGCTCGGTGGCGTACGCCGTCACGGAGCCGCGGAAGGATTTCGAGGCTCCGGGGACGGCGGTGATCTCGGCCGCCACCAGTCCGCCCGTCAGGGATTCCGCGACCGCGACCGTCTGCTCACTCTCCGCGAGCAGCCTGAGCACCTCGGCCGCGATCGAACGGGAGTCCACGGCGGGCGGGCCGGATTCCCGCGCCCCTCCGGCGGCGCCGGCCGCTCCCCCGCCCCCCGGTCCGTATGTCACCTCGCGGCCCGCTCCGCGGCGATCCCCTTGCGCCGCAGGACCACGGCCTGGCGTACGTAGTCCAGCCCGGTGACCACGGTCAGCGCCACGGCCACCGCCATCACCCACCACCGGAAGGTGGCCAGCGGGCCGGTCAGCGCGAGCACGTACATGCCCACCGCCGTCCCCTGCGCCAGGGTCTTCAGCTTGCCGCCCCGGCTGGCCGGGATCACCCCGTAGCGGATCACCCAGAACCTCATCAGGGTGATGCCGAGCTCCCGGCCCAGGATCACCCCGGTGACCCACCAGGGCAGGTCCCCGAGATAGGACAGGCAGACCAGGGCCGCGCCCATGATGGCCTTGTCGGCGATCGGGTCGGCGATCTTCCCGAAGTCCGTCACCAGGTTGTACGTCCGGGCCAGGTGCCCGTCGAACACGTCGGTGATCATGGCGACGGCGAACGCCGCCCAGGCCCACGCCCGCCAGACGGGGTCGTACCCGCCGTTGGCGAGCAGGAGCAGCACGAATCCCGGCACGAGTACCAGCCGGACCATCGTCAGGATGTTGGCGATGTTCCACAGGCCGGCCTGGCTCACGGCCGCGGCCACCGGCTTCCCGCCGGACGCCGGACCGGGCCGGCGGCTGGTGCCGCCCGCCGCCGATGCCGGGACTCCGGTCATCCGGCCGCCTCCTCGAACTCCTCCAGGCCCAGCGGCTCGGCCACCAGGTCCACGCCCAGGGTGCCGACCACCTTCGCCGTCACGATCCGGCCGGGGGTCAGACCGGTGCTGTCGGTGAAGACCACCTGGCCATCGGTCTCGGGAGCCTGGTGCGCGGCACGCCCGTAGGCCCCGTTCCCGTCCTCGTCGACGGTCTCCACGGTCTCGACGAGTACCTCCACGGTCTCACCGATCCGCTCCTCGGCGCGCTGTGAGGTGAGTTCCTCGGCGAGTCGCTGCATATGGGCGAGCCGCTCCGCGATCACGTCCTCGTCGAGCTTGTTCTCGTACGTGACCGCCTCGGTGCCCTCCTCGTCGGAGTAGCCGAAGACACCGATCGCGTCGAGGCGGGCGTGCGTGAGGAAACGCTCCAGCTCGGCGAAGTCGGCCTCGGTCTCACCGGGGAAGCCGACGATGAAGTTGGACCGGACGCCGGCCTGCGGGGCCTTGGAGCGGATGGTGTCCAGCAGCTCCAGGAACCGGTCGGTGTCGCCGAAGCGGCGCATGGCGCGCAGCACGTCGGGCGCGGAGTGCTGGAAGGACAGGTCGAAGTACGGCACCACCTTCGGGGTGGAGGTCAGTACGTCGATCAGGCCGGGGCGCATCTCGGCGGGCTGGAGGTAGCTGACCCGGACCCGCTCGATGCCGTCGACCTCGGCGAGCTCGGGCAGCAGGGTCTCCAGCAGGCGGATGTCGCCCAGGTCCTTGCCGTAGGAGGTGTTGTTCTCGGAGACCAGCATGACCTCCTTGACGCCCTGCTCGGCCAGCCAGCGGGTCTCGCCCAGCACGTCGCTCGGGCGGCGCGAGATGAAGGAGCCGCGGAAGGACGGGATGGCGCAGAAGGAGCAGCGGCGGTCGCAGCCGGAGGCCAGCTTCACGGAGGCGACCGGGCTGGTGTCCAGGCGGCGGCGCAGGGGTGCGCGCGGGCCGGAGGCGGGCGCGAGGCCATCGGGAAGGTCTGCGGGGGCCGCGGCGCCCGTCGGCTGAGCCGACTCGGTGCCTGCAGCCTGGGCGTGGCCGGGCAGGGCCACGTCGGCACCCTGCCGCTCGGCGGGGCTGATCGGCAGCAGCTTGCGCCGGTCGCGCGGGGTGTGGGCCTCCACGCTGCCGCCGCCGAGGATCACCTGGAGGCGGTTGGAGATGTCGGCGTAGTCGTCGAAGCCGAGCACGCCGTCGGCCTCGGGGAGGGCCTCGGCGAGCTCCTTGCCGTAGCGCTCGGCCATGCAGCCGACGGCGACGACGGCCTGGGTGCGGCCATGGTCCTTGAGATCGTTGGCCTCCAGCAGGGCGTCTACGGAGTCCTTCTTCGCGGCTTCGACGAAGCCACAGGTGTTGACGACGGCGACGTCCGCGTCGGCGGCGTCCTCGACGAGCTCCCAGCCATCCGCCGCCAAGCGGCCTGCGAGCTCCTCCGAGTCCACCTCGTTACGGGCGCAGCCAAGAGTGACAAGGGCGACGGTACGGCGTTCGGGCATGGACTCAAGACTACTTCGTCGCGACGGCGGCCCCTGCCCCAAGGCCGGGTAAACGAAGATCCCCGGGGCGGACGGCGTTTGCGCCACCGCGTCCCGGGGAAACGGAATTGCCTGCTCAGCCCGCCTGGGCCTGGCCCTGGCGCTGATCGTCCTTGGTGTACTTCAGCCGCTCGACCTGGCCGGGCTGGAAGTCGTCCTTGATCTCCTTGCCGTTCACGAACAGCTGGACGGCACCCGCGTCGCCGAGCACCAGGTCGATGGATTCCTTGTCGGTGAAGGTCTTGGAGTCACCCATCTGGACCATGCCGTCGAAGAGCAGCCGGCCCGTGGAGTCCTTGGCGGAGATCCAGCTCTCCCCGTCGTTGGCGGTCAGCACCACCGTCACCAGGTCCTTGGGGGCGGCCGCGATGGCGCTGTCCGAGGGCTCCGGCTTGGGCGCGGCGGGCGGCTTCGGGGTCTTGGGCGTCTGCGGGCTCTGCGTGATCACCTTGCCGGTCTGCGCCGGGGCGGGCTTGGGCGAGGCGGAACCTTCCGCCACCGGCCGCCGGCCCTCCTCGCCACCGCTGAAGGCGGTGAACCCGACGAAGCCGATCACCGCGACGATCGCCGCGACCATGGCGGCGGTCCAGTTCGGGCGCTGCCGCTCGGGGCGGATCCGCTCCGCCTCGAACAGAGGCGCGGCCGGGGTGGGGGCCGGGCGGCCGCCGTGCGCGGCGTCGTAGCTCTCCACGAGCGGGTCCGGATCGGTGCCGACCGCGCGGGCGATCGTACGGATGTGGCCGCGCGCGTACACGTCGCCGCCGCAGCGGGTGAAGTCGTCCTGCTCGATCGCGTGCACGATCGGGGTGCGCACCCGGGTGACCGAGCTGACCTCGTCGACGGTGAGCCCGGCGGCGATGCGGGCCTGCTGGAGGGTTCGGCCGATGGACGGACCGGACTCCGGCCGCTGCTCGCCGTTGTCTTCGGCGTCGGCGGTCGAAGGGCGGTCGTCTTCTGGGGAGTTGGATTTGCCGATGGACACGGGGGCGCCTTTCGAGCGTGTAGCCACCTGCTGGATGTCCAGTCTAGGGGGGTGACGAAAGGGTGGAGCAACCGGAGGGGGGACTTCGTACGCCATCCGTATGGCGGACCGGTGTCCCTCCCCATTCCTTCAACTCGGACGCCGCGCGGAGGGATACGGTTGCCCGCGCATCCCTTACGGGTGAGCCCCCCGCGGCCGGCCGGCAGCAGCCTACGGGACGTCAATCCGGACCGTAGGGGACCCCCTCCCCCGGCACAAGCAAGCGGGTCCGGGCAAGCGGGTGACGGCCCCGGCCGAAGGCCCCCCGGGCAACGGACCCGGCGACGGAGCACCTGTGCGTGCGGTCCGGTCAGACGGTCGGCCCGGGGGCGGTGCGCAGCAGGAGCATGGCGATGTCGTCGGTGTACCGGCCGGTGGGCCAACTGCGCGCCAGCAGCGTGTCGATGAGCCCGTCGAGGTCCTGTCCGCTGTGCTCGGCCAGCTGCCCGGCGAGGTCTGCGGTGATCCGGTCGAGGTCGCGGCCGGGCGCTTCGACCAGCCCGTCGGTGTAGAGGGCCAGCGTGGTGCCCGGGCCGAGCGTCAACTCGGTGACGGGGAAGGAGACCCCGTGTCCGGCGCCGAGCAGGGGGGCGGGGTCGAGTTCCACGACTCCGGGCGAGAGCCCGGGCCCGTGCAGCAGCGGGGGCGGGTGGCCCGCGGTGGCCAGGCGCGCCCGGTGGTGCGCGAGGTCGAGGTGGACGTACAGGCAGGAGACCAGGAGGTCGGTGCCCAGGTCGGCGAGGACCCGGTTGGTGCGGGCGAGAACCTGGTCGGGCGGGGCGCCCGCGGTGGCGTGGATGGCGGTGCGGACCTGGCCCATGAGCGCGGCGGCGGCCACGTTGTGCCCCTGCACGTCGCCGATGACGGCCGCGGCAGTGGTGGCGTCGAGGCGGATGAGGTCGTAGAAGTCGCCGCCGATGTCCATGCCGTGCCCGGCCGGCAGGTAGCGGGCGGCCGCCTGCAGACCGGGCAGGGTCGGCAGGCCGCGCGGCAGGAGGGCTTCCTGGAGGCCGTGGGCGATGTCGTGCGTGGCGTCGTAGAGCCGGGCCCGGTCCAGGGCCTGGGCGATCAGGCCGGCCAGCGAGGTGAGGACGGCCCGCTCGTCGGCGCTGAACACGTGGGGGTGGTCGTAGGACAGGATGCAGCAGCCGACCGGCCGGCTGGAGATGACCAGCGGCAGGAACGCCCACGCCTGCTTCCCGCTGATCCGCAGGGCCTGGGGGAACTCGTCGGCCATCTCCTCGGGGCCGGCGTAGAAGGCCGGGACGCCGGTGGCGAGGACCTTCCCGGCGGGGGTCAGGTCGGTGTCCAGGGGCAGGCCGTCGAGGCGGTCGACGGTCCCCGGGGCGTAGCCGTGATCGCCGGTGATCTTCAGGCGGCCGGCGTCGGCCGTGGAGAGGAGCAGCCCGTCGGCGCCGAAGGCCGGGAGGATCTGGTCGGCGACCAGGTCGATGACGTCGCGGACGGCCACGGTCTCGGTGAGGGCTGCCGCCAGGTGCGCGAGCTGGTAGAGCCGGCCCGCCTGGGTGCCGTTCCCGGGCTCGGCGGCGGACGGACGCGGTGTGCGGGCGGCCGGGGGCTGTTTGCCGCCGCCCGGGGCCGCGGCCCGGGTGACGCGGACGCTGATGCCGCTGGCGTCCGGGTAGAGCTCGATGCGGAGCCAGTGGTCCGGGGCGTGCTCGACGGTGAAGGCGACGGTGTCGCGGCTGATGACCGCGGTCCGGTAGTGGTCCTCGACCTCGGGGGTGTCGAGCCACGGCAGGGACTGCCAGGGCCGGGTGCCCAGCAGCTGGTCGGCCTTGCGGCCGAGCAGGTCCTCCGCCGCCGGGTTCACGTAGGTGATCCGGCTCTCCAGGTCCAGGGCCAGCGCCCCGTCCGGAAGCCGCTCGACGTAGTCCACGGCGGCCTGCCCGGCCCGGGCCGTGTCCTGCGGGCCCGCCCCGGCCGCCGGGATCAGCAGGGGCCGCTCGGGCAGCACGCCCGGGACGGCGTACTCGTCCAGCGACCGGGCGATGCGGCGGGCCGCGGCGGCGAGGTGGCCGCGCTCGCGCCGGGTGGCGCTGCCGGAGTACTCGGCGGGCCACAGCAGGATCAGACTGCCCCAGCAGCGGTAGCGGCCGTTCAGGGGCAGTGCGGCGAGCGCGAACCGGTAGGGCAGGCCCGCCGCGGCGCGCGGGTAGGCGCGCACCATCTCGTCCTGGGAGGCCACCCACACCAGGCGGTTCTCCCGGACGGCCTCGCTGGGGGGCACCGGGGAGGCCATCGACACCCGCTGCCAGGGGCGGGCCGCCTCCGGCGGCAGGCCGCTCATCAGTGCGAGCACCAGGGCCCGCGCCGCCTCGTCCAGCAGGTAGATCCCGCCCGCGGAGGCGCCGGTACGGCGCACGGTGTCGGCCAGTGCCTCGTCCGGCATCGGCACGGCGAGCGTGGCGCCCGCGGACTCACCGCCGCCGGCCACCGGAGGACCCCGATCCGTCACCCATATCAGGACCATACGACCCGGAGGACACCCGCGGCAGGTCCGGGCGGGCCGGGTGGCCGACGGCGGCCGGAGCCGCCGCGCCTCCGCCCGCCCCCGCGGCTACGACTCCCCGCGGATCACCGCGAGCACGCCGTCCAGCTCGTCGGGCTTCACCAGCACGTCCCGCGCCTTCGATCCCTCGCTCGGGCCCACCACGCCCCGGGACTCCATGAGGTCCATCAGCCGGCCCGCCTTGGCGAAGCCCACCCGGAGCTTGCGCTGGAGCATCGAGGTGGACCCGAACTGGGTGGAGACCACCAGCTCGGCCGCCTGGCACAGCAGGTCGAGGTCGTCGCCGATCTCCTCGTCGATCTCCTTCTTCTGCTTCTGCCCGACGGTGACGTCGTCCCGGAACACCGGGGCCATCTGGTCCTTGCAGTGCCGGACCACCGCCTGGACCTCGTCCTCGGTGACGAACGCGCCCTGCAGCCGGACCGGCTTGTTCGCACC
>NZ_JBWKDJ010000002.1:0-261908 GCF_056436025.1 Streptomyces sp. NPDC043853
GTCGAGCAGGGCGAGTTTCCCCGAGCGGTGCGGGATGCGGGGCCGGTCCTCCTTCAGGAACTGCGCGGGATGGTTGCAGATCTGCTTCAGCGAGGCCAGCAACTTCATGATCATCCCGCGGCGTTCCATGCCTTCGCTGGTCTCGATCACCGCCATGGCCTCCTCCACCGCCGCCTGGTACAGCGAGGCCTGCTCGCGGGTGAGGGACACCGGGTGGTCCGTCTCCGTCTTCGGCGGGAGCTCGGGGACGATGCCGGGGTCGGACTTCCTGCGGCGCAGCAGGAACGGCCGGACCAGCGCGGCCAGACGGGCCACGGCCTCCTCGTTGCCGCCGTCCTCCTGCTGCTGCTGTTCCACGGCGCGGGCGTGCCGGGCCCGGAACGCGGTGAGCGGTCCGAGCAGGCCGGGGGTCGTCCAGTCGAGCAGGGCCCACAGCTCGGAGAGGTTGTTCTCCACGGGCGTGCCGGTCAGGGCCACCCGGGCCGGTGCGGGGATGGTGCGCAGTGCCCTGGCGGTAGCCGAGTGCGGGTTCTTGATGTGCTGGGCCTCGTCCGCGACCACCATGCCCCAGGTCTGGTCGGCCAGCCGGGCGGCTCCGGCGCGCATCGTCCCGTAGGTGGTGAGGACGAAACCGCCGGTGAGACCGGAGAGGGTGCGTCCGGCCCCGTGGTAGCGGCGCACCGGGACTCCGGGCGCGAACTTCTCGATCTCCCGCTGCCAGTTGCCGAGCAGGGAGGCGGGGCAGATGACCAGGGTCGGCGCGGGGTGGTCCCGGTGCAGGTGGAGGGCGATCAGGGTGACGGTCTTGCCCAGGCCCATGTCGTCGGCGAGACAGCCGCCGAGGCCGAGCGAGGTCATCCGGTCCAGCCAGGCCAGGCCGCGCAGCTGGTAGTCGCGCAGGGTCGCCTTGAGGCCGGGGGGCGGGGGCAGCGGGGCGAGTTCACCGGTGAGCCGGTCGCGGAGGGCGGCGAGCGCGCCGACCGGGACGGCGGGCACCGGCTCCGCTTCACCGGGGACCTCGGCGGTGCCGCCGAGGGCTACGGCCAGCGCGTCCACCGGGTCCAGCAGGCCGAGTTCGCGCTTGCGCGCCTTGCGGACGAGCTCCGGGTCGACCCGGACCCACTGGTCGCGCAGCCGCACGACCGGGCGGTGGGCCTGCGCGAGCGCGTCCATCTCGCCGGGGGTGAGCCGGTCGCCGCCGAGGGCGAGCTCCCAGGAGAAGGCGAAGAGGCCGGCGGCGTCGAAGAACGCGGTGCCGTCGGTGGCGGAGCCGGGCGCGGCCGGCCGTACGACGGCGGTCGCGGTCAGCGTACGGGCGAGCTCGCGGGGCCAGTGCACCACGACTCCGGCGGCGGCCAGGCGGGTGGCGGCCACGCCGAGGAGGTCTTCGAGTTCGCGATCGGAGAGCGGCAGCAGGTCGGGCACGGGCCGGTCGAGCAGGCGGAGCAGGGGCGGCCAGGTCCGGGCGGCGCGGCGCAGCGCGAGCACGGCGTCGATCCGGGCGCGCGGGCCGAAGCCGGCCGCGGCGGTGCCCGCCCACAGCCGGGCGGCGTCGGTGACCAGCGTCGGGTCGGCGAGGCTGTGCACCTGCACCACGGCGGCGCCCGCGTGACGGGTGTCCTCCTCCCCGGGGTCCGGTGTGTCGAACAGCAGGTACGAGGACAGGTCGAGCCGCAGCGAGATCCCGACTCCGGCGTCGGAGCCGGCCGCGACCTGCGCCGCCCACTCCTGTATCCCCGGCACCTGCTGCGGTTCGGCGGCGGCGAACGGCCGGCCGAGGGCGAAGGGGGCGGCCGGGGTCCGCGGGAGGGTGTCGGCGACGGCGTCGAGGAAGGCCCGGACCAGGGCCTCCGGCTCGGGAAGCTGGAGGGGGCGCCGGCCGGGCAGCGGGGTCGCGTACCCCTCGTGGGGGAGGGCGGCGGCGACGGCACGCAGATGGGCCATGTCCTCGGCGTCCAGCGGGCCGGCCCGCCAGGCGTCGTACCCCTCGGGGGTGAGGCCGGGCAGCAGCCGGCCCCGGGCGGTGAGCGCGAGGGCCTGCCGGGCGGCGGTGCCCCAGCAGCGGGTCGCCGGGTGGGCGGCGGGGTCCTGCGGGGCGGCGGCGAGCACGGGCAGTGCGTCGGCGAGGCCGAGCACGACGGCGGCCACCTCGCGGCTCCGCACCCCGGCCGCGCCGTGCGGCCGGACCACGGTGAGCAGCTCGGACGCACCGGGTCCGTCGGGTCCCTCGGGCCAGGGCTCCCCGTCGGGCGCCCAGAAGGCGACCCGGCCCTGCCGGGGCACCGCGGCGGGCAGGAACACCGCGGCCCGCCGCCGCAGCGAGGCGCCCGACGGCGGAAGCCCGGACCCGGTACGCGGCGAGGCCGGCGACCCGGCCCGGACGGCGGAACCGGGCAGCAGCGAAGCCCGGACGGCGGCGTCGGTCATCTCGGGCTCCCTTCTCCGGCTTCTCCGGTCTCCGGTACGGCGGCTCATCGGGTGGGTACGGCGGCTCGGCGAGGCGTCCCCGCCGCCGCTCGGGCCGACGCGACGACACGGCGGCCGTCACTCTCTGCGAGTCTAGTTCGGGCCACTGACAATGCGATTGACCTGCGGAAACGCGATAACGGGGTCACTCGCGCGACCAGCGGCCGAGCTCGGCCGCATAGCCGTAGCGCGGGCGGCCGCCGGAGGCGCTGGTGCGCAGGGGGCGGCCGTCGTCGTCGATCCGGGTCAGGCCCGGACCGGCCGGGCCGGTCCAGCGGATCTCGGCGTACCACTCGCAGTCGCAGCCCGAGGTGGCCGCCTCGATCCGCAGGACGACCGGGTCGGTGGCGGAGACCCGGAGGGGGAAGGCGGGCGCCGGGACCGGGTGTTCGCCGTCGTGGCCCGCGGCCGGGCGGGCCACCGGCCGCGGGGCGTCGAGGTTGACGGTGAACGCGGCCGGGGTGAGCGCGCCGCCGCAGCCCGGCGACATCAGGTGGACGTTCCACGACGGCGGCGTGCGCCGGGCAGTGACCCGTACGTCGACGCCCTCGATGACGATCGCCTCGCTGCCGGTGCCGTGCAGGGTGGCCTCGACGATCTGCTGCCCGGCGTGCACGGCACCCTGGGCCGCGGCCCAGCCGGGCGCGTCCGCTTCGACGGGCGGGGGCGGCACCGATTCGGGGCGCCGGCCGAGCAGGTACGCGTGGTCACAGCCGTTCGCCCAGACGTGCGAGCGTACGGCGGCACGGAGCCTCGGTGCGCTGCCGGCCGCGGGCGAGGAGGAACGCGGGCCCGGCGCGGGCGCGGTGGAGGTTCCGGTCTCCGGGCCGGCGGCAGACCCGCCCGGTGCGGACGCAGTGGGGCCGGGACCCGGGCTCGTGGTGGGGCCTGGACTGCCGCCGGCGTGCTGACTCGGGCCCGGGACGGGAGCGGTCGGCCTCGGCCCGCCGGCTCCCCCGCTCGCCCCCGCCCGCGGGGAGGGGGCGACCACGCTGCCGCCGGCCGTCCCGTCGGCACCCTCCTGCCCCAGGGGTCCGGCCACGGCCAGTCCGGTGACGGCCATGGCGACCGCCGCGACCCCCGTCACCGCGCCGGCGATCGCCCGACGCCTCCGGTACCAACGGTCTGCGGGGCTGTGGCCCGCGGCGGGCCCGGCCACCAGGGCCACGGCAGGCTCCGACTCCCGGCCCGCCCCGCCCTCGCCCCCCGGACCCGCCCCGGCGCTCCCCGACGTTCCCTCGGGGACCTGCCCGCGCGCAGGGTGCCGCTCCGCCCCCTGGGTCTCAGCCGCCGTGGGCGCAGCGGGCCCGTGGTCCACGGCCGGGAACCGGTCGCCGTCCAAGGACGCCTCCGGGACTTCGGCGGGACCGACCTCCGCAGCGCACTCCGGGCCGGTGGCCGGCAACGGCGCCGGCTCCGCTCCGCGCGACGCCTCCGCGCACTGTCCCTCCCCGGACGCTCCCCCGGGCCCGGGCCCGGGCCCGCACTCGGACTCGGGCTCCGGCTCGGGCTCCGGCTCCGGCTCCGGCTCGGGCTCCGGCTCCGGCTCCGGCTCCGGCTCCGGCTCCGGCCCCGGCCCCGGCTCCGGCTCGGGCCTCGTACCCGGCGCCGGCTCCGCCGTCGGGCCGGAGCCCACCCCGGAGGAAGCCGCGCTGCCGGCCGGAGCAGGGTCGGCGTGACCGGTCGGCGCCGGGGTTCCAGCCGGTGTCGCGCCCCGGCCGGCGCCGGGCTCCGCGGCGTGGGGCGCCGCGCGGCGTCGTGCGTCCGCCAGCAGCCACGCCCGGTGGAGTTCCAGCGCCTCCGCCGCCGTGGCCCCGCACGCGCGGGCGAACCGGTCCACCGCCGCGAACTCCGCGGGGAGCGCCTCGCCCTTGCAGTAGCGGTGCAGGGTGGACGTACTGGTGTGCAATGTGCGCGCGAGCGTCCCGTAGCTCAGCCCGGAACGCTCCTTCAGCTCCCGCAGCAGCCGCGCGAACCGCTCCGATTCGCCCCTGCCCGCCGTTCCCCCGGTCCCGCCCAACGCGCCCTCCCCCGCTCCCCGTCCCGCGGCGCCGTTCCACCCCGGGACGTTCCCCCAGGTGAAAGCACCAACTGCCGTTCCAGTGTCCCGGATGCGGCTCGATCCGTCGCCCGCCATCATGCGCCTGGGGAAAGCTGTTCTCGCTCCGGTACGACACCGGGCCGCACTCATGACAACGGGGAGAACGACCATGCTCAAGCGCCTCACCGCGACCCTCACCACCGCCCTCGCGGCCGCCGCCGCCCTGGCCCTCACCGCCTCGGCGACCGCCACCGCCGCGCCCACGGCCCCCGGCTTCATCGTCGGCAAGGACCTGCCGCCCCACCCCGGCTCCGCCTGGTACACCGGCAAGGTCACCAAGGGCCTGCCGGAGTGGCCGGTGTTCTGCCTGGAGGGGGCTCTCCCGAAGGCGAACACCTGGCACCGCACCTTCGGCACCGAGTTCGACACGGGCGCCCTGCAGATCTCGGTCCGTGCCGCCTCCGACGGGGCGGCTGCCAAGCTGGCCGCCGCCCTGGAGAAGAAGGTGGCCGGCTGCGCCGCCGACTGGCTGCGGGCACACCCCGGCGGTACCGCCTCCTGGCAGGACTACGGGAAGATCAAGGTCGAGGAGGGGGCGCACGTCTACGGGGTGCACACCTCCATCCCGGAGTCCGAGCCGGGCGTGAACCTGTTCGGCGTCGGCCGCGACGGCTCCACCGTGACCGTCGTGAAGTGGAGCCAGATGGGCCACCTGTCGGACGCCCCGGTCCCGGCCTTCAGGAAGACCACGACCAGCGCGGTCAACAAGCTCAACCCGTGATGCCCTGAGCCGGGCGGATCCCGTGATCCCCTGGCTCCCCGGTCCGGTGGGACCATGGAGCCAGGGGCCGCTCCAGGAGGCGAGGTCCATGCGTACCGGGAACGAGCCGGTGACCGCCCGCAGCCCGCTGCGCCTGCGGTTCTGGCTCGGGATGTGGGGGCTGCTCTGGGCTGTCGGCGGGACGGTCCTCTTCTCGCTGGCCGACCACCCCGGCTGGGCCGCCGCCTGCGCGGTGCTGTCGGTGATCGTGGTCGTGGACCTGTCCATGGTCGTGCACCACATCCACCAGGGCCCGCACTACCAGCCCGGCCCGGACATCCCCCCGTACGAACCTCCGAGGGCGAGGGGCTGACTGCCGGGCCGGGGGCCGCCTCACCCCTCGAACGCCGCCGCCTCCAGGTACTCCGGCTGGGGGTCCAGGGCCGCGGCCAGCCGGAAGTGCTTGCGCGCGGGCCCGTCCCGGCCCGCCCGCTGGTGGGTGCGGGCGAGCGCGAAGTGCGCGAACGCGTTGTCCGGCTCCCGCTCCAGCACCAGCTCGAACTCCAACACCGCGTGCCGCAGCTGGGCCGCCGCGAAGAAGGCGCGGGCCCGCAGCAGCCGGGCCGCCGTGTTCTCCGGGTGGGCCGCGATGACCGAGTCGAGCAGCCGTACCGCGCCCCGCGGGTCGCGGGCGGCCAGCAGCTGTTCGGCGGCACGGTAGTCGATCACGTGTGTCTCGGGGCTGGCCGACGCTCCGCGCGACGAGCCGATCGACGCACCGGTCGAGGACCCGTTCGCCCCGGCGTCCGACGGGTCGCCGGAGGACGGGTCATGCCGGGAGGGGTCGTGCGAGGACGGGTCCGGCGAGGACGGGTCCGTAGGCTTGGACACGGGCGGGCTCCTTCCCTCTACCGCGCGTACAACGGCTCCGCACCGACCGCTATTCCATGCACACGTCAGGTCGCCCCGCCGGGCCGCACCACCGGAGAGCGCCCTCGCCGCGGACGACGCCTTCCTCGGACGACCCGCTCAGCGGAACCCGCTCAGCCTCGCTCGCCCGCCGCCCGCCCGGTCAGCTCGTCCCACACCGCGCGGACCTGCGGCTCCAGCGCCTCCAGCGGCCCGTCGTTGTCGATCACGAGCGTGGCAACGGCCAGTCGCTGCTCCCGCGTGGCCTGTGCCGCCATCCGGGCCCGCGCCTCGTCCTCGGCCATGCCGCGCAGGCCGGTCAGCCGGGCGAGCTGCGTCCCGGGCGCCGCGTCCACCACGACCACCAGGTCGTACAGCTGCGCCAGCCCGTTCTCCGCGAGCAGTGGTACGTCGTGCACGACGATCGCGTCGGCTCCCGCGGCGGCCTCCAGTTCGGCCGAACGGGCACCCACCAGCGGGTGGACGATCGCGTTCAGGACGGCGAGCTTCTCCGGGTCGGTGAACACGATCGAGCCCAGTTTGGGCCGGTCCAGGGCGCCTTCCGGGGTCAGTACGGACTCCCCGAACGCCTCGACCACCGCCCGCAGTCCGGGGGTTCCCGGTTCCACGACCTCGCGCGCGATCCGGTCCGCGTCGACGACGACCGCCCCGTACCCCGCCAGCAGCCGAGAGACCTCGCTCTTGCCGGCCCCTATTCCACCCGTCAGACCAACGGTCAGCATGCCGACGCCTCCAGCTCTCATCCCCGCTGCCGCGGGGAGCAATGGCCGGCTCCGATTCCGCCGGTCAGCCCCACTGGAGCATCGCGCACAGTGCGCGGACCACGGCCGGACGTGCTGCTGCCCCGGACCAGATTAACGGATCAAGCGTCGCCCTCGCGCTCCGCGAGGAACCGCTCGAACTCGCGCCCCAGCTCCTCCGCGGAGGGGATGTCCGCGGGCTCCGCGATCATGTTGCCCCTGCTCTCCGCCCCGGCGGCCGCGTCGTACTGGTGCTCCAGGCCCTGCACCAGCGCGACGAGCTCCTCGTCGCCCTCGCGGATCTGCCGGTCGATCTCCGTCTGGGTGCGGTGGGCCTCGGTGCGCAGCGCGTGCGCGACGCCGGGCAGCACCAGCCCGGTGGCCGCGGTGATGGCCTCCAGGGCGGTCAGGGCCGCGTCCGGGTAGGGGGAGCGCGCGATGTAGTGCGGCACGTGCGCGGCGACACCGAGTACGTCGTGGCCGGCCTGGGCGAGCCGGAACTCCAGCAGCGATTCGGCGCTGCCGGGGACCTGGGCCTCGTCGAAGGGGCTGCGGTGGCCGGGCATCAGGTCGGTGCGGTTGCCGTGCGGGGTGATGCCGACCGGCCGGGTGTGGGGGACGCCCATGGGGATGCCGTGGAAGTTCACGGACAGCCGGACGCCGAGCCGCTCCACGATCTGCCGGACGGCGAGGGCGAAGCGTTCCCATTCGACGTCCGGCTCGGGGCCGGACAGCAGCAGGAAGGGTGCTCCGGTGGCGTCCTGGACGAGCCGGACCTCCAGCTTGGGTGCCTCGAAGTCGGTCCACCGGTCGCGCTTGAAGGTGAGCAGCGGGCGGCGGGCCCGGTAGTCGACCAGCCGGTCGGCGTCGAAGCGGGCCACGAGCTGGTTCGGGAGGGTGTCCAGGAGCCCCTCGACGATCTGCTCGCCGGTCTCGCCGGCGTCGATGTACCCCTCGAAGTGGTAGAGCATGACCAGCCCGGCCGAGTCCTGGGCGAGCGCAAGGTCGACCACTGCCAGGCCCTTCTCGTCCCACTCGTACAAACCCTGGGGATCCAGCACCGTCACCACTCCTCCTCGACGCGTTCTCTGATCAAGAACACCCGGGAGGGCCTGAACCATTCCCCGTTCGACGCGCCCGACACGAAAGCGTCATGTCCGCAGGCCGGGCAGCTCCCGCCGCCCGCGCGACCGGGCACCCGCGCGACCGCGCCCGGAACGTGCGGAAGGCCCGCCCCCCGAAGGGGACGGGCCTTACCGTTTCAGCTCTGCTCACGCCGGGGGCGTGATGCGCGCTGCGATCAGCTCTGGCCGCCGGCCAGCTTCTCGCGGAGCGCGGCCAGGGCCTCGTCCGAGGCGAGCGCACCGGCGCTGTCGTCCGACTCCGAGGAGTACGAACCGCCGGAGACGGCACCGGCACCGGCGGCCGGGGCGGCGTCGCCACCCTCGGCAGCGGCAGCGGCGTCGGCCTCGCGGGACTTGATGACCTGCGCCTGGTGCTGCTCGAAGCGAACCTGCGCCTCGGCGTACTGGCGCTCCCACTCCTCGCGCTGCTTCTCGAAGCCCTCGAGCCAGTCGTTGGTCTCGGGGTCGAAGCCCTCGGGGTAGATGTAGTTGCCCTGGTCGTCGTAGGACGCGGCCATGCCGTACAGGGTCGGGTCGAACTCGACCGACGCCGGGTCGGCACCGAAGGACTCGTTGGCCTGCTTCAGGGACAGCGAGATCCGGCGACGCTCGAGGTCGATGTCGATGACCTTGACGAAGATCTCGTCGTTGACCTGGACGACCTGCTCCGGGATCTCCACGTGGCGCTCGGCCAGCTCGGAGATGTGGACCAGACCCTCGATGCCCTCGTCCACGCGGACGAACGCACCGAACGGAACCAGCTTCGTGACCTTACCCGGGACGACCTGGCCGATCTGGTGGGTACGGGCGAACTGCTGCCACGGGTCCTCCTGGGTCGCCTTCAGCGACAGGGAGACACGCTCGCGGTCCATGTCGACGTCGAGGACCTCGACGGTGACTTCCTGGCCGACCTCGACAACCTCGGACGGGTGGTCGATGTGCTTCCAGGACAGCTCGGAGACGTGGACCAGACCGTCGACGCCACCCAGGTCCACGAAGGCACCGAAGTTGACGATCGAGGAGACGACGCCGGAGCGGACCTGACCCTTCTGCAGGGTGGTGAGGAACGTCTGGCGAACCTCGGACTGGGTCTGCTCGAGCCAGGCGCGGCGGGACAGGACCACGTTGTTGCGGTTCTTGTCCAGCTCGATGATCTTCGCCTCGAGCTCCTTGCCCACGTAGGGCTGGAGGTCGCGGACACGGCGCATCTCGACCAGGGAGGCCGGGAGGAAGCCGCGGAGGCCGATGTCGAGGATGAGACCACCCTTGACGACCTCGATGACGGTACCGGTGACGATGCCGTCCTCTTCCTTGATCTTCTCGATGGTGCCCCAGGCACGCTCGTACTGGGCGCGCTTCTTCGAGAGGATCAGGCGGCCTTCCTTGTCCTCCTTCTGGAGGACAAGGGCCTCGATCTCGTCGCCGACCTTGACGACCTCGTTCGGGTCGACGTCGTGCTTGATCGAGAGCTCGCGGCTCGGGATGACGCCTTCGGTCTTGTAACCGATGTCGAGCAGGACCTCGTCCCGGTCGACCTTCACGATGACGCCGTCGACGATGTCGCCGTCGTTGAAGTACTTGATCGTCTCGTCGATCGCGGCGAGGAAGGCTTCCTCGTTACCGATGTCGTTGACCGCAACCTGCGGAGTGGTGGCGGTGGTCTCGGTGCTGCTCGTCATGTGGGAAAGGGCTCCGGTTACGGACAGAAGGTCGTAGGTACTGCAACGCCGGGAGCCCTTATCGCCTCTGATACGCCGGACAGCCAAGGAGACCCCGATACCACCGGAATCCGGCGGGGGCCTCGAAAACCGAGGGGACTGCAACAGATGCGAGCGCAGCCTGCTAGGTCTGAGGAGCACAGGCTCGCAGCGCAACTTGTAGCATACGGGGGCAGCCGGACCGGGTCAATGCGCGAAGGCGCACACCGGGGGCGGAACGTCGCATACCCGGCACAACTCGTGGGTGGATGACCGCCACTGCCCCTCCGGAGCTGTTCCGCAGACTACGACGATGGGCCCCATGAACCAAGAGGACTACGCCCCCGAAGACGCGTACGACACGCACGAGGACGCCGAGGCCACCCGGCGTGACGCGGGGGACGCGGAGAGCAGCCGGGCCAGCCGCGGCTGGTGGGACCGCAACGCCGACGAGTACCAGAGCGAACACGGAGCGTTCCTCGGCGACGACCGGTTCGTCTGGGGCCCCGAGGGCCTGGACGAGGTCGACGCCGCCCTGCTCGGCCCGCGCGAGGGCCTCCGCGGCAAGGACGTGCTGGAGATCGGCGCCGGCGCGGCCCAGTGCGCCCGCTGGCTCGCCGCGCAGGGCGCCCGCGCGGTCGCCCTGGACCTCTCGCACCGCCAGCTCCAGCACGCCCTGCGCATCGACGGGGGCGCGGTCCCGCTGGTCGAGGCGGACGCCGGGGCGCTGCCCTTCCTGGACGGCTCCTTCGACCTGGCCTGTTCCGCGTACGGGGCGGTCCCCTTCGTGGCCGACCCGGTGCGCGTGATGCGCGAGGTCCACCGGGTGCTGCGGCCCGGCGGCCGCTGGGTCTTCTCCGTCACCCACCCCCTGCGCTGGGCGTTCCCCGACGAGCCCGGCCCCGAGGGGCTCTCCGTCTCCGCCTCCTACTTCGACCGCACGCCGTACGTCGAGCAGGACGAGCAGGGCCGCGCGGTCTACGTGGAGCACCACCGGACGATCGGCGACCGGGTCCGCGACGTGGTCGCGGGCGGGTTCCGGCTGCTCGACCTGGTGGAGCCGGAGTGGCCGGCCTGGAACAGCCAGGAGTGGGGCGGCTGGTCCCCGCTGCGCGGCAATCTGATCCCCGGCACGGCGATCTTCGTCTGCGAGAGGGACTGACCCCGAGGTGATCCGTTCCGCCGCCCTGGAGGCGCTGCCCGTACGCGAGGCCGTACCCGCCCTCACCGCGGCGCTGGCCGCGCACGGCACCGCGGTGCTGTGCGCCCCGCCCGGCACCGGCAAGACCACGCTGGTGCCGCTGGTCCTGGCCGGACTCGCCGGCGGGGGCCCGAGGCGCCGGGTCGTGGTGGCCGAGCCCCGGCGGATCGCGGCCCGGGCGGCGGCCCGCCGGATGGCCTGGCTGCTCGGCGAGCCCGTCGGCGCCTCGGTCGGCTTCACCGTGCGCGGGGAACGCGTCGTCGGCCCGGACTGCGCGGTGGAGGTGGTCACCACGGGTGTGCTGCTGCAGCGCCTGCAGCGGGACCAGGAGCTGGCCGGCACCGATGTGGTGATCCTCGACGAGTGCCACGAACGGCACCTGGACGCGGACACCGTGGCGGCCTTCCTGCTGGACGTACGGCAGACCCTGCGCCCGGAGCTGCACCTGGTCGCGGCGTCCGCGACCACCGACGCGGAGGGCTGGGCGCGGCTGCTCGGCGGCGCACCGGTGGTGGAGGCGGCAGGGGTCTCGCACCCGGTCGAGGTGGTGTGGGCCCCGCCGGCCCGCCCGGTGCGGCCACCGCACGGCATGAGGGTGGATCCCGGGCTGCTGACGCACGTGGCCTCGGTGACCGGGCGGGCGCTCGCGGAGCGGTCGGGGGACGTGCTGGTGTTCCTCCCGGGGGTCGGGGAGATCGCCCGGGTGGCCGGGCAGCTGGCCGGTGTGGACGTGGAGGTGCTGCAGATCCACGGGCGGGCCCCGGCCGCGGTGCAGGACTCCGTGCTGGCGGGCGGCACCGGCCGGCGGCGGGTCGTGCTGGCGACGGCCGTGGCGGAGTCCTCGCTGACCGTGCCGGGCGTCCGGGTCGTGGTGGACGCGGGTCTGGCCCGCGAGCCGCGGGTGGACCACGCGCGGGGGCTGGGCTCGCTGACGACCGTACGGGCGTCCCGCGCGGCGGCGCGGCAGCGGGCGGGCCGGGCCGGGCGCGAGGCGCCGGGCACGGTCTACCGCTGCTGGGCGGAGGCCGAACACGGCCGCCTGCCGGCCTTCCCCTCCCCCGAGATCAAGATCGCCGACCTGGCGGCCTTCGCACTGCAGGCGGCGTGCTGGGGCGACCCGCACGCGTCGGGCCTGGCCCTGCTGGACCCGCCGCCCGCCGGGGCGATGACGGCGGCGCGGGAGGTGCTGGCGGCGGTGGGAGCCGTCGACGGCACGGGCCGGGCCACCGGGCGCGGGCAGCGGATGTCCCGGCTGGGCCTGCACCCGCGGCTGGCCCGCGCCCTGCTGGACGGGCCGCCGGGGGCGGCGGAGGTGGTGGCGCTGCTGAGCGAGGAACCGCCGCGGGAGTACGGGGACGACCTGGCCGCCGCCTGGCGCACGGCCCGCCGCGGCGGCGACGCGTACGCGTCCCGCTGGCGCACCGAGTCCGCCCGGCTGCGGCGGGCGCTGGGCGCCCCGGCGGGAACGGATGCCGCTGCGCCGGGCCGTTCCCTGTCCGACGACGCCGTCGCGGGGCTCGTCGCGGCCCTGGCCTTCCCCGAGCGGGTGGCCCGGGCCAAGGGCGAGGGCGCGTACCTCATGGCGAACGGAACCGGAGCCGAGCTCCGTGAGGGGTCCGCGCTGCGGCACAGCGGCTGGCTGGCCGTCGCGGTCGCCGACCGCCCCTCGCACTCGGCCTCCGCCCGGATCCGCCTGGCCGCCGTCACCGACGAGCAGACCGCGCGCGAAGCCGCCGCCCATCTGCTGGCCGCAGGAGAGGAGGTGCGCTGGGAGGCCGGTGACGTCCTCGCCCGCGAGGTCGAGCGCCTCGGAGCGGTCGAGCTGACCGCCCGCCCGCTGCGCGACCCCGATCCGGGGCTGCTGCGCGAGGCCCTGCTGGAGGGCCTGCGCCGCGAGGGGCTCGGGCTGCTGCGCTGGACCCCCGACGCGACCGGGCTCCGCGCCCGCCTCGGCTTCCTGCACCGCACGCTGGGCGGCGACTGGCCCGACGTATCGGACGGGGCGCTGTCGGCGCGGGCCGCGGACTGGCTGGAGCCGGAGCTGTCCCGGGCCCGGCGCCGCGCCGACCTCGGCCGGATCGACGCCGGACAGGCACTGACCCGGCTGCTGCCGTGGGCGACCGGCGAGGCCGCCCGCCTCGACGAGCTCGCCCCCGAGCGGATCGAGGTGCCGTCCGGTTCCCGGATCCGGGTGGACTACACCGAAGGGCAGCCGGTGCTGGCGGTGAAGCTGCAGGAGCTGTTCGGACTGGCCCGGACCCCGCGGCTGGCCGGCGTACCGGTGCTCGTGCACCTGCTGTCGCCGGCCGGGCGGCCGGCCGCGGTCACCGCGGACCTGGCCTCGTTCTGGCGGGACGGCTACCGGGCCGTACGGGCCGAGCTGCGCGGCCGCTACCCGAAGCACCCGTGGCCGGAGGACCCGGCGACCGCCGAGCCCACCCGGCACACCAACGCCCGGCTCAGGCGGGGATGACCTCCGGGGCCGGGGTGCCGGTGCCCTCCGGGGCCCGCGGGCGCCGGCCCCGCGCTTCCAGCCACAGGGCCAGTCCGAACAGTACGAGCCCGGTGGCGCCGAGGCCGATCGGCGCGTAGGTGTGCAGGGCGAGCACCTTGGTGCGGTTCGCGGAGACCAGGTCCGCGGTGTGCCGGATGTAGTCCTCGCGCATCTTCACGTGCCCGGAGAAGGCGGTGAGCTTGCCGCCTTCCGCGGCGGCGGCGATGCCCCCGCGCATCTCCTGTTCCATGATCTGCTCGCCGTTGACCGGTGCCCCGGTGACCGGGTCGACCCAGAACATCCGCTTGGCGGTGTACCAGAGGGTGGTGCCCGTGGTCGCCTCGATGGTCGCCGGGTCGATGCCCTCGATCGGCATCTTCTTGGGCATGGGGACCTTGGTCCACGGCACGGTCTGCTCGAAGTAGTAGACGTCCATGCCGCGGAACTTCCGCGGGCCCACGTAGTGGATGGGCGCGGAGGTCCGGGTCTGGGCGTCGAAGTAGAGGTAGTCGCGGGGCTCGGTGAAGAAGGGGAACTTGAACTCGATGCCCTCGCGCTTGACCGGGTCCCCGTCGACCATCTCGCCGGTGGCGTGCACGGGCGCCTGGGTGTGCGCGTCGAAGATGTACCGCTCGGGGATCTGGGACACCATCTTCCCGTCCGGACCGGCGACGTAGGAGAGGGCGTCCCAGACGACCACGTCCTTGCCGGCGCTCGCCTCGATCTCGCGGGAGGCCTCCACGTTGCCCTTGAGGGTCTGGACGATGGTGACCTTGTCGACCTTCTTGGGCTGCATGCCGCCGGTGTAGTCGAGCAGGATCGCGCCCTTCGCCTCCAGGACCACCTCCTGGTACTGGCTCGGCGGGATCTTGGCGAGCCGTGGGTACGCGTACCAGCGGAGCAGTGGGGCGAGGGCGGTGCAGAACACCGCGAGGGCGAGGAGGACGAGTCCGGCTCTGCGTCGCACGGTCGGTGCCTCCTCTACTTTCCGGGTGCGGTGGGCGCGGTGGTGAGCAGCGGTTTGGGTGAGGTCCGGCCTTCCGGCACTCCCGCCGCCGTGATGGCGAGGACGAGGGCCAGCGCGGCGGCCAGCCCGATGGCGGCGGCGACGAGTGCGCGCATGCCGGTGCCTCCGGAATCTGATGTGGCGTCAGGTTCGGGGCACCGTAGCAACGGGCGGGTGAGATGAGAACCGTCTCGGCCCGTCTTGCCGGGCAGGTGGGTGGTCTGTTCCGATGGCGTCGGCTCGACGGAGGATGATCGGATTGCACGTCTACTGGGACCCGGTGCCGACGGCTCGGCGACTCGTCGGGAAGAAGCCCGTGCTGGAGGTGTTCACGGGAGTCTGGGCCGAACGGAACTGGCGCAACGTGCCGGGTCCGTTCTACGGCGCGGACACGGACTCGATGATGCTGGGCCGGGTGGACGCGCCGCGCCACGTCGCCTACGACGACGACTTCGGCGGCGGCTTCGGCAGGGAGTTCGTCTACCGCCAGCCCACCGACGAGGCGGAGACCGCCGACCTGGTGTCAGCCGCCCGGCTGGAGCTCTACAGCGCGTACGGCTGGGACGGGGACGACCACTGGACCCCCGGCACCGTACGGGAGTGGTGGCACAACCGGGGCCGGGTCCGCGAGTGGGCCCTGGCCATGGCGGCCGACTGGGGCGCCGATGAGCATCCCGGGTGGGGACACAATGCGGATCCCCGGTTCCGGGGGCACTACCAGGACGCCGCCCGGGGCCATCTGGACTTCGTGGCCTACCTGGACGACGGACTGGAGGGGTACCTCCGCGGCTATGTCTTCTGGCTGGACCAGCGGCGGGCCCCCCGGGAACGGGAGGCCCTGCCGGTGCTCTGACCCGCGGTCCGTGTCGCTAGGGGGTTCCCGTGGCGGTGGCGGTCGGCGACGGGGACGCCGAGGCGTCGCGGGTGGGCGGCTTCGCGGTGGCGCCGGGCGTCGCGGCGGGGGTGGGGGTCGGAGTGGGCTTCGGCTTCTGGGTCGGCTTCGGCTTCTCCGTCGGGGGCGGCGTCGGCTTGGGGGTCGGCGTAGGGGTGGGCTTCGGCGTGGGGGTCGGCTTCGGCGTGGGCGTGGGCTTGGGGGTGGGCGTCGGCTTCGGCGTGGGCTTCGGCTTCGGCTTCGGCTTCGGCGTGGGCGTGGGCGTCGGCTTCGGCGTGGGCTTCGGAGACGGGGTGGGGGTCGGCGTCGGCTTGGGAGTCGGCTTCGGCTTCCCCGGCTCGGGCTTCTCAGGCTTCCCGGGCTTCTGCGGCTGCTCCCCGCCGGGCCGGTTCGGGACCTCGTGCGCGCCGTTGCCGTAGTACGCGAACCAGGACCTGACCGTGGCGAGGTACTCGGAGGAGTGGTTGTAGGACAGGATCGCCCGGTTCAGGTCGCCGCCGTCCCTGAGGTCCCGGCTGCCGGCGCACAGATAGCGTCCGGCGGCCAGGGCCGCGTCGTACACGTTGTTGGGGTTCCGGCGGCCGTCGCCGTCCGCGTCCTGCCCCCAGCCCGCCCAGGTCGACGGGATGAACTGCATCGGGCCGACCGCCCGGTCGTACACGGGGTCGCCGTCGTACGCGCCGTCGTCGGTGTCGGAGATGTTCGCGAACCCGTTGCCGTTGAGGACGGGCCCGAGGATCGGGGTGAGGGTGGTGCCGCCGGCGTCCACCCGGCCGCCACGGGCCTGACC
Organism: Streptomyces sp. NPDC043853; assembly: GCF_056436025.1. Taxonomy (NCBI): domain Bacteria; kingdom Bacillati; phylum Actinomycetota; class Actinomycetes; order Kitasatosporales; family Streptomycetaceae; genus Streptomyces; species Streptomyces sp. NPDC043853. The sequence continues at coordinate 16,142 of NZ_JBWKDJ010000002.1, forward strand.
GGACTCCACCTTGCCGATCGCCGCGAGCAGTTGCCAGCGCAGTCCGCAGCCCGGATCGGTCGCCGCGACCTTCTGCTCCGCCTTCAGGTACGCCGCGAGCACGGTCGCCGGTATGCCGCGGGCGCCGCCCGCCACCAGCGCCGTGGGGGGCTGCGGAGCAGGGATGGCCGTCGGCACGGGTGCGGGTGTCGCGGACGGGGTGGGGGCGGGGGACGGCTGCCCCTGCCCTGGAGCGGGGACCACGGGCTCGGGGGTGACCAGGGGCGGCAGTTCGGTGAAGTACACCGAGTCGCCGCCGGCGCCCGAGCCGGTGCCGGAGCCGGCCGGTGCGGGCGCCCCGGCCGAGGGGCCGGGGCCGGCCGCACCGGCCGCGCGTATCCGGTCGCCGGGACCGGCGGGGCCCTGCGAGGCCGTCACCGCGGCCACCACGAGCGCCGACACCACGGCGGCCGCGCCACCCCGGCGGAACCTGCGCCCGTACCGAGCCGTCCTGGTCATTGGTGAACCCCTCCCCATCGGCGTCCGCGTGACTTTATGTCAACAAGGCGACAGACGAAACGCTGTGGCTCCGGGCGTTCACCGTTTGTCCACGACTCGGAGCGCCCCCGGCACCCCGGGCCGATCCGTCAAGTGGGAAAGTGGCCCGATGCCGTTCACTCTCAGCCATGCCGCCGCCGTACTCCCTGGTATCCGGAGGGACGGCGGCGGCCGGGGGCCGTTCCTCGCCTCCGCACTGGTCATGGGTTCCTTCGCCCCGGACATGACCTATTTCGCGGCGAGCGTGGTCCCCGGAGCGATGGAGTACGGCTCGGCCACCCACTCCCTCACCGGCGTGCTCTCGGTCGACGCCCTCATCACGGCCGTTCTGGTCGGCTGCTGGCTGCTGTTGCGCGAGCCCCTGGCGGCACTGCTGCCTGCGGCCTGGCGCTGCCGGGTGTACGCCCTGGCCCTCGGGGCGGGACGGCCGGGCGCCGCCGAGCGGCCGACGGCGGCGCGGGCGGCCGGCGCGTTCTACCTGTCGGCGGTCGTCGGGTCCCTCACGCACGTGGCGTGGGACAGCTTCACCCACCTGGACCGGTACGGGACGAACACCTGGCCCTGGCTCTCCTCGTACTACGGACCCTTCCCCCTCTACACCTACCTGCAGTACGGGAGTTCCGCGCTGGCGGCGGGCGCGCTGCTGTGGTTCCTGGGGACGGCTCTGCGCCGGCTCCCCGCCGGACCCGCCCCCGCGGCCGTGCCGGTGCTCGACCGTGCCGAACGGTGGGGCGCAATCGCACTGATCACCGGATGCGTCGCGATCGGCACGACGGTTCGGCTGGTTCGCCTGTTCGCGAAGTTCGCCGACCGGGTCCACAACCCGCTCGACGTCGTCCCGACGGTCTGCTTCGGCGCGGGCAGCGGGCTGATTGCGGGGCTCGTCCTGTACGCCGTGCTGCTGCGGCTGTGGCTGCGGTTCCGGCCCGGCACACGGAAGCCCGCCACCACCGGAGTGCGGTAGGGGCGGGCTTCCCGGCCGGGGACGCCGGCGGGTCAGTGCGCGGCGGACTCCCAGTCCGGGCCGACGCCCACCGACACGTCCAGCGGGGCACGCAGCTCGACGGCGGCCGCCATCTCGCGGCGGACCAGCTCTTCCACGCGCTCCCGCTCGCCCGGGGCGATCTCCAGCACGATTTCGTCGTGGACCTGCAGCAGCATCCGCGAGGTCAGCCCGGCCTCGGCCAGCGCCTTGTCCACCCGCAGCATCGCGACCTTGACGATGTCCGCGGCGGTGCCCTGGATCGGGGCGTTCAGCGCCATCCGCTCGGCGGCCTCGCGGCGCTGCCGGTTGTCGCTGTTGAGGTCCGGGAGGTACCGGCGGCGGCCGAACACCGTGGCCGTGTACCCGGTGGCGCGGGCCTCGTCGACGACCCGCTGCAGGTAGTCCCGGACACCGCCGAACCGCTCGAAGAACGTCTCCATCAGGCCGCGCGCCTCGGCGGGCTCGATGTTCAGCTGCTGCGAGAGACCGAACGCGGACAGCCCGTACGCCAGCCCGTACGACATCGCCTTGATCTTGCGGCGCATCTCGGCGTCGACCGCGGACCGCTCCACGCCGAACACCTGGGAGGCGACGGTGGTGTGCAGGTCCTCACCGGACAGGAAGGCCTCGATCAGCCCCTCGTCCTCCGACAGGTGGGCCATCACGCGCAGTTCGATCTGACTGTAGTCGGCGGTCATCAGCGACTCGAAGCCCTCGCCGACGACGAACCCGCGGCGGATGGCCCGGCCCTCGTCCGTGCGCACCGGCACGTTCTGCAGGTTGGGGTCGGTGGAGGACAGCCGGCCGGTGGCGGCCGTGGTCTGGCTGAAGGTGGTGTGCACCCGGCCGTCCGCGGCGATCGTCTTGACCAGGCCCTCCACGGTCACCCGCAGCTTGGCCTGCTCCCGGTGCCGGAGCATGATCACGGGCAGTTCGTGCTCGGTCTGGGTGGCCAGCCAGGCCAGCGCGTCCGCGTCCGTGGTGTAGCCGGTCTTGGTCTTCTTCGTCTTCGGCAGGTTCAGCTCGGCGAAGAACACCTCCTGGAGCTGCTTGGGCGAGCCCAGGTTGAACTCGTGCCCGACCGCCGCGTGGGCCTCCTTGACCGCCTGCTGCACGGCACCCGCGAACTGCTGCTCCATGGCCTCCAGGTGGTCCCGGTCGGCGGCGATGCCGTACCGCTCCATCCGGGCCAGCAGCTCCGACGTCGGCAGCTCCATGTCCTGGAGCAGCGCGGTCGCGCCGACCGCCTCCAGCTTCTCCGTGAACGCCTCGCCCAGGTCGAGGACGGCACGGGCCTGCGCCATCAGCGCCTCCGCCTCGGCGGTCTCGTCCGCGCCGAAGGCCAGCTGCCCGTCCGCCGCCGGCGGCGCCAGCTCACGGCCCAGGTACTCCACCGAGAGCACGTCCAGCGCGAAGGACCGGCGGCCCGGCTTGACCAGGTACGCCGCCAGTGCCGTGTCCATGGTCACGCCCGCCGGAACCGTCCAGCCGTGCTCGGGGAAGACCCGCCACAGGTTCTTGGCGTTGTGCACCGTCTTGGGCCGGTCCGGGTCGGCCAGCCACGCGGTGAACGCCTTCTCGTCGGCCTCGTCGAGCTCGGACGGCTGGAACCAGGCCGCGGCGCCGTCGGCCGCGGCCAGCGCGACCTCGCTCACGCTGCCCTGGCCCAGGGCCCACGCGTCGACGGTGGACAGGCCCAGCGGGCCGCCCGCGTGCGCTTCGAGCCAGGGGCCCAGCTCCCCGGCGGCCAGCACCGACCCGTCCAGCTCCACCCCGGCCGCCGGAGCCGGCGCCGCGGCCTCCTCCGCACCCGGGTCCACGGCCAGCAGCCGCTCCCGCAGCGAGGCGTTGCGGATCTCCAGCACGTCCAGCACGCCGGTCAGCGCGGACCGGTCGTACGGCTTGCGCTCCAGGTCCGCGGGGCCCCTGCCGAGCTCCACGTCCTTGACCATCTCGGTCAGGACCCGGTTCATCTTCACCGCGTCCAGGTGGTCGCGCAGGTTCTGCCCGGCCTTGCCCTTGACCTCCTCGACCCGCTCCACCAGCTCCGCGAACGAACCGAACTGGTTGATCCACTTCGCGGCCGTCTTCTCACCGACGCCAGGGATGCCCGGCAGGTTGTCCGACGGGTCGCCGCGCAGCGCCGCGAAGTCCGGGTACTGCCGCGGGGTGAGCCCGTACTTCTCCTCGACCTTCTCCGGCGTGAACCGGGTCAGCTCCGAGACGCCCTTCGTCGGGTACAGCACCGTGGTGTGCTCGGACACGAGCTGGAAGGAGTCCCGGTCACCTGTGACGATCAGCACCTCGTACCCGAGCGCCTCCGCCTGCGTGGCCAGCGTGGCGATCACGTCGTCGGCCTCGAAGCCCTCCACCGCGAACCGGGGCACGGCCATGGTGTCCAGCAGCTCGCCGATCAGCTCCACCTGCCCCTTGAACTCGTCGGGGGTCTTCGACCGGTTCGCCTTGTACTCCGGGAACTCCTGGGACCGCCAGGTCTTCCGCGAGACGTCGAAGGCCACGGCGAAGTGCGTGGGCGCCTCGTCGCGCAGCGTGTTCGCCAGCATCGACGCGAAGCCGTAGATGGCGTTGGTCGTCTGGCCGCTCGCGGTCGTGAAGTTCTCCGCGGGCAGCGCGAAGAACGCCCGGTACGCCAGGGAGTGCCCGTCCATGAGCATCAGGCGCGGGCGGTCCACTGCCTTGCCCGCAGGGTCTTTGTCTTCGGTCTTCTTCGATGCTGTCTCTGCCACGCCTCCGATCCTAGGCGGCCCCACCGACAAAACCGGCGTCGGCGATTTCCACCGGCCGTGACACCATCTGGGGAGCACGTATCGCGCAGCAGCTCGAAGGAGAGCGACGCCATGGCGACCAAGCCGCCCACAGGTGACCCGGTCCAGGACGCACCGCAGGTCGCGCCCCCCAAGAACGCCGCCGCCGGCCTGCCCGCCATCGGCCACAGCCTGCGCATCGCGCACGCGCAGATGGGCGTCCTGCGCACCGCGCAGACCCTCCTCAAGGTCAACCAGAAGGAAGGCTTCGACTGCCCCGGCTGCGCCTGGCCCGAAGGCGACAAGCGGCACACCGCCGAGTTCTGCGAGAACGGCGCCAAGGCGGTCGCCGAGGAAGCCACCCTGCGCCGGGTCACCCCCGCCTTCTTCGCCGAGCACCCGCTCTCCGACCTCGCGGCCCGCTCCGGCTACTGGCTCGGCCAGCAGGGCCGCATCACCCAGCCCATGCTCCTGGAACGCGGCGACGGACCCGGGGACGACCGCCGGTACGAGCCGGTCACCTGGGACCGCGCCTTCTCGATCATCGCGGAGGAGCTGAACGCCCTCGGCTCCCCCGACGAGGCCCTCTTCTACACCTCCGGCCGCACCAGCAACGAGGCCGCGTTCCTCTTCCAGCTGTTCGCCCGCGAGTACGGCACCAACAACCTGCCCGACTGCTCCAACATGTGCCACGAGTCCTCGGGCTCCGCGCTCACCGAGACCATCGGCATCGGCAAGGGCAGCGTCCACCTGGAAGACCTCCACCAGGCCGACCTGATCATCGTCGCCGGGCAGAACCCCGGTACGAACCACCCGCGCATGCTCTCCGCCCTGGAGAAGGCCAAGGCCGCGGGCGCGAAGATCATCGCGGTGAACCCGCTGTCCGAGGCCGGCACGACCCGCTTCAAGAACCCGCAGACCCCGCTCGGCATGCTCCGCGGCACCCCGCTCAGCGACCTCTTCCTGCAGATCCGCATCGGCGGCGACCAGGCCCTCTTCCGCCTCCTCAACAAGCTCGTCCTGGAGACGCAGGGCGCCGTGGACGAGGAGTTCGTACGGGACCACACCCACGGCTTCGAGGAGTTCGCGGCCGCCGCGAAGACCGCCGACTGGGACGAGACCCTCACCGCCACCGGCCTGGCCCGCCCCGACATCGAGCGCGCCCTGGCGATGATCCTCGCCTCCAGGCGCACCATCGTCTGCTGGGCCATGGGCCTCACCCAGCACAAGCACGCCGTCGCCACCATCCGCGAGGTCGTCAACCTGCTGCTGCTCCGCGGGGCCATCGGCCGGCCCGGCGCCGGCGTCTGCCCGGTCCGCGGCCACTCCAACGTCCAGGGCGACCGCACCATGGGGATCTTCGAACGCCCCGCACCGGCCTTCCTCGACGCCCTCGACGCGGAATTCCAGATCACCTCGCCCCGGCACCACGGCCTCGACGTGGTCCGCTCCATCGAGGCGCTCCGCGACGGCCGCGCCAAGGTGCTCTTCGCCATGGGCGGCAACTTCGTCGGTGCCACCCCCGACACCGAGGTCACCGAGGCCGCGATCCGCAAGGCCTCCCTCACCGTCCACGTGTCCACCAAGCTCAACCGCTCCCACGCGGTCACCGGCCGGCGCGCCCTGATCCTGCCCACCCTGGGCCGCACCGACAAGGACATACAGGCCTCCGGCAAGCAGTTCGTCACCGTCGAGGACTCCATGGGCATGGTGCACGCCTCCCGCGGCAACCTCCCCCCGGCCTCCCCGCACCTGCTCTCCGAGCCCGCGATCGTGGCCCGGATGGCCCGCGCCGTGCTCGGCACGGCCTCGAAGACCCCGTGGGAGGAGTTCGAGGGCGACTACGCCGCCATCCGCGACCGGATCTCCCGCGTGGTCCCCGGCTTCGAGGACTTCAACCGGCGCGTCGCCCGCCCCGGCGGCTTCACCCTCCCGCACGCCCCGCGCGACGAACGCCGCTTCCCGACAAAGACCGGCAAGGCGAACTTCACGGCCGCCCCGGTGGAGTACCCGCACGTCCCCGAGGGCCGGCTGCTGCTGCAGACCCTGCGCAGCCACGACCAGTACAACACCACCATCTACGGGCTCGACGACCGCTACCGCGGCATCACCGGCGGCCGCCGCGTGGTCCTGGTCAACCCGGCCGACGCGGCGCACCTCGGACTTGCCGACGGCTCGTACACGGACCTGGTGAGCGAGTGGAAGGACGGCGTGGAGCGGCGCGCGCCCGGCTTCCGGGTGGTGCACTACCCCACGGCCCGCGGCTGCGCCGCCGCCTACTACCCGGAGACGAACGTGCTGGTGCCGCTGGACTCCACGGCGGACGTCAGCAACACCCCGGCCAGCAAGTCCGTGATCGTCCGCTTCGAACCGACCCCCGAGCAAGCGCTCGCTCAGTAGGCTGATAGGAAGTGTGTTAACGAGCGTTGACTCAGGTCGCGGCTCACCGCGCCCCGCGACCGGGGCGCGGCGCGGCCCACTTCCCAGAACGGAGACGGCCCATGGGCGAGCAGCACGCGGTGAAGTTCCCGCAGGAGGTCCTCGACGAGTACACGGCCCTGGGCATCGACCTGCCCTCGCTGTTCTCGGCCGGACACCTCGGCGAGCGCATGGACATCCGCATCCTGGAGGCCGCGGCCGACAAGGTCGTGGGCACCATGCCCGTCGAGGGCAACACCCAGCCCTACGGACTCCTGCACGGCGGCGCCTCCGCCGTCCTGGCCGAGACCCTCGGCTCGGTGGGCGCCATGCTGCACGGCGGCCACACCAAGGTCGCCGTCGGCGTCGACCTGAACTGCACCCACCACCGCGGGGTCCGCTCCGGCCTGGTCACCGGCACCGCCACCCCGGTCCACCGCGGCCGCTCCACCGCCACGTACGAGATCGTCATCACCGACGAGGCGGGCAAGCGGGTCTGCACCGCGCGCCTGACCTGCCTGCTGCGCGAGATCGGCGACGGGGCGGCCGTCAGGGCCGGCGCCTGACGGCCACGCCCCTGCGCCCGCACACCCGCGCCCGTACGCCCCCGAGGGGCCGATTCCGGAGACCGCCCGGAATCGGCCCCTCCGGCACGATCCGCCCCAGGACGGTTGTGTCACCGAAGGTGACCACCTACCGTCCCCTCCATGGGGACATCGCCGCACGCTCCCGCCCGGCACCTGGCCTCCGCGGCCCTCGCCCTGCTGGCGCTGTCCGGTTGCTCCTCTTCCGCCCCGACCGCACGGCCCTCCTCGGCCACCCCCGCACCCACTCCTCCCTCGCCCGTCGAAACGTGCACAACTCTCGTTTCCTACTGGGCGAAAGAGACCCTCAAGGGCACCTACTGGTCCGGTCTGGACTGGGAGCAGAAGGGCCTCTCGAACGAGCAGTACGCGATCCACGAGGACGCGGTGGCCGCCGGCCGCGCCGAGGAGCGAACTGCCGGACGGGACAAGGCACTTGAGCTGATCGACCGGTTCACGGCGGAACGCTGCCGGGAGCGGCGCGGGGCGACCGGCAGCTCCGAGAACTGGCGACCGCCGAACTGACCCGACTCTCCGGATTCCCGAGCGCGCTGTCCGCCTTCCGGGCGCCCGGCCGCCCGCGGCCAAGCCGCAGGTGGGAGCGGTTTCAGCCCCCACCGTCGCGTTCAAGCCACCCAATCGATCATGAAGCACGCACTGCGGAATCATTACTCACAGTAATGCCAACAGGTGCGGAATCCCCCATTTCCGCCCGTCACGACCCACTCGGCGAAATCAATCGGACACATCCAGCCACCACGGGCGGAATTCGATCACAGACAGGACCATCAACACTCCAAGCCCCTTAGCGGAACAGGTAATTCTCAGAATGTGGTCACTCACCCCCGCCACTAAATGTCCGTTCTGCCCCCACTCCCGGCACGCATTCTTGGCCTTGGCATAACAAGACAGTCACATCCTCCTTTCCCCGCTCCCCGCGCTCGCCACCTCGGGCCTAGAGTCACGGCCAGTCACCGCGCCGCCGGGCGCGTCTCAGCACGGCCGTGTACCTCCCCCAGGTGCGGCCCGGCGACTAAACGGCACCTCACATCAGAGGAGGGCCGCGCCAGGGAAAGGATTAATCGTGCGCAACCGTTCACTGCTCGTCCTCACCACCGTGATCACCACGGGAGCACTGACCCTCACTGCCTGCGGTTCGCGCGACGAGGGCGGCAACAAGAACAATGGCGACAGCGGCAAGACCGTCGTCGTCATCGGTGTCGACGCCCCTCTGACCGGCTCGCTTTCCGCCCTCGGCCAGGGCATCAAGAACTCCGTCGACCTCGCGGCCAAGACGGCCAACAAGAACAACGAGGTCCCGGGCATCGAATTCAAGGTCGAAGCCCTCGACGACCAGGCAGTTCCTGCCTCCGGCCAGGCGAACGCCACCAAACTCGTTGGCAACAAGGAAGTTCTCGGCGTCGTCGGCCCGCTGAACTCCGGCGTGGCCCAGCAGATGCAGGGCGTCTTCGCCTCCGCCAACCTCGCCCAGGTCTCCCCGGCCAACACCAACCCCGCCCTCTCCCAGGGCGACAACTGGGGCAAGGGCGAGTTCAAGCGCCCCTTCAAGACCTACTTCCGCACCGCCGCCACCGACGTGGTCCAGGGCAAGTTCGCCGCCCAGTACCTCTACAACGACGCCGGCAAGCGCAAGGTCTTCGTCGTCGACGACAAGCAGACCTACGGCGCCGGCCTCGCGGCCATCTTCTCCGACGAGTTCAAGAAGCTCGGCGGCCAGATCGCCGACACCGACCACGTCACGGTCAAGGAGACCGACTTCTCCTCCACCGCCGACAAGGTCAAGTCCTCGGGCGCCGACGCCGTCTACTTCGGCGGCCAGTACCCCGAGGGCGGCCTGCTCTCCGACCAGATCAAGAAGACCGGCGCCAAGATCCCCACCATGGGTGGCGACGGCATCTACGACCCGGCCTTCATCAGCGCCTCCGCCGAGGCCAACGACGGTGACCTGGCCACCTCGATCGGCTACCCGGTCGAGAAGCTCGACACCGCCAAGAAGTTCATCGCCGACTACAACGCCGGCGGCTACAAGGACCCGTACGCGGCCTACGGCGGCTACTCCTACGACGCCGGCTGGGCCGTCGTCCAGGCCGTCAAGGCCGTCGTCGCCGCCAACGGCGGCAAGCTGCCCACCGACGCCCGCGCCAAGGTCGTCGAGGCCCTCGGCAAGGTCAGCTTCGACGGCGTGACCGGCAAGGTCGCCTTCGACGAGTTCGGCGACACCACCAACAAGCAGCTCACGGTCTACAAGGTCGAGGGCGGCAAGTGGATCGACGTCAAGAGCGACACCGTCAAGTAACACCGACGGACGGCAGGCCGGCCCCCGCCGGCCCCGCCACCCGCTCCTCGCGCTCCACCCCTGACTGACCAAAGAAACATGCCGCGCGAGGGCGCAAACAGCGCCCTCGCGCGGAGTCTTATCCGACACGCTCATCGGAGGCCCTGCGGTGCACGAACTGCCGCAACAGCTGGCCAACGGCCTTGCCCTTGGTGCCCTTTACGGCCTTGTCGCCATCGGGTACACCATGGTCTACGGCATCGTCCAGCTCATCAACTTCGCCCACGGCGAGATCTTCATGATCGGGGGCTTCGGCGCCCTCACCACCTACATATGGCTTCCTGAAGGAACCCCGCTCCTGGTGGCGATCCCGCTCATGATCATCGGTGGCGCGATCGCCTCCGTAGCCGTCGCAACCGCAGCCGAGCGCTTCGCTTACCGCCCGCTGCGCGGCGCCCCCAAGCTCGCCCCCCTCATCACCGCGATCGGCCTCTCGATCGCCCTCCAGCAGCTCATCTGGGGCTTCTACCCGAACGCCAAGGACAAGCGCAGCTTCCCCGAGTTCACCGGCGAAGCCTTCAAGATCACCGACAGCCTGATGATCCAGCGCGCGGACCTGTTCATCCTCGTCCTCGCCCCGCTGTGCATGCTCGGCCTCGGCATGTTCGTCTCCAAGAGCCGCAGCGGCCGCGCCATGCAGGCCACCGCGCAGGACCCCGACACCGCCAAGCTCATGGGCATCAACACCGACCGCATCATCGTCATGGCCTTCGCCATCGGTGCCGCGTTCGCCGCCGTCGCAGCCGTCGCCTACGGCCTCGAGCGCGGCCAGATCGGCTTCGAGATGGGCTTCATCCTCGGCCTCAAGGCCTTCACCGCGGCCGTCCTCGGCGGCATCGGCAACATCTACGGCGCCATGGTCGGCGGACTCGTCCTCGGCATCGCCGAATCCCTCTCCATCGCCTACATCGAAGAGATCCCCGGCATGGATCAGCTCGGTGGCGGCGCCTGGTCCAACGTCTGGGCCTTCGTACTCCTCATCCTCGTGCTCCTCGTGCGGCCCCAGGGCCTCCTCGGCGAGCGCGTCGCGGATAGGGCGTGAGAACCATGAGCGACACCACCTACGAGGCAGCCACCGAGACCACCTCGTCCGGCAAGCCCACCGCACTGCTCTACACGATCCTCGGCGGCAGCATCGCCACCGCGATCAGTGCCTTCCTCGCCTGGACCTGGACCACCGACTTCCCCGGCAACCTCACGATCTACGGCTACCCCGCCCCCCTCCAGGTCCTCACCCTGGTCGGCGCGATCGTCACCGCCGCCTTCGCCCTCTCCGCGCTCGGCATCAAGGGATTCGGCTGGCTCACCCCCACCGGCGCCCGCCAGGCCACCTGGTTCATGGCACTGGGCACCTTCGCCACCACCCTCTACACCGCGATCTCGATCATCGTCGAGCTCGGCGCCCTCGTGGACCTCGAGCCCGGCGCAGGCTTCGCCGTCGTCGCCGCCGCCATCCCCGCGATCGCCGCGTACCAGCTGCCCGACGACACCCGCAAGGCCGCCCCGGCCAAGAAGCTGCCGTCCTGGGCCGAAATCCTCGTCATCACCGCGGTCTTCGCCCTCGGCCTGTACGTCGTCACCTTCGGCATCGACACCGACGACAAAGAGCCCCAGCTCTTCATCGCCTACCTGATCCTGATCGTCTTCTCCACCCTGGCCGTCTTCAAGTCCGGCCTCGCCGACCGCCTCTCGGCGATCACCGCCAACAACCGCCAGGTCACCGTCACGGCCACCCTCGCCGCGGCGATCGCCTTCCCGTTCATCCAGCAGAGCGGCGACACCTACACGCTGATCGCGGTCAACATCCTGATCTTCGCGACCGTCGCCCTCGGCCTGAACATCGTCGTCGGCCTCGCCGGCCTCCTCGACCTCGGCTACGTCGCCTTCCTCGGCGTCGGCGCCTACACCGCAGCCCTGGTCTCCGGAGCCGCCTCCTCCGCCTTCGGCGTACAGTTCCCCTTCTGGGCAGCCGTACTCACCGGCATGGCAGCCTCCCTCGTCTTCGGCGTCGTCATCGGAGCGCCCACCCTGCGCCTCCGCGGCGACTACCTCGCCATCGTCACCCTCGGCTTCGGAGAAATCTTCCGCATCGCCATGGGCAACCTCGACGGCACCTCCGGCCCGAAGATCACCAACGGCCCCAACGGCATCCCGAACATCCCGCAGCTCGAGTTCTTCGGCTACAACTTCGGCGAGCCCCACACCATCCTCGGTGTCACCCTCGGCGCCTACGCCAACTACTACCTCCTGATGATCCTGGTCATGGCCCTGGTCATCGTCGTCTTCGCCCGCGCCCAGAACAGCCGCATCGGCCGCGCCTGGGTCGCCATCCGCGAGGACGAGACCGCCGCCACCGCCATGGGCATCAACGGCTTCCGCGTCAAGCTCATCGCCTTCGCCCTCGGCGCCGCGCTCGCCGGCCTCGCCGGCACCGTCCAGGCCCACGTCAACACCACGGTCGTCCCCGAGAACTACGTCTTCGCCGGCCCCGTGCCGCCGAACTCCGCGTTCCTCCTCGCCGCGGTCATCCTCGGCGGCATGGGCACCATCCGCGGCCCCATCCTCGGCTCCGCACTCCTCTTCCTCATCCCGGCCAAGCTGCAGTTCCTCCAGGACTACCAGCTCCTCGGCTTCGGCCTCGCCCTGATCCTCCTCATGCGCTTCCGCCCCGAGGGCCTCATCGCCAACAAGCGCGCGAAGCTCGAGTACCACGACGACACCGCCGACCAGGCCCCCACCGGCCCGGCAACGGCCAAGGCGGGTGCGTAACCATGACCACCACCACCGACACCACCACGGGCACGGGCACCACCGTCCTCGAAGCCAGCGGCGTCACGATGCGCTTCGGCGGCCTCACCGCCGTCAAGGGCGTCGACCTCAAGGTCAACGCGGGCGAGATCGTCGGCCTCATCGGCCCCAACGGCGCCGGCAAGACCACCTTCTTCAACTGCCTCACCGGCCTGTACGTGCCCACCGAAGGCACCGTCAGCTACAAGGGCACGGTCCTGCCGCCCAAGCCCCACCTGGTCACCCAGGCCGGCATCGCGCGCACCTTCCAGAACATCCGGCTCTTCCACAACATGACCGTGCTGGAGAACGTCCTCGTCGGACGCCACACCCGCACCAAGGAAGGCCTCTGGTCCGCCCTCCTGCGCGGCCCCGGCTTCAAGAAGGCCGAAGCCGCCAGCGAGGCCCGCGCCATGGAACTCCTCGAGTTCATCGGCCTGGAGCACAAGGCCCAGCACCTGGCGAAGAACCTTCCGTACGGCGAGCAGCGCAAGCTGGAAATCGCCCGCGCCCTCGCCAGCGACCCCGGCCTCATCCTCCTGGACGAGCCCACCGCCGGCATGAACCCCCAGGAAACCCGGGCCGCCGAAGAGCTCATCTTCGCCATCCGCGACATGGGCGTCGCCGTCCTCGTCATCGAGCACGACATGCGCTTCATCTTCAACCTCTGCGACCGCGTCGCCTGCCTCGTCCAGGGCCAGAAGCTCATCGAAGGCAGCGCCTCCGAGGTCCAGGGCGACGAGCGCGTCATCGCCGCCTACCTCGGCACCCCCTTCGAGGGCGCGCCCGGCGAGGAGGAGGCCGCCGAGGTCGAGGCGGCCGAGGCCCACGCGGCCGAGGCCGTGGCCGCGGCAGCGGAGGCTGAGGCCGCTGAGGCCGAGGCTGAGCCCGAGGCCGCTGAGGCTGAGGCCACCGACGCCGACGCCGCCGACGAGGCTGAGGCTGAGGCCGAGGCCCCCGAGGCCGACGCCCCGGAAACCCCCGCCGAGGAAGCCGCCACCCCGGCCGCCGACGAAGCGGACAGCACCACCAGCACCACCAGCACGGAAGGAGAGGCCAAGTGACCGCACTGCTCAAGGTCGAGGACCTCAAGGTCGCCTACGGCAAGATCGAGGCCGTCAAGGGAATCTCCTTCGAGGTCAACGAGGGCGAAATCGTCTGCCTCGTCGGCACCAACGGCGCCGGCAAGACCACCACCCTCCGCACCCTCTCCGGCCTCATCAAGCCCAAGGCCGGCAGCATCACCTTCGACGGCAAGCCGATCAACACCGTGCCGGCCCACAAGATCGTCTCCCTGGGCCTCGCCCACTCCCCCGAGGGACGACACATCTTCCCCCGGCTGTCGATCGCCGAGAACCTCCAGCTCGGAGCGTTCCTGCGGAGCGACAAGGACGGCATCGAGAAGGACATCCAGCGCGCCTACGACATGTTCCCCATCCTGGGCGAACGCCGTAAGCAGGCCGCCGGAACCCTCTCCGGCGGCGAGCAGCAGATGCTGGCCATGGGCCGCGCGCTCATGTCCCAGCCGAAGCTCCTCATGCTGGACGAGCCCTCCATGGGCCTCTCCCCGCTGATGATGCAGAAGATCATGGCCACGGTCGCCGAGCTCAAGGCGTCCGGCACCACGATCCTGCTCGTCGAGCAGAACGCCCAGGCGGCGCTCTCCCTGGCCGACCAGGCGCACGTGATGGAGATCGGCAAGATCGTCCTCTCGGGCACCGGCCAGGACCTCCTCCACAACGAGGACGTCCGCAAGGCGTACCTCGGCGAGGACTGACCCCTCGCCCACACACGGAAGGGCCCGCCTCCCTCGGGGGAGGCGGGCCCTTCGGCATGTGCGTGGGCGGTTACTGCTGCTTGTTGGCAGCGTTCTTCTTCTCCTCGGCGTCCTCGATGACCGCCTCGGCGACCTGCTGCATGGACATCCGCCGGTCCATGGAGGTCTTCTGGATCCACCGGAACGCGGCCGGCTCGGTCAGCCCGTACTGCGTCTGCAGCACGCTCTTCGCCCGGTCCACCAGCTTCCGCGTCTCCAGCCGCTGCGAGAGGTCCGCGACCTCCTTCTCCAACGCCTTCAGCTCCGAGAACCGCGACACCGCCATCTCGATGGCCGGCACCACGTCGCTCTTGCTGAACGGCTTCACCAGGTACGCCATGGCCCCGGCGTCCCGAGCCCGCTCGACCAGCTCGCGCTGCGAGAACGCGGTCAGCATCAGCACCGGGGCGATGGACTCCTGGGCGATCTTCTCGGCCGCGGAGATGCCGTCCAGGACGGGCATCTTCACGTCCAGGATCACCAGGTCCGGCTGGTGCTCCCGGGCCAGCTCGACGGCCGTCTGCCCGTCCCCGGCCTCACCGACGACGGTGTACCCCTCCTCCTCCAGCATCTCTTTCAGGTCGAGCCGGATGAGCGCCTCGTCCTCGGCGATGACGACCCGGGTCGTCAGCGGGGGAACATGCGACTGGTCGGCGTCGGGGTTCGGCGTCTCGGGGGCGGTCACGGGGGCTCCTCGTTGCGGGGCATAACTGCTCCCCTGAGCCTACCGAGCTCCTGTAAGGTGGTGGCACACAGGGTTCACGCGAACCTTCGTTTCCTAGGCCCCAGTACTCCAACTGGTCAGAGAGGCCGCTCTCAAACAGCGGACAGTGTGGGTTCGAATCCCACCTGGGGCACCTTTCCTTGAATTCCATGGTCGCAGCCGAATGGCCGCCATTCGTCAATTTGAGCGAACACACCGCCAAACGGTGCACGCAACGGCAAAAACTTCCTCAGCGTCGTGCTCATGTACGACCTGCAGACCCGCCAACTCGCACTGAGACTGCTCTCAGAAGGCCGCAGTCTGAATTCCGTGAGCAGGGAAACCGGAATATCCCGTGCCTCCATCCGCTCCTGGCGGCTCAGGCTTGAGCCCCTCCCTCGCATGCGGAACAGTCCCTGTTCGCACCCTGGCGACACGCCGTCGTACGCCTATCTCCTCGGCCTCTACCTAGGCGACGGCTGCATCAGCCCCCATCCGAACGGCGGCCAGCAGCTGCGCATCGCGTGCGCCGACGCCTGGCCCGGGCTCATCGACCTGTGCCGCGCGGCGATCCGGGCCGTGCGGCCCGTGGACTCGGTGTACGTGCTCCAGAAGCCTGGCTGCGTCGCCGTGACCAGCTACGGACGGCACTGGACGTGCATGTTCCCGCAACACGGCCCGGGCAAGAAACACGAGCGGCGCATCGTCCTGGAACCTTGGCAGCAGGAGATCGTCGACGCGCATCCGTGGGACTTCGTCCGAGGACTGATCCACTCCGACGGCTGCCGGATCACCAACTGGACCGTCCGCAACGGCAGGCGCTACGAGTACCCGCGATATTTCTTCACCAACAAGTCCGAGGACATCAAGCGGCTCCTGACCGACACCCTGGACAGGCTCGGCGTCGAGTGGGCCCACTCGAACGCAAACAACAACGTGTCTGTCGCTCGGAAGGCGTCCGTCGCGCTCATGGATGCCCATGTCGGGGAGAAGTTCTGAGCCCTAGGGGAGGTCGGAGTCGCCGCCCAGGTTGTGCACGATGCGGCGCAGGACGTTGAGGGCATCGGCGTAGTCGGCGGGGTCGATGCCCTCGTGCATGCGGGTGTGGACGGCGGCGTTGCGGGAGCGGGCGCGCTCTCGGCCGGCTTCGCCTTCCTCGGTGAGGGTAAGGGTGCCGTCGGGGGCTTCGGTGGTCCAGCCTCGGGTGGCGAGGTCGGCGTAGATCGCTTCGAAGTCGTGGTTCTGGTCGTCGAAGCGGGTGAGTTTGGCGGTGAGGGCGGGGCGGGTCCAGGTGCCGGGGGCGCCGGCGAGGTGGTTGAGGGTCCACCAGTGGGGCTGGGTGAGGTCTTCTTCGGCGAGGGCGGCACGGAGGCCGCCGACGGCGAGGCGGTACGTTTCGCCGCTCCAGTAGCCGATGGGCTGGGCGGCGAGCTCGTCCTGGGAGTAGTCCTTGATCGTCATGGTGTGAACGGTACGAGCTCAAGTGTGGTTGAGGTCAATGCCGTTCGGTGGAGGCTGCCATGAGGCCGTGCAGCACGGTGGTGGCGTGCGCTTCGGCGTCGGTGGGGTCGAGGGGGGCGTGGCCGGTGAGGAGTCGGTACCAGAAGGGGCCGAAGACGAGGTCGGTGGCGTGGGTGAGGTCGGTGGACGGGGGGATTTCCCCGCGGGTGATGGCGCGGGTGAGGAGGTTGGTGACGATGTCGCGGCGGGTGGCGATCCAGGCGCGGAAGGGTTGGGCGAAGGCGGGGTCGAGTTGGGCTTCGGCCATGAGGCCGGTGAGGGCTTTGGTGCGGGTGGGGTTGTTGCCGATGCGGTAGAGGTCGGTGAGGAAGGTGGTGAGGTCGCCGGCGAGGGTGCCGGTGTCGGGTTCGGGGACGCGGGTGGCGGTTTGGTGGGCGTAGGCGTCCATGACGAGGTCGGGCTTGGACTTCCACCAGCGGTAGATGGTGCTTTTGGCGACGCCGGAGCGTTTGGCGACGCCTTCGATGGTGAGGGGGCCGTAGCCGTTCTCGATGAGGAGTGCGGTGGTGGCTTCGAGGACGGAGTGGTGGGCGTCTTCGTTGCGGTTGCGGCCCCCGGTGCGGGGCCGGCTGGGTGGGGTCTCCGGGTTGGTTGACACGGGATCACGATAGTCCTAGCCTCAAATCGAAACGCTGCGTAGCGTTTCGATTGGTCGAGACGGCGGAAGACTCCTGCTGTCGAGTCTTTGGGGGGATGAGTCATGGGCAAGGTCGTGATCAACCACGGGTACGGGATGTCCGGTGGCGAGCACTGGTACGGATCCGTGGCGGGTGAGCTGTCGGCGGAGGGGCACGAGGTGCGGGTGCCGGACTTCCCGGAGCCGTTCGCGCCGGAAGCGGACGTTTGGCTGAAGGGTCTGCGTGCGGAGACCGAGGGTGCGCAGGCCGGGGAGACGGTGCTGGTGGGGCACAGCCTGGGCGGGGTGAATGTGCTGCGGTTGCTGCAGCAGCACGACACGGAGGCCGAGGGTCCGTTCGCGGGGGTGGTGTTCGTGGCGTCGATGTCCGGGGAGGTGGGGTACGACGCGCTGGCGGCGTTCTTCGAGCCGGAGTTCGACTGGGTGCGGATCCGTGCGGCGGCGCGGGAGTTCCGGGTGTTGCATGCCGCGGATGACCCGGTGACGGGTGGTCGGACGGCTGAGCATGTGATGCGGTTCGTGACGGAGTTGGGTGCGACGGCGACGGTGACGGCGGCGGGCGGGCATTTCCCGAGTACGGGTGAGAGCCGGTTGGAGCTGCCCGAGGCGCTGCGTCTCATACGTGAGGTGCTGTAGCGGGCCGCTGGGGTCCCGTGACCCTGGCCTTTCGCGGTCCCGGCCCCGCCTGGTGCGGTGTTGCCGCGGTGCGGGGCCGGAGGCTGTGGCCTGTTGGGCCGGTTGCGGTGAGGCGGGGGTCAGCGGAGGGGGTCGCCGATGTGGTGGACGCGGACGAGGTTGGTGGAGCCGGGGACGCCGGGCGGGGAGCCGGCGGTGATGACGACGGTGTCGCCGGGGGCGCAGCGGCCGATGCGGAGGAGTTCTTCGTCGACTTGGGCGACCATGGCGTCGGTGGAGTCGACGTGGGGGCCGAGGAAGGTTTCGACGCCCCAGGTGAGGTTGAGTTGGGAGCGGGTGGAGGGGTCGGGGGTGAAGGCGAGGAGGGGGATGGGTGAGCGGTAGCGGGAGAGTCGGCGGACGGTGTCGCCGCTCTGGGTGAAGGCGACGAGGAATTTGGCGCCGAGGAAGTCGCCCATTTCGGCGGCTGCGCGGGCGACTGCGCCGCCTTGGGTGCGGGGCTTGTTGCGTTCGGTGAGTGGGGGGAGGCCCTTGGCGAGGATGTCTTCTTCGGCGGCTTCGACGATGCGGGACATGGTGCGGACGGTTTCGATGGGGTGTTTGCCGACGCTGGTTTCACCCGAAAGCATGACGGCGTCGGTGCCGTCGATGATGGCGTTGGCGACGTCGGAGGCTTCGGCGCGGGTGGGGCGGCTGTTGTCGATCATCGAGTCGAGCATTTGGGTGGCGACGATGACGGGTTTGGCGTTGCGCTTGGCGCGTTTGACGGCGCGCTTTTGGACGATGGGGACTTGTTCCAGGGGCATTTCGACGCCGAGGTCGCCGCGGGCGACCATGATGCCGTCGAAGGCGGCGACGATTTCGTCGATGTTGTCGACGGCTTGGGGTTTTTCGATTTTGGCGATGACGGGGAGGCGGCGGCCTTCTTCGTCCATGATGCGGTGGACGTCTTCGATGTCGCGTCCGGTGCGGACGAAGGAGAGGGCGATGACGTCGGCGCCGGTGCGGAGGGCCCAGCGGAGGTCTTCGATGTCCTTGTCGGAGAGGGCGGGGACGGAGACGGCGACGCCGGGGAGGTTGAGGCCTTTGTGGTCGGAGACCATGCCGCCTTCGATGACGGTGGTGTGGACGCGGGGGCCGTCGATGGCGGTGACTTCGAGGGTGACGCGGCCGTCGTCGACGAGGATGCGTTCGACGGTGGTGACGTCGGTGGCGAGGCCTTTGTAGGTGGTGCCGCAGGTGTGGCGGTCGCCTTGGGTGTCTTCGACGGTGATGGTGAATGCGTCGCCGCGTTCAAGGAGTACGGGGCCTTCGCGGAAGCGGCCGAGGCGGATCTTCGGGCCTTGAAGGTCGGCGAGGATGCCGACGCTGCGGCCGGTTTCGTCGGATGCCTTGCGTACGCGGAGGTAGCGGTCCTCGTGTTCGGCGTAGGTGCCGTGGCTGAGGTTGAGGCGGGCGATGTCCATTCCGGCTTCGACCAGGGCCTTGATCTGGTCGTATGAGTCGGTGGCGGGGCCCAGGGTACATACGATTTTCGCTCGGCGCATGGGCCGAGCGTATGCCCTACCGGGGGGTAGGAAATGAGGTGTGGGTGGCTGCTCAACAACCGTTGGGCAAAAGCTTGTTGACAATTGTTGAATGGGCGCGGGGGTGCTCTGATGAGCACCCCCGGGGGCCGGGTTCGGTGGGGTTTTTCAGAGCTGTGGCGGGGTCATGGTGAAGCGTGCGTTGACCTGGGCGTAGACGGTCTGGCGCTGGGGTTCGAGGTCGAGGGGTGGGGCTCCGGCGTCCTCGGTTCCGTCGAAGGCCATGGAGCGCATCATGCCGGCGGGGGCGGCCATGGCGATGGGGGTGGCGTTCTCGGCGCCGAGGTCGGCGAGTTCGACGAGGGCGGCGAGGCGGGCGCCGAGTGCTTCGGCGTATTCGCGGGCGCGTTGGACGGCTTCGAGGACGGCTTGGCGGCGGGCTTGGCCGTGGGCCGGGGAGTCGGGGCGGAGGGCCCACCAGGGGCCGTCGATGCGGGTGAGTTCGAGGTCGGCGAGGCGGGTGGTGAGTTCGCCGAGGGTGGTGAAGTCGTTGAGTTCGGCGGTGATGTGGACGCGGCCGTGGTAGGCGCGGATGCGTTCGCCGCGTCCGTGGCGGGTGAGTTCGGGGGTGATGGAGAAGGCGCCGGTTTCGATTTTTTCGACGGGTTCGCCGTAGCTCTTGATGAGGTCGAGGACGGTGTTGTTGCGGCGGGTGAGGTCTTCGAGGGCGGTGCGGCGGTCGGTGCCGCGGGCGCTGACGGAGATGCCGATGCGGGCGATTTCGGGGTCGACTTCGAGGTGTGCTTCGCCTCGTACGGCGACGCGGGGCACTTCGGGGGTTCCGTAGGGCTGGGGTGCCGCTTCCTGAGTCATGAATCTCACTCTCGCACCGTCGCTCGTTCAGGTGCAGAATCTACGCGCGTTGTTGAGCCTCACAAGGGGAGATGGCATGGCGTTCGACCGTAGGACGTTTCTGGGCAGTTCGGCCGCGACGGGTGCGGCCGTGGCGTTGACGGGGGTCACGAGCACCCCGTCGGCGGCCGTGGAGCCGCAGCGGGCGGCGAAGCCGAGGACGTACGCGTTCACGGTGATGGGGACGACCGATCTGCACGGGAATGTCTTCAACTGGGACTATTTCACGGACAAGGAGTTCGACGACAAGGCGCACAACGACGTCGGTCTGGCGAAGATCTCGACGCTGGTGGAGCAGGTGCGTGCGGAGAAGGGCCGGGGCAACACCCTGCTGATCGACGCGGGTGACACGATCCAGGGCACGCAGCTGTCGTACTACTACGCGAAGGTGGATCCGATCACGGCCCGGCGCGGGCCGGTGCATCCCATGGCGCAGGCGATGAACGCGATCGGGTACGACGCGGCGGCGCTGGGGAACCACGAGTTCAACTACGGCATTCCGGTGCTGCGGAAGTTCCAGGAGCAGTGCGACTTCCCGCTGCTGGGTGCGAACGCGCTGGACGCGAAGTCGCTGCGGCCGGCGTTCCCGCCGTACAGCATGCACCGGCTTCGGACGCCGTGCGGGCGGGATGTGAAGGTGGCGGTGCTGGGTCTGACGAATCCGGGCATCGCGATCTGGGACAAGCAGAACGTCCAGGGGAAGATGACGTTCCCGGGTTTGGAGGAGCAGGCGGCGAAGTACGTGCCGCGGCTGCGGTCGATGGGTGCGGACGTGGTGATCGTGTCGGCGCATTCGGGGTCGAGCGGGACCTCGTCGTACGGGGACCAGCTGCCGTACGTCGAGAACGCGGCGGGTCTGGTGGCGGAGCAGGTGCCGGGGATCGACGCGATCCTGGTGGGTCACGCGCACACGGAGATCCCGGAGTACCGGGTGAAGAACAAGGCGACCGGCAAGGACGTGGTGCTGTCGGAGCCGCTGAAATGGGGGCAGCGGCTGACGCTGTTCGACTTCCAGCTGACGTGGGAGCGGGGCCGTTGGACGGTGTCGTCGGTGTCGGCGAAGGTGCTGAACTCGAACACGGTCGAGGAGGATCCGAAGATCACGCGGCTGCTCGGGGACGAGCACGAGAAGGTCGTGGCGTACGTGAACCAGGTGATCGGTACGTCGGTGCAGGCGATGTCCTCGGCGGACGGTCCGGTGAAGGACGTGCCGATCATCGATCTGATCAACCACGTGCAGGCGGAGACGGTCCGGGGTGCGCTGGCGGGCACGGAGTGGGCGTCGCTGCCGGTGCTGTCGCAGGCTTCGTGTTTCTCGCGGACGGCGGTGATCCCGGCGGGTCAGGTGACGATCCGGGATGCGGCGGGCCTGTATCCGTTCGAGAACACGCTGGAGGCGCGGCTGATGACGGGCGCGCAGTTGAAGGACTACCTGGAGTACTCGGCGAAGTACTTCGTGCGGACGGCGCCGGAGGTTCCGGTGGATCCGGCGAAGCTGACGAACGCGGAGGGTACGCCGGACTACAACTACGACGCGGTGTACGGGCTGACGTACGACATCGACATCGCGCAGCCGGTGGGGTCGCGGATCACCGGGTTGTCGTTCGAGGGGAAGCCGCTGGATCCGCAGGCGCGGTTCGTGCTGGCGGTGAACAACTACCGGGCTTCGGGTGGCGGGGCGTTCCCGCACGTTCCGGCGGCCCGGCAGTTGTGGGCGAATTCGGATGAGATACGCAACACGATCATCTCGTGGGTGAAGGCGCGGGGCACGGTGGACCCGGCGGAGTTCGCGTCGGTGGGCTGGCGGCTGACGCGTGCGGGGGCTCCGGTCTTCGCGTAGTGGTCTGACTGCCGGTCAGGGTTGTTCGACCAGTGGGAGCAGTTCGCCCGGGATGTGGGGGCGGGCGTGTTCCCGCTGGTCGAGGCCGAAGGTGGTGAAGGCGGTGCGGGCCGGCTGGGGGTAGGGGTTCTTGCCGGTGAGGGTGTTGAGGATGGTGGCGGCGCGCCAGGCGGCGAGGCCGAGGTCGGGGGCGCCGACGCCGTGGGTGTGGCGTTCGCCGTTCTGGACGAACACGGATCCGGTGATGGCGGGGTCGAGGACCATGCGGTGGTGTTCGTCGATGCGGGGGCGGCCGGCGGAGTCCTTGCGGAGGTAGGGGGTGAGGCCGGCGAGGAGTCCGCCCAGGGGGCGTTCCTTGTAGCCGGTGGCGAGGACGACGGCGTCGGTGGTGAGGCGGGAGCGGGTGCTCTGCTGGGTGTGTTCGAGGTGGAGTTCGACCTTGGTCGTGGCGATGCGGCCGGCGGTGCGGACGGTGACTCCGGGGGTGAGGACGGCGTCGGGCCAACCGCCGTGGAGGGTGCGTCGGTAGAGCTCGTCGTGGATGGCGGCGATGGTGGTGGCGTCGATGCCTTTGTGGAGCTGCCATTGGGCGGGGACGAGGCGGTCGCGGACGGGTTCGGGGAGGGCGTGGAAGAAGCGGGTGTAGTCGGGGGTGAAGTGTTCCAGGCCGAGCTTGGAGTACTCCATCGGGGCGAAGGCGGGGGTGCGGGCGAGCCAGTGGAGGCGTTCGCGGCCGGCGGGGCGGGCGCGGAGCAGGTCGAGGAAGATTTCGGCGCCTGACTGGCCGGAGCCGATGACGGTGACGTGGTGGGCGGCGAGGATGCGTTCGCGGTTGTCGAGGTAGTCGGCGGAGTGGATGACGGGGACGGTGGGGGCGTCGGCGAGGGGGCGGAGGGGTTCGGGGATGTTGGGGGCGGTGCCGATGCCGAGGGCGAGGTGGCGGCTGTGGGTGCGGCCGAGGGCTTCGGCTTCGCCGTCGGCGTCGAGTTGGGTGTAGTCGATTTCGAAGAGGTCGCGTTCGGGGTTCCAGCGGACGGCGTCGACCTGGTGGCCGAAGTGGAGTCCGGGGAGGCGGCCGGCGACCCAGCGGCAGTAGGCGTCGTATTCGGTGCGGTGGATGTGGAAGCGCTCGGCGAAGTAGAAGGGGAAGAGGCGTTCCTTGTGCTTGAGGTAGTTGAGGAACGTCCAGGGGCTGGCGGGGTCGGCGAGGGTGACGAGGTCGGCGAGGAAGGGGACTTGGAGGGTGGCGCCGTCGAGGAGGAGGCCGGGGTGCCAGTGGAAGTCGCGGGCCCGGTCGTAGAAGGCGGTGGCGAGGCCGCCGGGCACGCCGTCGGCGAGGGCGGCGAGGGCGAGGTTGCAGGGGCCGATGCCGATTCCGACGAGGTCGTGGGGTGCATCGAGCTGGGCGGTCATCGGTGGGTGCTGCCTTCCAGGAGGGTCACGAGGGCGTGGAGGTCCGCCTCCGTGGTGTGGGGGTTGAGCAGGGTGGCCTTGAGCCAGAGGCGGCCGGCGGCGGTGGCGCGGCCGAGGACGGCGTGGCCGCCGTGCAGGAGGGTGCGGCGGAGGGCGGCGAGGTCTTCGTCGGTGGTGCCGGTGGGGCGGAAGAGGACTGTGCTGAGGGTGGGCGCAGCGTGGAGTTCGAAGCGGGGGTGGGCTTCGAGGAGTGCGGCGAGCCGGTGGGCGGCTTCGAGGGTTCGGTCGAGGAGCTGGGTGAGGCCGTCGCGGCCGAGGGCGCGGAGGGTGGTGGCGATTTTGAGGGCGTCGGCGCGGCGGGTGGTGCGGAGGGAGCGGCCGAGGAGGTCGGGGAGGCCGGCTTCGGTGTCGTCGGCGGGGTTGAGGTAGTCGGCCTGGTGGCCGAGGGGGGCCAGGAGGCCGGTGTCGGGTACGGCGAGGAGGCCGGCGGCGACGGGTTGCCAGCCGAGTTTGTGCAGGTCGAGGGTGAGGGAGTGGGCCCGGTCGAGGCCGGCGAGGAGGGCCCGGTGGCGGGGATTGCCGCTGAGGGCGAGGAGTCCGCCGTAGGCGGCGTCGACATGGAGGTCGGCGCCGTGTTTGTCGCAGGTGTCGGCGATGGCGGGCAGCGGGTCGATGAGTCCTGCGTCGGTGGTGCCGGCGGTGGCGGTGACGAGGACGGGCCCGCTGAGGGTGGTGAGGGCTTCGTCGAGCGCGGCGGGGTCGAGGATCCCGTCGGGGGTGGGCAGTACGAGGGCCCGGGGGAGGCCGAGCAGCCAGGCGGCGCGGGGGATGGAGTGGTGGGCGTTGGCGCCGTGGAGGACGGTCGGGGGGTGGCCGTCGTGCCGTTCACGGGCGAGGAGTACGGCGAGCTGGTTGGATTCGGTGCCACCGGTGGTGACGACGGCGTCGGCGTGGTCGCGGCCGGGGTAGAGGTCGGCGGCGAGGGCCCGGGTCAGAAGGGTTTCGAGGGCCGATGCGGCGGGGGCCTGGTCCCAGGAGTCCAGGGAGGGGTTGAGGGCGGAGGCGGCGAGGTCGGCGGCCGCGGCGAGGGCGAGCGGCGGGGTGTGGAGGTGGGCGGCGCACCGCGGGTCGGCGGGGTCGGCGGCGCCTTCCGTGAGGACGCGGACCAGGGTGGTGAGGGCTTCGGTGGGGCCGGTGCCGTGCTCCGGCAGTACGCCGGGGGTGGTGAGCGCGGCGTCGACCCGGGCTGTCACGGCGTCCGGCCCGCCGGCGGGCAGGGGGCCGTGGCGTTCGGCTGCGCCCTGCTCCAGGGCGGCGAGGACGGTGTCGAGGAGGGGGCGCAGGGCGGCGGCTCCCGCGGTGCCGCCTGCGAGCGGCGGAAGCGGAGCCGCTGGGCGGTGGGACGGCGGGCCTGGCTCGGGCTGCGCGGGCATGGGGTCCTCGGGGGCCGGCGGGGTGGCCGGTGCGCCACCCCGCTCAGCCCAACGAGCGGACCCCGCCGGGGGTAACCGCCGCTTCCGGCCGGACCGCGGCTGCAACGACGGCCCCTCCCCCGCTGCTGCCGTTTGCCCGCCGGCCGTTGCCTCCCCTGTTTCCTCCGCTCCCGCTCGTTGCCGTCTCTGGCCGCTCCCCTGCTGACCTGGGCTGTCCGTCTCGGGTCCTTGGGCTGGGCTGCCCCTGCGCGCGTTCCCTCGGGGTCCCCACTGGGTGTGGTGGGTGCGGGTCAGGCCCAGTGGTCCTCGGTATCGTCGTAGTCGTCCTGGTTCACGTCTTCTTCGTCTTCTTCGTCGTCCTCGTCGGCTTGGGCGGGGCGGTTGTTGTAGATGATCGTGCCGAGTTCGCGGACCTCGTCGTCGAGGGACTGCCATTCGGGCTGTGATCCGAAGGGTTCCAGCGTGGTCTGTTTGGCTTCCGGTGTCCGGGCGTAGGCGAGGAGGTCTTCCAGCTTCTCCCGGGCCGCTTCGACCGCTGTGGTGAGGGCCCTGCGCTTCTGGTCGAGCAGTTCGCCGACGGTCAGGCTGTCGTGGGAGTTCTTGTCCTCCTCGCCCGCCAGCGACCGGGCGCGCACCGGGTCGGATGCTTCGACGAGGCGCCTGGGGGTGAGGGCCACGGCCGCCACACCTCCCTGGTCCTTGCGCAGACGGTCCGGGCGGTCGAGGTCGACGTCGGGGATGGTGTACATCTCCGACTTGTCCTTACCGAGCAGTTGGGTGGCGGAGAAAGAGTTCACGCATTCGCGCCGAGCGTCGAAGGCGTTGGCGGCCACGGCGAGCAGCCAGAGTCCCTCTTCGTGCTCGGCGAGGCCGGCCACCACCTGGTCGACATTGCTGCGCCACGGGACGGTGTTACCGACTGCGGACCCCACGTTCCGGGTGATCAGCTTGTCGGCGAGCAGGGCGGTTCCGCCGGCCACGGCGAGGGTCTGGCGGGCGTCGGTGTCCCCGTCGCGGGCGGGGGCGACGAGGTCGGTGAAGTCCTGGACGGGGATGGGGCTCCAGTGGCCGAAGACGGCTTTGGTGAGCACGCCGCCGTTGGCCCACGCGTTGCGGGCCTGCTTGAGGGAGGCGGACTTGGCGCCCCGCCAGGGCAGGTCGATGATCGGTCCGAGGATCTCGGCGTACCCCGCGGTTTTCATCTGGCGGGTGCCCTTGATGTCCTTGGCGTGCCTTTTGACCTCCTTGAAAACGTCGTACCTGGTCAGGTGGTGCACGAGGTAGACAGCCCGCCAGAGCGGGGTGCCGGGTATCCGGCGGTCTGCGAAGATCTCCGGAAGGGCTTCGGGGCCGCGTCGGCCGAGCGCGAGACCGACCACTCCGTCGAGGAGCCGGGTTTCGCTCTGGCCGTTGAGGTGGACCCGGCGTAGGGCCCGGGAGCCGACCTCCACGTTCTGGGCGGCAGGCTCCCATGCCTTGAACTCGACGTGCAGCGAGGCGAGGATGCTGCGCACCGCGTCGTCGAAGACCTCTTCGGGGGGCAGGGTGGTGGTGCCGTGGCGGCGGAGCCCGACGGTGATCTGGGCCGGAACCACGAGGGTCTGGCCCAGACGGACGGAGCGGTCGGCGGGCTGCCCGTCGCCGAGTCCTTGGTAGAACTCGGCACGGAGGTCGGCGAGGGCGTCGCGGCGACCGACGGCCATGCGCTGGCTGCGCGGCTTCTCGGCGCCGCGGCGTTGGGGCTTCTCGGAGAGCAGGAGGTCGCTGGCGGTACGGGCGATCCGGTCCGGGGCCGGGTTCTCCTCCCCGGTCAGGAGGGCCCAGGCGCTGGTCAGCCGGGTGATTCCGTCGCGTACGACGAGGACGTCGACCGGTTCGGTCCCATCATCGAATTCGAGGCGGGCCGGGTGGGCGATGACGGCGCGGGTGATCCGCCTGGCCAGGATCGACTGGTCGTACGGGTTCGGATTGGCGCGTCGGGTCTCCGCGATGGTCTGCCGCAGGTGGGCCCGTAGGTGTGCGACGTCGCGGTAGGTGTAGACGACGCAGGCCAGTGGCTCGCCGTCGTCCCCCAGGTCGCCGAGGACGAGCGGGTCGTCGACGGGGAGGGCTTCTTGTCCGGTACGGGGCTGGAGGCCGGGAAAGAGTTCGGTGAGCCAGGCGCGGGTGTGCAGGGAGCGGAGGGTGGCGCCTTCGACGTGCTCTTCGATGAGCGCGGAGAGCAGGCCCTTCTGGGCGCGGAGTTGGGCGGCGGCGGAGTCGGGGGCGACGACGGCCCGGGCGACGGCGTGCCAGGAGTCCTCGTCGAGGGTCGCGCCGGGTGAGTTGAGTCCGGCCCTGACGAGGGCTCCGCGGTCGGTCACGGAGGAGAGTTCGGGGAGGTCGTTCTCGAAACCGGAGACGGTGAATTCTTCCTCGCCGTAGAGGAAGGTGATGCTTTGGGGCCCTTGGGCTTCATGGCCTGCGGCAGGACGGGCACCCATCGAGGGTTCCTGGAATCCGGTAGGGACGGACAAAGTCACTCCTTAAGATGCAAGGCCCCAGGGGCATTGATCCCATTGATATACAGGTGGTTGCCCTGTGGTAAGGGTGGGTAGACTGTTGGTGTAGTCAGGACGCGCAGACACGCGCGTCAGGTCTGCTTTTACGGAAGCCCCGGCGAGCACGCCGGGGCTTCCGTGGTTCACGGCTCATGCCTCGCGCGGCAGCGGGAACTTCGACAGGTGCCGGGCGTGCCAGTGCCACATGAACTCGCGTTCGGGCTGACGGGCGACCGCCTGGCAGGCGGTGTGGGCGACCAGGTCCGCGACCTGGACCCAGAAGGACTCGTGGGCCGGCACCTGGGATGCGGGGCGGGTGATCCTGCTCGGGCGGACCGCCTCGTGGACCTCCGTGTAGAGGTGCTCGGTGCCGTCCCCGTCCACGGTGACCGCGGCGTACCGGCCGTCCGCTCCGAGCTGGGCGTCGAGCGCGCGGAGGAGGCCGCTGTAGGCGGCCCGCTTGGCGGCCCGGAAGTCGCGGTCGATCGAGTAGACGGAGTACACCGCGAGCCCCGGGAAGTCCCCGATGAGGTCGAGGGCGCTCTGGGCCATGCGGCGGCGGTCGGCCCGGCTGGGATTCACTCCGCCGGGTCGTCCCCGGCCGCCGAGGAACTTGGCGGTGTGGAGCTCGTACGCGACGGGGACGCCGTGCCGGCGCAACCAGTCGTTGCGCACGTCCGTCCACGCGGCTTCGAAATCCGCCGTGCGGTGGGTGTCGATGGTGATCGCGGAGAAGACCGCGAGGCCCGCTCCAGGTATGCCGGAATCGTCAATGTACGCGAGGCGATCCGTTAAGACGTAGGCGTTGATGGCTGCGAGGCCCTTCGCTGGATCCGGTTCAGGCTCGGGTGTCGTGCGGCAGCACCGCTCGACCCGGGGTGTGGATCCGCGATACGCGCTGCGTCGACCCGGAGAGTCGCTCGACGGACCTTCGCTCGCGTCCTTGCCCGCCCATGGTCGGGTGGCAAGGTCAGCTCAGGGCTCCCGCGGGAGCATCCGGCCGGTGCCGGATACCGCGTCACGTCTCACCAAGTGGCTCGTAACTCATTCAGCGTAACACCGGCCTGTCGAACCGTCAGTTCACTTCACCTCCAGCTGCCCCAACTCCCGCCCCTTCCAAGACATCTGAAAGGAGACGGGAGTCAACCCACGTGCCGTCAGCGGGTGTTGGGCATGCGCACACCGAGGGCGCGGGCGAGGTCGTCGAGTTGGTCGACGAGTTTGCGGCGGAGGAGGGGGAGGATGTCGTCCGCCTTGAGGCAGGCGTGACCGGCCTGGAGGTTGTCCTCGTCGATGGCGTACGCCGGGAACGCGTAGCGGCCTGCGGCCTCGGCGATGGCCGGCCCGCGCCGGGAGGCCACGGCGACCGCGTCCTGGTAGAAGCGGGGGACGTAGCCCTCGACGAGTTCGGCCTGCTCGGGCTGCCAGAAGCCCTGGGCGGTGGCGGAGAACAGGTAGTTGGAGAGGGTCTCGTCGTGGAACATGCGCTGCCAGGCGGTGGCCTTCGCCTCCGCGTCGGGCAGGGCGGCCCGGCAGCGGGCGGCGCCTTCCTGGCCGGCGGCGCTGGGGTCGGCGGCGAGTTCGGCGGCGATCTCGGGTTCGCCGACCGCGCCGAGGACGGCGAGGCGGGCGAGGATGCGCCAGCGCAGCTCGGGGTCGAGTTCCGGGCCGCCGGTGACGGTGCCGTCGGCGAACCAGGCGGCGATGGTGTCGGGCTGGGTGGCGCTGTCGATGAAGGTGCGTACGGCGGCCAGGCGCATCCCCGGGTCGGATCCGTCCTCGGTGCGGCGGATCAGGGCACGGGTCACGGAGGTGATGAGGGCGAGGGCGGCGGCGCGGTCCTCGGCGGGCACGTAGCGGTCGGCGATCTGGGTGCGGGCGAAGCCGAGGACGCCCTGCACGATGGCGAGGTCCGTCTCCTCGGGGAGGTGCGCGTGGGCGGTCTCCAGGTAGGCGGAGGGTTCGAGTTCGCCGTCGCGGACCATGTCGCGGAGGGCGTTCCAGACGACGGCACGGGTCAGCGGTGAGGGGAGGGTGGAGATGCCTCGGAGTGCGGCTTCCTCGGAGTTGGCGTCGAGGCGGACCTTGGCGTAGCTGAGGTCGCCGTCGTTGAGGAGGAGCAGGGCGGGGCGCGGTCCGGCGACGGAGACGACCTCGTCGGAGGGGATGTCGAGGGGGAGCCGTTCGCGGAGTTCGAGGGTGCCGTCGGCGGCGCGGTCGTAGAGGCCGGCCACGATGTGGTGGGGGCGGCTGCCGGCGCGGTCGACGGTGAGGGTCCAGCCGCCGGTGCTTTCCTGGACGGCGGGCGTGAGGGTGTCGATGCCGGTGGCGCGCAGCCAGGTGTCGGCCCAGGCGTGGACGTCGCGGTCGGTGTTCGCGGCGAGGGAGTCGACGAAGTCGGCGAGGGAGGCGTTGCCGAACTTGTGGCGGGCGAAGTGGGTGTTGATTCCGGCGAGGAAGTCCTTCTCGCCGAGCCAGGCGACGAGCTGGCGGAGGGCGGAGGCGCCCTTGGCGTAGGAGATGCCGTCGAAGTTGAGGAGGGCCGAGGCGGTGTCGGGGACGCCGTCGGGGTCCGGGGCGACGGGGTGGGTGGAGGGACGCTGGTCGGCGTCGTATCCCCAGGCCTTGCGGGTGACGCCGAACTCGGTCCAGGTGTCGGTGAAGCGGGTGGCTTCGGCGGCGGTCTGGTAGCCCATGTACTCGGCGAAGGACTCGTTCAGCCAGATGTCGTCCCACCAGCGGAGGGTGACGAGGTCGCCGAACCACATGTGGGCCATCTCGTGGGAGATGACCATGGCGCGGGTCTGGCGTTCGGTGTCGGTGACGGCGGAGCGGTAGATGAACTCGTCGCGGAAGGTGACCAGGCCGGGGTTCTCCATGGCGCCGGCGTTGAATTCGGGGACGAACGCCTGGTCGTAGGAGTCGAACGGGTACGGCTCGGTGAACTTCTCCTGGTAGCGGTCGAAGCACTGCCGGGTGACGGTGAGGATCTCGTCGGCGTCGGCGTCCATGTGGGGTGCGAGGGACTGCCGGCAGTGGATGCCGAAGGGGAGTCCGGCGTGTTCGGTGGTCACCGAGTGCCAGGGGCCTGCGGCGACGGCGGCGAGGTAGGTGGAGATGACGGGGGTGGGGGCGGTCTGCCAGATGCCGGCTCCGTCGGTATCGCGGGTGCCGGTGCGTTCGGCGATGCCGTTGGCGAGGACGGTCCAGTCCGCGGGGGCGGTGACGGTGAACTCGAAGACGGCCTTCAGGTCGGGCTGGTCGAAGGCGGCGAAGACGCGCTGCACGTCGTCCATGAACATCTGGGTGTAGACGTACGTCCGGCCGTCGGCCGGGTCGGTGAAGCGGTGCATGCCCTCGCCGGTGCGGGAGTAGCGCATCCGGGTGTCGACGCGGAGCTCGTGGGGGCCTTCGGTGAGGCCGGTGAGGGGGAGCCGGTTGTCGGTGAGGGTGGCCGGGTCGACGGGGTTGCCGTCGAGGATGGCGGAGCGCAGCTCCTCGGGTTTCAGTTCGACGAAGGTGTCACCCTGTGCGCGTGTGGTGAAGCGGATGAGGGTGGTGGAGTCGAAGGTGTCGTCGCCGCCGGTGAGGTCGAGGGTGACCGTGTAGCGGTGGACGTCGAGGAGGCGGGCGCGGGTCTGCGCTTCGTTGCGCGTCAGTACGGGCATGGGGCCATGCTGCCTCACCTGGCGGTTTTGCCGTAGGGGGCTGTGGTGCATTGGCTGGGGCCGCCGGGCCTGGCGGGGGTGGGGGCCTGGGGCCGGTCGGGGCTGGTGCCGGCCCGTCCCGGGGTGGGTCCGCCGTCCCGGGGTGGTCCCCCGTCGCGGGGTGGTTCCCCGTCCCGGGGTGGGTCTCCCGTCCCGGGGTGGGTCCCCCGTCGCGGGGTGGTGCCGGCCCGACCCGGGGTGGTGCTCCCCGTCCTGGGGTGCTGGCCCGGCTTGGGGTGCTGGCCCGGCTTGGGGTGCTGGTCCGGGGCCGTAGGGATCAGTCTTCGGCCGCGGCGATGGTCTCGTGGTGGCGGATGACCTCGGCGATGATGAAGTTGAGGAGCTTCTCGGCGAAGGCCGGGTCGAGCTTGGCGTTCTCGGCGAGCTGGCGGAGGCGGGCGATCTGGCGGGCCTCGCGGCCGGGGTCGGCGGGGGGCAGCTGGTGGCGTGCCTTGAGGTGGCCGACCTGCTGGGTGCACTTGAAGCGTTCGGCGAGCATGTAGACGACGGCCGCGTCGATGTTGTCGATGCTGTCACGGAGGCGGGCCAGCTCGGCGGCGGCCGCCTGGGCGGAAGGGTCCTCGGCGAGGGCTTCGGCGATCACGTCGTCGGCGGAGGCGTTCCCGGGGGCTTCCGCGGCGGGGGTCGCGGAGGTGTGCGGGCCGGGGGCGTTCTCGTCGATGTCGCTGCTGTTCATGGTCATTGAGCTTACGTGGCCGGGCTGGGGGATTCCTCGGGCCGACCGGTCCGTGAGACGGCACTCCGGGTGATTCCCGGCGCAGGTGGGCGGGCTGCGACTACCCGGCCGGGCCGGGCTGGGGCGGCTTCGGGTCCGGGGGTCACGGCCGTCGGGCGGGGGCGGGTGGGGCGGCTTCGGGTCCGGGGGCCGAGGGCTCCGGGTGGGGGCATCCGGGACGGCATGATTTACGGCGCGTTGCGCAGCATGCGGCTGCCGGGCGGGGGGCGCGCCACAAATCACGCTTGAGTGTCCCGGACACCCCCACCCTCCACCCCCGGCCCCCTACCGGCAGACTCCGGCCCTCCGGCGAGGTGTGGGCAGGCGTCCCGCCCGGCCGGCGCAGGGTGCGCAGCCGGGCCACCTCCCTCGGAAGCGGGCCCCGGTCAGGGGGCGGGCAGGGGGTGGGGTCATGCCTTGGTCCGGAGAGGTCGCTTTCCCAGGCCGGGGGCGGTTCCGGGCGCCGGGGCTTGGCCTGGGCGCAGAGGGAGGGGTCGGCGGTGCGGACCGCTTCAACCTGCATGGCCGGGCTCGCGTCTTTGAGGAGGAAGCCGGAGGCGAGTGCCGCGTGGGTGTACTCGTCGAGGTCGAGGGTGGTGACGACGGGGTGACTTCGAGGCCGTCGAGGAGGACGTGTGGTCGGGTCGGCGCT
Organism: Streptomyces sp. NPDC043853; assembly: GCF_056436025.1. Classification (NCBI taxonomy): domain Bacteria; kingdom Bacillati; phylum Actinomycetota; class Actinomycetes; order Kitasatosporales; family Streptomycetaceae; genus Streptomyces; species Streptomyces sp. NPDC043853. The sequence continues at coordinate 48,646 of NZ_JBWKDJ010000002.1, forward strand.
CCGGGGGCGTGCGGAATTCGGTCCTGGTCGTCGGTGGTCGGCGTGCGTCGCCTGCCGCGCTGTCGCCCGTCGGGTTCCGCGCACGGGAGCGGGGTGCGGTGCGGCCCGCCCCGTCCTTCCGGCCGGCTGTCGCGGGGCCGCCGGAAGGACGAGGGGCCGTACGGGGCACGTGGGCCGCATGTGCCGTACGGGGTGTGTGGTGCGCACCTGTCGTACGTGGTGTGCGGGGCGGCCGGGCCGGCGGTGCTACAGGGTGGCGGCCGCGTTCGTGATGGCCGTGGCGAAGGTGGAGACCTCCGTGTACACGCCCGGGTAGTCCGGGCGGGCGCAGCCGATGCCCCAGCTGACGATGCCGACCTGGATCCAGGCGCCGGCGTTGTCGCGGCGGAACATCGGGCCGCCGGAGTCGCCCTGGCAGGTGTCGACGCCGCCGACGTTGAGGCGTCCGGCGCAGATCTCCTCGCCGGGGATGATGTCGCCGCCGTAGGCCGCCTGGCAGTCGGCGTCGGAGACGAAGGGGACGGTTGCCTTCATCAGGTAGCGCTGCTGGGCGCCGCCTTCGCGGGTGGCTCCCCAGCCGGCGACGGTGAAGGTGCCGTTGTTGTACTGCGTGGTGTCGGCGATCTTGAGGGTGGGCAGGTTGATCGGCTGGGCGAGCTTGATCAGGGCCCAGTCCTTGCCGGAGCCGTTGTAGCCGGGGGCGCGGTAGACCTTGGTGGAGCGGACCTTGATCGCGCTGGAGCTGTTGAGGTCGACCACGCCGGCGGTGGCGGTGATCGAGGTGTTGTTGCCGGAGGCGCCGACGCAGTGGGCGGCGGTGAGGACGACCTGCGGGGTGAGCAGGGAGCCGCCGCAGCCCATGGAGAGGCGGACCATCCAGGGGAATTCGCCCTGGGCGGTGCGGGTGCCGCCGACGACGGGGGCGGGGGCGGCGTTCGCGGCCGGGGCGGAGAGGGTCTGGAGGCTGGCGGCGGCCAGCACGACGGCGCCGGCGGCGGCGGTGCGCTTCAGGGTGCGCTTGAGGTTCGGCTTCACGGACACGGTGAACACGCTGCCTTTCGTGGGGGGTTGGGCGGTGCGCGTCATCGGGTGAATGACCTGTCCATGTCACAACGGCGGTTGCCGGGACAACAAGACCGTGTTTTCGGCCAATTCGGCGGAAGGATTCCGGGACGGGGGGCGTCATGACGCAGAACCGCGCGCGGAACGGCCGCGTCGAGCACGGCTTTCCGCACCTGGCCACGGTCCGCGCGACCGTCACCGCCCTGCACCGGCAGCTGACCACCGCCGGCGTACGCTCCCACTCCCCCGCCCTCGCCCCCTCCGAGGCCGCCTTCACCGCGGCCGACGACCTGTTCCTCGGGGCCCAGCGGGTGGCCGCCGCGGTGGTCCGGCAACTGCGGCTGCCGGACGCCCGGATGATCATCTGCTTCCGGTCGATGGAGGACGCGGCCGTCATCGAACTCACCTCCGGGCCCGAGTACTTCATCGAGGTCGACGACAGCTTCCGGACCCACCGGCGGGACCTCGCGGCCGCCCTCGCCCACGAGGTCACCCATGTGCTGCTGCACCGGCTGGGGCTGCGCTTCCACGGCACGGAAGCCGACGGGGTCCCCTCCGACGAGGTGCTCACCGACACCACAGCCGCCTACCTGGGCGCGGGCTGGCTGCTGCTCGACGCGTACCGGGAGGACGCGCTCGGCCATCGGAAACTCGGCTACCTCACGCCCGAGGAGTTCGGCTACGTCCTGGCCAGGCGCGCCGCACTGCTGGGCGAGGACCCGTCCGTGTGGTTCACCAGCCCGCAGGCCTACGAGGCGTACGAACGCGGCCGCGAGGCCGCCCGGCAGGAGTGGCGGCGGGCCCCGCTGGCCGGGGCGGGGACCGTCGAGCGGGCCCGGTACGCCCGGGCTCGGCGGACCGGGACAGCCGGAGCGGATGCGGCGTACCGGTTCGAGACCGGGAGGGCGGGGGCGCGCGTCAGCTTCCCCTGCCCGGTGTGCGGGCAGCGGCTGCGGGTGCCCGTGCGGCGCCGGCTCACCGCACGCTGTGCGCTGTGCGCGTCCCTGCTGGAGTGCGAGACCTGACCGCTATGCCTCGCAGCCGCCTCCGAGGACGTCGTCGCAGTCGTGGCGGGCGATCCCGGCGTTCGGCGAACCCCGTTCGGTGGAGCGGGTGCTGCGGCAGGCGCGCCACGGCCCGCCGGGCCGTGGCGGTGTGGACGCGGCGACCGCGAACTGCCGCGGCCGGCACCGGTGATGGAGGTGTGCGTGCGAGCGGTGTGGCGGGAGTTGTACGGGGTGACGGCGGGGGCGGGGGAGATCCGGCCGGGCGAGAACATGATGGACTGGCTTCGGTTCAACGCAGGCCCGTAGTGGGTAGGAAACCCGTGTCGCACGAGTCACGGTCCGGGCCCGACCTCCCCGCCAGGAGGCCGGGCCCGCATCCTTGCTACTCCCCGGCGGCGGTGCCGGGCCTCCCCGTGCGGGCGGGACTACGGTCGCGTGCAGATGACCTGGGCCGTCAAGGCCCGCGGACAGGCCGTCGTGTCGGTGGCCCGGACCTCCCGGCCACGGCCGTCCACGCCGTGGAAGTTGGTCGTGCCCCCGTAGTGCCTGCCGAGCGGCCTGCGCCCAGAACCCCCGCAGGGCTCCGCCCCAGAGAGCTGCGGGCTCCGCCCACACCGCGGTAGTCCGGCTGCCCGTGTCTGGGGGCGGGTCATCACCCGCACCTCGCGCGTAGGTCGGTGTGTGCCGGGAGGGGGTCGGGGGTGGAGGGTGGGGGTGTCCGGGACACTCAAGCGTGATTTGTGGCGCGCCCCCCGCCCGACAACCGGACTCCGCGCAACGCGCCGTAAATCATGCCGTCCCGGATGCCCCCACCCGGAGCCCACGGCCCCCGCACCCGGAGCCGCCCCAACCGCCGACCCGGCCCGGCCCGGCAGCCAATACCCCCGGACCCGAAGCCGACTCAGCCCAGCCCGGCCAGGCAGTCAACGCCCCCGCACCCGAAGGCACCCAACACGCGTCCGGCCCGGCAGCCGTGGCCTCCGGGCACGAAGCCGGCCCCACCCCGCCCGGCCTACAAGGCCGACCGGCCCACGCCGACCCGCCCCCGCCCTCGGCCCGACCCCGCGCCCGAAGCCGACCCGGCCCGCCCCCGGCCCGGGTCGCTTCAGTTCGCCCCGTACACCGGTCGTGGGACCTCCGCCGCCGCGAGGAGTTTCAGGGCCGCTTCTCCCGCCTCTGCCGGGGTCCAGCGGGAGCCGCGGTCGGTGGTGGGGCCCGGGCGCCAGCCCTCCATGACGGTGATGCGGCCGCCCTCCGTTTCGAAGACCCGGCCCGTGACCCCCGCCGAGGCCGTCGAGCCGAGCCAGACGACCAGCGGGGAGACGTTCTCCGGAGCCATCGCGTCGAAGGCGCCGGCCTCCGGGGCCGCCATGGCCTCCGCGAAGGTCTGCTCGGTCATGCGGGTGCGGGCGGCCGGGGCGATGGCGTTGACCTGGACCCCGTACCGGCCCATCTCCGCCGCCGAGACCAGGGTCAGCCCGACGATGCCGGCTTTCGCGGCGCTGTAGTTGCCCTGGCCGACCGAGCCCAGCAGTCCCGCCCCCGAGGAGGTGTTCACCACCCGCGCCCCGGGCCTGCGGCCGGCCTTCGCCTCGGCCCGCCACCACGCCGCCGCGTGCTTCAGCGGCAGGAAGTGGCCTTTGAGGTGGACCCGCATCACCGCGTCCCAGTCGTCCTCGTCGAGGTTGACGAGCATCCGGTCGCGCAGGAAGCCCGCGTTGTTGACCAGGGTGTCCAGCCGCCCGTACGTGTCCAGCGCACAGCCGACCAGGGAGGCGGCGCCGGAGGTCGTGGCGATGTCTCCGGTGTGGGTGACGGCCTCGCCGCCCGCGGCGCGGATCTCCGCCGCCACCTCCTCGGCGGGCGAGGCCGAGGCGCCCGCCCCGTCCGGCCCCACCCCGAGGTCGTTGACCACGACCTTCGCGCCTTCCGCCGCGAACGCCAGCGCATGGGCCCGGCCCAGGCCCCGTCCCGCGCCGGTGATGACGGCCACCCGGCCCTCGCACAGTCCTGCCATCTCCATCACTCCTTGTCCGTGTCTGCCGCATGCGCCGCGCCGGTGCTCCGGTTGGCCGTTGCCGCGTCCAGGAACGCCGGGCGTTCCCCGCCCCCGTGCACCAGCAGGCCGGCGCCGCTGACGTAGGCAGCCCGGTCCGAGGCGAGGAACACCGCCGCCGCCCCGACGTCGGCCGGTTCGGCCAGGCGGCCCATCGGCACGGTGGCGCCGACGGCCGCCAGGCCGGTCTCGTCCCCGTAGTGCAGGTGGGAGAGTTCCGTCCGGACCATGCCGAGGACCAGCGTGTTCACCCGGACCTCGGGTGCCCATTCCACGGCCATCGAGCGGGCCAGGTTCTCCAGTCCCGCCTTGGCGGCCCCGTACGCCGCACTGCCCGGTGAGGGGCGGGTGCCGCTGACGCTGCCGATCATGACGATCGAGCCGCGGACCGCGCTCAGGTGGGGACGGGCGGCCAGCGAGGCCGTCAGCGGGGCCAGCAGGTTGAGTTCGAGGACCCGCGCGTGCCGTTCCGGTCCGCCGTCCGCCAGCAGGCGGTACGGGGTGCCGCCGGCGTTGTTGACGAGGGTGTCCAGCCGCCCGTGGTCGGCGGCGAGGGCGTCGAAGAACTCCGGTACGGCGGCTGGGTCGCGCAGGTCGAGCGGGCGGTACTCGGCCGTGCGGCCGTCGTGCGTCACGGGTTCGTCCGGCGGCCGGCGCGCGCAGACGACGACCCGCGCACCGGCGGCGAGGAACGACCGGGCGATGCCGGCGCCGACGCCCCGGGTTCCGCCGGTGACGACGACAACCCTCCCGTCCAGCTCCATGGGCTGCTACCTTCCTGACCAACACCTGACCTAACAAACGTTTGGTGGAAAGGTAGCTGATTCACTCATGGGTGTCTCCACTTCCGGCCCGGACAAGGGCGTCGCACTGGTCACCGTCGACTTCCCACCGGTCAACGCCGTGCCCGTACGGGGATGGTTCGAGCTGGCCGACGCCCTGCGCGCCGCCGGGCGCGATCCCGGCACGCGGTGCGTGGTGCTGGCCGCGGAGGGGCGCGGCTTCAACGCCGGCGTGGACATCAAGGAGATGCAGCGGGACGGCGGCCACGACGCCCTGATCGGCGCCAACCGCGGCTGCTACGAGGCCTTCGCCGCGGTGTACGAGTGCGAGGTGCCCGTCGTGGCGGCGGTGCACGGGTTCTGCCTGGGCGGCGGCATCGGACTGGTCGGCAACGCCGATGCCATCGTGGCGAGCGAGGACGCCGTCTTCGGGCTGCCGGAACTGGACCGGGGCGCGCTGGGCGCGGCCACCCACCTGGCCCGGCTGGTGCCGCAGCACCTGATGCGGGCCCTGTACTACACCTCCCGTACCGCGACCGCCGCCGAACTGCACGCCCACGGCTCGGTCTGGCAGGTGGTGCCGAGGGAGGCGCTGCGCACGGCGGCCCTGGACCTGGCGCGGGAGATCGCGCTGAAGGACGGCTACCTGATCCGGCTGGCGAAGGCCGCGATCAACGGCATCGACCCGGTGGACGTGCGCCGCAGCTACCGCTTCGAGCAGGGCTTCACCTTCGAGGCCAACCTGAGCGGCGTGGCCGACCGGGTCCGCGACACCTTCGGGAAGGCGGGAGAAGACCGATGACGGGACCGATGACGGGACCGACGGCGGCATCGACGGCGGCGACGGCGGGACCGATGGCGGAGACGACGGCCGGCGAAGCGATGGCCCCCGACAAGGTGATGACCCCCGACGAGGTCGCCGGGCGGCTGCGCAGCGGCATGACGGTCGGCATCGGCGGATGGGGTTCGCGCCGCAAGCCGATGGCCCTGGTACGGGCCCTGCTGAGGTCGGACGTCACCGACCTCACCGTGGTCTCGTACGGCGGACCCGATGTGGGCCTGCTGGCCGCGGCCGGGCGGATCCGCCGGCTCGTCGCCCCGTTCGCCACGCTCGACTCCGTTCCGCTGGAGCCCAACTTCCGCGCCGCCCGCGAGTGCGGTGCGCTGGAGCTGACCGAGCTGGACGAGGCCATGTTCATGTGGGGGCTGCACGCGGCGGCGAACCGGCTGCCGTTCCTGCCGGTGCGGGCCGGGCTCGGCTCCGACGTGATGCGGGTCAACCCCGGGCTGCGCACCGTACGGTCGCCGTACGCGGACGGCGAGGAGTTCGTCGCGGTGCCCGCCCTGCGCCTGGACGCCGCCCTGGTCCACCTCAACCGTGCCGACCGGCTGGGCAACGGCCAGTACCTGGGCCCCGACCCGTACTTCGACGACCTGTTCTGCGAGGCCGCGGACGCGGCGTACGTCTCCTGCGAGGCGATCGTGGACACCGCCGAACTGACCCGGACCGCGGGCCCGCAGACGCTGCTGGTCAGCCGGCACGCGGTGACCGGCGTCGTGGAGACCCCGAACGGCGCGCACTTCACCTCCTGCGTGCCCGACTACGGCCGGGACGAGCCCTTCCAGAAGCTCTACGCGACCACCCCCTGGCCCGAGTTCTCCGCACGCTTCCTCTCGGGTGCGGGCGAGGAGGACTACCGGTCCGCCGTGCAGGCCTGGCACAAGGAGCAACGATGACGACCACCCCGGGCACCGGGAGCACCCCGGCCGCCACCCCGGCCGGCGGCCCCGCCACCCGCGCCGAGTACTGCGTGATCGCCTGCGCCGAGGCCTGGCGGGGCAACGGGGAGGTGCTGGCCAGCCCGATGGGGGTGATCCCCTCCGTGGGCGCCCGGCTGGCCCGGCTCACCTTCTCGCCCGAACTGCTGCTCACGGACGGGGAGGCGATGCTGGTCGGGCCGGACGGCACGGTGGAGGGCTGGCTGCCGTACCGGCGGCACCTGACCATGGTCACCGGCGGTCGGCGGCACGTGATGATGGGCGCCAGCCAGATCGACCGGTACGGCAACCAGAACATCTCCTGCATCGGCGACTGGGAGCGGCCGGCCCGGCAGCTGCTCGGGGTGCGCGGCGCCCCGGTGAACACGCTGAACAACCCGGTGAGTTACTGGATCCCGAGGCATTCGCCGCGGGTGTTCGTGGAGCGCGTGGACATGGTCAGCGGGGTGGGCCACGACCGGGCGGCGGCCGCCGGCCCGTCCGCCGCGCGCTTCCACCGGATTCCGCGCGTGGTCTCCGACCTGGGCGTCTTCGACTTCGATACGCCGGACCGGAGCATGCGGCTGGCTTCCCTGCACCCGGGCGTCACCGTGGAGGAGGTCCTGGCGGCCAGCGGGTTCGAGCCGGTGGTGCCCGAGGAGGTGCCGTACACCCGCGAGCCCACGGCGGCGGAACTCCGTCTGATCCGTGAGGTGATCGATCCGGACGGGCTGCGGGAGAAGGAAGTGCGGTCCTGATGGAGACGGCGCTGACGAAGCTCACCGGGGTCCGGTATCCGCTCGTGCAGACGGGGATGGGCTGGGTGGCCGGGCCCCGGCTGGTCTCGGCCGCCGCGAACGCCGGTGCGCTGGGCATCCTGGCTTCCGCCACCATGACCGTGGACCGGCTGCGTGCGGCGGTCCGCGAGGTCAAGTCCCGTACGGACGCGCCGTTCGGGGTCAATCTGCGGGCCGACGCCGGGGACGCGGGCGAGCGGGTCCGGCTGATCATCGACGAGGGGGTGAAGGTCGCCTCCTTCGCGCTCGCGCCGTCGAAGGAGCTGATCGGCGAGCTGAAGGCGGCGGGCGTGGTGGTGATCCCGTCGATCGGGGCCAGGAGGCACGCCGAGAAGGTCGCGGCCTGGGGCGCCGACGCGGTGATCGTGCAGGGCGGCGAGGGCGGCGGGCACACCGGCGACGTCGCCACCACCGTGCTGCTGCCGCAGGTCGTGGACGCCGTGGACATCCCGGTGGTCGCGGCGGGCGGCTTCCACGACGGGCGCGGGCTGGCCGCGGCGCTCTGTTTCGGCGCGGCCGGTGTGGCCATGGGCACCCGCTTCCTGCTGACCTCGGACTCCACCGTCCCCGACCCGGTGAAGGCCCGCTACCTCGCGGCCACGGTGAAGGACGTCACCGTCACCACGGCGGTGGACGGGCTGCCGCACCGGATGCTCCGTACCGAGCTGGTCGATGCCCTGGAGCGGGCGGGCCGCGTCCGGGCGCTGGCCCGGGCGGTCCGGCACGCGGCCGGCTTCAGGAAGGTCTCCGGCCTGTCCTGGACCCGGATGGTCCGGGACGGCATGGCGATGAAACACGGCAAGGACCTGTCCTGGAGCCAGGTCCTGCTCGCCGCCAACACCCCCATGCTCCTGAAGGCGTCCATGGTCGAGGGCCGCACCGACCTCGGAATCATGGCATCCGGCCAGGTCGCGGGCGTGATCGAGGATCTGCCCTCGTGCGCGGAGCTCGTCGACCGCGTGATGGCCGAGGCACACGCGGCGCTGGAGCGCCTGCGTTCGCTCGACGCCCTGCCTCCACCAGGGTGATCCCCTTCTCCGCGAGGAGTCGCACACGATGAGCCGTGCCCGAATCCGCCTGGCGTCCGCGGTGCTGCTGTCCGCGCTGGCCGTCGGGACCGTTCCCGCCCACGCGAGCGCCGGCCCGCCGGTGCCGGCGGCCGCGTCCGATCGCGCCGTCGGGCGGCAGAACCCCCGCCAGCACGGGGCCGAAACGATGCGTCAGATCCCCCTCCAGGGCGCGGTCAACGTCCGCGACCTGGGCGGCTACTCCACCTACACCGGCGGCCGGGTGCGTACGGGCTTGGTCTACCGGTCCGACGCCCTCAGCAAACTGACCGCGGCGGACATCACCGCCCTCTCCGGGCTCGGCCTCACGAAGGTCGTGGACTTCCGGATCCCCATGGAGCTCCAGTACGACGGCGCCGACCGGCTGCCGTCCGGGCTCACCCCCACCGCGCGCCCGGTCAGCGACCTCGGCCTGTACGGGACCCTGGTCGGGGCGATCTCCAGCGGCGACCCGGTCAAGCAGGAGCAGATGCTCGGCGGCGGCCGCGCCGAGGCCTACATGCGCGACATCTACCGCACGTTCGTGACCAGCCCCGAGAACCGGGCGCAGTTCGCGGCGACGCTGCGGGACATCGCGGCGGGCGGTCAGGGCCCGCTGCTGTTCCACTGCACCTCGGGCAAGGACCGGACGGGCTGGCTGGGTTACGTGCTGCTGCGGGCGCTCGCCGTGCCGGAGAGCTCGGCCGAGCGGGACTACCTGGCCTCGAACACCTACCGGGCCGCGTACGACGCGAAGCTGCGGGAGGGGCTGAAGCTTTCGGGCCGGATGCAGAACCCGGACCTGCTGATCCCCCTGCAGGAGGTCCGGCAGGACTACCTGGACGCGGCGACGGCACAGATGGAGGCCGACTACGGCAGCTTCTACGGGTACCTGACCCAGGGGCTCGGCCTGGACCTGCGGGTCCTGGTGGACCTCCAGAGGAAGCTGGTCCGCTGACGGACGGGCCGCAGGCCGGGCCCGGCACTCAGCCGGGTCCGGCCGGCGGTCGGGGCCGGGTCGCGGTCCGCGCGCCGGTCCGGGCGGGCGGTCCGGGCGGCGGTCGCGAGCCGGGCCGGGCGGCGGTCGCGAGCCGGACCCGAATCAGCCCGGCTCAGCCCCCTTCGGGGCGGGTCGGGGGCCGGCCGCCGCCCTGGTCCGGGCGGCCGCCGGCGCTGAGGTGGGCCACCACCTCGACCAGGTCCTCGCACGCCTGCTCGATCTGCAGGCGGATGTTGTTCTGCTCGGTGACCAGCGCCGACAGCAGCAGCCCGGTGAGGGCCGCCGCACCGTTGAGGGCCTGGAGGTTGACCATGATCTCCAGGAGGGTGTGGTCGGCGAACGGTCCGACGCGGTCGATCGCCGCGGAGACCGTCAGCACGGACACCATCAGGGCACAGGGCGCGCTCCCGGCGAGCTGGAACCGCACGGCGGCCCAGATGATCAGTGGGAAGACGAGGAAGAGCAGGGAGAGGGAGCTCCGCGCGGCCACCAGGGTGACCCCGAAGGCTCCGGCCGCCAGGGCCACCGCCTCGACGGCGCGGTAGGGGTCCCGGGTCAGCCGGACTCTGGGGAGGACCAGCAGCATCGGGGTGACCAGCAGGACGCCCATGGCATCCCCGACCCACCAGGCCGCCCAGATCGGCCAGGCGCCGGAAGGCTGCAGGTCACCGGTGAGGATCAGGGTGGCGACACCCACGGTCGCGCTGATCAGCATGGGCAGCAGGCCGCCCAGGAAGACCAGCAGGAGCCCGTCCCGCAGCCGGTCGAGTTCGATGTGGAAGCCCGTACGGCGCAGCAGCAGGTAGGCGCACACCGGGCCGAGGGTGTTCCCCGCGACGATGGCCAGGTCCTCGGGGGCGAAGGTGCTGAGCTGCTCGATGGCCAGGTAGGTGCCCAGCGCGATGCCCGGCCAGAGGCGTACGCCGCCCCAGAGCAGGCAGGCCAGCGCGATGCCGGTGGGCGGCCACAGCGGCGTGACCTGGGCCCCGTCCACGACGACGCGCTGCATCAGACCGGCCCACCCGGAGACGTGGTAGGAGACGGCCACGACCAGGATCAGCAGGAGATCCAGGAGGACACGTCGCCATTCCACGGTGCGCACCCCAGCATCAGACACCAGCGGCTCGCCCGGCCCGGAGCGCGACACGCACCGGACCGGGCCAACCGGGGCCCGGCGGCCGGGCCGGTCCGCGATGCGGCACACCCCTGTCGGCCGGGCCCTGCATGATCCAAAAGGCACGGCCTAAGCCGGCTCGGCGGCCGCCGCGTCGTGACGGATGACCAGGACCGCGGCGTCGTCGGCGTGGCCGGTGGAGTCGGCCACCTTCATCACCGCGGCGGCGAGCTCGTCGGGGTCGGCCGTCGGCGCCTCCCGGACGACCCGGGCCACCCGCTGGAGGCCCTCGTCCATGGGGAACGGCGGCCCTTCGACCACCCCGTCGGTGACCAGCACGATGGCTCCCGCCTCGGTCAGCCGGCGCCGGGTGACGCCGTAGCCCGCGCCGGGCAGCAGGCCCAGCGGCAGTCCGCCGTCGTCGTCGGCGATGCCGTAGCGGCCGTCGACCGTGGCCCAGACGGCGGGTACGTGGCCGGCCCGGGCCGTCTCGACCTCCCAGGTCTCGGGGTCGAAGCGGAGCAGGCTGCAGGTCGCGAAGAGCCGGGAGTCCATCGAGAGCAGCACGTCGTTGGCCCGGCTCAGCACCTCGCCGGGATCGTCGACGATGGCGGCCACCGCGCGCAGGCAGATCCGGACCTGGCCCATGAAGGCGGCCGCCTCGACGTCATGCCCCTGCACGTCGCCGATGGAGAAGGCGAGCGCGCCTTCGGGCAGCCGGAAGCCGTCGTACCAGTCTCCGCCGATGTCCAGGCCGTCCCGGGCGGGCGCGTACCGGGCCGCGGTCCGCAGCCCGGGCAGGAGGGGCAGCGCGGCCGGCAGCATCTCGCGCTGCAGCGCCTCGGCCAGCTCCACCCGGGCATGGTGCAGCTCCGCACCTTCCCGGGCCTGCGCGGTGAGCTGTCCGAGCATGTCGAGGAGCTCGGCGCTGGCCGCGTGCGGGGCTCGGCGCCTGGTCACGACCCGCTCCGAGCTTCGTCCATGTCCTCTGCTTCCGCCGCTGTGCGAAACAGCCACCGCTCATCATATTTCCGGTCCGGTGCGACCGCGTTTCCGGTCCGCTCCGCCCACACCGGCGGGCCGGGCGGGCGCGGGGACGCGGACGGCCGCCGTCCCGCGAGCGGGGCGGCGGCCGTCGTGCCTGGTGGGGCGGGGTGCGGCGGAACCGGGTGGGGCCGGGCAGTCTCCTTCCGGATCTCGCCGGACCCGCAGGATCCGAAACGGAGGCTACTGGGCCGAGGGGCCGCGGCGGCCGGGGCGGCCGCCGGATCCGATGCGGCTGCGGGCCGAGGCGCCGGCCGCGCCGCCGGAGCCCGCCGCGCCGCCACGCCGTCCTCCGCCGCCGGAACCGGTGGCGGAGCCCGCACCGGAGCCGGAGCCCGTGCCCCGGGACCGGCCGCCGGAGCGGGAGGCCGAGCCCGTACCGGAAGCGGGGGCAGAACCCGAGCGGGAGCCGGAAGCCGAACCCGAGCGGGAACCCGAGCGGGCGTCCGATCCGGAACCGGAGCCCGAGCCCGTGCCGCGGGACCGGCCGCGGGAGCCGGACCCGGCGGTCTGCGCGCCGCCGTCGGCCGCGGCCGACGTCCCGCCGCCGCCCGCGCCGCGGCGGCGCGAACGCCCGCCACCGGCCTTGGCCGCCTTGGGCTGCTGCGCGGGCTGCGGGACCTCCAGGACCACCGGGACGCCGGAGGGCTCGCGCGCCCCGGTCAGCCGGCTCAGCTCCTCGTCGGAGGACTTGATCTGGGCCGTGCGCGGGCGGATCCCCGCGTCCGACATCAGCCGGGTCATCTCGCGCTTCTGCTCCGGCAGGACCAGCGTCACCACGCTGCCCGACTCCCCCGCCCGGGCGGTGCGCCCGCCCCGGTGCAGGTAGTCCTTGTGGTCCGTCGGCGGGTCGATGTTGACGACCAGGTCCAGGTCGTCGATGTGGATGCCGCGGGCCGCGACGTTGGTCGCCACCAGCGCCGTGACCTCGCCCGTCTTGAACCAGTCCAGGGTGCGGTTGCGCTGCGGCTGCGACCGGCCGCCGTGCAGGCCGGAGGCCCGTACGCCGCTCGCGAGGAGCCGCTTGACCATCCGGTCCACCGACCGCTTGGTGTCGAGGAAGAGGATGACCCGGCCGTCCCGCGCGGCGATCCGCGTGGCCACGGCCTTCTTGTCGGTCTCGTCCAGCACGTACAGGACGTGGTGCTCCATCGTGGTGACCGCACCGGCCGACGGGTCGACGGAGTGCGTGACCGGATCGGTCAGGAACTCCTTGACGAGTTTGTCGATGTTCTTGTCCAGGGTCGCGGAGAACAGCAGCCGCTGGCCGCCCGCCTCCACCTGCTTCAGCAGCCTGGTGACCTGCGGCAGGAAGCCCATGTCGGTCATCTGGTCGGCCTCGTCCAGGACCGTGACCGCCACGCGTTCCAGCGTCACGTCGCCCCGGTCGATGAGGTCCGCGAGCCGCCCGGGGGTGGCCACCAGCACCTCGGCGCCGCGCGCCAGCGCGCCCGCCTGCCGGTTGATGGACATGCCGCCGACCACGGTGGCGATGCGCAGCCGCAGGCCCTGCGCGTACGGGGTCAGGGCATCGGTGACCTGCTGCGCGAGTTCCCGGGTCGGTACGAGGACCAGGGCGAGCGGAGCCTTCGGCTCGGCCCGGCGGCCGGCGGTGCGGGCCAGCAGGGCCAGCCCGAAGGCCAGGGTCTTGCCCGAGCCGGTGCGGCCGCGCCCGAGCAGGTCACGGCCGGCCAGCGAGTTGGGCAGCGTCGCGGCCTGGATCGGGAACGGCTCGGTCACCCCCTGCTCGGCGAGGGCCTTCAGCAGGGCCTCGGGCATGTCGAGGTCCTCGAACGCCGCCACGGGCGGCAGCCCGGGGGTCAGCGTCTCGGGCATGGTGAACTCCTGCGGCCTCGCCGGCTGCGCGGGAGCTGACTTCTTGGAGCGCCCCCCGGCGCCCTGGGCGGCGGATCCCCGGCGGCGGGCGGAGCGGCGGGCGGCGGGTATGGAGCTGGAGCTGGTCATATGAGAGTTCACGCTAGCACGCGGCGATCGGGCTTCCCGGCCACGAGGAAGCGCTTCCGGCCGCTTCCTGGTGGCCGGGAAGGAGGGTCCCGGCCGGTCCGGGCGGCCCGGCGCCCGGCATACGCCACACATATGCCGGGCATATGCCGCGCGACCCGGTGTGATGAGTGGTTGAATCCCCGGATGGCAGAGATCAAGGAGCCCTGGGGGCTCAGTGTGCTCGGCGTGGGCGGCGTGTCGGCGGAACCCCGGTTCGCCCGTGTCGGGCTGGGCGTCGACGTCCTCTCCCCGACCCCGAAGGAAGCGTTCGCGGAGGCCGGCGCGGCCGTCGGTCGGCTGCGCGCGATCCTGCGCGAGCACGGCATACCCGACGCCGACGTGTCCGGCTCACGGCTCGGACTCACCTCCAAGTACGAGGGCTACGGCGCCGACCGGACCTTCGAGGGCTACGCGTGCAAGGCGACGTACACGGTGCGCACGGCGGCCCTGGAGCGGCTGGAGGTGCTGATCGACGACGCGGTCACGGCCGGCGCGAACCGCGTCGACGAGGTCTCCTTCGAGGTCGACGACATGCCCGGGATGCGTGACGAGGCCCGCCGCCGGGCGGTGGCGGCGGCCCGGCGCAAGGCCGAGGTCTACGCCGAGGCGTGCGGGGTGCGGCTGGGCGCGGTGGTCCACATCGAGGACGTGGACCCCGAGTCGGTGGGCAACTACAGCCACGGCCGCCGGCGCGGCGGGGACCCGGAGGGCGATGGCACGCTCTCCCCCGGCTCCGTCCACGTCCAGGCGGCCGTTCTGCTCGGCTTCGCCCTGAGGCCTGAGGCCTGACGCCGGACGCTTGACGGCCTGGCGCCTGGCGCCTGGCGCCCTGATGTCTACGGGCCTGACGGCGGTCGGCCGGGCCGTTACAGGCGTTCGATGATGGTGACGTTGGCCTGCCCGCCGCCCTCGCACATGGTCTGGAGGCCGTAGCGGCCGCCGGTGCGTTCCAGTTCGTGGAGCAGGGTGGTCATCAGCTTCACGCCCGTCGCGCCCAGCGGGTGACCCAGGGCGATGGCGCCGCCGTTGACGTTCACCCGGTCCGGGTCCGCGCCGGTCTCCTTGAGCCAGGCCAGGACCACCGGGGCGAACGCCTCGTTGATCTCCACGAGGTCGATCTCGGCCAGGGTCAGTCCGGTCTTCTTCAGGGCGTGTGCCGTGGCCGGGATCGGGGCGGAGAGCATCCGGATCGGGTCCTCGCCGCGTACCGAGAGGTGGTGGATGCGGGCGCGCGGCCGCAGCCGGTGTTCCCGGACCGCGCGTTCCGAGGCGAGCAGCATGGCGGCCGCGCCGTCGGAGACCTGGGAGGAGACGGCGGCGGTGATGGTGCCGCCCTCCACCACGGGTGCGAGGGCGGCCATCTTCTCCAGGCTGGTGTCGCGGCGCGGCCCCTCGTCGGTACGGACCTCGCCCCACGGCACGGTCTCGCGGTCGAACCGGCCCTCGTCAATGGCCCGGACGGCCCGCTGGTGCGAGCGGAGCGCGTACTCCTCCATGTCCGTGCGGGAGATGCCCCACTTGTCGGCGATCAGCTGCGCGCCGTGGAACTGGTTGACGGGCGCGTCCCCGTAGCGTGTGCGCCAGCCCGCCGAGCCGGCGTACGGGCCTTCCGTCAGGCCCAGCGGTTCGGCGGCCTGCCGGGAGGCGAAGGCGATCGGGATCATGGACATGTTCTGGGTGCCGCCGGCCACGACCAGGTCCTGGGTGCCGGACATCACGCCCTGCGCGGCGAA
Source organism: Streptomyces sp. NPDC043853 (assembly GCF_056436025.1). NCBI lineage: Bacteria > Bacillati > Actinomycetota > Actinomycetes > Kitasatosporales > Streptomycetaceae > Streptomyces > Streptomyces sp. NPDC043853. The sequence continues at coordinate 64,049 of NZ_JBWKDJ010000002.1, forward strand.
GTGGACGGCCTGCTGCGAGGAGCCGCACTGGCGGTCGACGGTGACCCCGGGCACCTCTTCCGGCAGTCCGGCGGCCAGCCATGCCGTGCGGGCGATGTCCCCGGCCTGCGGGCCCACGGTGTCCAGGCAGCCGAAGACCACGTCCTCCACGGCCGCCGGGTCGATGCCCGAACGTTCGACGAGCGCCGCCAGGACGTGCGCGCCCAGGTCCGCGGGGTGGACGCCGGACAGGCCCCCTTTGCGCCGGCCTACGGGGGTGCGCACCGCTTCGACTATGTACGCCTCGGGCATGGCTGAAGCTCCTTCACCGGATCACGGGTGGTCACGTGGGTCGCGTACGTCATGTGAATCGCGTACGTCACGTGCGCGGGTCGCGTGACCGCGTGCCTCACGTGCGTACGGCGATGCCGTCCAGGACCATCGACAGGTACTGGCGGGCGATCTCCTCGGGGCTGTGCTGTCCGCCCGGCCGGTACCAGGACGCCGCGACCCACACCGTGTCGCGCACGAAGCGGTAGGTGAGGCGGATGTCCAGGTCGGCCCGGAACACCCGGGCGGCGACCCCGCGCTCCAGCGTCCCCAGCCACGCCTCCTCGAACTTCACCTGCGAGTCGGAGAGGTAGTGGAAGCGGGGCTGTGCGGACAGGGTGCGGGCCTCCTTCTGGTAGATCGCGACGGCGGCGCGGTGCCGGTCGATCTCCCGGAAGGACTCGGTGACGAGCGCCTCGATGGTCTCGCGCGGGCCGAGGCCGGCGGCGAGGACCGCGTCGTAGCCCTCCCAGAGTTCGTTCAGGAAGGCGGAGAGGATCTCGTCGAGCATCGATTCCTTGGAATCGAAGTGGTAGTAGAGGCTGCCGGCGAGCATGCCGGCGGCGTCGGCGATCTTGCGGACGGTGGTGGCGTTGTAGCCCTGGGCGGCGAACACCTCGGCGGCGGTGCGCAGGAGTTCGCGGCGGCGTTCCGGTGAGGCTGCCACCTGAGTCTTCTTCTGCGTCTTCGGGGTCGTCGGCTCGTTCGCCTGCTCGTTCGTTGGCACCGGACCATTCTGGGCTAGGCATGCTGACTGCTGACCGACACGGTCTCCCCGGTCATGTACGACGAGTAGCCGCTGGCCAGGAAGACGATGACGTTGGCGACCTCCCAGGGTTCGGCGTACCGGCCGAAGGCCTCGCGGGCGGTCAGTTCGTCGAGGAGCTCCTGGCTGGTGACCTTCACCAGGTGCGGGTGCATGGCGAGGCTGGGTGCGACGGCGTTGACCCGGACGCCGAATTCGGCGGCCTCCAGGGCCGCGCACCGGGTCAGCGCCATCACTCCGGCCTTGGCGGCGGCGTAGTGGGCCTGGCCGGTCTGGGCGCGCCAGCCGATGACGGAGGCGTTGTTGACGATCACCCCTCCGCGGCCGGCCGCGCGCAGGGAGCGCAGGGCTGCGCGGGTGCAGCGGAAGGTGCCGTTCAGGGTCACGTCGAGGACGGTGGACCACTGCTCGTCGGTCATGTCGGCCAGGGCGGCCGTACCGCCGAGTCCGGCGTTGTTGACGACGATGTCGAGGCCGCCGTGGGTCCGTTCGGCGCAGGCGAACAGGGCCTGGACCTGTTCCTCGTCGGTGACGTCGCAGGGCAGCGCGGCGACCCGGTCGGCCCCGAACTCGGCGGCGAGCGCCTGCTCGGTCTCCTTCAGGCGGCGGGCGTGGGCGTCACCGATGACGATGCGGGCGCCTTCCTCCAGGAAGCGGCGGGCGGTGGCCCCGCCGATGCCGGCGCCGGCGGCGGCGGTGATGACGGCGGCCCGGCCGCGCAGCAGCCCGTGGCCGGGGACGTACTCCGGTGCGCTCATGCGCGTGCCTCCTTCGGCCGGGGCCCGGCCGGTTCGTCCGGCGCTCGGCCCCTCGTCGGCCTCTCGGCCTCTCGGCTTCTCGGCTTCTCGGCTCTCTCGGCTTCTCTCGGCTACTCGGCACTTCTCGACGCCGCTCCGGGCGTACGTTAACCTACCAAACACTTGTTAGGGAAGCAGAATCCGCAGTGGAGGAGAGCCCGCAGTGGACCTGACGCACACGCCCGGCACGGAGGCCCTCCGCACCGAGGCCCGGGACTGGCTGCGCGCACACGTGCCGGCCGTCCCGCTGCCCTCCCTGGAGACCGCGGAGGGCTTCGCCGCGCACCGGGAGTGGGAGGCCACGCTGCACACGGACCGCTGGTCGGTGGTGTCCTGGCCCGAGCGGTACGGCGGCCGGGGCGCGGACATCTTCGGCTGGCTGGTCTTCGAGGAGGAGTACTACGCGGCAGGGGCCCCCGGCCGGGTCTCGCAGAACGGCATCAACCTGCTCGCGCCGACCCTGTTCGACCACGGGACGGAGGAACAGCGGGCCCGGGTGCTGCCGTCCATGGCGAGCGGAGAGGTGATCTGGGCGCAGGCGTGGTCCGAGCCGGAGGCCGGCTCGGACCTGGCCTCGCTGACCTCCAAGGCGGTACGGACGGACGGCGGCTGGCTGCTGTCCGGCCAGAAGACCTGGTCCTCGCGGGCCGCCTTCGCCGACCGGGCCTTCGGGATCTTCCGTACCGATCCGGAGGCGGCCCGGCCGCACCACGGGCTGACCTACCTGATGTTCGACCTGCGGGCGCCGGGCGTCACGGTCCGGCCGATCGGGCGCCTGGACGGCAAACCGGCCTTCGCCGAGCTCTTCCTCGACCAGGTCTTCGTCCCGGACGAGGACGTGATCGGGGAGCCAGGGCAGGGCTGGCGGATCGCGATGTCCACGACGGGGAACGAGCGGGGGCTGACGCTGCGCTCTCCCGGGCGCTTCCTGGCGGCGGCGGACCGGCTGGCCGCGCTGTGGCGGGCGGGGGGTGGGCCGGAAGGCGGCGGCGACGCAGGCGACCGAGGCGACCGAGGCGACTGGGACGGTGGGGACCACGGCGGGGACCGCGGCGGGGACGGGAGGAATGCCGCGGTGCGGGACCGGGTGGCGGACGCGCTGGCCGGCGCCCGCGCCTACGAGCTGTTCACCTGGGCGAACGCCTCGCGGTTCGCGGCGGGCGAGACGATCGGCGCCGAGTCCAGCCTGAACAAGGTGTTCTGGAGCGAGTACGACATCGCCCTGCACGAGACGGCGCTGGACCTGCTCGGCCCGGACGGCGAACTGGCCGACGGGGAGTGGGCCGAGCCGTGGGTGTTCTCGCTGGCGGGCCCGATCTACGCGGGCACCAACGAGATCCAGCGCGACATCATCGCCGAGCGGCTGCTCGGCCTCCCGAAGGGCCGCCGCTGATGCGATTCCTGCCGACCGGCGAGCAGTCGGAGTTCGCCCGTACGCTGCGCCGGCTGCTCGGCGCCTCGGACCTGCCGGGGGCCGTCCGCGCCTGGCAGGCCGGCGACACCGGGCCGGGGGCCGGGGTGTGGCGGAAGGTGGCTGACACGGGCCTGTTCGCCCTGCCCGTCCCCGAGGCGTACGACGGGCTCGGCCCGCTGCCGGTGGAACTGGCGATGGGCTTCGCGGAGCTGGGCCGGGCGGGGATGCCGGGGCCGCTGGCGGAGACGGCGGCGGCGTGCGTGCTGCTCGCCTCGCTGGGCGGGGAGGGGGCCGAGGGTGCGGCCGCACCGGCCAAGCGCTTCCTCCCGGCGCTCGTCGCGGGCGAGACCCGGGCCACGGTCGTCCTGCCCGGCGGAGGGCCGTACGCGCTGGACGCGGACACCTCGGACCACCGCTTCACCGTGTCCGCGGACGGGGAACTGCGGCTGTCGCCGGCACCGGGGGCCGGGGCGGTACGAGTCTCCACGGACCCGGCGCGCCGGCTCGCCGGGCCGGCGCCGGGCGGCGAACTGCTCGCCTCCGGGCCCGCGGTGCTCGCGGCGGCGGCGACCGCACTGCGCTGGGCGCGGCTGCTCACGGCCGCGCAGTGCGTCGGGCTGGGCGAGGCGCTGCTGGCCCGGACCGTGGAGTACGCGCAGCAGCGGACCCAGTTCGGCACGCCGATCGGCGGCTTCCAGGCGGTCAAACACCGGCTGGCGGACGTCCTGCTCGGCCTGGAATTCGCGAAACCGCTGGTCTGGGCGGGCGCGCTCGCCCTGACGGGCGGGGTGGCGGCGGTGGACGACGTGGCGGCGGCGAAGCTCATGGCCGGGGAGGCGGCGTATGCCGCGGCCCGGGCCGCCCTCCAGCTGCACGGTGCCATCGGCTACACCGAGGAGCTCGACCTCTCCCTGTGGCTCCGCAAGGCCCGCCCGCTCCGTGACGCGTGGGGCTCCCCCGCGATGTGCCGTGCGGCACTGCTCTCCGCCGGGCCATGACCTCGCCCGGTGGGCGCGGCTCCGGCTCCACCGAGGCGCGGCAGGCGTTCCGCACGGCGCGGCCCACCCAGCCCGGTGGCGGCGCCCCTCCGCCGAGGCGCGGGCAGGCGTTCCGCAGGGCTGTGCCCTCCCCGCGCCGTGGGGGTGCCGTACCTCCGGCGGAGGTATGGGCAGGCACCTCCGCCGAGGTGTGGGCGGGCCTCGGCCGGAGGTGTGGGCGGCCTCCGCCGAGGTGTGGGCGGCCTCCGCCAAGGTGTGGGCGGCCTCCGCCAAGGTGTGGGCGGCCTCCGCCAAGGTGTGGGCGGCCTCCGCCAAGGTGTGGGCGGCCTCCGCCAAGGTGTGGGCAGGCGTTCCGCAGGGCGGAACGGGTGGGCACACCGGAACGCCGCCCAGCGGGCAGCGCTCCCGCCCCACCGAAGCCATGGCGCGCTTTCGCCGCAGCGCCGCCCGGCCATGGCGGTGGCTTTGCCGGACCCGGCACCGCCAGGAGCGGAGCTCCGCCCGGACGGGGGTCCGGACCGCAGCCGGACCGGGGCGCGGGGTGGCTGCGCGAGCCCTCGCGGGACCGGGGTGCCGTGTGCCCACCCGTGCCGCCCCAGCGGCACGACTGCCCACACGGCCGGTGGAATCGGGCAGCCTGCCCGCACGGCGGGTGGTGTGCGGTAGCCGCGCACCCCACGGCCGCGGGCAAACGGCCGGCGAGGCCGTAGGGCCTCAAGGCCGACACAGGAAAGCGGGCGTGGCCGCATGGCCCATGGGCAGGATGGAGGCATGGCAGAGCAGCGCGTGAACTCCGAGGTGCGGGCCCGGTCGTTCAGTTCGGCCGCCGGGCGGTACGGGACGTATCGGCCGACCTATCCGCCCGCGGTGTTCGACGCGGTCGAGGAGATCGCCGGGCGGCCGCTCCGCGGCGCGCGGGTCGCGGACGTGGGCGCGGGGACCGGCCTGGCCACCGAACGGCTGCGGGAGCGCGGCGCCGAGGTGATCGGGGTGGAGCCCGGCGAGGGCATGGCCGCCGAGTTCCGGCGCCGGCTGCCCGGCGTACCGGTGGTGCGGGGGGACGGCAACCGGCTGCCGTTCGCCGACGGCCGTCTCGACTTCCTCACCTACGCCCAGTCCTTCCACTGGACCGACCCCGCCCGGTCCGTGCCCGAGGCGGCCCGGGTCCTCCGTCCCGGCGGTGCGCTCGCGCTGTTCTGGAACGAGCCCGACGTGTCCGTCCCCTGGATCGCCGAGCAGGACGCCCGGCTCAAGTCCCGCTTCGGCGAGGGCTGGTACGTCGCCGACCACACCATCCCGCCCGCCGACCTCGGTCTCGGCTTCACCGGCCGGATGCTGCACTGGGTCCGCCGGGTCCCGCTCGACGTCCACCTCGCCAAGCTGTCGACGCACTCCCTGTTCCTCACCGTGGGACCGGAGGGCAAGGAGTTCCTCGCGGCGGAACGGGACCTCCTGGGCGACCGCTTCCCCTCCGGTGAGATCGACGAGCACTACGCGGTCACCCTGCTGGTGGGCGTCCGCAGCCGCCCCGCCTGACCGCCCCCGCCCGGCCCTGACGCCGCCCTCGCGCCGCCCCCACGCCGCGGTCAGGCCGCTGTCATGCCGCCGTCCACGGTGAACTCCGCGCCGGTGATGTACGAGGAGGCGTCCGAGCAGAGGAACAGCACCAGCCCGGCGACCTCCTCGGGCCGGCCCATCCGGCCCAGCGCCAGGTGTGACCAGTCCCGTCCGGCCACCGCCCCGGCGACCATCGGGGTGTCGACCGCCCCGGGGTGCACCGAGTTGACCCGGATCAGGTCCGCGCCCAGGTCCAGCGCCGCCGAGCGGGTCAGGCCGCGCAGGCCGAACTTGGTGGACCCGTACGCCGCGTGGCCGCGGATGCCGACCAGTCCGGCCGTGGAGGAGATGTTGACGACCGACCCGCCGCCGGCCGCCCGCAGCACCGGGGCCACCGCCCGAATGCCGAGGAACGGGCCGAGGAGGTTGACCCGGATCAGCTCCTCGAAGCCCTCCAGGCTCTGCCGCTCCACGTGCGCGGTGCGCCACAGCGCCGCGTTGTTGACCAGCGCCGACAGGGTGCCGAAGGCGTCGACCGCCGCCCTGACCGCCGTGTCCCAGCTCGCCGGGTCGGCCACGTCGTGCCGGACGAACACGCCCTGGCCGCCGAGTTCGGCGGCGACCGCGCGTCCCTCCTCCTCGCGTACGTCGGTGAGCACGACCCGCGCCCCCGCCTCCGCGCACAGCCGGGCCTCGACGGCGCCCTGGCCGCGGCCCGCGCCGGTGATCAGCACCACCTTGCCGTCGAGCGCCCTCGAACCCTCCGCTCCGCCCACCCCGTCCACCCACCCTCCGGAGACACGCCGCGTATTTCTAATAGGCATACCTCTAGCAGGCTCGGCCGAAGGACGGAAGACGGCCGGACGGCGGTCGTAGACTGCGCTCCGTGGCAGACGACACGACGGAAGCGGCGACCGGGAACGGGCGCGGTCTGCCCGCGACCGCCTGGGCCGTGCTCGGCCTGCTGTCCTTCGGCGAGGAGCTCTCCGGCTACGACCTGAAGAAGTGGTCGGACCGGTCCCTGCGCTTCTTCTACTGGAGCCCGTCCTTCAGCCAGATCTACGGCGAGCTCAAGCGACTGGAGAAGGCCGGCTACGCCGTCTCGCGGATGGTCGCGCAGGAGACCGGCATCCGCGACAAGCGGGTGTACCGGATCACCGACGAGGGCCTGGCCGCCGTACGGGACTGGGCCCGCGGGACCCCGGTCGACGCGCCGGTGCTCAAGCACGGGCCGATGCTGCGGCTCTGGCTGGGGCACCTGCTGGAGCCGGACGGGATACGCGAACTGCTCCGACAGCACGGCGAGTTCGCGGAGTCGATGCGGCTCCGGGCGGCCGCCGACGCGGAGGGCGCAGAGGAGCGGGCCGTGGGGGCCTACCCCGCGCTCACCCTCAGATGGGCCGAGCGGTACTACGCCTCCGAGCGCGACCTCGCGGCCGCCATGCTCTCCGACATCGAGGAGCTCGGCGGGCTCCCTTGACGGTCCCGGAGCGCCGCACCCGTCGCGCCCCCGCTTTGGCGCTTTGATGGAACCATGACGACGAACAACTGGGCAGCGTTCGAGAAGGCCGAACCCGAGTTCGCGGACCAGGTGCAGAAGCGCTTCGGGCAGTACAAGCACCACGTCCTGGCCACCCTGCGCCGTGACGGCTCGCCCCGGGTGAGCGGCCTGAACACCGAGTTCCGCGGCGGGGAGCTGTGGCTGGGGATGATGCCCGGCTCGATGAAGGCACGGGACCTCGAACACGACCCGCGCTTCTCGCTGCACACCAACCCGGGCGCCGACGAGAGCATGCCGGACGGGGACGTGCGGATCTCCGGCCGGGCCGTCGAGGTCGTGGACCCGCCGGAACAGCACCGGTTCGCCGAGGAGACCGGCACCGAGCACCCGTTCCACCTGTTCCGCGTGGAGCTGACGGAGGTGGTACGGATCGGGGTGGAGGGCGACGAGCTGGTGGTCCGGGCCTGGACCCCGGAGAAGGGAACGCACACCTACCGCCGGGGCAACGACGACGAGCCGGCACGGGAGGACCCGCCCGGGTCGGCTTCCCCGGCCTGAGCTCCGGCAGGGGTGCCGGCCTCAGGAGGCGAGGAGCACGGCGAGGGCCGGCCCGAAGGCGCCGCCCAGCTGGTAGCAGAGGGTGAAGAGGCCGAGGGCGGCGGGCCGCTGCGCGGCGTCGACCCGGCCGGCGGCCCGCACGGAGAGGGTGGCCTGGCCGCCGGTGGTCGCGAACACGGCCAGACCCGCGGCCGGCAGCAGCAGCACGGCCCACGGAGTGGCCAGCGCCGTCGTCAGGGCCAGACCGCCGGCGACGAGCAGTACGGCGAGCACCCGGCCGTGGCCGAGCCGGACGGATGCCGCGGCGAGCAGCCAGGACAGCACGGAACCGGCGAGCAGGACGGCCAGCTGCCCGGCACCGATGGTGCCGGTAGTCCAGTCGGTGCGCTCGCCGAGCCACCGCGGGACGGCGAACAGCAGGGTGAAGTAAGAGGTGGACAGGGCGCAGGCGATCAGCGCCGACGAGAGGAACCCGGGGGCGCGCAGCACGGCGACGGGGACGAAGCCGGCGGAGCGGGCGCGTACGTGTGCGGCGAGCAGGCCGCCCAACGGCAGTGCGAGCGCGAGGGCGGGCAGCGGATACCGGGGCACCAGCACCAGCGCGGTGACGAGGGCGACGACCAGTCCGGCGCCGCGCCCGTCGAAGGGGGCGGCGGAGTCGGGCCGCCCCGCGGCCGTGTGCCGGGCGACCACCGGTACGGCGGCCAGCGCGAGGACGGACACCGAGAGCGCGACCCGCCACGACAGGGCGCCCTCGACCCAGGAGCCCAGGAGCGGGCCGGTGGCTCCGAGCACACCGAACCCGGCGGTGACCACGCCCATCCGGCGGGCGGATCCGGCCAGGCCGATGGCGACCGCGATCAGTCCGGCGCCGCCGAGCGCCTGCGCGGTCCGGCCCGCCAGGGCGAGGGGCAGCCAGGGCGCCGCGGCGAGCAGCACCGTCCCGCCGAGCACCAGCAGGGCGCTCGTCCACAGCGCGCGGCGGGCCCCGCGCAGCCGTACCAGGCCGGCCATCAGCGGGGTGCCGATCGCCATGCCCCAGGCGTAGAGCTGCACGAACCAGGTGGCGGAGGCGGTCCCGGTCCCCCAGGCGGCGGCGATGTCGGGAAGGGTCAGCACCGGCGCGTTGGCCCCGGCGGCGGCCGGGGTGGCGAGCAGGGCCAGCCACAGGGGGTGGACCGGTGCCGCCGCACGGCCCGTTTCCGCCCCCGCGTCCGGCTTCGGGCCCGGGCCCGCTCCCCACCGCACGGTCCGCACGTCCAGCCGCATCCCCATGACGACCCCCTTCTCTCAACATTGATTATCTCAACGTTAAGAGAATGGCGGACGATCCCCCACCCGTCAAGTCTCTTAACATTGAGAAGGTTTACGTTGAGAGGAGAGTGCGGTGAGCGACGCGATCGACGCGATCATCGGCCAGTGGAGTGCCGAACGGCCCGATCTGGAGGCGGAGATGTGGCCCGTCCAGCTGCTGGGCCGGGTCCAGCGCCTGTCCCGTGTCATCGACCGTGAGTACAAGGTCTTCCTCAGCGGGCACGGCCTGGAGCTGGGCGAGTTCGACGTGCTCACCACCCTGCGCCGGTCCGGGCCGCCGTACGCGATGACGGCCGGCGCCTTCCTGAAGGCCGCCATGGTCACCTCGGGCGCGATCACCAACCGCATCGACCGCATGGAGGCCAAGGGCCTGGTCGAACGCGTCCGCGACCCCGATGACCGCCGTCAGGTCCTGATCCGGCTCACCCCGCACGGCCGCGCGCTCATCGACGAGGTGATGGAGGGCCACTTCCGGAACCTGGCCGACATCGTCGCGGGCCTCCCCCGCGAGGAGGCCGAGGCCGCCGGAGCCGCCCTCCGCACCCTGCTGGAGTCGCTCGGAGACACCTCCCTCGGCTAGGGCCTGTCCGGCGTGGTCGTACCGATGGCGTGGTAGAGGCCGCCGCCCTGGGCGGTGCCGAAAGCGGGACAGTCCGTCGCCGTGCCGCCTCGGATCGTGGTCCGGGTGAGGGTCACATTGCCCGTCGTGTCGACGAAGAGGATGCGGAACTTGTCGGCGGCCTTCCTGTCCCGGGCGATCGTCGCCCCGTGCCCCTCGATGGTGATCTCGCAGGGACCGAGCAGCGGACGTGCACGGCTGCGTCGGCATGGACAGCCGGGGCGGGGACCGCCACCAGCGCACCGGTCAGGAGGCCGAGGACGGTCGGGGCATGCTGACGGGACATCGAGGACTCCTCCTTGAGCACCGGACGGTCGGACTGCGGGTGGACGCACACCGGCCGAGCACAGCCGAACACGTGCGGCCGCCGCCGGTTCCCCGGCGTGATCCGTACGGGGCAGACCCGTATCCGAGCGCGGGCCACAACCCCGGGTACAGTCTCCTGTCGATCTTGATCGGCTCGGGGGACGGGAGCGGCACATGGCACGGCGGGGCGGGCGGTACGAGCAGCACGGGCAGCACGAGCAGCACGAGCGGCGGCCGAACGGATGGGCTCCGCCCGGGAGGGCCGACGCGGGACCGTACCGGCCGGTGGCGGCGGACCGGTCCGAACCACGGCACGGCTGTGTGACGGCTCTGATGGCTCCTTTCGTCACGGCGGCCCGGTTCCAGCGGCCCGGGCGCGAGGACCGGCTGGCCGACCCGGCCATAGCCGGGGCCCAGGTGGCCCGTACCGGCATCGGCCTGGGCGCCACGGCCTGGCTGTTCTACGCGTTCTCGCTCCGCCAGGAGGCCGGAGACGTGATCGAGGACAAGATCACCGAGATGCTGATCGCCGCGGCGGTGCTGACGGTCGTCGGGGTGCTCGCGCTGGGCGCCTTCGTGGCCGCCGCCCGGCCGCCGCTGCGCAGCGGGTACCGCCGGCGGCTGCGCGGCCCGCTGACGGCGTTCGGCGCCCTCTTCGGGGCCGCGGCCCTGCTGTCGTTCACGCTCGTTTCCGACCTGCGCGACCAGGTGTTCGGGGGAGCCGGCGGCATCGGCTTCGTACTGAGCCTGCTCATCGGGCTGACCTCCCTGTTCCTGCTTCCGTTCGTCCTGGCGTCTTCGGTGCTGTGCGTCCACCACTCCTTCCGGACCGCTGATGTCCACGAGGTGCTGCCGCCCCTGCTCTCGCCGGTGGTCGTCGTGGTGATGTCGGCCCTCCAGGCCGTCGACGGGCCGCCGGTCAACGCCCCGCAGAGCGTGTGGTTCCTCTTCCTCGCGGGCGCACCGCTGTCGGTGGCGGCCCTGTCCGTCTGGGAACTGCGCCGGCTGCGCACCCGGTACGGGATCACCCTGCGCGGCGCCCTGGGCCGGTAGCCCATGGCACGGCGCCAGGCCGCGACGGCGCCGGCCGGGAACCGACCTGCCGCGTGCTGCGTCGGATAGCGCGTGCACAAGAGGATGAGCAGACTGCTGACCCTGGCCGCGGTACTGCTGGCCCTGCAGGGCGCGAGCCTGGCCGGTCCGGCGTACGCGTGCGGCTGCGGGGCCATGGTCACCGACCGCACCTCCCGCCTGGGCGTGGAGAAGGAGATGTCGGTGGTCCGCTGGGACGGACGCACCGAACAGATCGTCATGAGCTTCACCGTCGACGGCGACGCACCCCGGGCCGCGTGGATCATGCCGGTGCCGACCCGGGCCACGGTGGAGCTCGGTGACCCGACGCTGTTCGCGGATCTGGCATGGGTGACCCGGCCCGAGCGGAAGACCCGCCACTACTTCTGGCCCCGGGAGGACGACTGGCCGTTCTCCGCCGGGGAACGCGACGGCGTGGGCGCCGCCGCGCCTGCCGGGGCCGCGCCGGTCGGCGTGGTCGGCCGCGAGCAGCTCGGCGACTTCGACGTGGCCCGGCTGACCGCCACCGACCCGGACGCCCTGCGCGACTGGCTGACCGCCAACGGTTTCGAGCTGCCGCCCGCCCTGGCCTCGGAGTTGCGCCCGTACGTGGAACAGCGCTGGGAGTACGTCGCCGTACGCCTCGCCCCGCGCGAGCCGGGCCGGAAGCTGTACGGCACCCTCGACCCGCTGCGGATCCGGTTCGCCAGCGACCGCGTGGTCTACCCGATGCGGCTGTCCCGGCTGGCCCGAACGCCGCAGGCCCTCGGCCTGTACGTGCTGGCCGACCACCGCATGGAACCCCGTGACGCGATCGGCGGCGAGGACCCCGAGGTCACCTTCGCGGGCCGCGTCGAGCCCTCGCCCACCGAACCCCTGGCCGCCCTGACCGACGGCCGCCCGGCCTACCTGACGGCCATCGAGCAGGACTTCCCCCGCCCCTCCGCCATCACCTCCGACCACGAACTCGTTCGCAGCCCGAAGGACACCCCCTTCCGCCGCGCCACGTACACCGACGCCCTCCTCACGGTGGGCCCCGGCATCCCGGCCTGGCTCCTCACCACGGTCTCCGTCCTCCTGGTGGGCACGGCAGCCCTGTTCACCCTCCGTCTCCGCCGCCGAAAGGCCCGCCGGGTGGCCGTCCCGTCCTCGGGATGACGGCCTCCGGCCACCGGCCGCCACTGCGCCCTCCCTCGCCCTCCCCTTGGCGGTGATCTCCGGAAGGGCAAGCCTGCCGACCGTTCCTGAAGGCCGGTCAGCGGAAAATGTGGTGCCCCGAACCGTCCCCGCTCCCTACACTCGCGGTGCCGATCGGGAACGACCTCTCGACCGAGCCATCGCCGAGTGGAATCGAAGAGAAGGGGAACAGGGTCATGTGCCGTAGCCGTAGCCGCGCTGCCGCCGTCGCCTTCGTTCCCCCCGCCCGGTACGACGTGATCCGGGTGTCCTCGTGCGTACGGTGCCGGCTGCGCGGCCGACACCGTATGCCCGTGACGCACTTCTGAGCCGCACTCACGCGCTCCGCCGTCCGGGGAATCGCGCTGCCCTGTGCTCACGCACGCAGCATTCTTCGAAAGGCCTCCGGCCATGCGCACGCACGTCCTCAACCCCCTGACCGCCGTCCGCAACATCGGCATCCTCGCCCACGTCGACGCGGGCAAGACCACCCTCACCGAGCGCGTCCTGTTCGCCACCGGCACCATCCACAAGCGGGGCGAGGTCCACGACGGCACCACCGTCACCGACTTCGACGCGCAGGAACGCGACCGCGGCATCACCATCTTCGCCGCGGCCGTGAGCTGCACCTGGGACGGACACCGGGTCAACCTGATCGACACCCCCGGCCACGTCGACTTCTCCGACGAGGTCGAACGCTCCCTACGGGTGCTGGACGGGGCGGTCGCCGTGTTCGACGCCGTCGCCGGTGTGGAACCGCAGAGCGAATCGGTGTGGCGGCAGGCCGACCGGCACGGTGTCCCCCGGATCGCGTTCGTCAACAAGCTGGACCGGGCGGGCGCCGACCTCGACACGGCCGTCGCCTCGATCCGGGACCGGCTGGGCGCCGTACCGCTGGTGGTGCAGCTGCCCGTCGGCCGGGAGTCCGGTTTCACCGGTCTCGTGGACCTGCTCCGCATGGAGGCCCTGACCTGGGACGGAACCTCCGAGGCGGACACCGTGGGCGCCGTCCCGGAGGAGCTGCGCGAGGAGGCGGCCCGAAGGCGCCGGCTCCTGGAGGAGACGGTCGCCGAACTCCACCCGGGCGCACTGGAGGAGTTCTGCTCGGCGGGCGCGCTGAGCCGGGAGACCCTGGCCACGGCCCTCCGGGACCTGACCCTGTCCGGGGACGGCGTGGTGGTGCTGTGCGGTTCGGCGTACAAGAACCGCGGGGTCGAACCACTGCTGGACGCGGTCCTGGCCTACCTGCCCTCGCCCGCCGACGTGCCGCCGGTACGCGGCACCCTGGAGGAAACGGAACAGGAACGGGAAGCCGACCCGTCGGCACCGTTCACCGCCCTTGCCTTCAAGGTCGCGGCGACCCCGACGGGCCGGCTCACCTACCTGCGCGTCTACGCGGGCACGGTCCGCAAGGGCGAGTCGGTCCTGGACCCGGCGACCGGCCGGACCGAACGCATCGGCCGCATCCTGCGGGTGCAGGCCGACCGCCACGAGGAGAGGGAGGAAGCGGTGGCCGGTGACATCGTCGCCGTGGTCGGCCTGAAGTCGGCCCGCGCCGGTACGACGCTCTGCGCGCCGTCGGCTCCGCTCGTGCTCGAACCGCCCTCGGTGGCCGAGCCGGTGGTGTCGGTGGCCGTCGAGGCCCGCCGCAGCACCGACACCGGCCGGCTGGCGTCCGCCCTGGCCCACCTGGTGGAGGAGGACCCGTCCCTGGTCGTCCGCACGGACGCCGAAACGGGGCAGACGCTCCTCTCCGGAATGGGCGAACTGCACCTGGAGGTGGCGGTGGAGAAGATCCGCCGTGACCGCGGGGTGGAGGTCTCGGTCGGCCGGCCCCAGGTCTCGTACCGGGAGACGGTCGTCGACGGGGTGGCGGGCTTCGTCCACCGCCACGTCAAACAGGACGGCGGTGCGGGCCAGTTCGCCCACATCGTCTTCGACGTGGAACCACTCGCAGAAGCAGAGGAGGAGACCTTCGTGTTCCGCTCGACGGTCACCGGCGGCCGGGTGCCGCAGGAGTTCGTGCGCGCGGTGGAGGCCGGCTGCCGGGACGCCCTGGCGGAGGGCCCGCTGGGCGGCCACCCCGTGACGGGTCTCCGCGTCACCCTCACCGACGGCGCGACCCACACCAAGGACTCCTCGGAGATGGCGTTCCGGGCGGCGGGCCGCTTCGGCCTGCGCGAGGCGCTCCGCGCGAGCACCCTGGAGCTCCTGGAGCCGGTCGCGGAGGTCACGGTCACCGTCCCGGAGGACGCGGTCGGCGGGGTCCTCGGTGACCTCGCCTCCCGCCGCGGCCGGGTCTCCGGCTCCACCACCCGCTCCGGCACCTCGGTGATCACGGCGGCGGTCCCGCTGGCCGAACTCTTCGGCTACGCCTCCCGCCTCCGCAGCCGCACCCAGGGCCGCGGCACCTTCACGGCCCGCCCGTCGGGCCTGGCCCCGGTCCCGGTGCAGGTGGCGGCGGAGGTCCTGAAGCGGTAGCCGTCACGGGGACTAGCAGCCGTGCCGCGCCCGGCCGCGCACCGGCCGGGGGCGGCGCGCTGCCCGTTCAGCGGCAGGCAGCCCGCCGCGTCACCCGGACGCGAAGGCGACCCACGCCGTCTTGCCCACCGGTTCGTCGAGCACGCCGAACTCATCGGCGAGTTCTCGCACCAGCCAAAGCCCTCGCCCGGACTGGGCGTCCCACGCGGTGCACTGGACGACAGGGAGGCCAGGGCCCGTATCTCGGACTTCGATAACCACCCGGTGCGGCTCACGTACGAGACGGACGCTGAAGTCCCGGCCGGGCGGGGCCCCGTGCAGCACCGCGTTTGCCGCGAGCCCGGAAGCGCAGAGACGCATGTCGTGCCACCGGTCTCTGATGTCCCAGCCCGCGAGGGTGTCGCCTGCGAAACGCCTGGCCGCGCCGACAGAGACCCGGGCTCGCGGAAATCGTTCCTGACGGGAAGCGTGCATCCACACCACCACCTTGACACCGAGTCTTCGGGAAGACACAGACCGTAGCGCTATTCGCATATAGCAGCAAGGTTGCCCCTGTACGGCAGTCGCCGCCCCCCGGTCACATACCGTGGGGTGGCAACAACGGGCAGACGTACGGGAGGACGACCGTGAGCGACAGCGGATGGATCAGCACCTCGATGCCGTACTTGGTGCCGCGCGCAGCCGGCGACCCTGACGCCTGGACCACCGAGGCCGCCGCGCACGGCCGCCACGGTGCCCAGCGGATCGTGAGGGCGGGCGAGGTGTCCGCCCCCGCCGAAGTCGCGGCACTGCTCGGGGTGGAAGCCGGCCGGCCCGTCGTGGTCCGGCGCCGGGTGATCGAACTCGACGGCGAACCGAACGAGCTGACCGACACCTACTACCCGCAGGACGTCGCGGCGGGCACGCCGCTCGCCGGTACGGCGAAGATCCGCGGCGGAGCCGTTTCCCTTCTCGCCTCACTCGGGCACATCGGTGTCCGGGTCACGGAGCACGTCTCGGCCCGGATGCCCTCCAAGGAGGAGCGCGAGCAACTCAGGACGGCGGACGATGAACCGGTTCTGCGGATCAGCCGGGTGACGTATGACGCCGCGGACCGTCCGATCCAGGCCGATGTGATGCTCATGCCCGCAGCCCGTCAGCAGCTGCGCTACGAGATCAGGATCGGATGAATCCCTTGGCCGTGACAGAAGAAGGATCGTCGGACCCCCGCCCCCTGCACGCACGGATCGCTGCGGATCTACGGGCAGAGATCATGAGCGGTCAGCTCCCGGCCGGGGCCAAGCTGCCCTCGACGAACCAGCTCAAAGCCCGCTTCGACGCCTCCAACGCGACCATCCAGAAGGCGCTTCTGCTCCTCAAGACAGAAGGACTCGTCGTCGGCCGTGCCGGAGCCGCAGTGAGCGTGCGCGAGAACCGGCAGCGGACCGTGCGGCCCGCGGAATCGTTCGCCACAGCGGTTCCGGGAGACCGGTTCCCCTGGCTGCTGAGGGCGGCGGAGCAGGGCGGTGCGGCGCACAGCGCGCTGCTCGCCGTGGAACGGACGCAGGTGAGGGGCGATATCGCGGCGGCCCTCGACATCGCGGACGGCGGCACGGTCGTGCTCCGGAGTCAGCTGATCAGCATCGACGGTGAGCCGGCCGAACTGGTCAGCTCCTACTACCCGCTGAACGTGGCACACGGCACCCCGCTCTCCGAGAGCCGCAAGATCCGGGGTGGTACCCCGACGCTGCTCCGGGAGCTCGGCCACGCACCCGGCCTCAGCGTGGACCGCGTCACCGCTTGCACAGCAACCCAGGAGCAGTACGCGGCACTGCGCCTGCCCGGCGACCTGCCCGTCCTGCGTACGCTCCGCACCGTGTACACGGCGGAGGGGAAGCCCGTCGAGGTCACCGTGATGGTGAAGGCCGGGCACCTGTACGAGCTCCAGTACGAGTTCGCTCCGGAGTGACCGCCCCGTGGCGCGGACACGCCACGGCGCCCGTCATCCCTGGTCGGGGACATGACGGGCGCCGTGTCGGAGTTCCGCACGCCGTTGTACGGACCGCATGAGGGGTCCCCGGCCGGAGCCGGAGGGGTACTGCAAGATCCCGGTGTCCCGGGGCGGGAGGCCCCAGGGCAACGTGACGGTCGGATCAGACCGCGATCGCGCGGTCCGTCGGCTTGACCGGGTACGGGAGGGTGCTGGATCCCGTCAGGTAGCGGTCCACGCCGCGGGCGGCCGAGCGGCCTTCCGCGATGGCCCACACGATCAGGGACTGGCCGCGGCCGGCGTCGCCGGCGACGAAGACGCCGTCCACGTTGGTCGCGTACGAGGCGTCGCGGTCGATGTTGCCGCGCGCGTCCAGGTCCACGCCGAACTGCTCGACGAGGCCGTTGGCCTGGTCGGTGCCGGTGAAGCCCATGGCCAGGGTGACCAGCTGGGCCGGGATGACCCGCTCGGTGCCCGGCTTGGTGGTCAGCTTGCCGTCGATGAACTCGACCTCGACCAGGTGCAGCGACTGGACGTTGCCGTCCTCGTCGCCCTCGAAGTGGGTGGTGTTGACGGAGTAGATCCGCTCGCCGCCCTCCTCGTGGGCCGAGGTGACCTTGTAGAGCATCGGGAAGGTCGGCCAGGGCTGGGAAACCGCGTTCCGCTCCTCGTTGGGGCGGGGCATGATCTCCAGCTGGGTGACCGAGGCCGCGCCCTGGCGGTGGGCGGTGCCCACGCAGTCCGCGCCGGTGTCGCCGCCGCCGATGACCACCACGTGCTTGCCCTCGGCGGTGATCGGCGGGGCGACGAAGTCGCCCTCCTGGACCTTGTTCGCGAGCGGCAGGTACTCCATCGCGAAGTGGATGCCGTTCAGCTCGCGGCCCGGGACCGGCAGGTCGCGGGAGACGGTCGCCCCGGCGGCCACGACCACCGCGTCGAAGCGCTTCCGCAGGTCGGTCGCGGTGATGTCGCGGCCGACCTCGATGCCGGTGCGGAACTTGGTGCCCTCCGCGCGCATCTGCTCGATGCGGCGGTTGATGTGCACCTTCTCCATCTTGAACTCGGGGATGCCGTAGCGGAGCAGGCCGCCGATGCGGTCCGCGCGCTCGTACACCACCACGGTGTGGCCGGCCCGGGTCAGCTGCTGGGCCGCGGCCAGGCCGGCCGGGCCCGAGCCGATGACGGCGACGGTCTTGCCGGACAGGCGCTCCGGGGCCTGCGGGGTGACGTCCCCGTTGTCCCACGCCTTGTCGATGATCGAGACCTCGACGTTCTTGATGGTGACGGCCGGCTGGTTGATGCCGAGCACGCACGCCGACTCACACGGGGCCGGGCACAGACGGCCCGTGAACTCCGGGAAGTTGTTCGTCGCGTGCAGCCGCTCGGAGGCCGCCGTCCAGTCCTCGCGGTAGGCGAAGTCGTTCCACTCGGGGATCAGGTTCCCCAGCGGGCAGCCGTTGTGGCAGAACGGGATGCCGCAGTCCATGCAGCGGCCGGCCTGCTTGCTGATGATCGGCAGCAGGGAGCCGGGGACGTAGACCTCGTTCCAGTCCTTGAGGCGCTCCTCGACGGGACGGGAGCAGGCGGTCTGCCGCGGGGTGGTGAGGAAGCCCTTCGGGTCAGCCATGGGTCGCCGCCTCCATCATCTTCTCGGTGGTCTCGGCCTCGGAGAGACCGGCCAGCTCAGCGGCGTCCTTGGCGGCGAGCACTGCCTTGTACGTGGTCGGGATGATCTTGCTGAACCGGGCCGCCGCGGCGTCCCAGTCGGCGAGGAGCTTCGCGGCCACCGTCGAGCCGGTCTCCTCCTCGTGGCGGCGCACCACGTCGTGCAGCCACTGCTTGTCCTCGTCGGAGGGGGCCTCGACGGCGTCGAGGTTGCCGACGTTGACGCTGTTGCGGTCCAGGTCGATGACGTACGCGACACCGCCGGACATGCCGGCCGCGAAGTTGCGCCCGGTCTCGCCGAGGACGACCGCCGTACCACCGGTCATGTACTCGCAGCCGTGGTCGCCCACGCCCTCCGAGACGACCAGCGCACCGGAGTTGCGGACGCAGAAGCGCTCGCCGGTGCGGCCGCGGAGGAACATCTCACCG
Organism: Streptomyces sp. NPDC043853; assembly: GCF_056436025.1. Classification (NCBI taxonomy): domain Bacteria; kingdom Bacillati; phylum Actinomycetota; class Actinomycetes; order Kitasatosporales; family Streptomycetaceae; genus Streptomyces; species Streptomyces sp. NPDC043853. The sequence continues at coordinate 82,979 of NZ_JBWKDJ010000002.1, forward strand.
CTGGTCGCGCCGTAGCCGATGGTGTTGCCGGCGATGACCGAGTACTCGGCCAGGTGGTCGGCTCCGCGGTCGGGGCGGACCACGACGCGGCCGCCGGACAGGCCCTTGCCGACGTAGTCGTTGGCGTCGCCCTCCAGGCGGAGGGTCACGCCCTTCGGGACGAAGGCGCCGAAGGACTGGCCGGCCGAGCCGCTGAAGGTCAGGTCGATGGTGTCGTCGGGCAGGCCCGCACCGCCGAACTTCTTGGTGACCTCGTGGCCGAGCATGGTGCCGACGGTCCGGTTGATGTTGCGGATCGCGACCTGGGCGCGGACCGGCTGGGCCTGCTCGGCGGTGGCGGCGGCCAGCGCGTCGGCGGCGAGCTCGATCAGCTCGTTGTCGAGGGCCTTCTCCAGGCCGTGGTCCTGGGCGACCAGGGCGTGGCGGACCGCGCCTTCCGGCAGGTCCGGGACGTGGAACAGCGGCTCCAGGTCGAGGCCCTGCGCCTTCCAGTGGGTGACGGCACGCGAGGTGTCGAGCAGCTCGGCGTGGCCGACGGCCTCCTCCAGGGTGCGGAAGCCGAGCTCGGCGAGGAGCTCGCGCACCTCCTCCGCGATGAACTCGAAGAAGTTCACCACGAACTCCGGCTTGCCGGAGAAGCGGTCGCGGAGGACCGGGTTCTGGGTGGCGATGCCGACCGGGCAGGTGTCCAGGTGGCAGACGCGCATCATGACGCAGCCGGAGACGACGAGCGGCGCGGTCGCGAAACCGAACTCCTCGGCGCCGAGCAGCGCGGCGATGACCACGTCGCGGCCGGTCTTGAGCTGGCCGTCGGTCTGGACGACGATCCGGTCGCGCAGGCCGTTGAGCAGCAGGGTCTGCTGGGTCTCGGCGAGGCCGAGCTCCCAGGGGCCGCCCGCGTGCTTGAGCGAGGTCAGCGGGGAGGCACCCGTACCGCCGTCGTGGCCGGAGATCAGGACCACGTCCGCGTGCGCCTTGGAGACACCCGCGGCGACCGTGCCGACGCCGACCTCGGAGACGAGCTTCACGTGGATGCGCGCGACCGGGTTGGCGTTCTTGAGGTCGTGGATCAGCTGGGCCAGGTCCTCGATGGAGTAGATGTCGTGGTGCGGCGGCGGGGAGATCAGGCCGACACCCGGGGTGGAGTGCCGGGTCTTGGCGACCCACGGGTAGACCTTGTGGCCGGGCAGCTGGCCGCCCTCGCCGGGCTTGGCGCCCTGGGCCATCTTGATCTGGATGTCGTCCGCGTTGACCAGGTACTCCGAGGTGACGCCGAAGCGGCCGGACGCGACCTGCTTGATCGACGAACGGCGCGCCGGGTCGTACAGGCGCTCCGGGTCCTCGCCGCCCTCACCGGTGTTGGACTTGCCGCCCAGCTGGTTCATGGCGATGGCGAGGGTCTCGTGCGCCTCCTTGGAGATGGAGCCGTACGACATGGCACCGGTGGAGAAGCGCTTGACGATCTCGGAGACCGGCTCGACCTCGTCGACGGAGATCGACGGGCGGTCGGAGGTGAAGCCGAACAGGCCGCGGAGCGTCATCAGGCGCTCGGACTGCTCGTTCACCCGGTCCGTGTACTGCTTGAAGATGTCGTAGCGGCGCTGCCGGGTGGCGTGCTGGAGGCGGAAGACCGTCTCGGGGTCGAACAGGTGCGGCTCGCCCTCGCGGCGCCACTGGTACTCGCCGCCGATCTCCAGCGCGCGGTGCGCCGGGGCGATGCCGGAGGCCGGGTACGCCTTGGCGTGGCGGGCGGCCACCTCCTTGGCGATGACGTCCAGGCCCGCGCCGCCGATCTTGGTGGCGGTGCCGTGGAAGTACTGCTCGACGAACTCGTCGTTCAGGCCGACGGCCTCGAAGACCTGGGCGCCGCGGTAGGAGGCGACGGTGGAGATGCCCATCTTGGACATGACCTTCAGGACGCCCTTGCCGAGGGCGTAGATCAGGTTCTTGATGGCCTTCTCGGGCTCCAGGCCGGAGAGGAAGGTGCCGGCGCTGAGCAGGTCCTCGACCGACTCCATCGCCAGGTACGGGTTGACGGCCGCGGCACCGTAGCCGATGAGCAGCGCGACGTGGTGCACCTCGCGGACGTCGCCGGCCTCGACCAGCAGGCCCACCTGGGTGCGCTGCTTGGTGCGGATGAGGTGGTGGTGCACGGCGGAGGTGAGCAGCAGCGACGGGATCGGCGCGTGCTCGGCGTCCGAGTGGCGGTCCGAGAGGACGATGAGGCGGGCGCCGTTGGCGATGGCGGCGTCGGCCTCGGCGAAGATCTCCTCGATCCGGGCGGCGAGGGCCTCGCCGCCGCCGGAGACCCGGTACAGGCCGGACAGGGTCGCGGCCTTCATGCCCGCCATGTCGCCGTCGGCGTTGATGTGGATGAGCTTGGCCAGCTCGTCGTTGTCGATCACCGGGAACGGCAGCATCACGTTGCGGCAGGACGCGGCGCTCGGGTCCAGCAGGTTGGCCTGGGGGCCGATGTGGGAGCGCAGCGAGGTGACGAGCTCCTCGCGGATGGCGTCCAGCGGCGGGTTGGTGACCTGCGCGAACAGCTGGGTGAAGTAGTCGAACAGCAGCCGGGGGCGTTCGGAGAGCGCGGCGATCGGCGAGTCGGTGCCCATGGAGCCGATCGGCTCGGCGCCGGTGCGGGCCATCGGGGCGAGGAGGACGCGGAGCTCCTCCTCGGTGTAGCCGAAGGTCTGCTGGCGGCGGGTGACCGAGGCGTGGGTGTGGACGATGTGCTCGCGCTCGGGGAGGTCCTCGAGCTCGATCTCGCCGGCCTCCAGCCATTCGGCGTACGGGGCCTCGGCGGCGAGCTGGGACTTGATCTCGTCGTCCTCGATGATCCGCTTCTGGGCGGTGTCGACGAGGAACATCCGGCCGGGCTGCAGGCGGCCCTTGCGGACGACCTTGGCCGGGTCGATGTCGAGGACGCCGACCTCGGAGCCGAGGACGACGAGGCCGTCGTCGGTGACCCAGTAGCGGCCCGGGCGCAGACCGTTGCGGTCGAGGACCGCGCCGACCTGGGTGCCGTCGGTGAAGGTGACGCAGGCGGGGCCGTCCCACGGCTCCATCATCGTCGCGTGGTACTGGTAGAACGCCTTGCGCGCCGGGTCCATGGAGGTGTGGTTCTCCCACGCCTCGGGGATCATCATCAGCACGCTGTGGGGCAGGGAGCGGCCGCCGAGGTGGAGGAGCTCCAGGACCTCGTCGAAGGAGGCCGAGTCGGAGGCGTCCGGGGTGCAGATCGGGAAGATCCGCGAGAGGTCCTTGCCGTCACCACCGCTGTGCCCATTGTCGGCGGAGCCGAACAGCTCGGAGGCCAGCTGGGACTCGCGGGCGCGCATCCAGTTGCGGTTGCCCTTGACCGTGTTGATCTCGCCGTTGTGCGCGACGAAGCGGTACGGGTGGGCGAGCGGCCAGCTCGGGAAGGTGTTCGTGGAGAACCGCGAGTGGACCAGGGCGATCGCCGAGGCGAAGCGGCGGTCGGAGAGGTCCGGGAAGAAGGGCTCCAGCTGGCCGGTGGTCAGCATGCCCTTGTAGACGATGGTGCGGGAGGACAGCGAGGGGAAGTAGGTGCCGGCCTCGCGCTCGGCGCGCTTGCGCAGCACGAAGGCCTTGCGGTCCAGCTCGATGCCCGTGGTGCCGTTGCTCACGAAGAGCTGGCGGAAGGCGGGCATGGTGGTGCGGGCGCCGTTGCCGAGGAGGTCCGGGGTGACGGGCACCTCGCGCCAGCCGAGGACGGTGAGGCCCTCCTCGGCGGCGATCGCCTCGATCTGCTCCACGGCGACGACCTGTGCGTTGTCGTCGCCGGCGAGGAAGGCGATGCCGACGGCGTAGGCGCCGGCCTCGGGGAGCTCGAACCCGGCGACCTCGCGGAGGAACGCGTCGGGGATCTGGGAGAGGATGCCCGCGCCGTCACCGGAGTCGGGCTCGGAGCCGGTGGCACCGCGGTGCTCGAGGTTCCGCAGGACGGTCAGTGCCTGCTCGACGAGAGTGTGGGTCGCCTCGCCGGTGAGGTTCGCCACGAAGCCGACGCCACAGGCGTCCTTCTCGTTGCGCGGGTCGTACATGCCCTGGGGGGCGGGGCGACCGTCCATGGGCGACCAGGCGGTGCTGCTGAGGCCGGTCGCGGAGTGCGTGGATGCGGAACGCATCGGCTCTCCCGTCGTCGTCGTGGCATAAGTGCTTGCCGAGGGACGACGTTGGCCCTCTGCGAAATTTCGTGCAGGTTACATGATGACTGCAATCCCGCGAAGCGGATATCGCGTTCCAGCATGCGGACATGCGCGAGGCAGAAAGAAAGGAGACCTTCGCGGGGAGTGTCGACGGGTCTTTGGCGACGTTCGGAGGGTCCCGGCGCGGGGCGGGCATCCTTGCCCGCGCCGCCACGGTCTCATGCCCGGTGGATACGGAACCGAAACCACCGGGAAACACACCACATGCGACCGTGTACTTATGTGGGGTCGCGCATAGTGTCTCACCCCCGGCCGCGTCAGCCTATGGACGAACCGATCCAGGTTCCCAGGATGTACGTCACACCGGCCGCCGCGCCACCCAGCACGAGCTGGCGCAGTCCGCTGAACCACCACGAGGCCGCGGTGACCTTCGCGACCACCGCGCCGCACAGGAAGAGCCCCACCAGGGCCAGCAGCACGGCCGGCCACAGGACGGTCGCCCCGAGCAGGTAGGGCAGGACGGGCACCAGCGCGCCGAGCGCGAACGAGCCGAACGAGGACACGGCGGCGACCAGCGGCGAGGGCAGGTCGTCGGGGTCGATGCCGAGCTCCTCGCGGGCGTGGATCTCCAGCGCCTGCTCGGGGTCGCGGGAGAGCTGCATGGCGACCTCGCGGGCCAGCGCGGGCTCGACGCCCCGGGAGACGTAGAGCTCGGCGAGCTCCTCCATCTCGTCGACCGGGTGCTTGCGCAACTGCTGCCGCTCGACGTCGAGTTCCGCGAGGACCAGTTCCCGCTGGGAGGCGACGGAGGTGTACTCGCCCGCCGCCATGGAGAAGGCGCCGGCCGCGAGTCCGGCGAGGCCGGTGATCACGACGGTCTGCGGCGCGACCGCGCCTCCCGCCACGCCGGTCATCAGGGCGAGGTTGGAGACCAGGCCGTCCATCGCGCCGAACACCGCCGGCCGCAGCCATCCGCCGTTGACGTCGCGGTGGGTGTGGTTGGCACGGTGCGCCTCGTGGAGCGGCGCCTCGGTGGTGATGATGGACATGCTGTGCTCCCCTTTCCTGCGGAGTCCTCTCGGATCCGTCTCGGATTCCCCTCGGCCGCGCGACCGGCCGCGCGACCGGCGCGTGACCGGGCGCCCGACCGGCCTCGTGACCGGCCTCGTGACCGGCCGCGGGCGTGCCGGACACGGGCATGGCAAAACAGGGGCATACCGCGCAAACCGCACGGCCCCGGTGCGGGCCGACCGGCCCCCCTGAACACCTCGAAACTACGCACGATTTCCGGCGGCCGCCAGCAAGGAAGGCCGTACTTACCTGCGGTTTTGCACTTCGGCGACCGGGTGACGAGCGGCTTCCGGGGGTGTTTCGCGACAACCGACAAACGACATGCCATGGCACAAATCCCCCAAGGGCTCATGATGGGTCCCAACACGTCGGAGAGGCGCGCCATGGAGCTGATTGCATGCGATCCGCAGGTCCTTCTGGAACGGGCCCGGGGCGCGCTTCTGGGCCTCGCGGTCGGTGACGCGCTGGGGGCGCCCGCGGAGAACATGAAGCCGTCCGAGATCCGCGCGCGGTGGGGCCGGATCGAGGGCTTCGTGGAGGACGATCCGGCGGGTACGGACGACACCGAGTACGCCATCTTCTCGGGCCTGTTGCTCGCCCGGCACGGCAGCGCGCTGACCGTCGCGCACGTCGAACGCGCCTGGCACCACTGGATCGCGGACCTCGACGAGGGCCCGTTCCGCGGCGCGGGATTCAGCGAGCGCGGCACCCTGGAGAACCTCCGGCGCGGTCTCGCCGCCCCCATCTCCGCCCAGCACCGGCACGCCTGGTCCGACGGACTGGCGATGCGGGCCGCGCCCTTCGGGGTCTTCGCGGCCGGACGACCCGCCGAGGCGGCACGGCTGGTCGCGATCGACGGCACGGTCAGCCACGACGGGGAGGGCATCTACGGCGGCCAGGCGGTGGCGGCCGGGGTGGCCGCGGCGATGGCGGGCGGCTCGCCCGCATCGGTCGTCTCGGCGGCCCTGTCGGTCATCCCCTCCGACTCCTGGACGGCCCGCTCCCTCCGCCGCGCGGTGACGGCCGCCCCGCGCGGCGAACGGGCGGTCCGCTCGGCGGTGGTCATCGGCGGCTACCCGTGGACGGACCTGGCGCCGGAGGCCGTCGGACTGGCCTTCGGCGCGTTCGCCGCCTCCGGCGGCGACTTCCGCGCGTCCGTCCTGACGGCGGTCAACATGGGCCGCGACGCGGACACCACGGCGGCGGTGGCCGGCGCCCTCTCCGGCGCCCTGTCCGGCAGCACCTCCGTTCCCGCCGACTGGGCCGTCGCCATCGGCCCGGTCCGCGGGACCTGCCTCCCCGCCATGCGCGGCTACCACGTCTTGGACATCGCGGACCTCCTGACCCCGGAAAGCGAGGCAGGCGCATGACCCCGCTCTACGACCCCGCCGAACCGCCTTCGAGGCCCAGCCCCACCGGAACGGGCACCCGACCGGAGCCCCCCGAACCGGCGACGGGGCCGGAAACCGCCACAGGCCCGGCCGAGGCCCGGCCCGACGAAACGACGGCCCGGCCGCAGACCGCCGCGGGCACGGGCGAGGCCCGCCCCCCTATGCCCGTGACCGGCCCCCGGGCGGAGGCCGGGGCAGGCCTGGCACGGCGTGCGGGGGGATCCGGGGGGTCCGGGGGCTCGCCCCCGGTTTCGGGAAGGGGCGGGGTGGGGGAAAACACCCCCTCGCCGGCCGAGTGGCAGGCGGCCACGTCCGGCACCGCGCCCGCCCGAGCGGCACAACCGGCGGCGGGGCACCCGTCGGCGACGCCGGCAGCGGCGGCCCCGCCGACAGCGGCGCAGCCGCGAGGGCCGGCCGCGACGCCCGGTGCGGCAATGGCGCAGCACGCACCCCCGGGCGCAGGGCGGGCAACCGCCGTACAGCAAGCGGCGGAGCGGGCAACACACGGGCCGCGCCGCATCGAGGGGCTGCTGCTCGGGCTGGCCGCCGGGGACGCCGCCGGGTGGCCCGCCGCCCGCCACCGCGCGATCCGGATGCCCGAGTGGACCCGCCGGCTCACCCGCGAGCTCGACACCTTCGCCGAGCAGAACGCCACCACCACCCTCCCCGTCCCGATCGCCCTCAACCAGCCCCCCGAGCCGCTCCGCCTCGGCCCCTCCGACGACGCCGAGTGGGCGGCCTTCGCCGCCGAGTCCGTGCTCACCGCCGCCGGCGTCCTGCTCAGCGACCTCAGCCGGTCCCGCCGGATGCGCGCCGCCATCGACCTGGCCTGGAACGCGCTGGCCTCCGAGGTCGCCGCCGCCGCGGAACGCGCCCCCGAGGTCGAGTCCGCGGTGGTCCCGCTGCGCGCCCGGATCTCCGTACGGGCCGGGCTCGGCAACCTCGCCGCCGGCCTGCGCCCGCCCGCCACCGGCCACGACAACCCGCACTACTTCGACGACGCCGCCTGCGTGCGCGCCGCCGTACTGGCCGTCGTCCACCCCGGGGACCCGTCCGCGGCGGCGGACCTCGCCGAGTTCGACGCCCGCTACACCCAGGACGGCGACGGCGTCCACGGAGCCCGCGCCATGGCGGCCGCGGTCGCCGCCGCGCTCGGCGGGGCCGAAGTCGACACCGCCGTCGACGAGGCCCTCGGGCAGCTGCCCGGCCCGACCGAGATCGGCCGCAACGCCCGGCACGCGGTGAAACTCGCCCGCGCCGCCACGGAAGGCGCCTTCGGCCTCGTCCCCACCCTGGAGCACGAAATCGTCGACCACGTCTACAGCTACGGGATCGCCGCCGCCGAAACCGTGCCCGTCGCCCTCGCCCTGGCGACCGCCGCCCGCGGCCGGGCCGCGGAGGCCGTACCGGCCGCCGCCTGCCTGTCCCGCGTCGCGGACTCCGCGCCCGCCCTCGCCGGTGCGCTCACCGGCGCGCTCGGCGGCGGCGGCTCCATCCCCGCCGCCTGGCGCGAGGCCTGCCGGACCCTGTCCGGCTGCGCGCTGCCGCGGCTGGCCGGCACCGACCTGGTGGAGCTGGCCGCGCTGCTCGCCCGTACGGAACTGACCTCGCACCGGACACCCCCGGCAACGCTCGCCGCACCCCCGGCCCCCACCGCGCCACCGACCCCCAAGGGACAAGGAGTCCTTCGCACATGACGCCCACTCTGGAGGACAAGGCGACCGGCTGCCTGGTCGGCGCCGCCGTCGGCGACGCGCTCGGCGGCCCCGTGGAGGGCTGGTCCCCGGACCGGATCGTGGAACGGCACGGCGGCCGGGTGCACGGCATCGTCGGCCCCTGGTACGAGGACTGGCGCACGGCCCGGCCCATCGCCCCGTACCACAAGGGCGACGGACACGTCACCGACGACACCCTGATGACCCACGCGCTGGTCCGGGTCTACCAGGCCGTACGGGACCACCTGGACGCGTACGCGATCGCCGACCACCTGGTCCCGGACCTGATGGGCACGCGCCGCTGGATCCCGGAGCTGGAAGCGGAGGCACTCCCCCTCCAGCGGATCTTCCTGGCCGAGAAGTGGATCGTGGCGCGGCTGCACTACGGGCACGCCGACCCGCGGGAGGCCGGCACCGGCAACATCGTCAACTGCGGCGCGGCGATGTACATGGCGCCGGTCGGCATCGTCAACGCGGGCAATCCGCGCGGCGCGTACGAGGAGGCCATCGAGATCGCCGGCGCCCACCAGTCCTCCTACGGGCGGGAGGCCGCCGGGGTGTTCGCGGCGGCGGTGGCGGCGGCGTGCGCGCCGGGCGCGACGGCGGCGTCCGTGGCGGAGGAGGCCCTCGCCCTGGCGAAGGACGGTACGCGGGCGGCGATCGCGGCGGTGTGCGCGGCGGCGGACCGTCAGGTCTCGGCCGGGCAGCGGGACTTCGAGTCGGCGATCGGCCCGCTGCGGGCGGCGGTGGAACCGTTCGACTCCGTCGGGCCGGACTACCGGACGCCCTCGCTGGGCGCGCGGCGGCCGTCGCGGCTGCACTCGATCGAGGAACTGCCGGTGGCGCTGGGCATGCTGCTCGTCGCCGACGGGGACTACGCGACGGCGGTGCTGGGGGCGGTGAACTACGGCCGGGACTGCGACTCGATCGCGACGATGGCCGGGGCGCTGGCGGGGGCGCTGGGTGGTGAATCCGCCGTCCCGTCGGGCTGGGTGAAACAGGTCGCCGAGGCCAGCCGGCTCGATCTGCACGGGCCGGCGGCGGCGGTCGCGGAGGTCGCGCGCGAGGTCTTCGCCCGGGACCGCGCGCGGCGGCGCCTCCACGAAGCCGCGTTCGCGGCCCTGACGGAGCCCCGGTGACCCGGCGGGGCCCCGCGGGGCCCCCGCCCGCCACCCCGGCCGCGGCGGCGGCTCCGGCCCTGGCTGCCGCCGCCGGCGCCTCGGGCACCGCGGGGCCCATCGCGGCTCCCGCTCCGGCCTCGGGCTCGGGCTCGGGCTCGGCCCCGGCTGCGGCTGCGGGCGCGGGCGCCCCGGGCTACACGGGGCCCACGCCGTCGCCGCCCGCGGGCGCTCCCGGCCCCGCGGCACCCGCCGGCCCCGCTCCGGACGCCGGGGCCCCGGGCACCGCCGCGGCCGGCCGGCCGCGTGAGTCGACCGACGGCCGAACCGATGAGCGGGCAGGGCCGGGGGCCGTACGGCTCACCTGGGTGCAGCCCGAAGACCTCGTCGGGCACGAGCTGCGGCAGGCGGCCGAGGACGGCCGTGACGCAGGGGCGCAGCTGCGGGCCTGGCTCGCGGCGGGCGGCCGGCTCCCGCCGGAGCGGGCCGGCGCCTCGCCGGAACCGGCCCCGCCGCAGCTCCGCGCGCTGGCGGAACGCTTGCTGGACGAGCTGGCCGCCCTCCCGGTCCCTGCGGGGCATTCCCCCACCCCGCCCCTTCCCGAAACGGGGGCTGCGCCCCCGCCCCCCTGTGGGGGCTCCGCCCCCACACCCCACCCGGGGCTCCCCCAACCGGGGCTCCGCCCCGAACCCCAACCGGGGCTCCGCCCCGAACCCCGCACGGAGCTCCGGCCCGCACCCACCACGGGACCGAGCCCCACACCCAACCCGGAGCCAGGCCCCACACCCCACCAGGGGCTCCGGCCCACACCACCCACGGGTCGCAGCCCCGGGGGCCCGGCTGCGCAGGGGGGAGGGCGCCGGGGCTCCGGCCCGGCACCATGGGCCGGGGCGGAACCATGGGCCGGAGCGGCTGCCGCAGGCGGGGGGCCGGGGGCGGGGCCCCCGGTTTCGGGAAGGGGTGGGGTGGGGGAAGGGGGCCCAGGGCTCGACCCCGCACGAGAGCGGTGGCGCCGCACGGCCGGGGGCTCTGCCCGGGGCCGTCCCGCCGACGGGACCACCTGCCCTCCGGCCGACCACGGGAACAGCTTCCGCCGAGCCACGAGCGCGGGGCCCGGCGACGACCACGGCCGCGGCCCGCGGGGAGCGTTCGTCGCACGGCTCGAAGCCGCCTGGCTCGGCCGGGCCGTGGGATGCCTGCTCGGGAAGCCCGTCGAGAAGCTGCCGCTGGACGGGATCCGGGCCCTGGCCACGGCCAGCGGCAACTGGCCGCTCGACGACTGGTTCACCGCCCGCGGCGTCCCGCCGCACCTGCTGGCCGCGCACCCCTGGAACCGCCGTTCCGCCACCACCTCCCTCGCCGAGAACATCGACGGGATGCCCGAGGACGACGACCTCAACTACCCCCTCCTCAACCTGCTCCTCCTCCAGCGGTACGGCCGCGGATTCCACACCGCCGACGTCGGCCGGCTGTGGCTCGACGAACTGCCCGCCGGCCGGACCTTCACCGCCGAGCGCGTCGCCTACCGCAATCTGCTGCTCGGCCTCGAACCCCCGCTCACCGCCACCTACCGCAACCCGTTCCGCGAGTGGATCGGTGCCCTCATCCGCGCCGACCTCCACGGCTGGACCAACCCCGGCGAACCGGCCCGCGCGGCGGCCCAGGCCGACCGCGACGCGGCACTCAGCCATACCGGCAACGGCCTGTACGCCGCCCGGTTCGCCGCCGCGACGATCGCCGAGGCCGCCTCCGGCACGGCCGACGTGCACGGCGCGCTCCGGGCCGGCCTGGCCGTCGTACCGGCCGGGTCGCGGCTCGCCGAGGCCGTCCGGTACGGGATCGGGGCCGCGGCGCGCCGTGCGGGCCTGGACTTCGACCCGGTCGTGGACGATCTGCACCGCCGCTACGGGCACTATCACTGGGTGCACGCCGTGCCCAACACCGCGCTGATCGCCGCCGCCCTCACCCACGCCGAAGGGGACTTCACCCGCTCCGTGTGCGGGGCGGTGTCCGGCGGCTGGGACACCGATTCCAACGGGGCCACGGCCGGCAGCGTCGCCGGGCTGCTGGCCGGCGCGCCGGACCGGCTGCCGGACCGCTGGACGGCGCCCCTGAAGAACCGGCTGGCCACCACCGTCCCCGGCTTCGACGGCATCGGGTTCGACGCCCTGGCGCGGCTCACCGCATCCCTCGTGTCCCCCTCATCCCCCGACCACACGCAGGAGGAAGCCCACTCATGACGGGCAGCAAAGGCAACAACGGCAACGGCATTGCCGTGCTCGGCAGCACCAACATGGACCTCGTCGCCTACGTCGCCAAGGCCCCGCGCCTCGGGGAGACCGTGACCGGCCGGGAGTTCCGTACCGTCCCCGGCGGCAAGGGCGCCAACCAGGCCGTCGCCGCGGCCCGGGCCGGCGGGTCGGTGACGATGATCGGGGCGGTCGGCGCCGACGAGTTCGGCGTACGGCTGCGCGCGTCGCTCTCCGCGGCCGGGGTGGACACCGACGCCCTGCGCACCGTCGAGGGAGCCAGCGGCACCGCACACATCACGGTCGACGACGAGGGCGGCAACGCGATCGTGGTCGTCCCCGGTGCCAACGGCCGCGTCACCGGCCTGGAGGCGGGCGACGAGGCCCGGATCGCGGCGGCCGGCTCCCTGCTGCTGCAGCTGGAGGTGCCGCTGTCCGCGGTCACCGCCGCCGCGCGGGCCGCGCGGGCGCACGGCGTACGGACCGTGCTGACGCCGGCTCCGGCCCAGCCACTGCCGCCCGAACTGCTCGCCGCCGTCGACCTGCTGGTGCCCAACGAGCACGAGGCGGCCGCGCTCACCGGGCTGACCGACGCACGGCAGGCGGCGCAGGCGCTGCTGCACGACGTACCGGAGGTCGTGATCACCCTGGGCGCGGCGGGGGTGCTGTACGCGGCGCGCGGGCGGGAGCCCCTCGCCGTGCCCGCGCCACGGGTCCGGGCCGTGGACACCACGGCGGCGGGCGACACCTTCGCCGGTGCCCTCGCCGTGGCCCTCGGCGAGGGCCGCCCGGTGCCGGAGGCCCTGGCCTGGGCCGCGGCGGCGGCCGCGCTGTCCGTGCAGCGGCCGGGAGCACAGGACTCGATGCCGGCCCGGCCGGAGATCGACGCCGCGGCGGCCGCGTTCGCGGCACGGCGCGGCGAGGAGGGCGCATCTTGAAACCTCCCCTCCCTGAAGGGCGGGGATCCTGGCTCACTTTGCCTGACCATCAGCGACGGGCAGGGTTTACAAGATCGGCACTAGCCGGGTTGAGGCCAGGTCCGGGACTCCGAGGTGATCGCGGTGGAGGACTTCCGGCCGCGCTTCCTGGCGAAGAGCAGCATGGCCCGCAAGGCGGCCGACGCCGCGATCGGCGCCACGCGCTGGTCGAGATGGCCCGCAAGCACGGCCCAACGACACCGCCCCCACTCCGCCTCCAGCACAGCGCGGGCAGTGGACGACACACGAAGCCGGAAGGTGTACCGGGCGTGCCCGGCCACCTCCCCCGGCCATCACCGCTGTCGTCACATTCGGAACCTAACAGCCGCCACTGACAACGGAAGAAAGTACAGGTCCCAGCTGATGCGCAGAGAACTCCGCCGCCCCGCGGCTCCACCCCCAGGACCCATTCCTCCCCGCCCTGAAGGACGGGGCCTCCTGCGAGAAATCAGGTGAACCCCGCCCCGCCCCGGCCCCCCGTCACGGGCGAGGCCGGGTCCCCCGGCCCGGACGGGCGCCCCTCCCCCGGCCCGCTCGACGGGCTCCGCGTGCTGGACCTCGCCACCCTCTTCGCCGGTCCGCTGGCCGCCACCCTGCTCGGTGACTTCGGCGCCGAGGTGATCAAGGTGGAGCACCCGCGCCGCCCCGATCCCTCGCGCGGGCACGGGCCGGCCAAGGACGGGGTCGGGCTGTGGTGGAAGCTGCTCGGACGGAACAAGCGGACCATCACCCTCGACCTGTCCGCGCCCGGCGGCCGGGACACCCTGCTCAGGCTGGCCGCGACCGCTGACGTGATCATCGAGAACTTCCGGCCCGGGACCCTGGAGAAGTGGGGCCTGGGCTGGGCGGAGCTGAGCGCCGCCAACCCCCGCCTGGTGCTGGCCCGGGTGACCGGCTTCGGCCAGACCGGCCCGTACGCCCGCCGCCCCGGCTTCGGCACGCTCGCCGAGGCGATGAGCGGTTTCGCCGCGATCACCGGGGAACCGGACGGCCCGCCCACCCTGCCGCCCTTCGGACTGGCGGACTCGATCGCCGCGCTGACCGCCGCGTACGCGGTGATGACGGCCCTGGCCGGGCGGGACCGCACCGGCTGCGGGCAGGTGGTCGACCTGGCGATCATCGAGCCGATCCTGACCGTGCTCGGCCCCCACCCGCTCTGGTACGACCAGCTGGGCTACGTCCAGCCGCGCACCGGCAACCGGTCCACGAACAACGCGCCACGCAACACCTACCGTTCCGCGGACGGGCGCTGGCTCGCGGTGTCCACCTCGGCGCAGTCGGTCGCCGAACGGGTGATGCGCCTGGTGGGGCGGCCGGAGCTGACCGCCGAGCCGTGGTTCGCGACGGGCTCGGGGCGGGCCGCGCACGCCACGCTGCTCGACGAGGCCGTCGGCGGGTGGATCGCCCGGCACAAGGCGGACGAGGTCCTCGCCGCCTTCGAGGAGGCGGAGGCCGCGGTGGCGCTGGTGTACGACGTCCGGGACGTGATGGCCGACCCGCAGTACGCGGCCCTGGACACGGTGACCGAGGTCGTCGACCCCGAACTCGGTCCGCTGCGGATGCAGAACGTGTTGTTCCGGCTGTCCGGTACTCCCGGCGGCATCCGCTGGGCGGGCCGCCCGCACGGTGCGGACACCACGGCGGTGCTCACCGAACTCGGCCTGTCCGAAGGGGACGTGGCCCGGCTCCGGGAGGAGGGAGCATTGTGATCCTGACCTGGCTGTACGTCCCCGGGGACCGCCCGGAGGTGGTGGCGAAGGCGCTCGCCTCCGACGCGGACGCGGTGATCGTGGACCTGGAGGACGCGGTGCCGGCCTCGCGGAAGGAGTACGCGCGGGCGGCGACGGCGGAGCTGCTGACGGCCCGGCCGCCGAGGCCGGTCCATGTCCGCGTCAACGCCCTGGACTCGCCGTGGGCGGGTGCGGACCTCGCCGCCCTGACGGGCCTGCGCGGTCTGGCGGGCCTGCGGCTGCCGAAGGTGACCGCGCCCGAGCAGATCGTGCAGGTGGCGCACCGGACCGGCGGGGTGGCCCTGTACGCGCTGCTGGAATCGGCGCTGGGCGTGGAACGGGCGTACGAGATCGCCCGTGCCCACCCGGCGCTGCGCGGGCTGTCGCTCGGCGAGGCGGATCTCCGGGCGGATCTGTGCCTGTCGGGGCCGCTGGCCGACGCCGGTCTGGACTGGCCGCGCTCCCGGGTGGTGGTGGCGGCGCGGGCGGCGGGCCTCGCGCCTCCCGCGCAGTCGGTCTTCCCGGACATCCGCGACCTGGAGGCCCTGGCCGTGTCCTGCGCCCGGGGGCGCGCCCTGGGGTTCCTGGGGCGGGCGGCCATCCACCCGCGCCAGCTGCCGGTGATCGAGCGGGCCTACCTGCCGACCGCCGAGGAGGTCACGGCGGCCCTGGAGGTGGTCAGGGCCGCGGCGGCCGCCCCGGGCGCGCTGGCCCTGGCGGACGGCCGCTTCGTCGACCCGGCGGTGGTGGCCGCCGCGAAACGGACGCTCGCCCTCACCCAGCGGGAGGCCCCGGCACCGCGCTGCACTTCGGCGTCCTGAGGAGGACGACACCGGCGGCGAAGGCCCAGTACACCATCAGCGCGGCGGTCAGGGCGCTGTTGCCCCAGCCGACCGCGCTGTAGAAGCGGGCGGCGTCGGTGCCGAAGTACAGGGAGGGCAAGAAGGCCAGGTTGGCGGCGGCGACGGCGTACGCGGCCAGCCCCGTCCAGCGCGGCAGGACGCCGCTGCGGAGGATCGCGTATCCGGCGGCGGCCAGCAGGAGGGCGGTGAGCAGCCGGGCGGCCGAGCCGTGCAGGAGCATCGCGCCGTGTGCGAGGGGGCCGTCGACGGTGGGGTCGAGGCTCCCGTCCGGGTGCTCCAGGACCACGCCGGCCTCCAGCGAGGCGGCGACCAGGGTGATGGTGACGTAGGCGGTCCCGGCTCCGAGGACGAGCCCGCCCAGGTGGTCGAACCCGGGCGCGGCGGTGCGGATCAGGTGCCGCAGCCCGGCCACGAAGACGAGCAGGGCGCCGCAGGTGAGCAGGTTGAGGAGGATCCGGGTGAGCACGTTCCCGGCGGGCGGTGGCCCCTCGTACACGAAGTAGAGCGGCACCACGACGAGCGCGAGCAGCCCGGCGGCGACCCCCGCCCCGCCGGTGATCCGGCGTAACCGGGCGTCGTGGGCGGCGCTCCCGGGGAGGTCGGTCCTGGGTATGTCATACACAGCCATGTCATCTCTCCGTGTCTTGTGCGTCTCGTGCGTCTCGTGCGTCTCGTGCGTCTCGCGCGATGCCGTCGAGAAGGCGGGCCAGGCCGAGCCGGAGGATCGGGGCGACGTCGCCGTCCTCCTCCTCGTCGAGCCCCGGTCCGCCGATGAGCGAGGTCAGGACGGGGAAGCGGGACGGGTCCAGCCGCTCGGCGAGCACCTGGCCGTAGGCCGCGGCCCCGTCCGGGTCCAGTTCGGTGGCGACACGCGCGAGGTCGCGTACGGCGCCGGAGAGGAAGGTGGCGACCGGGACCAGCTCGCCCGGGCCGAGCCCGGACCGGGCGAGCGGGGCGAGCAGCGCCTCGAACCAGGCGAGCTCCCCCGGGCCGACGGGCGCGCCGGTGGTGGGGGCGCGGAGCAGCCACGGGTGCCGGAGGTAGAGGTGCCAGAGGGCATCGGCCCAGGCTTCGACCTCGCCGCGCCAGTGCGCATCGCCCGCGGCGGGCGGCGGGGAACCGGTCGCGGCGTCGACCATCGCCGCGAGGAGCTGTTCCTTGCCCCCGACGTGCCGGTAGAGGGCCATGGCGGTGCACCCGAGCTCCTTGCCGACGCGCTGCATGGACAGCGCCTCCAGCCCCTCCGCGTCGGCGACGCGGATGCCGGCGAGCACGATGCCCCGCGCACTGAGCCTCGGCCCGGGGACCGCGTCCCGCTCCCCCGCGACCCGCCACAGCAGTTCGGCAATCTCCCTGGGGTCGGACATGGGCACTCCCGCCTCTCCGCGGCCGCGCGTTTACGAGCTATACTGAATTTACGTCATAAACACACGCCAAGTCCAGAGGGGCCCTCGGACGGAGTCCGGAGGGAGGGCGAGGTGGGCGGACATGCCGAAGGGGGGTGCCGCGTCAGCGGCACCCCCCTTCGGGACGTCTGTCAGGCCTGCTTCGCCCCGGCCGAGCCGTCGCTCTCCTTGGCCTCGGCTTCGGCGTCGGACGCAGCCTCGTCCTCGGCCTTCGCGGGGGCCGCGTCCACCGGCTCCGCACCGGCCGGCTTCGCGTCGGCCGGCTCCGCCTTCTCGAGCTTGGCGCCCGCAGTCGCGGCGTTGCCGCCCTCGGCCTTCGGCTTCGTCTTCGCCTTCGCCGCCGCCACCACGGCCTTGATCTGCTCCTCGTCCGCGGCCGCGTCCGTGCCCGCGTCCGCCGACGGCGCCTTGCCCTCCGGCTCGACCACGAGCTCACGCCCCGGCCGGTACTTCGCCGACAGCACGAAGTAGGTCACCGCGAGCACGAAGACCACGATCGCGGTCCACACGTTCAGCCGTACGCCCAGGATGTGGTGGGCGTCGTCGACCCGCATGTACTCGATCCAGCCGCGGCCCGCGCAGTACGCCGCGACGTAGAGGGCGAAGGCCCGCCCGTGGCCCAGCCGGAAGCGGCGGTCCGCCCAGATGACCAGCAGGGCCACGCCGACGCACCACAGGGACTCGTACAGGAAGGTCGGGTGGTAGGTGCCCGCGACCCGGTTCGGGCCCTCACTGATCTCCAGCGCCCACGGCAGGTCGGTGGGACGGCCGTACAGCTCCTGGTTGAACCAGTTGCCCCAGCGGCCCAGCGCCTGCGCCAGCGCGATGCCCGGGGCCAGGGCGTCGGCCCAGGCGGGGAGCGGGATCCCGCGGCGGCGGCAGCCGATCCACGCGCCGACCGCGCCGAGCGCGATGGCGCCCCAGATACCGAGGCCGCCCTCCCAGATCTTGAAGGCGTCGACCCAGTCCCGGCCCTCGCCGAAGTAGAGCTGGTAGTCGGTGATCACGTGGTAGAGCCGGCCGCCGACCAGGCCGAACGGCACGGCCCAGACGGCGATGTCGGCCACCGTGCCCGGCTTGCCGCCGCGCGCGATCCAGCGCCTGTTGCCTAGCCAGACGGCGACGAAGACGCCGATGATGATGCAGAACGCGTAGCCGCGCAGCGGGATCGGTCCGAGATGGATCACGCCGGTCGACGGGCTGGGGATGTAAGCAAGGTCCATGGCAGGTCCGACGCTACCCTGCCGGGCGGTACGCACCGCAACCCGCCCGGCAAGACGAAACCAAACCGTCGCACGGAAGTCCCCCGAGGATCACCCCCGATGGATCAGCCTGTCCCGCGATCAGGCCGTCAGCCCTTGGCCGCCTGCTCCACGGCGGCCTTGAGCTTCTGCGGGGTCATCGGGTTCGCCTGGTCGCCGAAGATGTCCTTGCCGTTCAGCAGGACGGTCGGGGTGCCCCGGAAGTTCCCCGCCTTGAAGGCGTCGTAGGACTTGGCCACCCAGCTGTTGTGGGTGCCCTTCTCCACGCAGGCCCGGAACTCGTCCGTGTCCAGCCCCGGCACCTTCCCGGCCAGCTCCAGCAGCTTCGCGTCCTTGGCGTAGGCGTCCTCGATCTCCGGCGGCTGGTTGACGAAGAGCACGTCGTGGTACGGGGCGAACTTGCCCGCGTCCTGGGCGCAGGCCGCCGCGTTGGCCGCCTTGAGCGAGCCGCTGCCGCGCATGTTGTTGTCGATCAGCGTGACCAGGTGGTACTCGGCCTTGAGCAGGCCCTTGTCCTCCAGCTCGTGGATGACCTCGCGGTAGTTGTTCTCGAAGGACTTGCAGGCCGGGCAGCGGAAGTCCTCCCAGACCGTGAGGGTGGACTTGGCGGAGTCCTTGCCGGTCTGGATGGCGAGCGCGTCCTTGCCGACGGCTCCGGACGGTGCGACGGCCGGGCCGGCCTCGGCGCCGCCGTCGTTCTTGCCCGCATTGGCCGCGATCACGCCGACGACGGCCGCCAGGCCGAGTACGCCGACCACCGTGGCGGTCACCAGGAGGGTCCGCCGGCGCTTCTCCCGGCCCCTCTCCCGTTCCCGCTCCTCTTGGAGTCGCTCCCGGGCCGATCGTTTCGCATCGCGGTTCGCACCGTCGTTCTTCTCGCTCACGTCCCGGCAAACGAAGCGGGGAGGCACCCCAGTGCCTCCCCGCGACCGGTTCCACCCGATCGGGCTACAGAACCCCGTCCGCGCGCGGTCGTGTGAACACGCGTGCGTCAGCAGTCATACGTTCAGCCGCGGCGGACGCCGTCCGCGAGCTCGCCGGCCAGGGCGCGTACGGCGGCCAGCCCGGCCGGCAGGTCGGGCGCGTCCAGCAGCAGCTTCACGAAGGCCGAGCCGACGATCACTCCGTCGGCGAAGGCGGCGACCTCCTTGGCCTGGACGGCGTTGGAGACGCCGAGTCCCACGCAGACGGGCAGTTCGGTGGTGCGGCGGGTCCGCTCGACCAGTTCCTGGGCCTGCGTGCCCACGGACTCGCGGGTGCCGGTGACGCCCATCAGCGAGGCCGCGTAGACGAAGCCGCTGCCGGCCGCCGTGATGGTGGCCAGGCGCTCGTCCTTGCTGGACGGGGCGACCACGAACACGGTCGCCAGACCGTGCTTCGCGGCGTGCTCGCGCCACAGCGCGGACTCCTGGACCGGCAGGTCGGGCAGGATGCAGCCGGCCCCGCCGGCCGCCGCGAGCTCCTGCGTGAACCGCTCGACGCCGTAGCGGTCGATCGGGTTCCAGTAGGTCATGACGAGGATCGGCGCGCCGGTCGCCGCGTACGCCTCGCGGACCGTGCGCAGCACGTCGGCGATCTTCACGCCGCCGCGCAGCGCGATGTCGTCGGCGGTCTGGATGATCGGGCCGTCCAGGACCGGGTCGCTGTGCGGCAGGCCGACCTCGACGATGTCCGCGCCGCCGGCCAGGGCGGCCTTCACGGCCTCGATGCCGCCGTCCACGGTCGGGAAACCCGCCGGGAGGTAGGCGACCAGGGCGGCCCGGTCCTCGGACTTGGCCTTGGCCAGGGTGTCGCTGAGCAGCTGGATGCTGCCGGTCTTGTTCTCGGCGGTGGTCACTTCGACTCCCCCTCGGCCTCGTTGTCGTAGAGCCCGAAGTAGCGGGCTGCCGTGTCCATGTCCTTGTCGCCGCGACCGGACAGGTTGACGATGATCAGGCCGTCCTTGCCCAGCTCCTTGCCGAGGTCCAGGGCGCCCGCGAGCGCGTGCGAGGACTCGATGGCAGGGATGATGCCCTCGGTGCGGGAGAGCAGGCGCAGGGCCTGCATGGCGGCGTCGTCGGTGACCGCGCGGTACTCGCCGCGGCCGCTGTCCTTGAGGTAGGCGTGCTCCGGGCCGATGCCCGGGTAGTCCAGGCCGGCCGAGATCGAGTAGGGCTCGGTGATCTGGCCCTCCTCGTCCTGGAGGACGTAGCTGCGGGAGCCGTGCAGGATGCCCGGCTCACCGGCGGTCAGGGTGGCCGCGTGCTCGCCGGTCTCGACGCCGTGGCCGGCCGGCTCCAGGCCGACGAGGCGGACGGAGGCGTCCGGGATGAAGGCGTGGAACAGGCCGATGGCGTTGGAGCCGCCGCCGACGCAGGCCGCGACGGCGTCGGGCAGGCGGCCGGCGCGCTCCAGGATCTGGCGGCGGGCCTCGACGCCGATGACCCGGTGGAAGTCGCGGACCATGGCCGGGAAGGGGTGCGGGCCGGCGACGGTGCCGAAGAGGTAGTGGGTCTGGTCGACGTTGGCGACCCAGTCGCGGAACGCCTCGTTGATGGCGTCCTTGAGGGTGCGGGAACCCGACTTCACCGCGATGACCTCGGCGCCCAGCATGCGCATGCGGGCCACGTTGAGGGCCTGCCGCTGGGTGTCGATCTCGCCCATGTAGATGGTGCAGTCGAGGCCGAACAGGGCGCAGGCGGTGGCGGTGGCCACGCCGTGCTGCCCGGCGCCGGTCTCGGCGATCACGCGGGTCTTGCCCATGCGCTTGGTGAGCAGCGCCTGCCCCAGCACGTTGTTGATCTTGTGCGAGCCGGTGTGGTTCAGGTCCTCCCGCTTGAGGAAGATCCGCGCGCCGCCGGCGTGCTCGGCGAAGCGGGGCACCTCGGTGAGGGCGCTGGGGCGGCCGGTGTAGTTGACGAGCAGGTCGTTGAGCTCGGCCGCGAAGGCCGGGTCGCCCTTGGCCTTCTCGTACTCGACGGCGACCTCGTCCACCGCGGCGACCAGCGCCTCCGGGATGAACTTGCCGCCGAAGGCACCGAAGTAGCCCTCGGCGTTGGGGACGTGACCCTCCGGGTCCGGGATGAAGAACTGCTCGCTGGACATGGCCAGAACTCCTACGGAAGCGACGGTTGGGAACAACGTATTGCGCCGTCGGCCCAGACGGCCCACACCGGGGCGAAACCACCGTAAACGGGTATCGCCGACCGGCCGGGGAGACCCCGGGTGTGGGTATGCCGAAATGGGCGGAGCAGCTTGCGGCCGGGGCCGGTCGGCCCACGGCGGCAAGCGGAGGGCACCGCGGACGGTACGGACGCCGGCGTGCTCGCCGGTGCCCACCGTGCCGTGGCTGCGCTACGGCGCGCCTCCGGCGCGCCATCGCATGCCGTTGACCTGTCCCGGCTCGGAGCCGATCACGTACCGCACCCGGCGGCCGAGCACCCGCCGGGCCGGTGCCCGGCAGCCGCGGGGCTTGCGGCCCCGGGCCAGGCAGGCGTGCGGATCACGGGCCTGCACCGCCGTCCCGGGCACGCCGACGCGCGGCCCGGGGCCGATGTGGCCCTCGGGACGGCGGCGGGTGCGCGGGCGGGTGGCGGTCATGGGCGGTGGTTCAGCTCCGGCCGTGGCGCAGAGCGGGGTGGGCGCCGGCGGCGACGAGGTCGGCGACGGCCGCCTTCGGGTCGCGACCGGTGACCAGGGACTCTCCGACGAGGACGGCGTCGGCGCCCTCGTTGGCGTACGCGATCAGGTCGTGCGGCCCGCGAATGCCGGACTCGGCGACCTTGACGATGTGCGCCGGGATCTCCGGAACGACCCGCTCGAAGGTGGAACGGTCCACCTTCAGGTCCTTCAGGTTGCGCGCGTTGACACCGATGATCCGGGCGCCGGCGGCGACGGCCCGCTCGACCTCTTCCTCGTCGTGGACCTCGACCAGCGGGGTCAGGCCGATGGACTCGGCACGCTCGATGAGGGAGACCAGGGCCTCCTGCTCCAGGGCCGCGACGATCAGCAGGGCGAGGTCGGCACCGTAGGCGCGGGCCTCCCACAGCTGGTACGCCGTGACGATGAAGTCCTTGCGGAGGATCGGGATGTCCACGCGGGCGCGGACGGCCTCCAGGTCGGCCAGCGAGCCGCCGAATCGGCGCTGCTCGGTGAGGACCGAGATGACCGCGGCACCGCCCGCCTCGTAGTCGGCGGCGAGCCCCGCCGGGTCGGCGATCGCGGCCAGCGCGCCCTTGGAGGGGCTGGAGCGCTTGACCTCGCAGATCACCTTGACGCCGTCGCCGCGCAGGGCCGCGACGCCGTCCTTCGCGCGGGGCGCCTTGGCGGCACGCTCCTTGAGCTCGTCGAGGCTGACGCGAGCCTGCCGTTCGGCAAGGTCTTCGCGGACCCCTTCGATGATCTCGTCGAGCACACTCACGCGAGCGGCCCCCTTCCGGGTCGGATGGCTGGTTCAGGGTCGGTTCGACTGCCTCATGGTCAGCAATCAAATGGTATCCGGCCGAGCGGTCCCGCCCGGCATGCGGTTGACGCCATCCCACCACCCGGACATTCGGAATCCAAGGCGCACCTGACGGATCACGGTGCCAACCATGTGCCGATGGGCAGATTCCGGACAACGGCGAAGGCCAGGCCAAGGATACCGAGGGCCCACCAGCCTTGCGATTTCATGGCGATACGGGGGGCAGGGCCGCCCGCATAGGCGCGTTTCAGCCACACGGCCAGATAGGCCGCGAAAGCGAGGTAGGCGAGGACCGCGAGGGCGTTCGCGCCTGCCGCGGTGATCAGGTCGGCGTGCGCGAAGGCATGGGCGCTGCGGAGGCCGCCGCAGCCGGGGCAGAGTATTCCGGTCAGCCGGAAGAGGGGGCAGACCGGGTAATGGCCGGGCTCGTTCGGATCGACGGCGCCGACGTACGCGAACGCGGCGACCGCCGCCGCGGCGGTGGCGACCGGTGCCGCGAGGCGCCGCAGTCGCGTGCTCTGCCGCCTGGGCGTGGGCGCGGGCGGATGAAGGGCGTCCATGGCCCGATTGTCCCCTGCGGGGCCGTCCTCGGCCGCCGTGTGGGCAGGCGTGCCCCGCCGCCGTGTGGGCAGGCGTGCCGCAGGGCGGCACGGGTGGGCACACGGCACCGGAGCCGCCGCGCACACGCCCGCAGCCCCGCTCGGCCGCGCCCGGCAAAGCGGAGGTACGGCCGCTGAGCGGGGTGTCCCGGTGTGCCCACCCGTCCCGCCCTGCGTGACGCCTGCCCACACCGGGGCGGGACGCCCGCATGGCGGGGGGTACGGCAAAGGGCGCAGCCCGGACGGGTGCGCCCCTGCAGCGGCCGCGAAACGCTCAGGCGGTCTTGGCGGCGATGACCTCGGCCAGGTCCTTGTGCTCCGGCTTCTTCGCGCCCATGCCGGCCGCACGCATCGCCATGCCGACGACGCCACCGATCGCGACGATCACCATGCCGGCCCAGAAACCGAGCGGGTTGGCCAGCACCATGAAGGCGCCGGAAACGCAGAAACCGATGAAGGCGATGGTGACACCGGTCCAGGCGGCCGGGGTGTGTCCGTGGCTGCTGCCCGCCATGAGTTGCTCCTCGTTGCTCTGTCCGAACGCGCTGTGTAGCACGCTCGCGCATCATTCTTCCGCACCGCACGTGACCCGGCCTCAGCGGGTCCGGGTTCGGCGGGTCCGGGTTGACGGACCGCACGGGCCCCGGGTTGACGGGCTGCCCGGCGCCGCCGGTTCAGCCGGTCGGGTCCTCGCCGCGGTCCAGGGCCTTCCAGAGTTCCTCGGGCCGGTCCGGGTCCGCCGCGGCCGACCCGCCGCGCGACCGGGGCCGGGCGGTGCCCTCCCGCTCGTACCTGCCGCCCATCGCGGGCCAGGTCCGCCCGTAGCGCAGGGCCAGCAGTCCGGCGAGGAGGATCAGCAGTCCGCCCGCGGCGGTGACGTACGGCCAGGCGGTGTGGGTGAGCCCGGCCACCCTCGCGGCGGTGTCCGCGGTGGTACGGGCGGCCTCGTCGTCCAGCGCGGCCCGGTCCGAGGCGCCGGCCAGCGCCGCCGCGGCGGCGCCCAGGCCGCTCAGCGCCAGCACCGCGGCCACCGTCAGGCGGCCCTTGCTCCGGACGGCGAACACGGCCACCAGGGCCGCCAGGCCGACGATGGCCAGGGCGGCCGGCACACCGGTGACCTCACGGCCCTCGGCGCTCAGCGCCATCGAGGAGTCCGCGATCGCGGCGGTGCCGCGGGCCCAGACCCGGCCGGAGGCCAGCAGCACGACGGTGGCGCCCAGGGCACCGAGCAGCAGCGCGATCGCCACGCTGCGGCGGCCGGAGCCACGGCCGGAGGCAGCGGCGGAGCCGCCGGCCGTGGCGGCCTCGGCGGAGGCACCGGCCGCGTCGGAGGCATCGGAACGGGGTGGGGGTACGGCACTCACGTACCCCACTATCCCCTACGCCCGTCTCAGCCGTGGAGGCGGTTGGCCGCTCCCACGGCCCGCAGCACCGCGGCCGCCTTGTTGCGGCACTCGTTGTCCTCCGCCTCGGGCACCGAGTCGGCGACCACACCCGCCCCGGCCTGCACGTACGCGGTGCCGTCGCGCAGCACGGCGGTGCGGATGGCGATGGCGGTGTCGGAGTCCCCGGCGAAGTCGAGGTAGCCGACGCAGCCGCCGTACAGCCCGCGGCGGGTGGGCTCCAGTTCCTCGATGATCTGCATGGCGCGCGGCTTGGGCGCCCCGGACAGGGTGCCGGCGGGGAAACAGGCGGTCAGCACGTCGAAGGCGGTCTTGCCCTCGGCGACCCGGCCGGTCACGGTCGAGACGATGTGCATGACGTGGGAGTACCGCTCGATCGACATGAAGTCGACGACCTCGACGGAGCCCGGCTCGCAGACCCGGCCCAGGTCGTTGCGGGCCAGGTCGACGAGCATGAGGTGCTCGGCCCGCTCCTTCGGGTCCGCGAGCAGCTCCTCGGCGAGGTCGTGGTCGGCCTGCGGGGTGGCCCCCCGGTGGCGGGTGCCGGCGATCGGGTGGACCATGGCCCGCCGGTCCTCGACCTTGACGAGGGCCTCCGGGCTGGAGCCGACCACGTCGAAGCCGTCGAACCGGAAGAGGTACATGTACGGCGAGGGGTTGGTGGCCCGCAGCACCCGGTACACGTCGAGGGCACTGGCCGCACAGGGCGTCTCGAACCGCTGCGAGGGCACCACCTGGAAGGCCTCGCCGGCCCGGATCCGCTCCTTGATGTCCTCGACGGCGGCCTGGTACTTCTCGCCGCCCCACAGGCCGGAGAACTCGGGCAGCTCGGACGGCGGCAGCGGGGCCGGCGCGTACGGCGCGGGCCGGGCGAGGTCCGCCTCCATGGCGTCCAGACGGGCCACGGCGTCCGCGTAGGCCTCGTCGACCCCGGAGTCGAGGTCGTTGTGGTTGATGGCGTTGGCGATGAGCAGGACCGTGCCGTCCCAGTGGTCGAGGACCGCCAGGTCGGAGGTGAGCAGCATGGTCAGCTCGGGCAGCCGGAGGTCGTCGGTCCCGTGCTCGCCGATGCGCTCCAGGCGGCGGACGATGTCGTAGCCGAGGTAGCCGACCATGCCGCCGGTGAACGGGGGCATCGTCTCGCCCAGCCGTGACGTCAGGTCGCGCGGGGTGTGCAGGGTGTCGACGGTGCGGCGCAGCGCCTCCAGCGGGTCGCCGTCCACGGGCACGCCCACGGGCGGGGTGCCGATCCAGTGCGCCTGGCCGTCCCGGACGGTCAGGGTGGCGTCGGAGCGGACTCCGACGAAGGAGTAGCGGGACCAAGAGCGTCCGTTCTCGGCGGACTCCAGGAGGAAGGTGCCCGGGCGTTCGGCGGCCAGCTTCCGGTAGAGGCCGACGGGGGTGTCTCCGTCGGCCAGCAGGCGGCGGCTGACGGGGATGACACGGCGGTCGTCCGCGAGCTTGCGGAACGTCTCAAGATCCATGTTCTGGGACCTTACCTGTGCGAGAGCGGCAGGACGTCGGCGTCGAAGCAGGTGCGGGCCCCGGTGTGGCAGGCGGCGCCGACCTGGTCGACCTTGACGAGGACGGTGTCGGCGTCGCAGTCGAGTGCCACCGACTTCACGTGCTGGAAGTGGCCGGAGGTGTCCCCCTTGACCCAGTACTCCTGGCGGCTGCGGGACCAGTAGGTGCAGCGCCCGGTGGTCAGGGTGCGGTGCAGGGCCTCGTCGTCCATCCAGCCGAGCATGAGCACCTCGCCGGTGTCGTACTGCTGGGCGATGGCGGGCACCAGGCCGTCCGGGGACCGCTTGAGGCGGGCGGCGATGGCCGGGTCGAGGTCGCTGGGTCGGGGGGTGGTACTCATGCGTGCCATTGTGCCGCGCGCGGCGGCGGGGCCGGACGGGCCGTCCGCCTGATGAGCGGGCATCTGTCAGGTCCGCGCCGTAGTCTTGCCGCATGTCGACGCATGCGAAGCGGGAACGTCTGCTGCTGGCGGACCTGTTGGAGGCGGCCGGGCCGGAGGCCCCCACGCTGTGCGAGGGCTGGGCCTGCCGCGATCTGGCCGCGCACGTGGTCGTACGGGAGCGCCGGCCGGACGCCGCGGGGGGCCTGCTGCTGGGTGTGCTGAAGGACCGGCTGGACCGGGCGATGGCCGAGTACGCGGCCAAACCGTACGAGGAACTGATCCAGCTGATCCGCACCGGCCCGCCGAGGCTGTCGCCGTACGCGCTGAAGCCGATCGACGAGGCGGCGAACGCGGTGGAGTTCTACGTCCACGCGGAGGACGTCCGCCGGGCGCAGCCGGACTGGTCGCCGCGGGAGCTGGACCCGGTGTTCTCGGACGCGCTGTGGAGCCGGCTGGAGAAGCTGGCGCGGCTGACCGGGCGCCGTTCCCCGGTCGGGCTGGTGCTGCGCCGCCCGGACGGCCGTACGGCGGTCGCCCGCAAGGGAACGCCCGTGGTCACGGTCACCGGGGAGCCGGGCGAGCTGACCCTGTTCTGCTTCGGCCGGCAGGCGGCGGCACAGATCGACCTGGAGGGCGAGAAGCCGGCCATCGCTTCGCTGACGACGGCGAAGCTCGGGCTCTGACGGGGCTCCGTCGCCGCGCTGTGCAGGGCTGGGCGGGCGGGCTCCCCGCCGGGCGGGTTCCGCTGCGTGGGCCTTGCCTCGGCGCTGCCCCGCGCGGGGCGGGGCTCCGCTGCGCGGGGCATTTCCCCACCCCACCCCGCCCTCCCCCAGACTCCGTCCGGGGCTCCGCCCCGGAACCGGCTGGGCCGCGCCCCGGAGTCCGGCGCCGCCGGCGTCGCCAGGGGCGCGGGGACTGCGCGAACGGCCACGACGGCGCCGCAGGCCCGGTATGACGGGGCCGCCCCGGACCGGGGAGGGTGTCCCGCCCGACGGGACAGGGGCTGCGGCGCCGCGCAGCGGGTCAGCGGACCGGGTGGCCCGCCCCGCGGAGCGCGTCCTTGACCTCGCCGATGCGCAGGTCACCGAAGTGGAACACGGAGGCGGCCAGCACGGCGTCCGCGCCCGCCTCGATGGCCGGCGGGAAGTCGGCCAGCCTGCCCGCTCCGCCGGAGGCGATCACCGGCACGGTGACGTGCTTGCGCACGGCCGCGATCATCTCGATGTCGTAGCCGTCCTTGGTGCCGTCGGCGTCCATCGAGTTGAGCAGGATCTCGCCCGCGCCGAGCTCGGCCGCCCGGTGCGCCCACTCGACCGCGTCGATGCCGGTGCCCTTGCGGCCGCCGTGCGTGGTGACCTCGAAGGAGCCGGACGGGGTGCGTCGGGCGTCGACGGACAGGACGAGCACCTGGCGGCCGAAGCGCTCGGCGATCTCCTGGATCAGCTCGGGCCGGGCGATGGCCGCGGTGTTGACGCCGACCTTGTCCGCGCCGGCCCGCAGCAGCTTGTCCACGTCGTCGGCGGTGCGGACGCCGCCGCCCACCGTGAGCGGGATGAAGACCTGCTCGGCGGTGCGGCGCACCACGTCGTAGGTGGTCTCCCGGTTGCCCGAGGAGGCCGTGATGTCGAGGAAGGTCAGCTCGTCGGCGCCTTCGGCGTCGTAGAGCTTGGCCATCTCGACGGGGTCGCCCGCGTCGCGCAGGTTCTGGAAGTTGACCCCCTTCACCACCCGGCCGTTGTCCACGTCCAGGCAGGGGATCACTCGTACCGCGAGGGTCATGCCGCACCTCCCCGGTACGCCTCGACCTCGACCTCGACGACCAGGTTGGGGTCGACCAGGCCGGCGACGATGACCATCGTGCTGGCCGGGCGGGCCTTGTCGAAGAGGGCCTTGTGGGCGCGGCCCACCTCGTCGACGTCCCGGGCGTGGGTGAGGTACATGCGGGTGCGGACCACGTCCTGCGCGCCGAGCCCCGCCTGTTCCAGGGCCCCCAGGGCCACGTTGAAGGAGTTGACCGTCTGCTCGTACGGGTTGCCGTAGACGACGGACCCGTCGACCACGGAGGTGCAGCCGGAGACCAGCACCATGCCGTTGGGCAGTTCGACGGCGCGGGAGTACGCGATCACGTCCTCCCAGGGGCCGCCGGAGGAGATGCGCTTGATCTCGCCGGTGCGCTCGCTCATGCCGAGACCACCTCCAGTGCCTCCTGCAGGGTGAAGGCCTTGGCGTACAGGGCCTTGCCGACGATGGCGCCCTCGACGCCGAGGGAGACCAGGCCGGACAGGGCGCGCAGGTCGTCCAGCGAGGAGACGCCGCCGGAGGCGACGACCGGCTTGTCGGTCGCGGCGCAGACGTTCTTCAGCAGCTCCAGGTTGGGGCCGGTCAGGGTGCCGTCCTTGCCGATGTCGGTGACGACGTACCGGGCGCAGCCCTCGGAGTCGAGGCGGGCCAGGGTCTCGTAGAGGTCGCCGCCCTCGCTGGTCCAGCCGCGGCCCTTGAGGGTGGTGCCGACCACGTCGAGGCCGACGGCGATCTTCTCGCCGTGCTCTGCGATGACCTTGGCGACCCATTCGGGGGTCTCCAGGGCCGCGGTGCCGAGGTTGACCCGGGTGCAGCCGGTGGCCAGGGCCTTGGCGAGGGTGGCGTCGTCGCGGATGCCGCCGGAGAGTTCGACCTTGATGTCCATGGCGCCGGTGATCTCGGCGACCAGGTCACGGTTGTCGCCGGTGCCGAAGGCGGCGTCCAGGTCGACCAGGTGGAGCCATTCGGCGCCGGCGGCCTGCCAGGCGAGGGCCGCCTGGAGCGGGGACCCGTAGGAGGTCTCGGAGCCGGACTCGCCGTGGACGAGGCGGACCGCCTGGCCGTCGCGGACGTCCACGGCCGGGAGCAGTTCGAGCGTTTTCGGCATCAGAGGGTCTCGATCCAGTTGGTGAGGAGCCGGGCTCCGGCGTCGCCGGACTTCTCGGGGTGGAACTGGGTGGCCCACAGGGCCCCGTTCTCCACCGCCGCGACGAAGGGCTCGCCGTGGGTGGCCCAGGTGACCTTGGGTGCGCGGATGTTCGGGTTGCCGACCTCCAGGGTCCATTCGCGGACCGCGTAGGAGTGCACGAAGTAGAACCGGGCGTCGGCGTCCAGGCCGGCGAACGCCTGGCTGTCGGCTGGGGCGTCGACGGTGTTCCAGCCCATGTGCGGGACGACGGGGGCCTTCAGCGGTTCGACGGTGCCGGGCCACTGGTCGAGCCCTTCGGTCTCGACCCCGTGTTCGATGCCGCGCTCGAAGAGGATCTGCATGCCGACGCAGATGCCCATGACGGGGCGTCCGCCGGAGAGCCGGCGGCCGACGATCCAGTCGCCGCGGGCGTCCTTGAGTCCCTGCATGCAGGCGGCGAAGGCGCCGACGCCGGGGACGAGGAGTCCGTCGGCGTCCATGGCCTTGTCGTAGTCGCGGGTGATCTCGACGTCCGCGCCGACGCGGGCGAGCGCCCGCTCGGCGGAGCGGACGTTGCCGAAGCCGTAGTCGAAGACGACGACGTTCTTCTTGCTCATGCCCAGATTCCTTGGATCCGCAGGACTCCGGCGACCAGGCACATCACGGAGCCGATGGCGAGCAGGAAAATCACCGATTTCGGCATTTTCTGCTTCTGGAACGAGTAGACGCCGCCGGCCAGGAAGAGGCCGACGACGATCAGGATGGTGGACAGGCCGGTCACGACTACAGGGCACCCTTCGTGGAGGGGAGGATGCCGGCGGCACGCGGGTCGTGCTCGGAGGCGTAGCGCAGCGCGCGGGCCAGGGCCTTGAACTGGCACTCGACGATGTGGTGGGCGTTGCGGCCGTACGGGACGTGCACGTGCAGCGCGATCTGGGCCTGGGCCACGAAGGACTCCAGGATGTGGCGCGTCATGGTGGTGTCGTACTCGCCGATCATCGGCGCCATGTTCTCGGGCTCGGTGTGCACGAGGTAGGGGCGGCCGGAGAGGTCGACGGTGACCTGGGCGAGGGACTCGTCCAGCGGCACGGTGCAGTTGCCGAAGCGGTAGATGCCCACCTTGTCGCCGAGCGCCTGCTTGAAGGCGGCGCCGAGCGCGAGGGCGGTGTCCTCGATGGTGTGGTGGGAGTCGATGTGCAGGTCGCCGTCGGTCTTGACGGTGAGGTCGAACAGACCGTGGCGGCCGAGCTGGTCGAGCATGTGGTCGTAGAAGCCCACGCCGGTGGACACGTCGACCTTGCCGGTGCCGTCGAGGTCTATCTCGACCAGGACCGAGGTCTCCTTGGTGGTGCGTTCGACCCGTCCGATGCGGCTCATGCCTGCTGCTCCTTCTTCAGTGCGCGAACCGCTTCCAGGAACGCGTCGTTCTCTGCCGGGGTGCCGGCGGTGACCCGCAGCCATCCCGGTACGCCGTTGTCCCGGACCAGGACGCCCCGGTCGAGGATCTGCTGCCAGGCGGTGTGGGAATCGGCGAACTTGCCGAACTGGACGAAGTTCGCGTCCGAGTCGGTGACCTCGTAGCCGATCGCGCGCAGTTCGGCGACCAGGCGGTCCCGCTCGGCCTTGAGCTGCTCGACGTAGCCGAGCAGGGTGTCGGTGTGCTCCAGGGCGGCCAGGGCCGTGGCCTGGGTGACGGCGGAGAGGTGGTACGGCAGGCGTACCAGCTGGACGGCGTCGACCACGGCGGGGTGGGCCGCGAGGTAGCCCAGGCGCAGTCCGGCCGCTCCGAAGGCCTTGGACATGGTCCGGGAGACCACCAGGTTCGGGCGGCCCTCGATCAGCGGCAGCAGGGAATCCCGGTGGGAGAACTCCACGTAGGCCTCGTCGACGATCACCAGGGAGGGCTTCGCGGCCTGCGCCGCCTCGTACACGGCCAGCACGGTCTCCGCCTCGACGGCGGTCCCGGTGGGGTTGTTGGGCGAGGCGATGAAGACGACGTCCGGGGCGTGCTCGGCGATGGCCGCGAGGGCGGCACCGAGGTCGATGGTGAAGTCCTCGTTGCGGGGGCCGGAGATCCAGCCGGTGCCGGTGCCGCGGGCGATGAGCGCGTGCATCGAGTACGAGGGCTCGAAGCCGATGGCGGTGCGGCCGGGGCCGCCGAAGGTCTGCAGCAGCTGCTGGAGCACCTCGTTGGAGCCGTTGGCCGCCCAGACGTTCTCCTTGCCGACCGGGTGCTTGCCGGTGCGGGTCAGGTACGCGGCGAGCTCGGTGCGGAGTTCGACGGCGTCCCGGTCGGGGTAGCGGTTGAGGCCGCGGGCGGCCTCGGCGACCCGCTCGGCGATCCGCCGTACGAGCTCCTCGGGGAGCGGGTACGGGTTCTCGTTGGTGTTCAGCTGGACGGGGACGTCGAGCTGGGGGGCGCCGTACGGGCTCTTGCCGCGGAGCTCGTCCCGGATGGGGAGGTCGTCGATGCCGATGGTGCGGGCGTTGCCGGTGTTGCCCGTGTTGCTGGCATTGCTGGCGTTGCTGGTGTTGCTCACTGGCCGGGAACCTTCCATCCGAACCTCGCCTTGAGGGCCGCCCCGTGCGCGGGCAGGTCCTCGGCCTCGGCGAGCGTCACCACGTGGTGGGTGACCTCGGCCAGGGCGTCGCGCGTGTAGTCGACGATGTGGATGCCGCGCAGGAAGGACTGCACGGACAGGCCCGAGGAGTGGCAGGCGCAGCCGCCGGTGGGCAGCACGTGGTTGGAGCCGGCGCAGTAGTCGCCGAGGGAGACCGGGGCCCAGGGGCCGACGAAGACCGCGCCGGCGTTGCGGACCCTGGCGGCCCACTCCGCGGCGTCGGCGGTCTGGATCTCCAGGTGCTCGGCGCCGTACGCGTCGACGACCTTCAGGCCGTCCTCCAGGTCCCGCACCAGCACGATCGCGGACTGCTTGCCCTCCAGGGCCGGCTTGATCCGGTCCTCGACGTGCTTGGCGGCGGCGACCTGGGTCTCCAGCTCGCGCTCGACGGCCTCGGCCAGCCATTCGGAGTCGGTGACCAGGACCGCTGCGGCCAGCGGGTCGTGCTCGGCCTGGCTGATCAGGTCGGCGGCGACGTGCACCGGGTCGGCGGTGGAGTCCGCGAGGACCGCGATCTCGGTCGGGCCGGCCTCGGTGTCGATGCCGATCTTCCCGGTGAAGTAGCGCTTGGCGGCGGCCACCCAGATGTTGCCGGGGCCGGTCACCATGTTCGCCGGGGCGCACCCGTCCGGTCCCGAGGTGCCGTACGCGAACATCGCTACGGCCTGGGCACCGCCGGCCGCGTACACCTCGTCCACGCCGAGCAGTGCGCACGCGGCCAGGATGGTCGGGTGCGGCAGCCCGCCGGCTGGGTCTCCTTCGAATCGCGGGGCCTGCGGCGGGGAGGCCAGGGCGACGGACTCGACGCCCGCCTCCTGGGCCGGGACCACGTTCATCACGACGGAGGACGGGTAGACGGAACGCCCGCCCGGCGCGTAGAGGCCGACGCGCTCGACCGGGACCCACTTCTCGGTCACCGAGCCGCCGCGCACCACCTGGGTGGTGTGCTCGGTGCGGCGCTGGGCGGAGTGCACGATCCGGGCGCGCCGGATCGACTCCTCCAGGGCGGCGCGGACGTCCGGGTCGAGGTCGGCGAGGGCCTTCTCCAGGGCCTCGGCGGGCACCCGGATGCGCTCCAGGGTGACCCCGTCGAACTTCTGCGCGTACTCGATCAGCGCCGCCGTGCCACGATGATGGACGTCCTCGCAGATCGGCCGGACCTTGTCCAGGGCGGCCGCGACGTCGAACTCGGCACGGGGAAGCAGATCGCGCAGGGCGGCACCCTCGGGGAGGGCGTCACCGCGCAGGTCGATTCGAGAGATCACGTCCCAATTCTCTCAGACCCGCTCCCACCGCCGTCCGCCCGTATCACTGGCTGATACACGTCCCGGATGTCACACCCGGCCGATAGCGTTCCCGTACGGCCGGTTGCGGGCGAGCGGAGGGGGACCGCGTGACAGAGGTACGCGCCGAAACGGAACCGAACGACCTGACCACCGCCGAACGGCGGATGTGGCAGGCGTTCCGCACCGGCAGCGTCTGCGACCTGAGCACCCGCGCCGCCGGCCAGGACGACCCGTTCGGGGACCGCGGGTGGGGCCCGGAGCGCAGTGTCCGCGCCCAGGTGGTCGCCCTGCTGCTGCTCCACGGCCCGGCGCCGGTGCCGGGCCGGGTGGCCTCGCTGAAACTGCGCGGCGTACGGATCACCGGGCGGCTGGACCTGTCCGGCGGCACCGTGGAGCCGTACGTGGAGCTGCAGGCGTGCCGCTTCGACAGCGAGGTGCAGCTCTCGGAGGCCCGGTTCGGCACGCTGCGGATGGTGCGGTGTGCGATACCCAGGCTGGAGGCGGCCCGGCTGCACACCGAGGGTGACCTGCACCTGCCGCGCTGCCGGGTGGCCCGGGGCATCCGGCTGACCGACGCGCAGATCGGCACGGACCTGCTGATCAGCCAGGCGGTGGTGCAGCGGGACACCCGGGGCCGGGCGATCGCCGCCGACGGGATGTCGGTGGCACAGGACCTCCAGGCGGAACTGCTGGAGGCGTACGGGGAGGTCAGCCTGCGCGGCGCCAAGATCGGCGTGTCGATGAGCATACGCGGGGCGAAACTGGTCAATCCCGCGGGGCGGCGGGCGCTGAACGCCCCGCAGCTGACCGTGGAGCGGACCCTCTACCTGACCTCGATCTCCCTGGACTACGGGGTGGACGGCGGCTCCACTCCCCCGTACGGCCTGGGCCAGACCCCGGCTCCGCCCACGCGCGGCGGGCGGGCGCAGCACTTCGAGTGCCGGGGCGGGCTGCGGCTGGACGACGGCCGCTTCGGGGACGCGGTGGACTTCTACGGCGCCCGGTTCGTCCTGGCGGAGGAGCAGGAGGTGTCCCTGCGCCGGATCCAGACGCCCGAGTTCCGCTTCGTCGGGGAGCACCCGGAGCGCGGGCGGGTGGTGATCTCCGGAGCGCGGGTGGACAAGCTGGTGGACCGGTCCGCCAGCTGGCCGGGCCCGGGGCGCCTCTCGATGGAGGGCTTCGCCTACGGGAACCTGGCCCCGCGCGGGCACTTCCCGCTCGCCCGGCGGCTGGAATGGGTGGCGGCGGCCACGGTGGAGTACTCCCCGGAGCCCTACGAGCGGCTGGCGGCCGTCCTGCGGGCGAGCGGGGAGGACGCGGACGCCCGGGAGGTGCTGCTGGCCAAGCAGCGGAGGCGGCGGGTGACCCTGCCGCCCGCCGCCAGGGCGTGGGGGTACCTGCAGGACTGGACGGTGGCGTACGGGTACCGGCCGGGGCGTGCGGCGGTGTGGATGCTGGTGCTGTGGGCAGCCGGTGCCCTGCTGTTCTCCCGGCACGAGCCGCCGCCGGTGAAGGCGGGCGAGTCCCCGCACTGGAACGGGGTCCTCTACGCCCTGGACCTGCTGCTGCCGGTGGTGGATCTGGGCCAGCAGGGCCACTGGAAGGTGGAGGGCGGCTGGCAGTGGGGGGCGGCGGCGCTGGTGATGCTGGGCTGGATCCTGGCCACGACCGTGGCGGCGGGGGCCTCCCGGCTGCTGCGTCGCGGGTGACGGGCCCGGCCCCCGGGCCATTACCCTGTGGCTCGTGACCACCGTTCGCCTGCCGCTGTTCCCGCTGAACACGGTCCTTTTCCCGGGGCTCGTGCTGCCGCTCAACGTCTTCGAGGAGCGGTATCGCGCCATGATGCGCGAACTGCTGAAGACGGGTGACGAGGAACCGCGCCGCTTCGCCGTCGTCGCCATCCGCGACGGACGGGAGGTGGCCGCGACCGCGCCGGGCATGCCGGACGAGACCGCCCTGCCGGAGCGCGGCCCGGCGGCCGGCTTCGGGCCGGACCCGATCCAGGCCTTCCACCGGGTGGGCTGCATCGCGGACGCGGCGACGATCCGCGAGCGGGAGGACGGCAGCTTCGAGGTGCTGGCGACCGGCACGATCCGGGTCCGGCTGCTGTCCGTCGACGCCACCGGCCCGTTCCTGGTGGCGGAGCTGGAAGAGCTGCCGGAGGACCAGGGCGAGGGCGCGGGGGCGCTCGCGGAGGGCGTGCTGCGGGCGTTCCGGAACTACCAGAAGCGGCTGGCGGGTGCGAGGGAGCGGTCGCTGACCCACGCGGGCGCGGAACTGCCGGACGAGCCCTCGGTGGTCTCGTACCTGGTCGCGGCCGCGGCGGTGCTGGACGTGCCGGCCAAGCAGCGGCTGCTGCAGGCGCCGGACACGGCGACACGGCTGTCGGAGGAGCTCAAGCTGCTGCGGGCGGAGTCCGCGGTGATCCGGCACCTGCCGTCGCTGCCGGCGGTCGACCTGACATTCGCTCCGACGAGCCCGAACTGAGATCGGCACTCACGTGGGGAAGAAGAGCAAGGCCGGTACGGGTACCGGCACCCCGGCCCTGACGGTGGTCGCGGGGGCCGGGGTCCCGCACACGGTGCACAGCTACGACCACGACCCGGCGCACCCCTCGTACGGCGAGGAGGCCGCGGAGGCGCTGGGGGTGTCGGCCGACCGGGTGTTCAAGACCCTGGTCGCGGAGGTGGACGGGGCGCTGACGGTGGCCGTGGTGCCGGTGTCGGCCTCGCTGGACCTGAAGGCCCTCGCCGCGGCGGTGGGCGGCAAGCGGGCCGCGATGGCCGATCCGGTGCTGGCGGAACGCACGACCGGCTATGTCCGCGGCGGCATCTCCCCGCTCGGGCAGCGCCGCCGCCTCAGTACGGTCCTGGACGCGTCGGCTTCGGCCCACGCGACGATCTGCGTCTCGGCGGGGCGCCGGGGGCTGGAAGTGGAGCTGGCCCCCGCGGACCTGGCGGCCCT
The DNA here is from genome assembly GCF_056436025.1 of Streptomyces sp. NPDC043853. Taxonomy (NCBI): domain Bacteria; kingdom Bacillati; phylum Actinomycetota; class Actinomycetes; order Kitasatosporales; family Streptomycetaceae; genus Streptomyces; species Streptomyces sp. NPDC043853. The sequence continues at coordinate 119,082 of NZ_JBWKDJ010000002.1, forward strand.
GACCTCGGCGGTCGTCGCCCCGGTGGCCCGCGGGTAGGCGCTGCGCGGAGCCATCGCCCCACCCCGCCCCTTCCCGAAACCGGGACTCCGCCCCGGATCCCTCCTTCACCTGCGGGCCGGTGCGGGCCGGTCACGCGCAGTTCCCCGGGCCCCCGACGGGGCGCACCCCCGGTGTGGGCAGGCGTCCCGCAAGGCGGGACGGGTGGGCACACCGGGACACCCCGCTCAGCGGCCGGACCCCTGCTCAGGTGTACCCATGCCCACCCGAGGCTTCCGCTCAGCGCACCCGGCTAGGGCGTGGGGCCCTGCGGGGGCATCGGGGGCTGTGCCCCAGGGATCCAGGGCTCCGGGGCGGGGTCCCGGGGGCCCCAGAGGGCCGTGAGGGCGAGGTGGACGCCCACCGCCGCCGCCGCCCAGGCCAAGAGCATGCCGTGCGCCAGCAACTGCAGCGGCGCGTCGAACGGCACGCCCTTCCCCGCCGCCCTCGCCGCGGCGACCAGGTCCCGGGACGGGCCCAGCCACAGCCCCAGCCGCCACCCGACGAGCGCCGCGAACACCGAGCCGACGGCCAGCCCGATCACCAGCGGGATCCCGCCCCTGCGCCGCCACAGGAAGACCGCGACCGCGCTCAGCGCGCCCAGTCCGAGGGACAGCAGGAAGAAGGTGCCGTCCGCGCCGATCCGGGCCTCGCTCTCGGTGTCCCGCAGGAACACCGCCTCGCCGTTGGACACGTACTGCACCCGGGGTGCCAGCCACACCCACAGCAGGCCGAGCAGCACCCCGGCCGCGCCCACGAGCAGGGTCACGGCCGCGGCGTCCCGGATGTCGGCGGCGGTGACGCCGTCGTTCGGGCGGGCCGGGTCGGGGCCGGGCTCCGGATCGGGCGCGTACGGGTCGGCGGGGGGAGGCGGGGTCACGGCTTCGGTCACCCCCACATCGTGCCAGGTGGAAAACTCCGGGGCCTCAGCAGACCACCGCGGGCCCGTACGCCGCGGGGGCGACGGCGGCCGACACCACGCGGGACACCCCCACGGCGCAAGGGCGGCCGCGGCAGCGGCGACGCCTCAGCGGACCGCCGCCCGCCGGTACGCCCGGGTGGCGACGGCCAGCGACAGCACCCCGACCGCCCCGCACACGGCCAGGTCGGCCGCGACGGCGGCCCAGTCCGGGTGCGGTGCGAAGGTGTGCGCGAAGGCCTCGACCCCGTAGGTGGACGGCAGCAGGTCCCGCGCCCACACGATCACCCCCGGCATCCGCTCCGGCGGCAGCACCCCCAGCAGGAGGGCCGCCGACATGCCCAGCTGGCCGGCCAGCGTCGCCAGCTCCTGGCGGGGAGCCAGCAGGCCCAGGGCCGCGCCGAGCCCGGCCAGGGCCGCTCCCGCCAGCGGGACGACCGCGGCGAGGATCCACAGCCCGCCCATCGGCAGTCCGAAGAGCAGACAGCCGAAGACCGCCGTGACCAGGGTGCCCGGCAGGGTGAACGAGGCGTACGCGGCGGCGGCGCCCAGCACCACCGAGGCGGGCGGCACCGGCAGGGTGGCGTAGTGGTCGAGGCCGCCGCTCGCCCTCAGCTGGCCGAAGTACTGGGCCAGCAGGTTGAGCGCGACGAAGGCGACCACCAGGACGGAGGAGCCGGCGACCACGGCGCGGGCCTCGGAGCCCCCGTCCACCACCCCGCGCATCAGGATCATGATCCCGACGGACTGGAAGGTGGCCACGAACAGCAGCGGGATCCGGGCCACCCGGGCCCGGCTGAGCTGCGCCCGGTAGACCGCCGCCAGGGCCGGGAAGAGCCGTGCCCTGGGCCCGAGGACCGCGGCGGCGTGGGGTGCGGCGACGTCGGGTGCGGCGTCGGATGTCACGATTTGACCAGTCCCTTGGTGCGGCCGCCGAGGGCCAGGTACACGTCCTCCAGGCTGGGTGTGGCCAGCGTGAAGTCGTCCAGCGAGGCGAAGGCCGACCCGCCGGTCACCGCGGCGACCGCGGCCCGCGCCCGGTCCGGCGGGAGGCGGAGCACCCACTTGCGGCCGGCCTCGGCCGCCGACTCGGCGAGCTCGGCGACCTCCGGCACCTCCATCGGGGCACGCTCGCGCCACACGAGCTCCAGCCGGACCTCGTCGGAGACCATGGCCTTGAGCCCGGCCGGGGTGTCGCAGGCGATGACCCGGCCCTGGTCGATCACGGCCACCCGGTCCAGCACCGTCTCGGCCTCGATGACGTTGTGGGTGACCAGCAGGACCGTGGTGCCGTGTTCGGCGCGCCGCCGGTCCACCGCCGCCCAGACGGCCCGTCGGGCCACCGGGTCCATGCCCGTGGTGGGCTCGTCCAGGACGAGCAGCGGGCGCTCCCCCACCAGGGAGGCGGCGAAGCAGGCCAGCCGCCGCTGCCCGCCGGACAGCTTCTTCAGGGGGCGTCCGGCGATGCCGGTCAGGTCCAGTTCGGCCAGGACGGCGTCCCGCTCCGCCCGGGCCCCGGCGGCGCCGAGCCCGCGCAGCCGCGCGGTGGTCTCCACGGCCAGCGCGACCGTCAGCTCGTCCAGCGCCGTGGACTCCTGCCCGAGGTAGGCCAGGAGACGGGAGGCCCGCTCGGGGTGGCCCACGATCTGGTGGCCCAGCAGCTCCACCGTTCCGGAGTCGGGCCGGAGCAGGCCCGTGAGCTGGCGGACGAGGGTGGACTTGCCCGCGCCGTTGGGTCCCAGCAGGCCGAAGATCTCGCCGCGGCGCACGTCCAGGGAGATTCCGTCGGTGGCCCGTACGGCGGGCAGTGCGGGAGCCCCGCGCCTGCCCCGCACCGCCGGATAGGTCTTGACGAGGTCGCGCACCACGCAGACCGGGTCCGCGGCGGCGGCGCCCGCCGTGCCGTGTTCCGCCTGTGCAGTGCCCGTACTCACGAGGGAGCAGCCTACGGGGTTACGGCGCCTCCCCGGCCCCCGGGGTCACCGGCGCGGCGACCGGGGCGGCGATCGGGGCGGCGGCGGCCCGTACGTCGATCTCCCGCCAGAAGCCGGCCCGGATGGCGTACCGGTCGTGCTCGTCGATCTGGTCGTCCTTGTGGGCGAGCAGGCCGAACCGGGCGGCGTAGCGCAACAGCTCCCCGTCGATGCGGTGCGGGATCCGCGGGTACATGATGGAGAGTTTCTGCAGGTGGACGGCCTCCGGGAGGCGTTCCATCCAGCGGCGGGCGAAGACCTGCCCGACCTCGAAGGGGTCGCCGCCGACGGTGGTGATGTCCTCCTCGCGGTCGGCCCAGCGCTGCTCGGCGCTGGTGAGCTGGGCGAGGGTGGGCAGGGAGGCGGTCTCGGCCGGCTCGCCGAGGGGTCCGCCGCGGTCGATCCAGCCCTTGTCGGAGGACCAGCGCAGGGCGCTGCCGGCGGGCGGCAGCGGGCTGGGAACGGTGGCGGTGCCGCCGGTCGTGGCGGGCGGGCGGAGACCGGCGAGGTCCTTTGGCGTGGGGACGGTCCGGCCGGCCCCGGCGGGGGCGGAGGGGGCGACGACGGTCCCGGCGGGGCCCCCGGGTGCCGCGGGGCCGGCCAGGCCGGGCACGGCCGGCACCGCGCCGTTGCGGGCGGCCTCGGCGAGCGCGGCCTCGGGCAGGGGCGCGGAGAGGATGGCGGCGATCTCGGGGCGCGGGGCGGGCGGCGGCGGACAGAGCCCGGTGAGGTCCTTGGCGCGGACCGCCCGGGTGATCCATGACCGGTCCAGTACCCGGCGTTCGTCGGCCTCGGCGACCAGGTCCTCGGACTGGTTGTAGTCGCCGTCGGCGGCTTGTACGGCCCACAGGTGGACGGCGACGCCGTGCTCCTTGGCGGACATCAGGCCGGGCAGCAGGTCCCCGTCGCCGGTGACGAGGACCACGTCGGAGCAGGCGCGGTTTCTGGCCAGTTCGGTGAGCTCGGCGTGCATGGCCGCGTCCACGCCCTTCTGGGCCCAGCGGCCGTCGCTGCGGGTCAGGGCGCCCAGCCGGACGGTGACCCGGGGCATCACGCGGAGCCTGCGGTGCTCCGGCTGGGGGACCCGGTCGGGGGCGCCGTCGAACCAGTAGATGCGGAGCAGGGGCTGGGCGGTGTCGGCCTCCGCGCCTTCCCGGAGCCCCTGGATGAGGGCGGCGTGGTCGACGGTGATGCGGGAGCGGGACGGCTCCCCTGCGAGAAGGCTCGCGGCGGCGCCCAGCAGATAGCCGGCGTCCACCAGGACGACGCAGCGGTCCACGCTTTCCACCCTCTTCCGGGAGAGCTCGGCTTTTCACCGAGTCTGCCCGAAGGCAAGGGTGTTGACGGCCGGAACTCGATCATCGGCGTGGCGGATCTCACGGTGGGCGCCCGGAGGGCGGCCACTACGCACAGTAATGATCCAAAATGCGCCGTATCCGGCGGTGTGTGAGATTGAAGGCGGCCCTGGCCCCTACACCCCACATGGAGGCTTCACCATGGCCAAGAACAAGAATCAGAAGCAGCCCGCGAAGCAGCAGCCGCGCAGCGGCCAGCAGAGCTCCAAGGGCACCTCGGAGTCCGTCTCCGAACCCTCGTCGTCCGCCCCCAGCCCCATGGACCTGGCGCACAAGAGCAAGCAGCGGAAGTTCGGGCACAACTGAGGTCCCTGAGGCCGTAGCCGCACCACGACGGCGAGGCGCCCCCGGCACGCGGCCGGGGGCGCCCTGGTGTGTACGGGGCTCTCCCTCCCGGGGGAGCCGGCCGGGTCAGCCGGCCAGGCAGCTCGGGCCGAGCAGCACCTTCAGGTCGCCGAACAGCGCCGGGTCGGGCTGCACCCGGTGCCGGTCCAGCCGCAGCACGGTCGTGGAGCGCGGCCCCTGGAGCTTGATCCGCACCTCGGTGTTGCCCTTGTGGTGGCGGAGGATCTCCCCGAGCCGGGTGACCATCGGCGGAGTGACCTTCAGCGCCGGGATGGTGAGCACCACGGGCGCGTTGGTGCCGGCCGAGGACAGGTCGGGGACCATCAGCTCCATGGCGACCAGCCGGGGCACGTCCTCCCGCTTGTCCAGGCGGCCCTTGACGAACACCACGGCGTCCTCGACCAGCTGGGTGGACACCAGCTGGTAGGTGGCCGGGAAGAACATGCACTCGATGGAGCCGGCCAGGTCCTCCACGGTGGCGATGGCCCAGGCGTTGCCCTGCTTGGTCATCTTCCGCTGGAGGCCGGAGATGATGCCGCCGATGGTGACGACCGCGCCGTCGCTGTGCTCCCCGCCGGTCAGCTGGGAGATGCCGGCGTCGGTCTTGTCGGAGAGGACGTGCTCCAGGCCGAACAGCGGGTGGTCGGAGACGTACAGGCCGAGCATCTCGCGCTCCTGCGCGAGCAGGTAGGACTTCTCCCACTCCACGTCGGAGAACTCGACGTCGAGGCCGAAGCCGGGCTCGCTGCTCTCCTCCTCACCCATTCCGCCGAACAGGTCGAACTGTCCCTCGGCCTCCTTGCGCTTGACCGCCACCACGTTGTCGATCATCGGCTCGTGGTGGGCGACCAGGCCCTTGCGGGTGTGGCCCATCTCGTCGTACGCGCCGGCCTTGATCAGCGACTCGATGGTCCGCTTGTTGCAGACCACGGCCTCCACCTTGTCCAGGAAGTCGGGGAAGGAGGCGTACTTCCCCTTCGACTTCCGCGTCTTGATGATCGAGTCCACGACGTTCTGGCCGACGTTGCGCACGGCGGTGAGGCCGAAGAGGATCACGTCGTCGCCCTGGGCCGCGAAGTTCGACTCGGACTCGTTGACGTTCGGCGGGAGCACCTTGATGCCCATGCGGCGGCACTCGTTGAGGTAGATCGCGGACTTGTCCTTGTCGTCCTTGACCGAGGTGAGCAGGCCCGCCATGTACTCGGCCGGGAAGTTCGCCTTGAGGTAGGCGGTCCAGTACGAGACCAGGCCGTACGCGGCCGAGTGGGCCTTGTTGAAGGCGTAGCCGGCGAAGGGGACCAGGACGTCCCAGAGGGCCTGGATGGCCTGGTCGCTGTAGCCGTTCTTCCGGGCGCCCTCCTGGAAGATCGTGAAGTTCTTCGCCAGTTCCTCGGGCTTCTTCTTGCCCATCACGCGGCGGAGGATGTCGGCCTCGCCGAGCGAGTAGCCGGCGATGATCTGGGCGGCCTTCTGCACCTGCTCCTGGTAGACGATCAGGCCGTAGGTGACCGCGAGCACCTCTTCGAGGGGCTTCTCCAGCTCGGGGTGGATCGGGGTGATCTCCTGCTGCTTGTTCTTGCGCAGGGCGTAGTTCGTGTGCGAGTTCATGCCCATCGGGCCCGGCCGGTAGAGGGCGGACACGGCGGAGATGTCTTCGAAGTTGTCGGGCTTCATCAGGCGCAGCAGGGAGCGCATGGGGCCGCCGTCGAACTGGAAGACGCCGAGGGTGTCACCGCGCTGGAGCAGCTCGAAGGTCTTGGGGTCGTCCAGCGGGAGGGCCAGGAGGTCGATGTCGATCCCCTTGTTGGCCTTCACCATCTTGACGGCGTCGTCCATGATCGTGAGGTTGCGCAGGCCCAGGAAGTCCATCTTCAGCAGGCCGAGCGACTCGCAGCTCGGGTAGTCCCACTGGGTGATGGTGACGCCGTCGGTGTGCCGCACCCAGACGGGGACGTGGTCGGTGATCCGCTCGCTGGACATGATCACGCCGGCGGCGTGCACGCCCATCTGGCGGACCAGGCCCTCGACGCCGCGCGCGGTGTCGATGACCTTCTTCACGTCGGGCTCGTTCTCGTACATGCTGCGGATCTCGCCGGCCTCGCTGTAGCGGGGGTGCGAGGGGTCGAGGATGCCGGAGAGCGGGATGCCCTTGCCGAGGACGTCGGCGGGCATCGCCTTGGTGAGCCGGTCGCCCATGGCGTACGGGTAGCCCAGCACGCGCGCCGAGTCCTTGATCGCGTTCTTGGCCTTGATGGTGCCGTACGTGCCGATCATGGCGACCTTGTCGGCGCCGTACTTCTCGGTCACGTACCGGATCACCTCGACGCGCCGACGCTCGTCGAAGTCGATGTCGACATCGGGCATGGACACGCGCTCGGGGTTGAGGAACCGCTCGAAGATCAGGCCGTGCGGGATCGGGTCGAGGTCGGTGATGCCCATCGCGTACGCGACGATCGAGCCGGCCGCGGAGCCTCGGCCGGGGCCCACCGCGATGCCCTGGTTCTTGGCCCACATGATGAAGTCGGCGACCACGAGGAAGTAGCCGGGGAAGCCCATCGAGATGATCGTGTCCATCTCGTACTCGACCTGCTTCATGCGGTCCTCGGGGATCCCGCCGGGGAAGCGGCGGTGCATCCCCTTCATGGTCTCCTCGCGGAACCAGGTGACCTCGGTGTAGCCCTCCGGGATGTCGAACTTCGGCATCAGGTTCCGGAACTTGAACATGCCCTCGGTGTCGACCTGCTCGGCCACCAGGCGGGTGTTCGCGCAGCCCTCCTGCCAGGCGTCCGAGGAGTCGATGGCGTACATCTCGTCCGTGGACTTCAGGTAGTAGCCGGAGCCGTCGAAGCGGAACCGGTCCGGGTCGGAGAGGTTCTTGCCGGTCTGGATGCAGAGCAGGGCGTCGTGCGCGCCGGCCTCGTGCGCGTAGGTGTAGTGGGAGTCGTTGGTGACCAGCGGCGGGATGCCGAGCTTCTTGCCGATCTCCAGCAGGCCGTCGCGGACCCGGCGCTCGATCTCGATGCCGTGGTCCATCAGCTCCAGGAAGTAGCGGCCCTCGCCGAAGATGTCCTTGTAGTCGGAGGCCGCCTTGATGGCCTCGTCGAACTGGCCGAGGCGGAGCCTGGTCTGCACCTCGCCGGAGGGGCAGCCGGTGGAGGCGATCAGCCCCTCGGACCACTGGGCGATGGTCTCCTTGTCCATCCGGGGCCACTTGGTCAGCCAGCCCTCGGCGTAGGCGTCGGAGGACAGCCGGTAGAGGTTGTGCAGACCGGTGTTGTTCGCCGCCCAGATGGTCTTGTGGGTGTAACCGCCGGAACCGGAGACGTCGTCCCGCTTCTGGTGCGGCTGGCCCCACTGGATCCTCCGCTTGTTGCGCCGGGACTCGGGGGCGACGTACGCCTCGATGCCGATGATCGGCGTGATCCCGGCCTTCTGCGCGGAGTGGAAGAAGTCGTACGCCCCGTGCAGGTTGCCGTGGTCGGACATGGCGATATGGGTCATGCCCATCTCGCCGCACGCGTTGAACATGTCCTTCAGCCGCGCGGCACCGTCCAGCAGGGAGTACTGGGTGTGGACGTGCAGGTGCGTGAACGGCGGCTTGGTCACGGCGGGAGGCTCCAGAGCACGAGGGAGACGGGGGGCAGCTCTGAATCCTACGTCGATCCGAGCGGCGGAAGGGGGTGCCGGGAACCGGGCACGCGGGAGTAGCGTCGCCCGTTGCACAGCCAGGACACCTGTCCGGAAACCGATAGAGCCAGCGCCACCAGGAGGCACCCGCCATGGCGGTCCCCGACACCACGAACGAGCAGCGCGCCGAGCAGATCCTCGACGTGTTCGACACCGCCTTCGGTGAGCTGCTGGCCGCGGACCCCGCAGCGTTCCAGGTGAAGTTCCGCAAGATGGCGGCCTCCGCTTTCGCCTTCTACCGGGGGACGGCCTGCCTCTTCTACGCCGACCTGGAGCACGAGTGCGCTGGGCGGGGCGGTGGGAGCCGGGGGGTCGGGCCCTACCTGGACGAGCGGACCGGCCGGGTCTGGATCCACGGCGATCTGCACGCCGAGAACTTCGGCACGTACATGGACTCCACCGGCCGGCTGATCTTCAACGTGAACGACTTCGACGAGGCGTACGTCGGCCCCTTCACCTGGGACCTGAAGCGGTTTGCCGCCTCGGTGGCGCTGATCGGCTACTCCAAGGCGCTCAGCGACGAGCAGATCAGCGGGCTGGTGCGGGTCTACGCCGCCGCCTACCGGGAACGCATCCACCTGCTGGCCGCCAGCGCCAAGCACCGTGACGCGCTGGAGCTGCCCTCCTTCACCCTGGACACCTCCGAGGGAGCGCTGCTGGACGCACTCCGCTCGGCCCGGGCCCGGACCCGGTTCGCGCTCCTGGACTCGATGACGGAGATCCGCGAGCACGAGCGCCGCTTCACCGCCGGCGGGGGCTCCATAGAACTGGACGCCGCGACCCGCTACAAGGTGCTGGCCGCCTTCGACGGCTATCTGGAGACCCTGCCGGAGTCGAGCCTGCTGCGCCCGGACTCGTACCGGGTGAAGGACGTGGTGGGCCGCCGGGGCATCGGCATCGGCTCGGCCGGCCTGCCTTCGTACAACATCCTCCTGGAGGGGCACAGCGACGCCCTGGAGAACGACGTCGTGATCTACGTCAAGCAGGCGCAGACCCCGGCGGTGTCCCGGCACATCACGGACCGCGAGGTCCGGGAGTACTTCCACCACGAGGGACACCGCACGGTGATCTCCCAGCGGGCCCTGCAGGCACACGCCGACCCGTGGCTGGGCTGGACGGAGCTGGACGGCGCCGGACAGCTGGTCGCGGAGGTCTCCCCGTACGCGGTGGACCTGGACTGGTCCGACATCGACGACCCCGAGGAGATCGCGGCGGTGATCGCGGACCTCGGCCGGGCGACGGCCTCCATGCACGCGGCGGCCGACGCGGACGAGAGCGGCCAGTCGCTGGTCCCCTTCTCCACGGAACGCGCCATCGACGCGGCGATCGCGGCGGACGAGGCCGGCTTCGCGGGCCTGCTGGTCGACTTCGCCCACGCCTACGGCGCCCGCGCCCGGTCGGATCACCAGATCTTCGTCGACCTTTTCCGCAACGGCCGGATCATGAACGTGTCGTAGACCGCGGGATTCCCGGTCCCCCGCCGGGTCATGCGCCGAGCACCCCCTCCGCCCGGCGCCGGTCCTCGGCGAGCACCTCGCGCAGCCGCGCGGCCCAGGCCGCCGGGTGCGTGAGGTTGCCGTTGTGCCCGCCGGGGAACTCGGCCGTCTCCGTGCCGAGCAGCGCGGCCAGTTCCTCGGCGCACCGGTGGTCGAAGACGGTGCGCGGGGTGGTGCGGCCGGTCACCGGCACGATCCGCGGGCCCGCCCCGGTCCGCGCCGCCGGGCCGGCCAGGCGCGCCAGCTCCGCCGGGGCGAAGCTGTCCTCGACGATCGCGGTGAGGTCGCGGGTCAGGAAGAAGTCGAAGTCGGCGGCGCGCTCGGACAGGCCCGGCTGCGGGGTCAGTCCGCGTTCGCGGTCCTGGGCGACCGGGTCGATGCCGAGCACCCGTGCCACCTCGCCGAGTGCGGGCAGCAGCCCGTCCCGCCGGTAGTGCTCCTGTATCTCCCTGAGCTCCTGCTCGTGCCGGTGCCGCTCCGCGGCGGGCAGCAGCCGGGGGGTCACCGGCTCGTGGGCGATCAGGACCGACAGCTGTCCGGGGTGGCGGACCGCGAGGTGCAGTCCGATCGAGGCGCCCAGGCTGAGTCCCAGCATGATCGCCGGTTCGCCGGTCAGCTCGGCCAGCAGCCGGTGGACGTCGTCGGCGTGCTCCTCCATCGTCACGCCCCGGCCCGGCGGTAGGGCGCTGCGGGACAGCCCCCGGCGGTCGTAGGTGAGCACGGTGTGGTCCTGGGCGAGCCGGTCCACCAGGTCGACGCTGCGGCCGGCGTTCCCCTCGCCGCTCTGCGCGACGAGGAGCAGCGGCCCGCTCCCCCGCAGCTCGTAGTACAGCTCCGCCCCGGGCACCCGGAGCATCCCCTCACGCGTGCCGTTCGCACCGTCGGCCGTCTTCGTGCCGTTCGTCTTCGCGCTGTTCGTCTTCGCGCTGTTCGTCTTCGTCATGCCCCCACCGTAATCCATCGATTTAGATTCATCAATAGAGATGGATCGGAAAAGATGAATCCATCGCGATGTACCGTGGCCCGGTGAGCGACAGCATGAGCGCGGTCGAGCTCTTCCTGCTCGGCCGGACCCTGATGAAGATCGGCGAGGAAGCGCTGCCGGCCCCGGAGGCGGCCGGCGAGGGCCCCGCCGCGCAGGGCGCCCGCGCGGTGCTCATCGCCCTCAGCGACATCACCGCCCACCCCGGCAGCGCGGTCGGCGAGATCGCCCGCCGCACCGGGCTGCCGCAGAGCCAGGTCTCCACGGCCGTCGCCCGGCTGAAGAAGGCCGGCTCGGTGGTGACCTCCCCCGACCCCGCCGACGGCCGCCGCCTGCTGGTCCGGCCGGCCGAGGAGCTCTCCGAACGGGTCGCGCAGGTACGCGCCACCCGCATCGAGTCCGCCCTCGCCGCCGCCCTCGGCACCGCCGACGCGACCGCCTTGAGCGAGGTCACCGCGGCACTGGAGGTGCTGGCCCGGCACCTCCCGCCGGACGCCCTGGCCAACCTGCGCCCCTGATCCGGCCGTCCGCGACCACCGAATCCTCTTTTCACAGGAAGGCGTGGCACACTCGCACGGATGGACGTATCAGGAGCACGGCTCAGGGGGCTGCGGGCGGCGCTGTTCAGCGCGTTCGTCGTGCTGCTCTCGTCCGGCTCCCATGTCCTGCTGTCCCGGGTGCCGCTGCCGCCCTCCCTGGTACTCGGCGCCTTCGCCTCCGTCTTTGTGATCGCCTACGCACTGGCCGGGCGCGAGCGCGGCCTCGGCCCGATCGCCGGGCTGCTGGTGCCGCTGGAACTGGCCGCCGACACCGTCTTCACGGCCGGCCAGCACCTCTGTTACGGCCCCGCGGGAGGCCCGGTCGCCGGACCGCTGCGCGCGCTGGGGCTGGAGGAACTCTGCGGCGGCGCTCCGCTCGGCGGACCGCTCGTCGAGGTGACCGGTCCGGCCGGCAGCGCCGCGGCGCTGCTCTCTTCCCCGGCTCCCTGGACCCCCTGGCTGCTGCTGGCCGCCCACGTCTCGGTCGCGCTGACGGCCGCCGTATGGCTGTGGCAGGGCGAGCGGTCGCTGGGCCGGCTCCTGCGGACGACGGCCGCGCTGGCCTTCCGCCCGCTGGCACTGGCGGTGGCCGTCGTCACCGCGGTGTCCCGGCCGGCCCGCCGGGCGGTCCGTACGGCGCGCGCCGCCGCACGGGCCCGGACCCGGTTCCCCGTGCACTCCGTGGGACGGCGGGGTCCGCCCGCGTTCGCCGCGGCGCCCTCCGGCGCCTGAGCGGAACAGACGCAACGGCAGGATCCCTCACCCTCCCCCCTGGGCCAGGCCCGCGGGGAGACCCCGCACACCTCACCACGGAGTACCACCATGAGCGCACGCAACAACAAGGCCAACAAGGCCGCGGCCCGCGAGCGGCTGCGCCAGGAGCGCGAGGCCCAGGCGAAGAAGGACAAGGCGCGCCGGCAGGCCATCGTGGCCGGCTCGGTCGTCGGCGTGCTGGCGCTGGCCGGCGGCATCGGCTACCTGGTCATGGAGATGACCAAGCCGGACGCCTGGGAGAAGGCCGAGACCGCCGCGCTGGTGACGCCGAAGAACGCCACCGGGGACAAGGGCACCACCGTGGTCATCGGCAAGCCCGAGGCCAAGAAGACCCTGGAGCTGTACGAGGACTCGCGCTGCCCGGCCTGCGCCGCGTTCGAGCAGTCGATGGGCGACCAGGTCAAGAAGGACGTGGAGGCGGGCAAGTACAAGCTGCGCTACGTCGGGGCGACCTTCATCGACAAGGGCGTCACCGGCGAGGGCTCGAAGAACGCGCTGAGCGCGCTGGGCGCGGCGCTGAACGTCAGCCCCGAGGCCTTCCTGGAGTACAAGGCGGCGCTGTACTCGAAGCAGAACCACCCCGAGGAGACCAAGGACGCCTTCGCCAAGGACGACTACCTGATCAAGGTGGCCGACGGGGTGGCCGCGCTGAAGGGCAACGCCGGGTTCCAGCAGGCCGTGAAGGACGGCACGTACGACCGGTGGGCGCTGGAGATGTCGAAGTCCTTCGACGCGTCGGGCGTCAAGGGCACGCCGACCCTGATGATGGACGGCAAGAAGATCGAGATCCCGCAGACGCCGGCGGCGTTCAACGAGGCGATCGACAAGGCCCTCAAGGGCTGACCCCGCAACGGGCCGGTCCCCGGACCGGCCGACCCCGGAACGGGCGGTATATCCCCGTCCGGCCGGAACATCACCTTCCTCCCAACGGGCGGGCGGACTCCTGGAGTTCGCCCGCCCGTTGCCGTCCGAGGGGTGTTAAATTCGTCATACTGGCCAGTAATATGACCGGCCGTGACCAGTCAACTCCCCCTCGATCCAGCGGCTTCGCCGCGCCGCCGCACGGTCGTCCTGGCCGCGGCCGCCACCGCCGCCCTCGCCCCGCTGGCCTTCGCCGGCGGAACCGCGCAGGCGGCCGAGAACGCCCCGGCGTTCCTGCACGGCGTCGCCTCCGGCGACCCGCTCCCCGACGGGGTCCTGCTGTGGACCCGCGTCACCCCCACCCCCGAGGCGGTCCCCGGCTCCGGCAACGGCCCCGACACCCAGGTCTCCTGGGAAGTCGCCGAGGACAAGGGCTTCTCCCGGATCGTCGCGAGCGGCAGCCTGACCGCCTCCGCCGCCGAGGACCACACCGTCAAGGCCGACGTGCGGGGACTGCGGCCCCAGACGGCGTACTTCTACCGGTTCAGCGCAGGAGCCACCGTCTCCCCGGTGGGCCGCACCCGCACCACCCCGGCCCACGACACCACCGCCGCGGGGGTCCGCTTCGGCGTGGTGTCCTGCGCCAACTGGGAGTCCGGCTACTTCTCGGCCTACCGGCACCTGGCGGCCCGCGCCGACCTGGACGCGATCCTGCACCTCGGCGACTACATCTACGAGTACCAGACCGGGGGTTACCCGGAGGATAAGTACGTCGTCCGCCGCCACGAGCCCGCGCACGAGATCACCACCCTCTCCGACTACCGGACCCGGCACGGCAAGTACAAGACGGACGCCGACCTCCAGGCCCTGCACGCCGCCCACCCGGTCATCGCCATCTGGGACGACCACGAGTTCGCGAACGACATGTGGTCCGGCGGCGCCGAGAACCACACCCCGGGCGCCGAGGGCGACTGGGCGGCCCGTGCGGCGGCCGCCAAGCAGGCGTACTTCGAGTGGATGCCGGTCCGCACCTCCGTCGCGGGCACCGTCTACCGGCGGCTGCGCTTCGGCACCCTGGCCGACCTCCACCTGCTCGACCTGCGCTCGTTCCGCTCCCAGCAGGTCAAGCTCGGCAGCGGCGGGGTGGACGACCCCGAGCGCACCATCACCGGCCGGGCCCAGCTGGACTGGCTCAAGTCGGGCCTGGCGGCCTCGGACGCGACCTGGAAACTGGTCGGCACCTCGGTGATGATCTCGCCGGTGGCCTTCGGCTCGCTCCCGGCACACCTGCTGGCCCCGCTGACGAAGCTGCTTGGGCTCCCCGAGGGCGGCCTGGCGATCAACGTGGACCAGTGGGACGGGTACACGGACGACCGCAAGGAACTGCTCGGCCACCTGAAGAGCCGGAACATCAGGAACACGGTGTTCCTCACCGGCGACATCCACATGGCGTGGGCGAACGAGGTCCCGGTGAACATGGCGACCTACCCGGGCTCGGGCACCGCCGCCACCGAGTTCGTGGTGACCTCGGTGACCTCGGACAACATCGACGACCTGCTGCACGTGCCGTCGAACACGGCCTCGCTGGTGGCCGAATCCGCCATCAAGGCCGCGAACTGGCACGTGAAGTGGCTGGACATGGACGACCACGGCTACGGCGTCCTCGACGTGACCGCCGAGCGCTCCCAGATGGACTACTACGTGGTGTCCAACAAGAAGCGCGCGGACGCGACCTCGGCCTGGTCGCGCTCGTACCGGACCATGAACGGTACCCAGAAGGTGGAGCGGGTGTACCAGCCCGTCCGATGACCTGACGGAAGCCCGAGAAGGGTCTGACCGAACCTGACAGACCCTTGACGGAGTTTCACTCCTGATACACCGTCAAATTTACGGCCGACGGCGGTGCCCGGAAAATCTCCGGGCGCCGCTGTGCGTATTCGGCAACAATTCTTTTACGTCAGACGTCTTGACGTCTCGATGACATGCACACGTAAGCTTCGCGCCAACCGGGAGATCTTTCCCGGCCAGTAACCCCCCACCACTTGCGAGGAGCACACGTGCGCGCCGTTGCCCGCATATCCCCCACCCTCCGTCGCCGCCTGATCGGCTCCGCCGCCCTGGCCGGTGCCCTGGCGCTGTCGCCGCTGGCCGGCCCCACCTCGGTCGCCGCGGCCAAGACCCCGGCCGAGGCGTGTGTCGAGGCGGCCGACGCTCCGGCCAACGCCCGCGTGGCCAAGCCGCAGGGCCCGAAGGCCGCCGAGCCCAACGAGGTCAGCGACGCCCAGGCCAAGGCCATGGACGCCGACCTCAAGGTGAAGCTGGACAAGGCCCTCAAGAACCAGCCGCAGCGCAGCCTGCGCGCCGCCGAGGCCGTCAAGACCATCCCGGTCTACTTCCACGTCATCCACTCCGGCACCACCGGCAAGCTGACCGCGACCGACGTCAGCAAGCAGATCACCGTCCTGAACTCCGCCTTCGGCGGCCAGGGCACCGGCAACGTGAACAGCAACTTCCAGTTCCAGCTGGTCTCGACCGACTACACGGACAACGCGAGCTGGTACAACCTGGCCGACGGCTCCGCGGCCGAGACCAACATGAAGACCACCCTGCGCAAGGGCGGCGCCGACGCGCTGAACATCTACACCGCCAACCTGTCCGGCGGTCTGCTCGGCTGGGCCACCTTCCCGAGCTCCTACGCCTCGCAGCCGAAGATGGACGGCGTGGTCCTGCTCGACTCCTCGCTGCCGGGCGGCGCCGCGGCCAACTACAACGAGGGCGACACCGGCACCCACGAGGTCGGCCACTGGATGGGCCTGTACCACACCTTCCAGGGCGGCTGTAGCGGAAGCGGTGACTCCGTCTCCGACACCCCGGCCGAGAAGACCGCCGCGTACGAGTGCCCCGAGGGCCGCGACTCCTGCACCAGCAAGGCCGGCAAGGACCCGATCCACAACTTCATGGACTACACGTACGACGCGTGCATGTACCAGTTCTCCGCCGGTCAGGTGGCCCGCATGAACAGCCACTGGACGGCGTACCGCGGAGCCTGAGTCACCGCGTCCCCCGCTGCCCTAACCTGGCGGCATGAGCACCGCGGGGGACGTGATCGACGGACGGTTCGAGCTGCTTGAGCGGCTCGGCAGCGGGGGTATGGGCACGGTCTGGCGAGCGCTGGACCGTGCCCTTCACCGTGAGGTGGCCGTCAAGGAAGTGCGGGCCTCGGCCGGCCCGGAGGATCCGGAGCGCCGGCGGGTGCTCCGCGAGCGGGTGCTGCGCGAGGCCCGCGCCCAGGCCCGGATCAGCCATCCGAACGTGGTCACCATCCACCACATCGTCGACGAGGACCCGCACCCCTGGCTGGTGATGGAGCTGCTGCCCGGCTCCTCCCTCCAACAGCGCCTGGAACGTGAACCGCTGTCACCCGTTGAGGCCGCCCGGACCGGCCGAGAGGTGCTCGCCGGGCTGCGGGCCGCGCACGCGGCCGGGATCCGCCACCGGGACGTGAAGCCCGCCAACGTACTGCTGCGCGCCGACGGTTCGGCCGTGCTCACCGACTTCGGCATCGCCGCCCTGCAGGACGCCGCCTCGCTCACGATGACCGGGGAGGTCATCGGGACGCCCGAATACCTGGCCCCCGAGCGGATCCGCGGCGCCGACCTGCCCGCCTCCGACCTCTGGTCGCTGGGCATGACGCTCTACGTGTGCGTCGAGGGCGTCAGCCCGATGCGCCGTGCCACCACCCTGGCCACACTGGCCGCGGTCCTCGACGAGCCGGTACCCGCGCCCCGCCGGGCCGGACCGCTGGCCGCCGTACTGGCCGAGCTGCTGGTCCGCGACCCGGCGGCGCGGCCCGACGCGGAACGGCTGGACCGGCTGCTGGCCGCCGTCGCCGGCGGCGGCGCGGGCAGCGCCGTACCGCCGGAACCCACCCGGCTCGACCGGGCACCCGCCGCTCCGCCCGAGCCCTCACCCGGGTCCTCGGCCGAGCCCTCCGCGGGATCTCCCTCCGGGCCCTCGCCCGCACCGGGCCGGCCGCCGTCCGTGGACCGGTTCGGCCCGCCGCCCCCGCTGCCGCCGGGCCCGGCCCCACGACCGGAGCACCCCGCTCCGCCGCCGCCGGCCGCCCCGCAGGCGGAACCTGCGGCCACACCCGTGCCCTTCCCGCCGCACGCGGCCACGCCCCGCGACGCCCTGCCCACCCTCGGCACCCTGAACGGCGGCGGCCCCTACGGAACCGGGCCGGACCGCCGCCGGAAGGTCACCCCGCTCGCCGCCGCGGCCGCCGTGATGGCCCTGGCACTGCTCGGCATCGGCGGGTACGCGCTGTTCGACCCCGGCGCGAACGGCGGCACGGACGGCAAGGACACCGCCTCGCCGACCCTCCCCGCCGTCGCCACGGCCACCGGGCCGGCCCCGGCGACTTCCGCACCGAGCACCACCGGCACACCGTCAACGGGCCCCGCCCCCACACCCGTCACCACCGCGGCCGGCACGGGTACCCCGGCCGTCACACCACAGGGCACGCCACCGAGCACGCCACCGCCCGCCGTACCCGGCACCGGCGGTCCGGCGGTCGGCAGCGGCGGCGGCAGTTGGATCGCCCAGCTGCACTCCGAGCCGGAAAGCTCCGGCACCGCCGCCCGGGACCAGCGCCTGGCCGTGATCCGCGCCACGGTCCCGGAGGCCCGGCTGCTGCTCAGCCGGGACCACGCCTCCCTCAACCCCGGGTACTGGGTGGTCTACGCGCCCGGCCCGTTCGCCGACGGCCGGGCGGCCCTCACCTTCTGCGCGCAGAAGGGACGGACCACCGCAGACCAGTGCATCGGCCGCTACCTCAGCGACGACCGGGCCGACCACGCGTACCAGTGCACCCCGCCCGCCACCGCCCCCGGCGGCCGCTGCCGCCACTCCTGACCGGAGCCGGCGGGGCCCGGGAGCCGCCGGCGCTACCGGAGCGAGTCGAGGAAACCGAGCGCGGTCGTCCAGGTCCGCTCGGCGGCCTCCTCGTCGTAGTCCGGGAGCTCCGGGTCGGTGTACAGGTGCCCGGCACCCGGGTACCGGTGCACCTCCACGTCCGCTCCGGCCCGGCCCATCCGCAGGTACCAGGTGTTCAGCCAGTCGTGCGGCTCGAAGGGATCCGGGTCGGCGACGTGCAGTTGCACCGGCAGCTCGTCCACCGAGGCGTCGTCGGCGATGTCGGAGGTGCCGTGCAGCAGGAGCAGGCCGCGCGCCTTCTCGTCGTGCAGGGCCAGGTGCTGGGCCATCGAGCCGCCGAACGAGAAGCCCGCGTAGACCAGGCCCCGGTCCGAGTAGGGGGCGGCGGCCAGCACGGCCCGCTTGAGCAGCTCGTCCCGCCCGATCTCCTCCTGGTGGGCCATGCCCTCCTCCACGGTGTCGAAGGTCCGTCCCCCGAAGAGGTCGGGCACATGCACCTGGTGGCCGGCGGCCCGGAGCCGCTCGGC
Organism: Streptomyces sp. NPDC043853; assembly: GCF_056436025.1. Taxonomy (NCBI): domain Bacteria; kingdom Bacillati; phylum Actinomycetota; class Actinomycetes; order Kitasatosporales; family Streptomycetaceae; genus Streptomyces; species Streptomyces sp. NPDC043853. The sequence goes on from NZ_JBWKDJ010000002.1 coordinate 137,512, forward strand.
CGCGGAGAGCACCGCGGGACGGAGGCCGTACGTGGAGTGGAAGAGCACGATGTTCATCTAAGTCCTTTCGTGGATACCCCACCTGTAGGTGGGGGAGGAAACGAAACCCCCTGCGGAGCAGGGCAGCGGGCGGGGTTTCGCCCCCTGGGCGAAAGGCCGTGTTCTGACCCGCGGGTTTGATCCTCACATGCACCGCTAGTTTGTGAGCCATGACCACGACTCACGTGAAGCGGGCGTTCAAGTACCGCTTCTATCCGACGGATGCGCAGGCAGCGCCTGTCCACCGGGGAGAAGATCACCAACCCCCGGCACGAACGTGCCGACCGGGCCCGCCTCGCCGAGGCGCAGCGGGATCTTTCCCGTAAGGCCAAGGGCGACGGAGCCAACCGGTCCAAGGCCCGGCGCCGTGTGGCGAAGATCCACGCTCGGATCGCCGACCGTCGCAGGGACGATCTCCACAAGCTGACCACTCGTCTCGTGCGTGAAAACCAAACGCTCGTGATCGAGGACCTGACCGTGCGCCACACGGTCAGGAATCACACCCTCGCCCGCGCCATCATTGATGCCGCGTGGCGGGAGCTTCGGATGATGCTGGAATACAAGAGCCGGTGGTACGGCAGGAACCTGGTGGTCGTGGACCGCTGGTTCCCTTCCTCCAAGCTGTGCTCTACCTGCGGCACTGTTCAAGGGAAGATGCCGCTCCACGTCCGTACCTGGACGTGTGGCTGCGGGACGACCCACGACCGGGACGTGAACGCGGCGAAGAACCTTCTGGCGGCCGGACGGGCCGTTACAGCCTGTGGAGCTGGTGTAAGACCTCAACGGAGCATTCCGGGCGGGCAGTCGGCGACAAAGCAGGAAACCCCACGGCGCGAGCCGTAGGAATCCCCTCCCTTCAGGGAGAGGAGGACGTCAAGTGCCCATCGTGCCAGCCGCCGCCGACAGCGGTCCGCTACGGTCGAGGACATGGAGACCGCGCTCCGTACGCTGCTGCTGCGCCGCTGCCTGCCGCCGTCCCTGGTGCTGCTCTGCGCCGCCGGCCTGAAGGCCTTCCTCCGTCCCGCCGACTGGTGGGGCAGAGCCCTGACCCTGGTGGTGATCGGCGCGGCGGCCTGGCTGCTGGTCCGGATCGCCGACGCGGTCATCGACGCCTGGTACGCGCGCTACGCCGGCTCCGCGGCCCCCGAACAGGACGCCAGGGTGCGCCGGGTGCGCACCCAGGTCACCCTGATCCACCGGGTGGTGACCGCGGTCGTGGTGGTGGTGACCCTGGCCGCGATGCTGCTGACCTTCCCGGCGATGCGCGCGGTCGGCGCCTCGATGCTGGCCTCCGCCGGTGTGCTGGGAATCGTGGCGGGCATCGCCGCCCAGTCCACCCTGGGCAACCTCTTCGCAGGCCTGCAGATCGCCTTCGGCGACACCGTCCGGATCGGGGACACGGTGGTCGTCGACAGGGAATGGGGACAGGTCGAGGAGATCACCCTGACCTTCCTGGTGGTGCGCACCTGGGACGAGCGCCGGATCACCATGCCGGTCTCGTACTTCACCTCGAAGCCCTACGAGAACTGGTCGCGCGGCGGCGCCGAGATGACGGGCACGGTCTTCCTGCACCTGGACCACCGGGCTCCGGTGCAGCTGATGCGGGAACGGCTGGAGCTGATCCTGGGGGACCTCCCGGAGTGGGACGGCCGGTCGAGCGGACTGCTGGTCACCGACACCACCCCGCACACCGTGCAGGTGCGCGCGGTGGTCACGGCGAAGGACTCCGACGACCTCTGGACCCTGCGCTGCGCGGTCCGCGAGCGCCTGATCGCCTGGCTGGTGGCCGAACACCCCTATGCCCTCCCCCGTATCGCCACCGCCCCGGCCGCCGCCCCGCCGGGCGAGGAGGACCGGCCGGGGGCCTGACTCCCGCTCAGCCCAGCAGCGCCGCCGCGGACTCCTCGGTGAGGTCCTCGGCGTGCGGCGGCAGCGGTGTGCCCGCCCGCAGGTGGCGGCGGACCACGGCCAGCGGGAGGTCGACCAGGGCCAGGGCGACGCGGTCCCGGCCCTGCTCGTCGGTGGCGCCCAGGGCTTCGGCGAGGCCGCCCAGGGCGGCGAACACCCGCCCGTTGCCGGCGTCGGCGCGCCGGACGTGCTCCTCGGACCAGTCGGCGCGCCCGAAGTCGGCGGGGCCGTAGAGGAGGAGGGCCGCCTCGTCCGGGTGCTCCCGGCACCAGGCCACCACGTGCCGGGAGGCCGCGCGGGCCGCCCGGCGGGGGTCCGGTGCGCCGCGGAGCACCGCCTCGTAGCCCTCCTGGAAGCGCTCCACCGTACGCAGCCACACCTCGGCGAGCAGGGCCGTACGCCCGGGGAACCGGTGGTAGACCGAGCCGCTCGGTGCGCCGACGGCCTGGGCGACGGCCGACATGGTCACGGCGGCCGGGCCGCCCGTGGCCGCGAGGGTGACGGCGGCGTCGAGGAGCCGGCCGGTGTCGAAGCGGGGTGGTCTCGCCATGAATCAGAGAGTACCCTCCAATTTATTGGAGAGAGGTCTCCAATATTCTTGAGGGGAGGGCACCCATGGGCGTCCACAACGTGCACGAACGCCTGCTCGCCGCGAAGGAGGACGAGGTCGGCGCACTCGTCGACGGCCTCGCGAGCGGGGAGGACGATCTGCTGTGGCCCGGCCCCGCGTGGGCGTACATGGAATTCGACCGGCCGCTGGGGCCCGGCGCGGCCGGCGGGCACGGGCCGGTGCGCTACACCGTGACCGGCTACGCCCCCGGGCAATGGATCCGTTTCGGGTTCACCGGGCCGCGGGGCTTCCACGGCTTCCACGAGCTGGCCGTGCTGCCCGTCGACGCGGACCACACCCTGCTGCACCACACCCTGACGATGTCCACCAGCGGCCTGGCCCGCCTGACCTGGCCGCTGGCCTGGCGCCCGCTGCACGACGCCTGCCTGGAGGACGGCCTCGACCGCGCCGAACTCGCCTGCACCGGCACGGTGGCCCGCCCGGCCCGCTGGTCCGGGTACGTCCGCTTCCTCCGCGCCCTGGCCCGCACCGGCCGACCTGACCGCGGCTAGGGCCGCAGACTGCGGACGTCCAGGTGGCGCAGGACGCGGTCCACGACCTCCGGGTCGGCGCCCGGCTCGCTGCGCGAGGCGAGGACCTCGTGGCGGGCGGCGGACATCATCTCCCGCTGAATGTGCTGGACGTAACGGAGCCGGGAGACCCGCTGCGCATAGGCCTCGCGGCGTTCCTCGTCGACCAGGTCGGGGCTGATCCGGGCGCCCACGTCGTAGGCGCGCCGCTGGAGCTGTTCGAGGAGGTCCTCGGGGATGTCCTCGACCTCCTGGATCTCCTTGAGGCGGCGCTTCGCCGCCTTCGCAGCGCGCAGCGCCAGCTCCCGCCGCAGGGCCCGCTCGGCGTCCGTGTCCGCCCGGACGCCCAGCTTGCGGACCAGCCAGGGCAGGGTCAGCCCCTGGAGGACCAGTGTGGTCATGATGACGGCGAAGGCGATGAAGATGATCTCTTCGCGGGCGGGGAAAGGGGCACCGGAGTCCGTCCGGAGCGGGATCGCCAGAGCCAGCGCGACCGAGGCCACCCCGCGCATTCCGGCCCACCACATCACCACGGTCTCCCGCCAGCCGAGGGGGATCTCCTCGTCGTAGTCGCGCCGACCGTGCAGCCGTTTCGCCAGCCAGGTGGCCGGCAGCAGCCAGGCCAGCCGTACGCCGACCACCACCGCGACCACGGCCGCCGCCCAGCCGGCCATCTGCTCCCAGCGGCCCGCGGCCGTGCCGAACACGTGGTGCAGCTCCAGTCCGATCAGGCCGAACGCCACCCCGGTGACCAGCGTGTCGACGACCTCCCAGAAGGTGTGCCCGGCCAGCCGGCCCAGGACGTCGTCGGGGTCGCTCGCGTACTCCGCGAGGAACAGGGCGGTGGTGAGGACGGCCAGCACCCCCGAGCCCATCAGCACCTCGGCCAGCGTGTACGCGACGAACGGCAGCAGCAGGGTCAGCCCGATCCGCAGGGTGGCGTCGCCGAGCCGGACCGTCAGCAGCTTGGCCGCCCAGCCCAGGGCCAGGCCGACGGCGAGGGCGACCACCGCCGACAGCACGAACTCCAGGGTGGCCTCCGGCCAGGAGAAGCTGCCGCTGACGGCGGCGGCGATCGCCACGTGGTACAGCACGATCGCCGTCACGTCGTTGAACAGGCCCTCGCCCTCCAGGATCGACACCAGGCGGCGCGGCAGCCCCAGCGAGCCGGCCACGGCGGTGGCGGCGACCGGGTCAGGCGGCGCGACCAGCGCGCCCAGCGCCAGGGCGGCGGCGAGCGGCAGCCCCGGCACCACCGCGTTCGCGACGGCGGCGACGGCCGCGGTGGTAACGAAGACCAGCGCGACGGCCAGCAGGAGGATCGGCCGTACGTTGGCCGCGAACTGGCGCCAGGAGGTGCGCTGCGCGGAGGCGTACAGCAGGGGCGGCAGCACCAGCGGCAGGATGAATTCGGGCGGGATGTCCACGTTCGGCACGACGGGTACCAGGGCCAGCACCACCCCGCCGAGGGTCATCAGGACCGGCGCGGGCAGACCCAGCCGGTCCCCGACCGGCACGCTGACGACGGCGCCCAGCAGCAGCAAGAAGAGCAGGAGGAGCTGATCCACTCCCCCACCCTGCCAGGAATGCCGGATTCGATCAGGTAAGGCGGGGTGTGCGGGACAGCGCGGTTCGGGGCTCCGCGGTTACGGCAGGGTGCGCCGCATCGCCCGGTGCGGCATGCCGGCGTCCTCGAACTCGGGGCCGTACGCCACGTACCCGAGCCGCTCGTAGAAGGCGAGCGCGTGCGTCTGCGCGCCGAGGTCCACGGCGGTCAGCCCCAGCCGGACCGCCTCCGCCTCCAGGGCCCGGACCAGGGCCGCGCCCACGCCGAGCCCCCGCGCGGACTTCAGCACGGCCAGCCGGCCGAGCGAGCCGACTCCGGACGTGCCCGTCTTGGCCAGGGCGGCCGGGCCGTACAGCAGCCGGCCGGTGCCCAGGGGCCCGTCCGGTCCGGTCGCCAGCACGTGCACGGCGTCCGCGTCGTAGACGTCGTACTCGATCTCCTCGGGCACGGACTGCTCGAGGACGAAGACCTCGGTGCGGACGGCGAAGCAGGCCGCCCGGTCGGCCTCGCCGGTGGCCACCCGCACCTCGTAGGGCACGGGGGCGGGGCCGGCCGTCGGCTCCCCGGAGGAGGTCATTCGCTCTCCGCGCGGATCACGTCCAGCGCGTGCTGGAGGTCCTCCGGGTAGTGGCTGGAGAACTCCACCCACTGGCCGTCCGCCGGGTGCTCGAAGCCGAGCCGCACCGCGTGCAGCCACTGGCGGGTGAGCTTCAGGCGCTTGGCGATGGTCGGGTCGGCGCCGTAGGTGAGGTCGCCCACACAGGGGTGCCGGTGCGCCGACATGTGCACGCGGATCTGGTGGGTGCGGCCGGTCTCCAGCTTGATGTCCAGCAGGGAGGCGGCGCGGAAGGCCTCGATCAGGTCGTAGTGGGTGACCGAGGGCTTGCCCTCGGAGGTGACGGCCCACTTGTAGTCGGCACTGGGGTGGCGGCCGATGGGGGCGTCGATGGTGCCGCTCATCGGGTCCGGGTGGCCCTGGACCAGGGCGTGGTAGCGCTTGTCCACGATCCGCTCGCGGAACTGGTTCTTCAGCGAGGTGTACGCGCGCTCGGACTTGGCCACCACCATCAGGCCGGAGGTGCCGACGTCGAGGCGGTGCACGATGCCCTGGCGCTCGGCGGCGCCGGAGGTGGAGATCCGGTACCCGGCGGCGGCCAGGCCGCCGATCACGGTGGTGCCGGTCCAGCCGGGGCTGGGGTGCGCGGCGACCCCCACCGGCTTCATGATCACGACGATGTCCTCGTCGTCGTGGACGATCTCCATGCCCTCGACCGGCTCGGCGACGATCTCGACCGGGCGGGGCGGCGCGGGCATCTCGACCTCGAGCCAGGCACCGCCGTGCACCCGCTCGGACTTCCCGACGACGCTGCCGTCGACCGCGACCTTTCCGGCCGCGGCGAGCTCGGCCGCCTTGGTCCGGGAGAACCCGAACATACGGGCGATCGCGGCGTCGACGCGCTCGCCTTCGAGGCCGTCGGGAACGGGCAGGGTGCGGATCTCGGGAATCGTACTCACCCGTCGAGTATGCCGGACGCGCGTCGCGGCCCGTTCTCGATCTCGCCTCCGCCCGGTTCCCGCGGGGGCCGCAGGGGCCCCCGGGCGGTCCCGCTCAGTCCTTGTGGACCGTGCCGTCGGGGTCCAGACCCCGGAAGGACAGCAGCACGATCAGGATGCCGCCGCACACGATCGCCGAGTCCGCGAGGTTGAACACCGCGAAGTGGGCGGGCGCGATGAAGTCCACGACGGCCCCCCGGAAGACGCCCGGCGAGCGGAAGATCCGGTCGGTGAGGTTGCCCAGCGCACCGCCGAGCAGCAGGCCGAGCGCGATGGCCCAGGGCAGGCTGTAGAGCTTCCGGGCCAGCCGCACGATCACCACGATCACGGTGGCCGCGATGATGGTGAAGATGATCGTGAAGGCCTCGCCGAAGCCGAAGGCGGCGCCGGGGTTCCGGATCGCCTCGAACTTCAGCAGATCGCCGACGATCTTGATGGGCGCCTGGTGCTCCAGCTTCGCCACGACCAGCATCTTGCTGCCGAGGTCGAGCAGATACGCGAGCACGGCCACGACGAGCAGCGCCGTGATCCGCCGCCGCCCCTTGGGCTGCACGGGCTCCGGCTGCGTGTCGTCCCCGACCTCCGGCGTACCGATGATGCGCTCCGCCTCTGCCACGTGCGTCCCTCGAACTCGCTCGACAACTGTGACGAGAGTACGTCAGGCACGCGCGGGACGGAGGTCCCAGGTCCGCCACGGATCCTTCCCGGCACCGCCGCCTCACGCCGCGGCCATGCCGCCGCCTAATGCCGCCGCTCCTGCTTGGCCTTGCACTCCACGCACAGGGTGGCCCGCGGGAACGCCTGCATCCTGGCCTTGCCGATGGGGTTCCCGCAGTTCTCACAGACGCCGTAGGTGCCGGCCGCCAGGCGGTCCAGGGCGCGCTCGGTCTGCTCCAGCATCTCGCGGGCGTTCGACGCGAGGGCGATCTCGTGCTCGCGCGTGATGTTCTTGCTGCCGGTGTCGGCCTCGTCGTCGCCGGCTCCGGCGCCGCCGTCCCGCATCAGGCCGGTGATGGCCAGCTCGGAGGCCTCCAGCTCGGCCCGCAGCCGCAGCACCTCCGTCTCCAGCTCCGTACGGGCCTCCGTGACCTCGGCAGGGGTCCAGGGCTCCTCGCCGGGGCGTACCGCGAGCTCGCCGGGCGCGGCGGCCCCGGCCCCGGCCGCCGCCGGGCGGCTCTTGGGCAGCCCGCTGGTGGCCGCCGTGGCGGTCTTCCTGGCCTTGCTCGTGCCCGTGCTCTTCTTGGCAACCACTGGTCCGGCTCCCGTCTCTTCCGCGGCCTGTGCCGCCCCCTCGGCCGCGGCACCGGTCGGGGCCGTGACCTTCTTCGCGGTCGTCCTGCTGGCGCTGCTCTTCCTCGCCGGGGCCGCGGTGGACCCGGTCTTCTTCGCCGCGCCGCCGGCCGCGGACTTCTTCGCCGCGGGCTTCTTGGCCACGGACTTCTTGGCCACGGACTTCTTCGCCACGGCCTTCCCGGCCACGGCCCCGTCGACCGCCACCGTCTTCCCGGCGGCGGCTTTCGCGGGGGATTTCGCATCGGATTTCGCATCGGATTCCACTGCGGATTTCGCTGAGGCCTTCCTCACCGGAGCCTTGTCGGCGGCCTCCTTCGTCCCGGGGGCCGGGTCCTCGGCCGCAGTCGCGGCCACCGCCTGCTTCTTCGCCACCATGGCTGCGGCCCCTTTACATATGGTGATCTGGCACGCAAATCGTGCTGGGACGATAAATCGACTCCACCCCCGCGGCAACGGGGCACGCGCCCGCCAAGAGCAACCTGCATCCGTTGTGCCCAGCTCCGGGCCAGGTATTCCGCCACTCGCCCGCACACAGAGACCATTCGGGCGCATCGGCCCATTCGGGTCACCGTAAACCGGTCTGCCGACCCGCCCCCCGGCCCTTACACTGGGCCCAGCGAAAGGCATGGATGGGGACGAGTAGCGTCGTACGCAGCCAGGAGCGACCCGGGGACGGTGAGAGCCCGGGGGCGAGCGCGTCGTGAAGGATCACCCCGGAGCCGCCGGAAGAACGCCAGGGCCCCGGCCCGGGCCAGTAGAACCGGCTTCGCACCCCAATGAGGGGGCCACCGGACCCGTCCGGCGGCCAAGGAGGGTGGTACCGCGGGAGCCGAGCGCTCTCGTCCCTCCGGTCGGAGAGAACAAGCCCGCCGGAGGAAGACGAAGAGCCCCATGACGAACCCGCAGCAGTACCGCCCGGTACCCGCCCAGGTCGACCTGCCCGCCCTGGAGCACGCAGTCCTCGACTTCTGGCACGAGAACAAGACCTTCGCCAAGACCCTGGAGCAGTCCGAGGGACGCCCCGAGTGGGTCTTCTACGAGGGCCCGCCGACCGCCAACGGCATGCCCGGCGCCCACCACATCGAGGCCCGCGTCTTCAAGGACGTCTTCCCCCGTTTCCGCACCATGCGCGGCTACCACGTGGCCCGCAAGGCCGGCTGGGACTGCCACGGCCTGCCGGTCGAGCTCGCCGTCGAGAAGGAGCTCGGCTTCAACGGCAAGCAGGACATCGAGGCGTACGGCATCGCCGAGTTCAACGCCAAGTGCCGCGAGTCCGTGACCCGCCACACCGACGCGTTCGCCGAGCTCACCACCCGGATGGGCTACTGGGTGGACCTGGACGACGCCTACCGGACCATGGACCCGGAGTACGTCGAGTCCGTCTGGTGGTCGCTGAAGGAGATCTTCAACAAGGGCCTGCTGGTCCAGGACCACCGGGTCGCCCCCTGGTGCCCGCGCTGCGGCACCGGTCTCTCCGACCACGAGCTGGCCCAGGGCTACGAGACCGTCGTCGACCCGTCCGTCTACGTCCGCTTCCCGCTGACCTCCGGCCCGCTCGCGGGCGAGGCGGCACTCCTGGTGTGGACGACCACCCCGTGGACCCTGGTGTCCAACACCGCCGTCGCGGCCCACCCCGAGGTCACCTACGTCGTGGCGCGCCGTGCCGGCGACGAGGAGTCCGAGAAGATCGTCGTCGCGGCGCCGCTGCTGGAGAAGGCGCTCGGCGAGGGCTGGGAGGCCACCGGCCAGACCTTCACCGGCAAGGAGATGGAGCGCTGGACCTACCGGCGCCCCTTCGAGCTGGTCCCCTTCGAGGCCCCGGCCCACTTCGTGGTCAACGCCGAGTACGTCACCACCGAGGACGGCACCGGTCTGGTCCACCAGGCCCCGGCCTTCGGCGCCGACGACCTCGCGGTCTGCCGCGCGTACGGCCTGCCCGTGGTGAACCCGGTCCGCCCCGACGGCACCTTCGCCGAGGAGGTCCCGCTGGTCGGCGGCATCTTCTTCAAGAAGGCCGACGAGAAGCTCACCGCCGACCTCGACGCCCGCGGCCTGCTGTTCAAGCACATCGCCTACGAGCACAGCTACCCGCACTGCTGGCGCTGCCACACCGCGCTGCTCTACTACGCGCAGCCGTCGTGGTACATCCGCACCACCGCCGTCAAGGACGCGATGCTGCGGGAGAACGAGAAGACCAACTGGTTCCCGGACTCGGTCAAGCAGGGCCGCTTCGGCGACTGGCTGAACAACAACATCGACTGGGCGCTGTCCCGGAACCGGTACTGGGGCACCCCGCTGCCGATCTGGCGCTGCGAGGACGGCCACCTGACCTGCGTCGGCTCCCGCGCCGAACTGTCGGAACTGTCCGGCGCGGACCACTCGGGCCTGGACCCGCACCGCCCGTACATCGACGAGGTCACCTTCCCCTGCACCGGTGCGGGCTGCTCCCACACCGCGGTGCGCGTGCCCGAGGTCATCGACGCCTGGTACGACTCGGGCTCCATGCCGTTCGCGCAGTGGGGCTACCCGTACAAGAACAAGGAGCTGTTCGAGAAGCGCTACCCGGCGCAGTTCATCTCCGAGGCGATCGACCAGACCCGCGGCTGGTTCTACACGCTGATGGCCGTCGGCACGCTGGTCTTCGACAAGTCCTCGTACGAGAACGTGGTCTGCCTGGGCCACATCCTCGCCGAGGACGGCCGCAAGATGTCCAAGCACCTGGGCAACATCCTGCAGCCGATCCCGCTGATGGACCAGCACGGCGCGGACGCGGTGCGGTGGTTCATGGCGGCCGGCGGTTCGCCGTGGGCGGCGCGCCGGGTCGGCCACGGCACCATCCAGGAGGTCGTCCGCAAGACGCTCCTCACCTACTGGAACACGGTGGCCTTCCAGGCCCTGTACGCGCGCACCTCCAACTGGGCGCCGTCGGCGGCCGATCCGGCCCCGGCCGAGCGCACGGTGCTCGACCGGTGGCTGCTCTCCGAGCTGCACGCGCTGGTCGGGGACGTCACCGAGGCGATGGAGGCGTACGACACCCAGCGCGCCGGCAAGCTGCTGTCGGCCTTCGTGGACGACCTGTCGAACTGGTACGTGCGCCGGTCGCGCCGCCGGTTCTGGCAGGGCGACGCGGCGGCGCTGCGGACGCTGCACGACGTGGTCGAGACGGTGACCCGCCTGATGGCCCCGCTGACCCCGTTCATCACCGAGCGGGTCTGGCAGGACATGGTCGTCCCGGTGACCTCGGACGCCCCGGAGTCGGTGCACCTGACCTCCTGGCCGGAGGCCGACGCGGCGCTGGTGGACCCGGTGCTGTCGCGGCAGATGCTGCTGGTCCGGCGGCTGGTCGAGCTGGGTCGCGCCACGCGTGCCGAGTCCGGCGTCAAGACCCGCCAGCCGCTGTCGCGGGCGCTGGTCGCCGCCGCGGGCTTCGCCGAGCTGTCGGCGGAGCTGCAGGCGCAGATCACGGAGGAGCTGAACGTCTCCTCCCTGGCCTCCCTGTCGGAGGTCGGCGGCTCGCTGGTGGACACCACGGCGAAGGCGAACTTCCGGGCGCTGGGCAAGCGGTTCGGCAAGGGCGTGCAGGACGTGGCGAAGGCGGTCGCCGCGGCCGACGCCGCGGCGCTGTCCCTGGCGCTGCGCTCCGGCGAGGCGACGGTCGAGGTCAACGGCGAGACGGTCACCCTCACCCCCGAGGAAGTGATCATCACGGAGACCCCGCGCGAGGGCTGGTCGGTGGCCTCGGACTCGGGCGCGACGGTCGCGCTGGACCTGGAGATCACCCCGGAGCTGAAGCTGGCGGGCCTGGCCCGTGACGCGATCCGGCTGATCCAGGAGGCCCGGAAGAACTCCGGCCTGGACGTGGCGGACCGCATCGCGCTCCGCTGGTCCTCCGCGGACCAGGAGGTCGTGACGGCGCTGACGGACCACGCGGCGCTGATCGCGGACGAGGTCCTGGCCGCGGACTACGCGTCCGGTGACGCCGATGCCACGTACGGTGACCCGTTCACGGACGAGTCCCTGGGCCTGACCTTCCGCCTCCGCAAGGCGTAGCCCCCGGGCCGGGCCCCGCCTTCGGGACTCCGCAGGACGGAGCCCCGCTCCGGGCCGGCCCGGGCCCACCCGCAACGGCGCCCCTCCGGGGGCGCCGTTCCCTTTTCCCCACCCCGCCCCTTCCCGAACCCGTGGCCTGCGGCCCCGGACCCCGCCCCCTGTCCGGGGCGGATCGGTTGCCACGGGCCTGCGGCACCGCTGTGGCCGGTCGCGCAGTTCCCCGCGCCCCTGGGGGCAAGCCCCCCGGGGGCTGGGGGCAAAGCCCCCGGGGGGGCTGGGGGCAAAGCCCCCGGGGGCTGGGGGCAAAGCCCCCGGTTTCGGGATGGGGGTCCCCCCGGACGGAGTCTGGGGGAGGGCGGGGAGGGGAAACGCTCCGCGCAGCGGCACCGGCGGCACCGGCACCGCCCGGTACGACGGAATCGGGCCGGGCCCGGATCCCCGTGAGGGGGTCCGGGCCCGGCCCGTAGAGGCTGCCGACGGCGGCGCGACTAGTTGTCGTCCTCGTCGATCAGGAAGCCCCGCATCGGCGACGGCGCCTGCATCGGCTGCGGCGCGGCCGGCCGCACCGGAGCCATCGGCTGGGTCATCGCCGGAGACATCTGCTGCTGGCCGCCGTAGGACGGGCCGCCCGACATGGGCGACGGACCGCCCGACATCGGCGAGGACATCGGCGACGGCATCGGCGAGGAGTGACCCATCGCACCGGCCGGAGCCATCGACGGCGCCGGGCTCGGCGGCAGCGAGGCGGTCGCCGGGGTCCGCGGCGGGGCCAGCGAGTCGTCCGCCTGGGTCTCCAGCTGACGCAGCTGCGACTCCAGGTAGGACTTCAGACGCGTGCGGTACTCACGCTCGAAGCCCCGCAGGTCCTCGACCTTGCGCTCCAGGGTGGCGCGGGCGGACTCCAGGGAGCCCATCGCGACGCGGTGCTTCTCCTGGGCGTCCCGCTCCAGCGCGTCGGCCTTGGCACGGGCGTCCCGCTCCAGGCCCTCGGCGCGGCTGCGCGCCTCGCCGACGATCTTGTTGGCCTCGGAGCGGGCCTCCGCGATCGCCTGGTCGGCGGTCTGCTGGGCGAGCGAGAGGACACGCGCGGCGCTGTCGCCACCGGGGCCCTGACCGGGCGGCGGCAGCTGGGGCTGCTGCTGCGGAGGCATACCCATGGGCTGACCCATCGGCTGGCCCATCGGCTGCCCCATGGGCTGACCCATCGGCTGCATCTGCTGGCCCATGGGCTGCATCTGCTGGCCGAGCGGGTTCTGGCCGCCCATGGACGGGTTCGGGCCGCCCATCGGGTGCTGCTGCATGGGGCCGCCCATGGGGCCGCCCATCGGACCGGGACCCTGCGGGCCCTGCCCACCGGGGCCGGGCGGCAGCTGCGGAGCGCCACCCGGAAGCTGCGGGGCGCCACCCGGCAGCTGCGGCGGGCCCATCTGCGGCGGGCCCTGCTGGACCGGCGGGCCGGATATGGCGGCGGGCACGGGTCCGCCCGGACCGCGCTGGTCCTGCGGCTCCGGCTTGCGCATGTTCGCCTGCTGCTGGCTCTGGGCGGCGGCGCGCGTCGCGGCGGCGAGCTTGGCGCGCAGATCCTCGTTCTCACGCAGCAGACGGGTCAGTTCGGCCTCGACCTCGTCGAGGAAGGCATCGACCTCGTCCTCGTCATAGCCTTCTCGGAGACGGACGGTCGTGAACTGCTTGTTCCGCACGTCCTCGGGGGTCAGCGGCATGTCTTCTTCACCTCTACGTAGTCGTCGGCAGTCGGCAGGCCCGTGTCGTCCATGTCCGTTCTCATCTCGCGAAGCCGCTCACGATGCTGATCAGGATGTAGACGATGATCATCAGCACGAAGAAGGACAGGTCGAGTGCCACGCCCCCGAGACGCAGCGGCGGGATGAATCGCCGCAGAAGCTTGAGCGGTGGGTCGGTGACAGTGTAGGTGGCCTCGAGAACGACCACCATCGCCTTCCCCGGTTCCCATGAACGTGCGAACTGGAAGACGTAGTCCATGACCAGTCGGAAGATCAGCACGATGAGGAAGCACATCAGCGCGATATAGACCACCTGCAGTGCGACGCCCATCCCGTGCTTCCCTCTCCCCTTGCTCTCGCCTGTCCGGTCTAGCTCTGGTTGAAGAACCCGCCCTCCGCAATGCGGGCCTTGTCCTCCGCCGTGACATCGACGTTAGCAGGCGACAGCAGGAACACCTTCTGTGTCACGCGTTCAATGCTGCCGTGCAGACCGAACACGAGACCGGCCGCGAAGTCGACCAGACGCTTGGCGTCAGTGTCGTCCATCTCGGTCAGGTTCATGATCACCGGGGTGCCCTCACGGAAGTGTTCCCCGATGGTACGGGCCTCGTTGTAGGTCCGGGGGTGCAGCGTCGTGATGCGGTACGGCTCCCGCTCGGAGACGACCTTGGGCATGATCACGGGGGCGTTCTTCTCCATGTTCGAGCGTTCGGGTGTGATGGATGCCACGGGGGCGATTCGGGCGGGTCGTCCGCTTTCAACCGGCAATGGGATAGGTTCGCGTGGAGCCGGCGGCTGTGCCATGCGTACCGGTTCGTCCCTTACGGGCGGTTGGTGCGCCGGCGGATCCCGGCGGTCCCGCTCCCGGGGCGCCAGCTCCGGCTCGGGCTCGAACTCGTCATCGGGGTCGTAACCCGGGTTGTCGTACCGGTCGTCCTCCACGAGGCCGAGGTAGACCGCCATCTTGCGCATTGCGCCGGCCATTCTCTGAGTCCTCCGCTCTGTGGTGGATCGCCCACCGACAAATCTCGCAGTGTCACACTCGTCACCAACTGCCCGCGATCCACGTGGTCCGCCCGCCCATCAGCGGTAATGACCATATTTTCTGCTGTGGTCCGACTTTCTTCGCGACGTTACCCGAGCCGGGGTCTCCCGCCGAGTACCGCAGTGCCGACGCGTACGTGTGTCGCCCCGGCGGCGACGGCCTGCTCCAGATCGGCGCTCATCCCGGCCGAGACCATCGTTGCAGCCGGATGGGCCCTGCGCAGGCCGCTTGACAATTCCACCAGCCGCTCGAAAGCGGCCTGTTCGCGCCCCGCGTAGCGGCCGGCCAGCGGAGCCACCGTCATCAGCCCGGCCAGCCGCAGCCCCGGGGCCTCCTCGATGAGCCCGGCCAACTCGGCCAGCTGCTCCGGCGCCGCGCCGCCCCGCTCCCCGCGCTCCCCCGACTCCGCGTCGAGGGCGATCTGCACCAGGCAGCCGAGCTCCCGCTCCGCCTTGACGGCGGCCGCCGAGAGCGCGGACACCAGCCGGGGCCGGTCGACGGACTGCACCAGATGCGCGTATCCGGCCACGGAGCGGACTTTGTTCGTCTGCAACTGGCCGACGAAATGCCAGGTGAGCGGCAGATCCGCACAGACCAGGGCCTTCGGGCCGGCCTCCTGGTCGCGGTTCTCGGCCACGTGACGGACACCCAGTTCCGCCAGGAGGCGTACGTCGCTCGCGGGGTAGGTCTTGGTGACCACGATGAGGGTCACTTCCTCCCGCTTCCGCCCGGCGGCGGCGCAGGCGGCGGAGATTCGTTCCTCCACCCGCGCCAGGTTGGTGGCGAGCTCGGCCTTGCGATCTGTCATTCCTCAGTCCAACCAGACATATCCGGCGAGCCGGCCGGTCACCCGGTCGCGGCGGTACGAGAAGTGGTCGCGCGATTCCAGTGTGCAGACCGGGGACCGCTGAGCGTCCGTCACCCCCAGCTCGGCGAGCTGGGCGTGCACTCCGGCCACCACGTCGACCGCGGGAGTGCCCCAGCTGGTCTCGGAGTGGGCGGCCGGCACCAGCTCGGCGACCGCGTCCCGCATCTCGGCCGGCACCTCGTAGCACCGCCCGCAGACGGCGGGTCCGGTACGGGCGACCAGCCGGGAGGGGTCCGCGCCGAGCGCGGTCATCGCCTCGACCGCGGCCGGCACCACCCCGGCGACCAGGCCGGGCCGGCCCGCGTGCGCCGCGGCGACGACCCCGGCGACCGGGTCGGCCAGCAGGACCGGGACGCAGTCGGCGGTGAGGACCGCGAGGGCGAGCCCCCGGCGGGCGGTCACCACCGCGTCCACGGCGGGAATCCGTGCCGGATCTCCCCAAGGTCCGTCCACCACGGCCACATCGCGGCCGTGCACCTGGTTCATCCAGACCACCTGGCCCGGGTCGACGCCCAGGGTCCGGGCGGCCCGCGCCCTGTTCTCCCGTACGGCGGCCGGGTCGTCGCCGACGGCGCCGCCGAGGTTGAGCTCCTCGTACGGAACGGCGCTCACCCCGCCCCACCGGTCGGTGAAGGCGAAGTGGGCGCCGCTCACGGTGTGCTGCCCTATCGTCACTTCAAGAAGTCCGGAACGTCCAGTTCCTCGGCCGGGCTGTCCTGGTAGGGACGCGGGACCGTCGGGGGCGCGACCGGGGTCTGCGGGATCTCGCTCACCGGGGCCGGCTCGACCGGCGCCGGGGGCTCCTCGCGCGGGGTGACCGTACCGAGGCCGCCGAAGGACGGGCGGACCGGCTCGGGCCGGCTGACCGGGGCCGGGGGCTCCTCGCGCTTGGTGGAGGCGGCGCCGATCACGTTGTCCCGGCGGGCGGGGGGCTGGCCCCCGTCGAACCCGGCGGCGATGACGGTGACCCGCACCTCGTCGCCCAGCGCGTCGTCGATGACGGCGCCGAAGATGATGTTCGCCTCGGGGTGGGCTGCCTCGCTGACCAGCTGGGCGGCCTCGTTGATCTCGAAGAGACCGAGGTCGGAACCGCCGGAGATGGAGAGCAGGACCCCGCGGGCGCCGTCGATGGACGCCTCCAGGAGCGGCGAGGAGATCGCCATCTCGGCGGCGGCCACCGCGCGGTCGTCGCCGCGGGCGGAGCCGATGCCCATGAGCGCCGATCCGGCTTCGGACATCACGGACTTGACGTCGGCGAAGTCCAGGTTGATCAGACCGGGGGTGGTGATGAGGTCGGTGATGCCCTGCACACCGCTCAGCAGCACCTGGTCGGCCGACTTGAAGGCGTCGAGCACCGAGACCTGGCGGTCCGAGATGGACAGCAGGCGGTCGTTCGGGATGACGATGAGGGTGTCGACCTCTTCGCGGAGCTCGGCGATGCCGTCCTCCGCCTGGTTGGCGCGACGGCGGCCCTCGAAGGTGAACGGCCGGGTGACCACACCGATCGTCAGGGCGCCCAGGGAGCGCGCGATGTTCGCCACGACGGGCGCGCCGCCGGTGCCGGTGCCGCCGCCCTCGCCGGCGGTGACGAAGACCATGTCGGCCCCCTTGAGGACCTCCTCGATCTCCTCACGGTGGTCCTCTGCCGCCTTGCGACCGACTGCCGGGTTGGCGCCGGCGCCGAGGCCCCGGGTCAGTTCACGGCCGACGTCGAGCTTGACGTCGGCGTCGCTCATCAACAGCGCCTGGGCGTCCGTGTTGATGGCGATGAACTCGACGCCCTTGAGACCGACCTCGATCATTCGGTTGATGGCATTGACACCACCGCCGCCGACACCGATGACCTTGATGACTGCGAGGTAGTTCTGCGGTGCTGCCACGTCGAAGGCCTCTCGCCTCGAGTTACGTGTCGCCGCCTCGCGGGCCTGCGGTGCGACGACTGATGCCGAAAAAGGGACGGTCCGAACGCGCCGACCCGAACCCTAACCCTGAAGTTTAGGGTTAAGACTGTGTCTGTTCCTTGGACTCTTCCGAACAGGACACTAAGTCGACAAGTAGCGCGTGTTCAACGAACACGCCGAACCTCCCGTTTTTCTTTTCACCCTATGTGATCACCCATATCGCTGGCCAACCAGGGTGCGTCGCTGTTCGACCGCGCGTCAACTCCCGGCCACCGCGGGCGCCGTGGGAGCGCTCACGTCGAAGTGTCCGGCCCTGGGCGCGGCCTTCAACAGCGCCGTCAGCGCACGGGCCTTCGCCGGTCCCTGTTCGGCGCTGCCCCAGGCCACCGTGCGGTCCCGGCTCAACTCCAGTTCCACGGAGTCGTACGAGGCCACCCGGATCCGGAGGGTCTCCTTCGCCACGGCTTCGGGGAGGTCCCCGGCGACGCCCACCGCCTCGTGCAGCAACCGTTCCTCGTCAAACCGGCGCAGACTGGGCGAGTTGCTCGCGTTCAGCTCCAGAACGGGCACTCCGGCGGGGGCTTTCGCCACCGTGTCGAACCGCACGCCCGAAGCGTCCACTTCGACGAACTTGGCGTCCTTCCGGACGAGCAGGACGGGTTTGCGCTCGGTGACCTTCAGTACGATCCCGTGCGGCCAGGAGCGCACCACGTCGACCGATTCGATACGGGGCAGCCGCCCGCGCAGCCGGGCCGCGATCTCGTCCGTGTCCACGGTGGCGAGCGGGGCCCCGACGGGTACGGCGGCCGCCCGGAGGACCTGCTCCGGGGTGAGCACGGCGGTGCCGGCGGTGGTGACCTTCTCCACCCGCAGCCAGTCCGAGCCGTACAGCACCCAGCTGCCGCCGCCGGCGAGCAGCACGGCGGCGGCCAGGGCGGCCAGCGCGGGGCCCCGGCGGAGGCGTCCCGCGCCGGGGCCCTGGGGGGCGGGGCCGGACTGCTGCGGCTGCTGCGGCTGCGGCGTTCTCGCCGGCCGCGGCGCCTTCGACTGCTTCGTCGGTCCGGCCACGTGCGGTGCCTCCTGCGTCTGTGCTTTCCCGCCTCAGCGGGTCCGGTGCGCCGCGATGGCCTCGTGCACCATGGCGACCAGCAGTTCGTCGGCGTCCCGGCGGCCGAACTCGGCGGCCGCGCGGGACATCTCGTACAGCCGGTGCGGATCGGCGAGCACCGGGAGGACGTTGCCCTGGACCCACTCGGGGGTCAGTTCGGCGTCGTCCACCAGCAGACCGCCGCCGGCCTTGACCACCGGCTGGGCGTTGAGCCGCTGTTCGCCGTTGCCGATCGGCAGCGGGACGTAGGCGGCGGGCAGCCCGACGGCGGACAGCTCGGCGACGGTCATCGCCCCCGCGCGGCACAGCATCATGTCGGCGGCGGCGTACGCGAGATCCATCCGGTCCAAGTACGGTACCGGGACGTAGGGCGGCATTCCGGGCATGTTGTCCACGCGCGGCAGTTCGTTCTTCGGGCCGACCGCGTGGAGGATCTGGACCCCGGAGCGCTGGAGGGCCGGGGCGATCTGCTGCACGACCTCGTTGAGGCGGCGCGCTCCCTGCGAGCCGCCGGAGACCAGGAGGGTGGGCAGGTTGGGGTCGAGGCCGAAGGCCGCGCGCGCCTCGGGGCGGGCCTGGGCCCGGTCGAGGGTGGCGATGGCGCGGCGCAGCGGGATGCCGACGTAGCGGGCGTTGCGGAGCTTGCTGTCGGGCGTGGAGACGGCGACCGCGGCCGCGTACCGGGAGCCGATCTTGTTGGCCAGGCCGGGCCGCGCGTTGGCCTCGTGGACGATGATCGGCACGCCGAGCCGCTTGGCGGCCAGGTAGCCGGGCAGGGCCACGTACCCGCCGAAGCCGACGACGATGTCGGCCTTGGTGCGTTCCAGGATCTGCTCGGCGGCCTTGATGGTGCCGCGCAGCCGCCCGGGGACGGTGATCAGCTCGGGGGTGGGCTTGCGGGGCAGCGGTACGGCCGGGATCAGGCCGAGGTCGTAGCCGCGCTCCGGGACCAGGGTGGTCTCCAGGCCGCGCTCCGTGCCGAGGGCGGTGATCCCCACGGTCGGGTCCTGCCTGCGCAGAGCATCCGCGAGGGCGAGGGCCGGCTCGATGTGGCCGGCGGTCCCCCCACCGGCGAGTACGACATGCACCGAAATTCACCGCTCTCCGGACGGACGCTTCTTGACGCGCCGTCTCATCGACTTCCAGATCGGCCCGGTCCGCTTCCAGCCGAACCTCGGCTGTCGCATCGCGAGCGCCGCGCGCGCCGCGGGCTCCTCCCGCGCGAAGGCGATGAGCAGTCCGACGGCGAACATGGTCGGCAGCAGGGCGGACCCTCCGTAGGAGAACAGCGGGAGCGGGACCCCGGCGATCGGCAGCAGACCGAGCACCGCGCCGATGTTGATCACGGCCTGGGCCGTGATCCAGGTGGTCACGCCTCCCGCGGCATACCTCACGAAGGGGTCCTCCGTGCGTCCGGCCACGCGGATACCCGCATAGCCTAGAGCCGCGAAGAGACCCAGGACCGACAGCGTCCCCGCCAGCCCCAGTTCCTCCCCGGTGATGGCAAAGATGAAGTCGTTGTGTGCTTCGGGTAGTTCCCCCCATTTTTCCACACTGGCACCGAGACCGGAACCGAACCATCCGCCTGACGCGAGGGCGAAGATTCCATGAACGGCCTGCCAGCATTCACCTTTCGGCCCGAGATCGGTCGCGCCGATGCAGGAGAGTCGCTCCATCCGGTGCGGGGCGGTCTTGATCAGGACCGCTCCGATCACCACGGCGACGGCCAGTACCCCGACGAACATCCGGGTCGGGGCCCCGGCCAGCCACAGCAGGCCGAAGAGGATGGCGCAGAGGATCATGGCGGTGCCCATGTCGCCGCCGAGCATGATCAGTCCGAGCAGCAGGAAGGCCACCGGCACCAGCGGCACCAGCAGGTGCTTCCACTGGACGAGGAGGCCCTTGTCGCCCTTGCGGGCCAGCAGGTCGGCGCCCCACAGGATCAGGGCCAGCTTGCCGAACTCGCTGGGCTGCAGCATGAACGGGCCGCCCAGGGAGATCCAGTTCTGGTTGCCCTGGATGGAGACCCCTATCCCGGGGATCTGGACGAGCACCATCAGGAAGACGGTGGCGGCCAGCACCGGGTAGGCCAGCGCCCGGTGCAGCTTGACCGGCATCCGGGAGGCGGCCAGCAGCAGGCCGGCGCCGATCGCGGCGGCCAGGAACTGCTTCTGGAAGAAGTACGAGGGGGACAGGCCCAGCTGGAGCGCCTTGATCATGGAGGCGCTGTAGACCATCACCAGCCCGAGCACGGTGATCAGCAGCGCACTGCCGAAAATCAGGTAGTACGCCGTGAGTGGCCGGTCCCAAGTCCGGCGCATCCGCCGGTAGGTGCGCCGGACGCGCTCCAGCGGGCCGCGCCCCGCGGGGCCCTTGGCGGTCACCGAAGGACGTCTGCGCCCCTGCGCCCGGACGGCGGCGGGCCGTCGTCCGGGCAGCATCTGCTTGGCCGGCATCTGTCGTCTTCCCCTCCACTCGTACGAGCAGCCGGTCGGACAGGCCCTAGGCGCTCTGCTCCGCGGCCAGTTCGCGCACCGCGTCGGCGAACGCGTCCCCGCGCCGGCCGTAGTTCGCGAACATGTCCATCGAGGCGCAGGCGGGTGCCAGCAGGACCGTGTCACCGGGCTCGGCGAGCCGGGCCGCTTCCCGGACCGCTGCGAGCATCGCCTCAGTGTCGGTCCGGTCGAGGTCGACGACCGGGACATCGGGGGCGTGTCGCGCCAGTGCGTCCCGGATCAGCGCCCGGTCGGCGCCGATCAGCACGGCTCCGCGGAGCTGCCCCGCCGACTTGCGGACCAGCTCGTCGAAGGTGGCGCCCTTCGCCAGACCCCCGGCGATCCAGACCACCGGCTCGTAGGCGGCCAGGGAGGCCTCGGCGGCATGGGTGTTGGTGGCCTTGGAGTCGTCGATGTACGTGACCCCGCCGACCTCGGCGACGTAGGCGATCCGGTGGGCGTCCGGGCAGAAGTTGCGCAGGCCGTCGCGGACGGCCTTGGGCTGCACGCCGAAGGCGCGGGCCAGGGCGGCCGCGGCGAGGGCGTTGGCGATGTTGTGCGGGGCGGGCCCGGGGGCTCCGGGGGCCGTCCCCCGGGAAGCCGCGGCGACGTCCGCGACCTCGGCGAGCTCCTGGGCGTTCTTCTGCCGGTTCTGCACGAAGGCCCGGTCGACCAGGACGCCGTCGACGACGCCGAGCATCGAGGGGCCGGGGGCGCCGAGGGTGAAGCCGATGGCCCGGCAGCCCTCGACCACGTCCGCTTCCTCGACCAGCTTCTCGGTGGCCGCGTCGGCCACGTTGTAGACGCAGGCGACGGTGTTGCCCTCGTAGATCCGGCCCTTGTCGGCGGCGTACGCCTCCATGGAGCCGTGCCAGTCGAGGTGGTCGGGGGCCAGGTTGAGCACGGCCCCGGAGTGGGCGCGCAGGCTGGGCGCCCAGTGCAGCTGGTAGCTGGACAGCTCCACGGCGAGGACGTCGTACGTCTCCTCGCCGAGCACCACGTCGATGATCGGCGTCCCGATGTTGCCCACGGCGGCGGTGCGCAGCCCGGCCGCCCGCAGGATCGAGGCGAGCATCTGGGTGGTGGTGGTCTTGCCGTTGGTGCCGGTGATGGCGAGCCATTCCGCCGGCCCGGCGGGGGCGGGCGGGGTCTGGCCAGCCCCGGCGTCGGGGGCGGCTGTGGCACCCGGTCCGGCCTGCGCCGCCGGGGCCGCCGCGGCGGCCTGGCGGGCCGCGCGGAGCGCCACGCCCGCCTCGCGCAGAAGCCAGGCGATCTCGACGTCGCCCACGACGTCCACGCCGGCCTTGGCGGCCTCCAGGAAGAGCGGGCTGTCCGGCTTCCAGCCGGGCGAGGTCACCACGAGCTCGGTGCCCTCGGGGAGGGTCTCCCCTGCCCTGGCGCCGTCGGCCAGGTGCCCGAGGCGGGTCCGGATGCCGAGCTCCGCGAGCTCCGCGGCGCGGGCCCGGTGGGCGTCGCCGTCGCCGTTGTCGACGACGGTGACCTCCGCGCCGAACCGGGCCAGGGCGCGGGCGGCGCTGATGCCGCTCACGCCGAGCCCGGCCACGGTGATGTTCCGCGGCAGGCCGTACCGGTCCCGCGCATCGGGGCCCAGCAGGGCCAGGTACTCCGCGTTGCTCACTTGTCCGCTGCCCATCCCGCGTAGAAGATGCCCAGACCCACGATGACGCACATGCCCTGGATGATCCAGAACCGCACCACCACGAGGACCTCGGACCACCCCTTGAGCTCGAAGTGGTGCTGGAGCGGGGCCATCCGGAAGACGCGCTTCCCGGTGAGGCGGAAGGAGCCCACCTGGATGACCACGGACAGGGTGATGAGCACGAAGAGGCCGCCCAGCAGCGCGAGCAGCAGCTCGGTGCGGGAGCAGATGGCCAGACCGGCCAGCGCGCCGCCGAGGGCCAGCGAGCCGGTGTCACCCATGAAGATCTTGGCCGGCGAGGTGTTCCACCACAGGAAGCCGAAGCAGGCGCCCATCAGGGCGGAGGCGACCACCGCGAGGTCCAGCGGGTCGCGGACCTCGAAGCAGGCGGCCGGGTTCATCAGGGTCTCCGCGTTGGCGCAGGACTCCTGGTACTGCCAGACACCGATGAAGGTGTAGGCGCCGAAGACCATCACCGAGGCACCGGTGGCCAGGCCGTCGAGGCCGTCGGTGAGGTTCACGCCGTTCGACATCGCCAGGATCATGAACAGCGCCCAGACCACGAACAGCACCGGTCCGATGGCCCAGCCGAAGTCGGTGACGAAGGAGATCTTGGTGGAGGCCGGGGCGAGCCCGCGCGAGTCCGAGAACTGCAGCGCGAGCACCGCGAAGGCGATGCCGACGATCAGCTGGCCGGCCATCTTCGCCTTGGCCCGCAGACCCAGCGAACGCTGCTTGACGATCTTGATGTAGTCGTCCAGGAAGCCGACGAGGCCCATGCCGGCCATCAGGAAGAGCACCAGCAGGCCGGAGAAGGTCGGCTCGCTGGAGGTGATCACCTTCGTCAGGGCGTACGCGGCCAGCGTCGCCAGGATGAAGGAGATGCCGCCCATGGTGGGCGTGCCCTTCTTGCCGGCGTGGCCGCGCGGGCCGTCGTCCCGGATGAACTGGCCGTAGCCCTTGCGGGCCAGCAGCTTGATCAGCAGCGGGGTGCCGACGATCGTGAGGAACATACCGATGACACCGGCGAACAGGATCTGCCTCATCGGTCGGCACCCTCGCCCTCAAGCAGCGCCTGTGCGATCCGCTCCAGGCCGATCGACCTGGATGCCTTCACCAGCACGACGTCCCCCGGGCGCAGTTCTCTGCGCAACAGGTCGACCGCCGCCTGCGCGTCGGACACGAGCACCGACTCCTCACCCCACGAACCCTCGTTATATGCGCCCAGTTGCAGCCAGGACGCTTCCCTGCCCCCGACTGCGACGAGCTTGCTCACGTTGAGCCGGACGACAAGCCGTCCGACCGCGTCGTGCTCGGCGAGCGACTCGTCACCGAGCTCGGCCATCGGGCCGAGCACCGCCCACGTGCGTCCCCCCCGCTGCTGGGCGGCGCTGCCCATAGCGGCCAGCGCGCGCAGTGCGGCCCGCATGGACTCGGGGTTCGCGTTGTAGGCGTCATTGACGACCGTCACGCCGTCGGCGCGCTCGGTGACCTCCATCCGCCAGCGGGAGAGCGTGCCCGCGCCGGAGAGCGCGGTGGCGATCTCCTCGGTGGACATGCCCAGCACATGGGCGACGGCGGCCGCGGCGAGCGCGTTCGACACGTGGTGCTCACCGTACAGCCGCAAGGTCACATCGCTGCACCCGGAGGGTGTGTGCAGTGTGAAGGAAGGCCGGCCACTGTCCGTCATCCGGACGTTCGTGGCCCGGACTTCGGCGTCCTCCGCCTCTCCGAAGAAGACCGTACGGGCCTTCGTACGGGCGGCCATGGCGCGCACCAGCAGGTCGTCCGCGTTGAGTACGGCGACGCCGCCCTCGGCCGCCGACGGGAGGGCTTCGACCAGCTCTCCCTTGGCCTGTGCGATGGCCTCGCGGCCGCCGAACTCGCCGATGTGGGCGGTGCCGACGTTGAGCACCACGCCGATCCGGGGCGGGGTCAGGCCGGTGAGGTAGGAGATGTGGCCGATGCCGCGGGCACCCATCTCCAGCACCAGGTGCCGGGTTTCCGGGGTGGCGCGGAGGGCCGTGACGGGCAGACCGATCTCGTTGTTGAGCGAGCCGGGCGTCCACACCGTGGGCGCGTGGTGCTGCAGCACCTGCGCGATGAGGTCCTTGGTGGAGGTCTTGCCGGCCGAGCCGGTCAGGGCCACCACGTCGGTGCCGAGCCGGGAGACGACGGCGCGGGCGAGGGCGCCCAGCGCCTCCTGTACGTCGGGGACGACGATCGCGGGGACCCCGACGGGCCGGGTCGCCAGGACGGCGGCGGCACCGGCGGCGACCGCGCGCTCGGCGTAGTCGTGACCGTCCACGCGCTCGCCGTTGAAGGCGGCGAACAGGCTGCCCTGTTCGACCTCCCGGGAGTCGTAGACCACGGATCCGGTGACCTGGACGGACGGATCCGGTATGTCGTGGAGCTGCCCGCCGGTGATGTCGGCGATCTCGGCGAGGGAGAGGGGGATCACTTATTTCACCTCGGCCTGTCGGGCCTGCTGGAGCGCGTCTTCTTCGGGCACGGCCTTGTCGGGCACGGCTTTTCCGGGAGCGGTCGCGATGGCGGCGCGGAGCACCTCGCGGTCGTCGAAGGGCCGCACCTCGCCGGCGGTTTCCTGGCCCTGCTCGTGGCCCTTGCCCGCGACGAGGACGGTGTCGCCGGGTTCGGCACGGGCGACCGCGGCGGCGATGGCGGCGGCCCGGTCGGCGTCGACCAGGACGGTGCCGCGCTCCTCCGCGGGGACGGAGACGGCGCCCTCGAACATCGCGGCGAGGATCTTCAGCGGGTCCTCGGAGCGCGGGTTGTCGGAGGTCAGCACGGCGGTGTCGGCGTAGCGGGCGGCGGCGGCGCCCATCGGGGCGCGCTTGGTGGTGTCGCGGTCGCCGCCGCAGCCGAGCACGATGTGCAGCTTGCCGGCGGTGACCTCGCGCAGGGCGCGCAGGACGGAGACCACGGCATCGGTCTTGTGGGCGTAGTCGACCACGGCGAGGTAAGCCTGGCCGGCGTCGACCCGCTCCAGGCGGCCGGGGACGCCGGGGACCGCGGCGATCCCGTCGGCGGCGGTCTGCGGGTCCACTCCGGCGACGGCCAGGGTGACGATCGCGGCGACGGTGTTGGCGACGTTGAACGGGCCGGGCAGCGGGGCGGTGGCGCTGATCCGCTGTCCTTCGGGGCCGATCAGGGTGAAGGTGGAGTCCATGTGGCGGGAGACCACGTCCTGGGCGCGCCAGTCCGCGGCCGGGTCCCCGGCCGCGGAGAAGGTGACCACGGGGATCGCGGACTCCTTGGCCAGCCGGCGGCCGTACTCGTCGTCGGTGTTGACCACGCCGAGGCGGGCCCGGGCCGGAGTGAACAGCCGGGCCTTGGCCTGGAAGTAGTCCTCCATGTCGGAGTGGAACTCCATGTGCTCCGGGCTGAGGTTGTTGAAGACGGCGACGTCGAAGACGCAGCCGTCGACCCGGCCGAGCATCAGGGCGTGGCTGGACACCTCCATGGCGAGCGCGTCGACACCGCGTTCCTTCATGACGGCGAAGAGCGCCTGGAGGTCGGTGGCCTCGGGGGTGGTGCGCTCGGACTTGATGCGCTCGTCGCCGATCCGCATCTCGACCGTGCCGACGAGGCCGGTACGGCGTCCGGCGCCGCGCAGGCCGCCCTCCACGAGGTACGCCGTGGTGGTCTTGCCGGACGTGCCGGTGATGCCGATCTGGAGGAGGGCCTCGCCGGGCCGTCCGTAGATCTCGGCGGCGAGCGCGCCCATCCGGCCGCGCGGGTCGTCGACGACCAGCACGGGCAGTCCGGTGGCGGCGGCGCGGTCGGCACCGGCCGGGTCGGTCAGGACCGCGGCGGCGCCCAGGGACGCGGCCTGGGCGGCGAAGTCGGCACCGTGCAGGCGGGCTCCGGCCAGGGCGGCGTAGAGGTCGCCGGGGCGGACCGCGCGCGAGTCGTGCGTGATGCCGGTGATCTGCGCGGCGGCTCCCGGTCCGGCCGGGGCGGCGGTGCCCAGCAGGGCGGCCAGTTCACCGAGCGGGGTCGGGCGGGCGGCCACGGGCCGGGGCGGTCCCGGCGGCGCTGCCGGGGCTTTCTGGGCGGTTCTGGGCTGATCAGCGTGGGGCACGGCGGTGAGCGTACCGGGCGCGGCGGGCCCGCCGGGAATTCGGGGGGCCGGGCCGCTCTGGTTCCCGGGGTTCGGGGTGATCGTTGTCACTGGGGGTGCCTCGCGCTTTTCTCGGTCGCAGGGGGTGCGGGTCACGGTCCGGGCTGGAAGGTGACCGGCAGCCCGGCGGGGGCGGTTCCGGTGGGGGCGACCTGGAGGGTCTTGAGGGCGAACTCCATCACGGTCTTGTAGATGGGGCCGCAGATCTGGCCACCGAAGTAGCTGCCCTTGGTCGGGTTCTGGATGGCGCAGTAGACGGTGATGCGGGGGTCGTCGGCGGGGGCGAAGCCGGCGAAGGAGGCGGTGTAGCCCTTGTAGCGGCCGGTGGCCGGATCCACTCGGTTGGAGGTGCCGGTCTTGCCGCCGACACGGTAGCCGGGGATGCGGGCCTTGGTGCCGGTGCCCTCCTGGTCGTCGACCACCGATTCGAGCATGGCGGCCAGGGTCTTGGCGGTCTCCTCGCTGACCACGCGGGTCTTCTCGGGTGCGGGGGCGGGGGTGAACCGGCCGTCGGGGCCCTTGTAGCCGCGGACCAGGGTCGGTTCGATGCGGACCCCGCCGTTGGCGATGGCGGAGTACACGGAGGCCGCCTGCATGGCGTTGAGGGACAGGCCCTGGCCGAAGGGGATCGTGTACTGCTGGGAGGTGGACCAGTCCTCCGGGTCGGCCAGGATGCCGCGGGACTCGCCCGGGTAGTCCAGGCCGGTGGGCCGGCCGATGCCGAACCGGGTCAGGTAGGAGTGGAGCACCTTGTTGGATTCGGCCTGGTTCCTGCCGAGCTGGCCGGTGGCGAGGATGGTGCCGATGTTGCTGGACTTGGCGAGGACCCCGTTGAGGGTCAAGTACCAGGTCGGGTGGTCGATGTCGTCCTTGAACAGCCGGTCGCCGCGGTGCAGCCGGTTGGGGACGGTGACGTGGGTGGTGGGGGTGGCCTTCTTCTCCTCCAGGACGGCGGCCATGGACATCACCTTGGCGGTGGAGCCGGGCTCGTAGACGTCCTGGAGGGCGGCGTTGCCCATGGCGGTGGAGCGTGCCTTGGTGAGGTCGTTGGGATCGAAGCCGGGGGCGTTGGCCATGGCCAGGACCTCGCCGGTGCGGGTGTCCTGGACGATGACGTAGCCGCGGTCCGCGCCCGAGTCCTGGACCTGCTTGGTGATGGCGCTCTGGGCGGCCCACTGGATGTCCCGGTCGATGGTCAGCTCGATGTCCTGGCCGGGCTCGGCGGGCTTCTCGCTGGATCCGGCGGTGGGCACGCGGCGGCCGCCGGACTGGGCGTAGGTGACCTCGCCGTCCTTGCCGGCCAGCCGCTTGTCGAGGGAGGACTCCAGGCCGCCGGCGCCGTGGCCCTCGGCGTTGACGTAGCCCAGTATCCCGGCGGCGAGGGTGCCGTTCGGGTAGATCCGCTTGCTGCTCTCCTCGTTGAAGATGCCGGCGAGGACGTTGGCGCCCGGGCCGTTGTTCTTCTTGTCGGCCGTCGCCTTGTCGGCGAAGACCCGCTTGAGGTCGCGGATCTGGTTCCAGACCTGGGGGGTCTGGCGGCGGGCGAGGACGACGTAGCGGGTGTTCCTGGTGCGGAGCCGGTCGGCGATCTCCCCGGCGTCCTTGCCCAGGATGGGCGCGAGGAGCGCGGCGGCCTGTTCCGGGGCGTCGGGGGCCTTGCTCTCCTCGGGCGTGAACATGGACGGGTCGGCGGTGATGTCGTACGCGTCCACGCTGGTGGCGAGGGCGACGCCCTTGCGGTCGGTGATGTCGCCGCGTTCGGCGGCCAGGGTGTAGCTGGCGTAGCGGTTCTTGGAGGCGACGGCGGAGAAGGTGGAGGCGTCGACGGCCTGGACCTGGAGCAGCCGGACCACGAAGGCGAGCATGACGAGGGTCAGGCCGATGCCGACCAGGCGGAGGCGGGGGCGGGGGCTGCCCAGCTTGATGGTGTGCGGGGCGCGGGGGGCGGTGGGGCGCCGTGTGGCGGGGCGGGTGGCCGGCCGGCCGGCGGGCCGGTTCCCGCCCTGCCGGCGCGGCCTCGCGGGTCCGGGGACCCGCTTGCGCGGCGGCTCCTGCGGGCTCATGCGGCGCCCTGCCGGCGTCCGCTGCGCGGGGCCATTTCCCCACCCCGCCCCTTCCCGAAACCGGAGCTCCGCCCCGGACCCCTCGCGGGGGCTCCGCCCCCGCGCCCGGTGCGTTCGAGCGCCGCTCGGGCCGGCTCTGCCAGGGGCGCGGGGAACTGCGCGACCAGCCACGACCGGTCCGCGGACCCGTCACGGCCGATCCGCCCTTCACCGGGGGGCCGGGGGCGGAGCCCACGGTTTCGGGATGGGGCGGGGTGGGGGTCATGCCCCGCAGGGCACACCACAGCTGCCGGGTGGGTCACGTCGTCACCGTCCGGTGGTCGGAGTGGACTGCGCGGGAGTGTCGGGAGTGGCGGGCGCGGAGCCCGCCGGCGTATCGGGTCCGGAACCGGCGGGCGCGGGCGGCTGCGCCGGGGTTCCGGGGGTGGAGCCCGAGGGGGCTTGGGAAGCCGGGCCCGCAGGGGCGGAGCCGGCCGGTGTGGCCGGGGCGGATGCCGGCGGCGGAGCGCTTTGCGCCGGGGTCGGGTTCCCCGCCGTCTTCCCGTCGGCGCCCAGGAAGACCGGGCTGCCGCCCGGGACCATGCCGAGCTCGCGGGCCCGCCGCTCCAGCGCGTCCGGCGCCGAGCGGGCGTCGACGTCGCGCTGCAGGGCCTGCTGTTCGTCGGTGAGGGCGGTGGTCTCCTTCTTCAGCCGGCTCAGCTGGAAGGAGCCCTGGTTGAGGGCCGAGTTCAGCAGCAGCAGGCTGATCAGGCCGCCGCCGAGGAGGACCACGACCAGCAGCACGAAGGGGGTGCGGGCGGCCTGCCCGGACGCCGCTCCCCCGCCGGGCCGCCCCGGGCCGGGCCGCGGCCGACGCGAGCCGAGCCGCGCCACCCGCAACCGCGTCGCCGTGGCCACCCTGTTCACAGGTGCGCCTCGCGGATCCGCTGGACCCCGCGCAGCCGGGCCGGCGCCGCGCGGCGGTTCTCCGCGACCTCCTCCTCCGTGGGCAGCTCCGCACCCCGGGTCAGGAGTTTCAGCTTGGGCTGGTACTTCTCCGGTACGACGGGCAGTCCGGGCGGCGCGGTGGACGCGGCGCCCGCCGCGAAGACCGTCTTGACCAGGCGGTCCTCCAGCGAGTGGTACGAGAGGACGGCGATCCGGCCGCCGACCGCGATCCGGTCCACCGCCGCCGGGATGGCCTTCTCCAGCCCGGACAGTTCGCTGTTGACTTCGATGCGCAGGGCCTGGAAGGTCCGCTTGGCGGGGTTGCCGCCGGTCCGCTTCGCCGCTTGCGGCAGTGCGTCGCGGATCAGTTCCACGAGGCGGGCGCTGTTCGAGAACGGCTCCTTCTCGCGGCCGCGCACGATCGCGGACACGATCCGCTTGGCCTGCTTCTCCTCGCCGTACTGGCGCAGGATCCGGACGAGCTCGCCCGGCGGGTAGGTGTTGAGCACCTCGGCGGCGCTGATGCCCGTCGTCTGGTCCATGCGCATGTCCAGCGGGGCGTCCTGCGCGTACGCGAACCCGCGGTCGGCCTCGTCGAGCTGCATGGAGGAGACGCCGAGGTCGAAGAGGATGCCCTGGACGGTGGGGATGCCCAGCCCGTCGAGGACCTCGGCCAGGTCTGCGTAGATCGCGTGGACGAGGGTGGCCCGGTCGCCGTAGGGGGCGAGCCGTTCACCGGAGAGCAGCAGGGCGTCCTTGTCGCGGTCCAGCCCGATCAGCCGTACGTCGGGGAACCGCTTGAGCATGGCCTCGCTGTGGCCGCCGAGCCCGAGGGTGCAGTCGACGACGACCGCGCCGGGCTTCTCCAGCGCCGGGGCCAGCATGTCCAGGCACCGCTTGAGCATGACCGGGACGTGTCGGGATTCGCTGGTCAATGCGCCCTCTCAGACAACGGCGCGGCAGGCGTATGCGTAGGCGTACGCACCGCGCACGCGGATTCTTTGTGGTGTACGGCCCTGCGGCCGCTCCGGCACGGCCGTGCTCCGGCCGGTTTCGCGTCACTTTAGTCCAACGGCGGACGCGGTCAACGAACCGGCCCGCGCCCGGTGTGCCCCGCCCCGATCGAACCCGCAAAAGCCGCGAATCACCCGTACGGCCAGATCCTCCACACCCCTGTGGGTTAGCTCACATCAAGGTTCGTTGACGTTCTTTGTCCAGCCTCACACAAGGCCCACCCCCGCGGTGACCACTAACGTCGTACACATGACGACTTCCGCACACCTCCCTGCCGACTCCGCCGCCGAGCCCCTCGCCGAGCGTGCCGGGGACACCGTCATCGACCGGCTGGTCGACCACAACCGCACCTACGCCGGCGCTTTCACCGACCCCGGCATGGACGCCAGTCCGGTCCTGCACGTGGCCGTGGTGGCCTGCATGGACGCCCGCCTCGACCTGCACGCCGCGCTCGGCCTGAAGCTCGGCGACTGCCACACCATCCGCAACGCCGGCGGCGTGGTCACCGATGACGTGATCCGGTCCCTCACCATCAGCCAGCGCGCCCTGGGCACCCGCAGCGTGATACTCATCCACCACACCGGCTGCGGCCTGGAGCGTCTGACCGAAGACTTCAGGCACGAGCTGGAGGACGAGGTCGGCCAGCGCCCGTCCTGGGCCGTGGAGGCCTTCCGGGACGTGGACAAGGACGTCCGCCAGTCCATGCAGCGGGTCCGCACCAACCCCTTCCTGCTGCACAAGGACGATGTGCGAGGCTTCGTCTTCGACGTGCACACCGGACTGCTTCGGGAGATCGACCCCGCTTCGTGAGTGACACGGGGCGGGGCGGGCGTCAAGAATGCGGGATGAACGCCGTCCGGACGCGCGTCCGTGCACCCGTCCGTGCGCGCGCCTGCGCACCGGACCGGCGTCCGCACTTTTGATCGTTTTTGCGTGTTTGGGGTGGAGAACCAGGTGACGACCTACGACGACCGTGCCAGCCTCGCCGACCTGACCAGCACCGCGGAGCGGGTGCGCAGGTCGGTGGAGAGCGTGATCGAGGGAAAGCCCGAGATCGTACGGATCGCGCTGACCGTCCTGCTCGCCGAGGGCCACCTGCTGATCGAGGACGTCCCCGGCGTCGGCAAGACGATGCTGGCGAAGTCCCTCGCGAAGTCGATCGACTGCACGGTGCAGCGCATCCAGTTCACCCCGGACCTGCTGCCCTCCGACATCACCGGCGTCAGCATCTACGACCAGCAGCGCCGGGAGTTCGAGTTCAAGCCGGGCGCGATCTTCGCGCAGATCGTGATCGGCGACGAGATCAACCGGGCCTCCCCCAAGACCCAGTCCGCGCTGCTGGAGTCGATGGAGGAACGCCAGGTCACCATCGACGGGAAGAGCTACGAGCTGCCCTCCCCGTTCATGGTCGTCGCCACCCAGAACCCGGTGGAGATGGAAGGCACCTACCCCCTCCCCGAGGCCCAGCGCGACCGCTTCATGGCCCGGGTCTCCGTCGGCTACCCCAGCCCGGCCGCCGAGCTCCGGATGCTCGACGTGCACGGCGCGGTGAACCCGCTCGACGACCTCACCGCCGTGGCCCACGCCCACGACGTCACCAAGCTGATCGAGGCGGTCCGCGAGGTGTACGTCGCCGAGCCCGTCCGGCGCTACGTCGTCGAGCTGGTCTCCGCCACCCGCAGCCACCAGGACCTGCGCCTGGGCGCCTCGCCGCGCGCCACCCTGCACCTGCTGCGCGCCGCGAAGGCCTCCGCCGCCCTGTCCGGCCGCGACTACGTGCTCCCCGACGACGTACAGGCGCTGGCCGCCCCGGTCCTCGCCCACCGGCTGCTGCCCACCGCGCAGGCCCAGCTGAACCGGCGCACCGCCGAGCACGTCGTCGCCGACATCCTCCAGCGCACCCCGGTGCCCGCCGCGCACGCGGGCGGCCAGCCCCAGCCGGGCGTCCGGGGCTACTGATGACCACCGGTACCCCCGGCGGTGCCGGCGGGGAGAGCGCCGGACTGCGCGCGGCCCTGTCCGGGCTCACCACCCGGGGCCGCTCCTTCCTGGCCGCCGGCGTCGCCGCGGCCGTGTGCGCCTTCGTCCTCGGCCAGACCGCGCTGCTCCAGGTCGGCCTGCTGATCACGGCGCTGCCGCTGATCTGCGTGTACGCCCTGCACCGCACCCGCTACCGGGTCTCCGGCAGCCGTCGGCTGACCCCGATGCGGGTCCCCGCCGGTGCCGAGGCCCGGGTGCAGCTGCGCATGGACAACGTGTCCCGGCTGCCCACCGGCCTGCTGATGCTGCAGGACCGGGTGCCCTACGTGCTGGGGCCCCGCCCCCGCTTCGTGCTGGACCGGGTGGAGCCCGGCGGCCGCCGCGAGGTGTCCTACCGGGTCCGCTCGGACCTGCGCGGCCGCTACCCGCTCGGCCCGCTGCAACTGCGCCTGGCCGACCCGTTCGGCCTGGTCGAGCTGACCCGCTCGTTCAGCACCTACGACACGCTGACCGTGATACCCCGCACCGAGGCGCTGCCCCCGGTGAAGCTGGCCGGCGAGTCGAGTGGCTACGGCGAGGGCAACCAGCGCTCGCTGGCCCTGGCCGGCGAGGACGACGTGATCCCGCGCGGCTACCGGTACGGCGACGACCTGCGCCGCGTCCACTGGCGTTCCACGGCCCGCTACGGCGAGCTGATGGTGCGCCGCGAGGAGCAGCCGCAGCGCGCCCGTGCCACCGTCCTGCTGGACACCCGGTCGAACGCCTTCGACGGCGGCGGTCCCGACTCGGCCTTCGAGTGGGCGGTCTCCGCGGCCGCCTCCACCCTGCTCCACCTGCTGGAGCGGGGATTCTCCGTACGGCTGCTGACGGACACCGGGGACATGGTGCCCGGGGAGGGCGGCGGCGGGTTCTCGGCGGGCGGTGGCGAGTCCGCCGAGGCCGCCGGGCTGATGCTGGACACCCTGGCCGTCGTCGGGCACTCCGACGGCGGCGGTCTGGCGCGGGCGTACGAGGCGCTCCGCGGCGGGCAGGAGGGGCTGCTGATCGCCTTCCTCGGCGGCCTGGACGAGGAACAGGCCGGGCTGGTCGCGAGGATGCGGCAGCGTGGCGGCGGTGCGGTGGCCTTCGTGCTGGACCCCGCGGCCTGGACCGGCCAGGCCGGGCGGAACGCCGCGAGCCCGGCGGCGGAGCGGCTGGGCCGGCTCCGCGAGGCGGGCTGGACGGTCCTGCCGGTGCCACCGGGCACCGGCTTCGGTGACATGTGGCGGCAGGCCGGGGCGGGCGCCCCGGTCGTGGCCTCGGGGCCGGCGGCCGCCACGGGGACTTCGGGTGGGGGCCGGTCATGAGCGGCATGGCGAGACTGACGCTGTTCGCCTGGCTGGCGACGCTGCTGACGGCGGTGTCGCTGTCGCCCCTGGTGGACTCTCAGGGCTGGCTGCTCCAGGCGGGCTGGCTGCTGGCGGTGCAGAGCGGGGTCGGCGCGCTGGGCCGGCGGGTGCCGCTGGCGCGCCCGCTGACGGTCGGCGCGCAGGTGCTGGTCTCGCTGCTGCTGCTGGTCCTGCTGTTCGCCGGCCAGGGCCGCTCGGTGGCCGCCTCCGACGGGATCGGCACGCAGCTGCTGACCGGGCTGGGCTCGCTCTTCCAGGAGGGCGTCGCCGACGTCGGTGAGTACGCCATACCGGCGCCGCAGACCGACGGCATCCGGCTGATGCTGGTCTCCGGGGTGCTGCTGATCGGGCTGCTGGTCGACCTGCTCGCGGTGACCTTCCGGACCGCCGCGGCCTCCGGGCTGCCGCTGCTCGCGCTGTACTCGGTGGCCGCCGGGCTGTCCGGCGGCGACGGCTGGCTGCTGTTCGTGCTGGCCGGCTGCGGCTACCTGATGCTGCTGCTGGCGGAGAGCCGGGACCGGCTGGCCCAGTGGGGCCGCGTCTTCGGCGGCACGCCCGGCGGGGGCGCCTCCCGGGCGGGGCACGCGGTCGCGCCGCTGCGCACCGGCCGGCGGATCGGGGCGGTGGCGGTGCTGGTCGCGCTGGGCGCGGCGTACGTGCTGCCCACGCCGACCGGCGGACTGCTGGGCGAGAACGGCCCGGGCGGTGCCGCGGGCGGCGGCAGCGGTGCCGGGGGCGGGACGATCTCGGCGGTGAACCCGCTGGTGGCCCTGCAGTCCAGCCTGAACACCCAGGACGACCGGGTGGTGCTGCGGTACCGCACGGACGCCCGGCAGGCCGACCAGTACCTGCGGATCGTCTCCCTGGACGAGTTCGACGGGACCGAGTGGAAGTCCTCCGGGCGCAGCCTGACCGAGGTGCCGGGCCGGTTCCCGCAGCCCCCGGGGCTGAGCAGCCAGGTGCGGCTGAGCGGCACCGAGGTGCGGACCAGCGTCTCGGCGGCCCAGGACTACGTGCAGCGGTACGTGCCGATGCCGTACCCGGCGACCCAGGTGGAGATCGAGGGGCGCTGGCGGTTCGAGCAGGTCGGCCGGACCGTGATCGGCGACGACCTGGGCAAGAACAAGAAGCAGACCGTGCAGGGCGCGCAGTACACGGTGACGAGTCTGCTGCTGCGGCCCACCGCCCGGCAGCTGTCGGCGGCGCCGAAGCCGTCCGCGGAGTTCCTGCAGGAATTCACCCGGCTGCCGGACAACCTGCCGCCGGTGGTGGGCGAGACGGCCCGGCAGGTCACCCGCGGGGCGCGGGACGACTACGCCAGGGCGCTGAAGCTGCAGAACTGGTTCGCGCTGAAGGAGCAGGGCGGCTTCACGTACAACACGAAGACCTCCTCGGGTTCCGGCGCGAACGCCATCGCCCGGTTCCTGAAGGACAAGGAGGGCTTCTGCGTCCACTTCTCCTTCTCGATGGCGGCGATGGCGCGGTCGCTGGGCATTCCGGCCCGGGTCGCGGTCGGCTTCACCCCGGGCACCTCGCTGTCGGACGGCAGCATGCAGGTGACCATGAAGGACGCGCACGCCTGGCCGGAGCTGTACTTCGAGGGTGTGGGCTGGACCCGGTTC
The DNA here is from genome assembly GCF_056436025.1 of Streptomyces sp. NPDC043853. NCBI lineage: Bacteria > Bacillati > Actinomycetota > Actinomycetes > Kitasatosporales > Streptomycetaceae > Streptomyces > Streptomyces sp. NPDC043853. The sequence continues at coordinate 173,020 of NZ_JBWKDJ010000002.1, forward strand.
GAGCCGACCCCGACCCGGGGCACGGCGCCGGACTACACCCGGCCCGAGGTCCCGGCCGCGCAGCCCTCGGCGCCTGCCCCGCTGCCCTCGACGAGCGCGAGCGCCCCGGCGCCGGCCCCGTCGAAGAGCGCCGACAGCTGCCCGCCGGAGCTGAAGCGGCTCGGCGACTGCGACTCCGCGGCGGCGCCGGTCACCGGTGGGGACGACGAGGACTTCCCGTGGGGTCCGGTCCTCGGGTTCACCGGGCTGGGCCTGGCCGTGCTCGCGCTGCCGCTGCTGCCGCTGCTGTGGCGGAGCCGGGTGCGGGCGCGCCGGCTGGCGACCGGGAACCCGCTGACCGCCTGGCGGGAGCTGGGTGACGCCGCGTGGGACGTGGGCATCGCCCCGGACGGAGCGCTGTCCCCGCGCCGGGCGGCCGCCCGGGTCGTGGAGCTGGGCGGGCTGGATCCGGTGGCCGCGGCCTCGGTGCACCGGGTCGCCTCGTCGGTGGAGCGGGCGCTGTACGCGAAACCGGGTGCGGCCGCCGGATACCCGGAGCTGGCCTCGGACGTGCTGCTGGTACGGGGCGGGCTGCTGGCCGGGGCGGGCCGGGGCGCCCGGCTGCGCGGGCTGCTGCTGCCGCGGTCGGCGGCGCGGATCGGCTGGGCGGTGTCCGCCCGCTGGTCTGCCCTGTCCGGTCGGGTGGCGGAGGGTCTGGCCCGGTTCGGCGCGGCCCTTCCCTTGCCGAAGCGGCTGAAGCGCGGCTGACGGACGGCGGGTGGCCGGCGGGCGGGCGGCGCCCGCGGCCGGGTGCCCGCGCCGCGCGGCCCGCTCGCGCCGCCCGGCCGGGCGCACGCGAAAACGCCGGTGCGGCAGGACCCGTTCCCCCTGGGTCCTGCCGCACCGGCGTTCCGCTTTCCGGGCCCCCGTACTCCCCTGGCTCCCCCGTACCTCTCCCGGATTGGCCGAGGGTACCGGTCCCGCTCCGCAGCCCCGTGTCGGCGGTGCGGGACCGGTACCCCTGTCCATGGCTTCCAGTCTGCTGTTTCCGCAGATGGGAGCCCATCCGTACGCATACTCATCTCTGCGTCTAGGTACGGATACCTAGGTGACGGACACCCAGTTGTACGCGGTGGGGGCCGCGGGCGGCACCGCCGACCGGGGGTCAGCCGGGTTTTCCCGGCCCCCGGACGGCTTCCGTTTCCGCGTCAGCCTCCGCTCACCCGTCCGCGCAGCAGCAGCGAGAGAGCGGAGTGGACGTCGTCCAGGGACCGCTCCCGCTGGAAGGACTGCCAGTCCAGCGCGGCCACCAGCACCATGCCGACCAGGGCGGCGGCGGTGAGCGGGACGTCGATCTCGGCGCTGAGCTCGCCGCGCTCCACGCCCTCGCGCAGCACGCCCTCGACCACGGCCACCGCTTCCTGACGGACCACCATGAGGGTGGACTGCCAGGCGCGGTTGGTGCGCCAGAGCTCGGCCACGTACATCTGGGTGAAGGACGGGTAGCGTTCGATGAAGACCAGGCCGGCGCGGATCATCGCGTCGAGCGCCTCGACCCGGCTGCCGCCGCGCGCCTCGGTCTCCTCGGCCGCCGTCCGCAGCGAGGCGGTGAGCAGGCCGACCCCGTGCCGCAGCAGCTCTTCGAAGAGCTCCGTCTTGCTGGCGAAGTTGTAGTAGACGGTGCCCTTCGCGACGCCCGCGCGTTCGGCGATCTCGTCGACCGTGGTGGCCGAGAATCCCTGTTCGGCGATGAGGGTGACGGCCGCTTCGTAGAGCTTCTGGCGGGTCGCCTGCCGGCGCGTGCTGGTGCTGCTTTCCATGGCGCTGATTGTCACAGGTGTCACCGGTCCCTACAGGCTGAGTTCAGGGTGCAGACGGTCCATGGTCCAGACCTGCTTGCCGCGGGCGGCGAGCGCGGTGAGGGCCAGTGCGCCGAGGGTGAAGGCCAGCAGCACCGCGGAGCCCTGCCAGACCGGGGTGAGGTCACCTCCGGTGATGAGCCGGCGCAGGCTCTCCACCACATAGGACATGGGCAGGTACGGGTGGATGGCGCTGAAGAAGCCGGGGCTGGTCTGCACCGGGTAGGTGCCGCCCGCCGAGGTCAGCTGGAGCATCAGCACGACGAGCACCAGGATCCGGCCGGCCGCGCCGAACTTGGCGTTGAGCCACTGCACCATCGCCGCGAAGCAGGCGGTGACCAGGGCGAGGAAGCCGATGGTCGCGGCCGGGTGGGCCATCTCCAGGCCGAGGCCGAAGTGGAGCACGGACATCAGCAGGGCGACCTGGAGCACTCCGAGGGAGGCCACGGGCAGCCAGCCGGCCAGGGCGATCCGCCAGGCGGGGGCGCCTGCGGCGAGTGCCCGCCGGTTGAGCGGGGTGATCAGCATGTACGCGACCATCGCGCCGACCCAGAGGGACAGCGGGATGAAGTACGGGGCGAAGCCGGTGCCGTAGTTGGGCGCCTTGTGCAGGGACTCGGCGGCGAGCCGGACCGGGTCGGCCATGACCTCGGTGCGGGCGTCGCGCTGCTGCTCGTCGTAGTCGGGGATCTGGCCGACGCCCGCGTGCAGGCCGGAGGCGAGTTCGCCGGAGCCGTCGACCAGCTTGAAGATGCCGCCGTCCAGGCTGTGCGCGCCGTCGCCGAGCTTGCCCACGCCGGTGTCGATCTTCGCGGAGCCCTTGCCGGCGGAGGTGATGCCGGTGTGCAGCTTGTCCATGGCGACGGCGACCTTGTGGGCGCCGGTGTTGAGGGCGTTGACCTTGGCGACGGCGGCGTCGAGGTCGGCGGAGAGGCCGGGGGCCTTCCGCACCACCTCGCGCGCCTTGTCCTCCAGGTCGGTCAGCTGCTTCTTGAGCGTGGCGAGGTCGCCCTTGGAGGTCTTGACGACGGTGTTGAGGTCGCCTGCGAGTTCGGCGGCCTCGGCGGCGTCGTTCTTGAGCCGCTTCATCGTCGGGCAGGTGGCGGGCGCCGGCTTGGGGCCCTTGACGCAGGTCTTGGTGTAGACGGTCTCGGAGTCCTGGGACATCCGCTTGGTGAGGGTGGCGACGGCCGGGGCGTGCTTGGCGAAGTCGTCGAGGTGGCCGCGGACGATCCGGGCGGAGTCGGCGACGAGCTCGGCCTGGGCGGCCAGGTTCTTCGGGTCCTTCAGGAAGGGGCGGGCCTTGGCGGCGGCCCCGTTGACCTTGTCGGCGAGGACCTGGGTGCCGGAGGCGATGTCCTTGGTGCCGGTCTCCAGCTGTCCGGCGGCGGAATCAAGGGTCTTCAGACCGCTCGTCAGCTCGCCGGTCTTCTCCTTGGCGGTGTCCAGGCCGTCGGCCAGGTCCTTGGCGCCCTGCTTGGCCTTGACGGTGCCGTCCTTGAGGCGGGTGGCGCCGTCGGCCGCCTCGGCGGTCTTGTCGTGCAGGTCGGAGAAGGAGATGAAGATCTTGTCGAGGAAGTCGCGGGAGGCCTTGCTGGAGGCGGCCGCGCGGACCTCGGAGAACACGGTCTTCGAGATGGAGCCCACGACGTAGTTGTTGGCGTCGTTGGTCCGCACCTGGAGGGCGCCCGTGGTCGGGTCCTCGCCGGAGCTGGAGGCGATCCGCTCGCTGAAGTCGGCGGGCATGGTGAGGGTCAGGTAGTACGTCCCGTCCTCCAGGCCCTTCGCCGCCTCCTCCGCGCCGACCTCCTTCCAGCCGAAGATCTTCCTGTCCTTGAGCTTCCGGGCGATCTCGTCGCCCGCGTCGATGCGCTTGCCGTCGACGGTGGTGCCGCGGTCGGCGTTGACGAGGGCGACGGGCACCTTGTCGAGCCGGCTGTAGGGGTCCCAGAAGGAGCAGAGGTAGAGGGCGCCGTAGAGGAGGGGGAGCAGCAGCAGCGAGACCAGCGCGGCACGCGGCAGCTTGCCGCGGCCGAAGCGCTTGAGCTCAAGCGCGGCGAGCTTCGGCGAGCGCATCGGCTGCCTCCTTCGTCGTGTCGTGGGTGTCGGCCTTCTCGGCCGGCTCGGGGCCGGCCTTCGGATCGGGCTGGACCGCGCCCCGGGCGGCGGCCTCGGGGGCGGCAGCCTCGGCGGCCGCCTCGGGAGCGGCCTCGGGAGCGGCCTCGGGGGCCGGGCTGCCGGCCTTGGCGGCCGGCTTCTCGGCCGTTCCGGCGTCGGCCGGGGGCTCGGCCCCGGGGGCGGTGCGTCCGGCGGCCGGCTTGCCGGTGGGCTTCGGGACCGACCCGGCGGACGCCTTGGCGTCGGCCGGGGCCGGCTGCGCGGCCGGGCCGGTGGAGCCCCCCGGCTCCACCGACTCGGCCGCGGGTCCGGAGGCCGGGACGGACCGCGGTCCGTCCGCGGGACCGGCATCCGCGGCGGGTACGGCACCCGTGACCGGGGCCGTGCCGGGCCGGGCGGCGGAACCGCCCGGCTCCGCCGCCGTCGGCTTCCCGGTGGCCGCCGCCCGGGACCTGGTGCGCCTGCCGGACCGGGCGGTCCCGGATCCGGCGGGGGCGAAAGCCGCCGAAGCGGGCGCGGCCGGGGCGGAACCGGCCTCGGCGGGAGCCGTGGTGCCGGTCCGCACGACGACCGCGTCGGCCGGGGCTTCGCTGCAGACCGCGAGGACGGTGGTGCCCTCCCCGGCCAGGCCCCGCAGCAGGTCCCAGGCCTCGGCGCGCTCGGCGTCGGAGAGCTTGAGGTCGGCGTCGTCGACGGCGATCAGCCCGGGGTCGCCCAGCAGGGCGATGGCCAGGGAGAGGCGGAACCCCTCCAGCCGCTCCAGGTCGCGCACCGAGGTCCGCATCCCCTTCGGCAGGGACTCGACGTCCAGGCCGACGGCCGCGACCGCCGCGTCGATGCGGGCGGCGGTGGCGGCGGCGCGGACCCGCGGGGAGCGGAGCAGCGCCCGGACCGGCCCGCCGTAGCGGCGCCGCAGCAGCGCGCCCTCGCGCAGCTGCTCGGCGACGGTCAGGGCGGGGTCGAGCTCGTTGACGCCGGTCACGGGGCCGAGCGCGGTGTTCCGGCGGACCGCGGCCAAATGCTTGGGCAGGTCGTGGCCGCCGACCCGGGCGTGGCCCTCCGTCGCCTTCATCCGGCCGGTGAGCGAAAGCAGCAGACAGGTGCGGCCGCTGCCGGACGGTCCCTCCACGGCGATGAGCGAGCCGGGCGCAGCGTCGATGCCGACGCCCCGGAACACCCAGCCCCGCGGCCCCTTCAGGCCGAAGTCCTCGGCCTTGACGGCCGCGCCCCGCGGGCTGTCCACAGCCCTCCCCTTTCTTTTGAACTGACTGGTCAGTTCAAAAACTAGCATCCTTCGTAGCCGGGCCCGAACCGCAGGGCGGGTTCCGCCGTGAAACACGGGAAAAGCGCAGGTCAGCGCAATTGTCAGTGGGTGCCTTCACGATGGGGACAGAGAAGGAACCGGCAGTACCCCTTGAGCAGTACGCACTGACAGGAGGTTCGTCATGGCCACACCGTCCCCGTCCCCTGTCCACCCGGTCCCGCGGAGGTCGGCCGCCCCGCCGGCCGCACTCGACCTGCTCGCCAAGGCCCGCCGCGGCCTGGACGAGGCCGCCCTGCTCCCCGTCCCCAACGAGCGCTACGCCACCGCCCACCTCGCCGCGCTGCGCACCGCCGCCGCCGTGCTGGCCGCCCGCGGCCGCCCGGAGCCGGTGAATCCCCGCCGCCGGCCCCGGATCCGCAGCGCCTGGGAGGTGCTGCCGGAGATAGCACCGGAACTGACCGAGTGGAGCGCCCTGTTCGCCTCCGGAGCCGCCCGCCGGGCCCGGGCCGAGGCGGGCATACCGGGCGCCGCCGGCGACCGGGACGCGGACGACCTGCTGCGCGCGGCCGGGATGTTCCTGCGCCTGGTCGAGCGGATGCTGGCACTGCATCCGACACTGCCGCAGCCACGCCCCGACGCGGGATGACCGGCCCGGCGACGGAAGGCAATAGGGTGTGGAGAAGCCGCACGTCCACCCCTTCCGCGCCGAGGAGCCACACGTCGTGTCCGACAATTCCCGTCCCCGCGCCTCCCTCCGTACCGCCGTGGTGTGGGAGGTCCTCAAGGACGCCCTCGACCGCCGGGTGAAGGCGACCGGACGGGACGTGCTGGACGTGCTCGACACCGGCGGCGGCACCGGCAAGTTCGCGGTCCCGGTGGCCCACCTCGGCCACCGGGTCACCGTGGTCGACCCGAGCCCGAACGCCCTGTTCGGGCTGGAGCGCCGGGTCGCCGAGGCCGGCGTCGCCGACCTGGTGCGCGGGGTCCAGGGCGATGCCCAGGGCCTGCTGGACGTCGTCGAGCAGGGCTCGTACGACGTGGTGCTCTGCCACGGCGTCCTGGAGTACGTGGACGACCCGGCCGAGGGGGTGGCCAACGCCGTCGCCGCGCTGCGTCCCGGCGGCACCCTGAGCCTGCTCGCCGCGGGCCTCGGCGGGGCCGTGCTGGCCCGCGCCCTGGCCGGGCACTTCACCGAGGCCCGGACCGCCCTCACCGACCCCGCCGGCCGCTGGGGCGCCGGCGATCCGGTGCCGCGCCGGTTCACCGCGGACCAGCTCGCCGAGCTGGTCGGCGGCGCCGGCCTGGAGGTCGGCGCGGTGCACGGCGTCCGGGTCTTCGCGGACCTGGTGCCGGGGGTCCTCGTGGACACCGAGCCGGGCGCCGTCGAGGCCCTCCTCAAGCTGGAGGAGGCGGCCGCCGAGCTGCCCGCCTTCCACGCGGTCGCCACCCAGCTGCACGTCCTGGGCGAGAAGCAGGCCTGAGCTGCGGCGGCGCCGCCCGGCGGCCGCCCGCGCGACCCCGTCGCACGGCCGGTCACACCCCCATCACCGCGAGGTGATGCAGTCCTGCGCAAGCCCTCCGTTTCAGCCACCGGACCCGTATGATCGGGGCAACGCCGTCCGGTGTGGTGGAGTTGCCGTTGGGGAACAATGGCCTCACCGGCCCACCCGCCCGACGGTACGGTTGGCCGCAGTGCTGATGTCGGCAGTGCTTGTCGTTGAAGCACTGCTCTGTTCTCGAAAAGCGTGGCCTTGAAAAGCGTGGCGTCGAGGGGCGGGTTTCACGGGGGCGATTCCCTGCCTATCCTGAAGGGGACCCCGGTCGCTCCCCCCGCGACCGACGGATGAGGAGGACTCCCGTGCCGCTCTCGGAGCACGAGCAGCGAATGCTCGAGCAGATGGAGCGAGCGCTGTACGCCGAAGATCCCAAGTTCGCGACAGCGCTTGAGGGAAGCGGGCTGCGTACGTACACCCGGCGACGGGTCTACCAGGCGGTCGCAGGCTTCCTGGTGGGTATCGCGCTCCTCATGACCGGAATGGTCGCGCAGGGAAATCTGATCTGGATCAGCGTGGTGGGTTTCCTCGTCATGCTGGGCTGCGCGGTCCTCGCGGTCACCGGATGGCGCAAGGCACCCAAACCCGGCGAGCAGCCCGTCTCCGGCAGTGCCGGCGGCTCGGGCCGCGGCCACAACCGGCAGCGCCGGTCGATGATGAACCGCATCGAACAGCGGTGGCAGCGTCGCCGCGACGAACAGCAAGGACACTGACGCTCTTGTGACGAGGGGTGGCCGCCCGGGGCGGCCACCCCTCGCGCGCACCGGCCTGTCCCCCGGCCCGATGAGGGCTTCCTGGGGCATGCTGGCCGGATGAGTGTGCTCCCTCTGGTGTTCACCAGCGGCTGGGCCAGCGGGATCAACGCGTACGCCGTGGTCCTCCTGCTCGGCCTGTTCGGCCGGGCCGGGCTCACCGACGAGGTCCCCGCCTCCCTCCAGCGCACCGACGTCCTCGTCGCCGCCGGCGTGCTCTTCCTCTGCGATTCCGTCGCCGACAAGATCCCGCTGGTGGACTCCCTCTGGGACACCGTCCACACCGTGATCCGCCCGCTCGCCGGCGCCGTGATCGGCGCCCTGCTCGCCGGGCAGAGCGGCTCGCTCTCCGATCTCGCGGCCGGGGCGGTGGGCGGGACCACCGCACTGGCCAGCCATCTGGTCAAGGCCGGCACCAGAATGGCGATCAACACCTCCCCGGAGCCGTTCAGCAACATCGCCATGAGCACCGCCGAGGACCTGGGGGTCGCCGGGATCGTCACCTTCGCCATGTTCAACCCCGAGGCGGCCGCGGTGATCGCCGGCGTGCTGCTGCTGGCCGGCCTGATCGTGCTCGTCTACCTGTGGTCCCGGATCCGCCGCTTCCTGCGCCGCCGCGCCCAGCGCCGCGAGGAACGGCGCCTGGCCCGCCCGGAGCGACCGGGATCCGCGGCGCGCACGGACCCGGCGGCCCGGGGCGGTCCCCCCGGCGCCCCCTCCGACCGGACCACCGCGCCGCCCCGCTGAGCAGGGCCGATAAGGTCGGCCGCATGGCACGAATTGCGGTGATCGGCGCCGGGATGGGCGCGATGGCGACGGCGGCCCGGCTGGCCGTGGCAGGCCACCGGGTGACGGTGTACGAACGCTCGGCGACCTACGGCGGAGCGGTCGGACACCACGAACGGGACGGGTTCTCCTTCGACACCGGCCCCGGCCTGCTGCACCTGCCCGCCGTCTACCGCGACCTGTTCGTCAAGACCGGCAAGCGGAGCCTGGAACAGTGCGTGGACACCGTCCAGATCGACCCGCAGGTCTGCCACGTGCTGCCCGACGGCACCGCGGTCACCCTGCCGGGCGCCTCCCGGGGCGGCGTGGCCGCCGCCCTCGACGAGGCGTTCGGAGCCGGCGCCGGGGACCGCTGGAACGCCCTCCTGGGCCGGGCCCGGGACGCCTGGGAGCGGACCCGCCGCCCCCTGCTGGAAGAACCACTGTGGACCGACTGGCAGGTCCTCGGCCGGGACCCCTATCCCGCGCTCCGCAAGTCCGGCCTGCTGCGCCGCCGCCCGCCCACCCTGGCCGAGGCCGCCGAGCGGGAACTCGGCGGCCACCTGGCCGCCCTCCCGCAGGGCGCGGTGCTCGCGCACGGCCTCACCCCGCACACCGCCCCCGCGGCCGCGGCGGTGATCCCGTACATGGAGCAGACCTTCGGCAGCTGGTACGTGCGCGGTGGCATGCGCGCCCTGGCCACCGCCGTGTACGAGCGCTGCCGGGAACGGAAGGTGGAGTTCGTCTTCGGGGCCGAGGTGCGGGAGGTCCTGACCCGGGACGGCCGGGCCTGCGGCCTGCTGCTCGCCGACGGCACCCGGACCGGGTGCGACACCGTGGTCAGCGCCGTCGACCCGCGCCGGTTCCTGGCCCCCGCCCTCCCCGGCGGCCTGCCCTGGTCCGGTGACCGGGCGGAGGACGCCGCGGTCCGGCCGCGGGCCGGAATGCCCAGCCGGTTCACCCTGTTCCTCGCCCTGCGCGGGGGACGCCCGGGCGGCACCCCGCACCGGACCGTGGTCCACTCCCCCGACGCGGCGGCGGAGGGCCGCGCGGTGTCCGCGGGGGCCCACGCCGAACGGCCCACCGTCACCGTGCTGCGCCCCGACGACCCCTCGCAGGTGCCCGACGCCGGCCACGAGGCCGTCACCCTGACCGCCGTGTGCGCCCCGCAGGGCGTGCTGGACTGGGCGGATCCGGCCCTGGTCGCCCGCTACACCGAGGATCTGCTGGAGGCCGCCGGGCGGGCCGTCCCGGACCTCCGCGAGCGACTGCTGTGGCACGAGGCCCGGACCCCGCTGGACGTCGAGGCCGCGACCGGGGCGGTGGGCGGCTCGGTGCCGGCCCCGGCCCTCGCCGGCGCCGGGGGCCGGATGCTGTACCCGGCCAACGCCACCGCCCTTCCCGGGCTCTACCTGGCCGGCGGGTGGGCGCACCCGGGCGGCGGGCTGGCGCACGCCGGGATGACCGGCGCGCTGGTGGCCGGGCTGATCGTGGAGGGCGCGGACTTCCGCGGCTCCCAATAGCCGGCCCCGGCAACGGACCCCGGCGGCGGACCCCGCCGGCGGTCCTCAGTAGCGGTACTGCTCGTACTCGCCGGTGCCGTGGTACGGGTACTGCTGCGGGTCGTACTGCTCCTGGCCGGACCACTGCTGGGGGTAGGCGTCGGGCTGGGCGGCCTCCGTGGACCGCTGCTGCGGCACCCACACCCCGCCGGGCGGGGTGTCCGTGGAGTACTGCGCGTACTGGGCGTACTGCTGCTGGTACGGGTCCCCGTAGCCGTACGGCTGCGGCTGGGCGACGCCCGCGGTGCCGATGTACGGGTCGGAGTACGCCGCGTACACCTGCTGCTCTCCGCCGGGCTGGAAGCCGCCCTGGTAGGCGTAGCCGCCCTGGGTCTGCGGGTCGTAGTAGGCCGCGTACTGGTGGGCGTCCTGCTCGGCGGTGGTGAAGGGCGAGGCGAAGGGGGCGGTCTGCGCCGGATCGGCCGCGGGCGCGAAGCCGCCGGCGCCGGGTGCGAAGCCGCCGCCGTCGGGGCTGAAGCCGCCGCCGTCGGGGGCGAAACCGGCGCCGGGCGCGAAGCCCGGACCGGGGCCGGCGGGCTGTCCCTGGCCCTGGTTGCGGTCCGGCAGGCTCTGGATGCCGTACGAGCCGGTGTCCTCGGGCAGCGGCTCCGGGCGGAAGAAGGCCGGCTCGGGCCGGTCGTCGGCCTCGTCCTCGGGGCTGCCGGGGCCGGGGCCGCCCGCCGCGCCCCGCTCGTCGTACGCGAGGTCGGAGACGCGGAGCCCGCCGGCCGGGCCGCCCGCGGCGCCGCGGCGGCGTTTGGCGGCCGGCTGCGGCTGCTCCTCGGGCGCGCCGCGGCGCAGTGCCCAGCCCGCCACGAATCCCTTGCGGAAGGACAGTGTCACCAGGGTCTGCCCCACGGCGAAGGCCAGGGCCCCGGCGCCGATGACCGGAACGGAGGGGAGTATCACGCCGGCGACCACGCCGAGGAACCCGGAGAAGGCCAGCAGGCGCCAGCGGAGCCGGGCCTTGTACTGGAGCAGGACCTCGGCGAGCAGCCACAGCGCGACCAAGCCGAACGCGCCGTAGAGCACGTACATCCCCATGCCTGGCCCCTCTCGCTACGGCCGCCCCGGGGTGCGGCCGGTCTAGGCCCGCTGGTGCAGACCGAGGTTCTCGTAGATCTCGAGAGTCGCCGTGGAGTTGTTCAGCGTGATGAAGTGCAGCCCCGGGACACCCTCGGACAGCAGCCTCGCGCAGAACTCCGTGGCGAACTCGATGCCAATGGAGCGTACAGCGGCCGCGTCGTCCTTGACGGCGAGCATGCGCTCTTTCACGTCCGCGGGGAAGACCGCGTTGCTGAGCTGGGGCAGCCGGTCGAGCTGCTTGATGCCCACAACAGGCATGACCTCAGGGATGATCGGGGTGTCGCAGCCCGCCTTCTGGACGCTGTCGCGGAGCCTCAGATAATTCTCCGGATCGAAGAACATCTGGGTGATCGCGTAGTCCGCACCGGCACGGCATTTGTCCACGAAGTGCTGGATGTCCGTGTCCCAGTCGCTCGACCGCGGGTGCATCTCGGGGAAGGCCGCGACGCCGACGCAGAAGTCGCCGGACTCCTTGAGCAGCCGGACCAGGTCGGCGGCGTAGTGGACGCCGTCCGGGTGCGGCACCCACGTCCCCATCGGGTCGCCCGGCGGGTCGCCGCGCAGGGCGAGCATGTTGCGGATGCCGGCGTCCGCGAACTGCCCGATGACGTGGCGCAGTTCGGCGATGGAGTGGTCGACGGCGGTGAGGTGCGCGACCGGGGTGAGGGTGGTGTCGGCGGCGATCTCCTGGGTGGCCTTGACGGTGCCGCCGCGGGTGGAGCCGCCGGCCCCGTAGGTCACGGAGACGAAGCTCGGGGAAACCGCCTCGACCCGGCGGAGGGCGTTCCAGAGGTTCCGCTCGCCCTTCTCGGTCTTGGGCGCCCAGAACTCGAAGGAGTACGAGGGCGCGCCGGACGAGAGCAGTTCATGGACCGTGCGTGCACGGTCCGTCCAGGTCGAAGCGGTTCCAAGGGCCATACGGGCAGGTTAGACGGGCGCCAGTGCACTCCGAAGCCCTGTCCACGTATTGGACGCGTTTTTGGACACCCTGCCCGCCGGGCCGCAGGGAGCCCGGCGATTCGGACAAGCTGATCCAGAGGGCGCGTATCCGTCGGTCCGCGGCCGGGGTCGCCGCCGAGGTCCTCGTCAAGATCCCCGTCAGGGTCCTCGTCAGGCGAGCCGCTCGCGGACCCGCTTGGCCAGGTCCGCGGCGGCGGCACCGGGGTCGGAGGCCTCGGTGAGGGCGCGGACGACCACGACCCGGGTGGCGCCGGCGTCCAGCACCTCGTCCAGGTTCCCGGCGTCGATGCCGCCGATGGCGAACCAGGGGCGGGGCTGGTCGAGGGAGGCGGCGTAGCGGACGAGGTCCAGACCGGGCGCGTGACGGCCGGGCTTGGTGGGGGTGGGCCAGCAGGGGCCGGTGCAGAAGTAGTCGACGCCGGGCTCGGCGACGGCCGCGTCCACCTCGGCCTCGGCGTGGCAGGAGCGGCCGATGACCACCGAGGCGGGCAGGATGGCGCGGGCGGCCGGGACGGGGATGTCGCCCTGGCCGAGGTGCAGCACGTCGGAACCGATGGCGTGGGCGACGTCGGCGCGGTCGTTCACCGCGAGGAGCTTGCCGTGGCGGCGGGCCGCCTCGGCGAAGACCCGGAGGTGTTCGAGCTCCTCGGCGGCCTCCATGCCCTTGTCGCGGAGCTGGACGATGTCCACGCCGCCGCCGAGGACCGCGTCCAGGAACTCGGGCAGGTCGCCCTGGCGCTTGCGGGCGTCGGTGCAGAGGTAGAGCCGGGCATCGGCCAGGGACATGGGAAACCCCCCGGGTGGGCGGGGTACGGGCCCGCGAGGGGCCCGTACGCCCGTGAGTGGATCGGTGGTGTCTGTCGCGACGCTGCGACGGGTGCGGCTGTGCGTCCGTCGCGACGTCGCGACCGGTGCGGCTGAGCGGGACGGTCAGACGGCGAGCGCCTGTGCGCGGCGCTTCACCTCCGTGCCGCGATTCTCGCTCAGGGCCTGCGCGGGGGTGCCGGGCAGGGTCGGGTCGGCGGTGAAGAGCCACTCGAGCATCTCTTCGTCGGTGAAGCCGTCGTCCCTGAGCAGGGTCAGGGTCCCGGCGAGGCCCTTGACCACCTTGTCGCCGTCGATGAAGGCGGCGGGCACCTGGAGCGCCCGGTTCTCACCCCTCCGTACGGCGATGAGCTGGCCCTCCTTGACCAGCTGGCGGATCCGGGTCACCTCGACGCCGAGCATGTCGGCGATGTCGGGGAGGTAGAGCCACTCGGGGACGAGAGCGTCGGTTTTTGCGTCAATCTCGGTCACGCGGCCAAGCCTGCCATCCCTGGCGGGCGCCCGGTACCCGAGCCGCCCGTCCGGGGGCCCCACCCCCCGGACGGTCGGCGGCCCGGCGGAGGACGGAGCCGCCAGGGCCTGTCCGGCGGATCATGGCCGGACAGACCCTAAGCGGTGGCGGATTTGAGGGGGACCGCGGGGTCGGAGAGCTTGGACGGGTCCATGGGGGTGGCCGATTCGATCAGGCGGCGGCCCTGGGCGATGTCGCGGGGGCGGCCGACCGCGAGGAGGGCGGTCAGGGCGCCGTCCCGGAGCCAGCAGACCGACCAGGACGCCTCCGCTGGGTTTCCGCGGAGCAGCCGGGTGTCGGCGCCGGCGTGGTGGCCGGCGTACTGGACGAAGCGGCCGAACTGCTCCGACCAGAAGTACGGCACCGGGTCGTACGCCCGGTCCCCGCCCAGGATGTTCAGCGCGACCGTCCGCGGGCCCTGCAGCGCGTTGTCCCAGTGGTGCACCAGCAGCCGCTTGCCGTAGCGCGCGGAGGGGAAGGAGGCGCAGTCCCCGACCGCGTAGACCTCCGGCAGCGAGGTCCGCAGCCGGTCGTCGGCGGTGACCGAGCCGTCCGGGCCGAGCTCCACGCCCGTGCCGGCCAGCCAGTCGGTGGCGGGGCGGGCGCCGATGCCGACCACCACCGCACCGGCCGGCAGCTCCCGGCCGTCGGCCAGCCGGACCAGGCCGGGCTCGACCGAGGCGACCTTCACGCCGGTGAGCAGGCGGACGCCGGCCTCCGCGTACCAGTCGGCCATCGGGCCGGTGACCTCGTCGGGCAGCGTGCCCGCCAGGACCCGGTCGGCGGCTTCGACCACGGTCACGGCGCAGCCGGCCGCGCGGGCGGCCGTGGCGAACTCCGCGCCGATCCAGCCCGCGCCCACGACCACCAGGTCACGGGCCTCGGCGAGGACCGGCCGCAGCCGCTCCGCGTCGTCCAGGGTGCGCAGCAGGTGCACGCCGGGGACGCCTTCGGTGCCCGGCAGGGTCAGCGGTCCGGCGCCGGTGGCGAGGACCAGGTGGCCGTACGGGACCGGGCCGGCGGCGGTGTCCAGTTCCCGGGCCTCCGGGCGCAGCGCGGTGACTTCCAGGCCGAGCCGGAGCTCGATGCCGAGGTCCTCGAAGTCCACGTCGAAGGCGGAGCCCTCGGCCTCGCCGAGCAGGACCGCCTTGGAGAGCGGGGGCCGGTCGTAGGGCTGGTGCGGTTCGGCGCCGATCAGGGTGACCGGGCCGGTGTACCCCGCCTCGCGCAGGGCCACGGCCGTCTGTACGCCGGCCATTCCGGCCCCGACGATGACCACGCCACCCGCGGCCGGCGCGTCCGCGGGGTCCTTCTGATCCGTCAGTTCGATCTGATTGCTCACGCCCGACACCCTAACTATCTGACGCTCCGTCAGGAATAGGCGGCGGCCGGTCGCCCTTACCCGGGTCCGGCGGCGGAGGTAGGGTGGCCACCGTATCCAACCGCGGGAGTCCGGGCGCACCGGACTGAGAGGGAGGCTGGCCGGCCTCCGACCGTACGAACCTGATCCGGGTCATGCCGGCGAAGGGAGGGGCTCGACGCCCATGCGTTCATTCACCCACGGATCCGGGGATTCCTCCGGGCTCCCGTCCGGAAGTCCGTCCCAGGGCTCGACCCGGAGCTCGTCCCGGGGCCGGTCCGCCGGCTCGGACGTGCTCGTCGTCGGGGGCGGCATCATCGGGCTGGTCACCGCCTGGCGGGCGGCCCGGCGCGGCATGTCCGTCGCGCTCGCCGACCCGGCGCCCGGCGGCGGCGCCGCCCAGGTCGCGGCGGGCATGCTGGCCGCCGTCACCGAGCTGCACTACGGCGAGGAGACCCTGCTGGGCCTCAACCTCGCCTCCGCCGCCCGGTACGAGGAGTTCGCCGCGGAACTCGGCCACGCCAGCGGCGGACTGGACATCGGCTACCGCGCCTGCGGCACCCTCGCGGTGGCCCTGGACTCCGACGACCGCCTGCACCTGCGCGAACTCCACGCCCTGCAACGGCGCTGCGGCCTGGAGTCCGAGTGGCTGACCGGCCGCGAGTGCCGCCGCCTGGAGCCGATGCTGGCGCCCGGCGTCCGCGGCGGGCTGCGCGTGGACGGCGACCACCAGGTCGACCCGCGCCGGCTGGCCGCCGCCCTGGTCGCCGCCTGCGAGCGGGCCGGAGTGGTCTTCCACCGCGCCACCGCAGAGCGGCTGACCGTCACCGCCGGCCGGGCCTCCGGCGCCCTGCTCGACGACGGCACGCAGCCGGCCGCCGACCAGGTGGTGCTGGCGGCGGGCAGCCTCAGCGGACGGCTGGACGGAGTCCCGGCGGAAGCCGTGCCGCCCGTACGCCCGGTCAAGGGGCAGGTGCTCCGGCTCACGGTGCCGGCGGCGTACGCGCCCTTCCTGTCCCGGACGGTCCGCGCGGTGGTGCGCGGCAGCCACGTCTACCTGGTGCCGCGGGAGAACGGCGAACTCGTCGTCGGCGCGACCAGCGAGGAACTCGGCTGGGACACCACGGTCACCGCGGGCGGGGTGTACGAACTCCTGCGGGACGCCCACGAGCTGGTGCCCGGCATCACCGAACTCCCGCTCACCGAGACCCGGGCGGGACTGCGGCCCGGCTCCCCGGACAACGCTCCGCTGCTGGGCCCGACCGAACTCCCCGGACTGCACCTGGCCACCGGCCACTACCGCAACGGGGTGCTGCTGACACCGGTCACCGGGGACGTGCTGGCCGAGGTCCTGGCCACCGGCGAACTCCCCGACGTGGCCCGCCCGTTCACCCCCCGCCGGTTCTCACCCGGCCCCGTCGGGGCGACGGCCGCCCGAGAGGAGTCCTACGCATGACCATCTCCGTCAACGGCGAGCCCCGCGAGGTCGCCGCGGGCACCACGCTGGACCTGGTGGTGGCCACCCTCACCACGGCCCCGTCCGGGGTCGCGGCCGCCCTCAACGAGACCGTCGTACCGCGTGGGCAGTGGCCGGCCACGCCGGTCGGCGAGGGCGACCGGGTCGAGATCCTCACCGCCGTCCAGGGAGGCTGAGCGCGATCATGGCTGATGACCTGTTCTCCCTCGGCGGGCGGACCTTCTCCTCCCGCCTGATCATGGGCACCGGCGGCGCGCCGAGCCTGGAGATCCTGGAGCGGGCGCTGGTCGCCTCCGGAACGGAGCTGACCACCGTCGCCATGCGCCGACTGGACCCCACGGTCCAGGGCTCGGTGCTGTCGGTCCTCTCCAAGCTCGGCATCGGCGTGCTGCCGAACACCGCCGGCTGCTTCACCGCGGGCGAGGCCGTGCTGACCGCGCGGCTCGCGCGGGAGGCGCTGGGCACGGACTGGATCAAGCTGGAGGTCGTCGCGGACGAGCGGACCCTGCTGCCTGACGGCGAGGAGCTGCTCGCCGCCGCGGAGACGCTGGTGGACGACGGCTTCACGGTGCTGCCCTACACCAACGACGACCCGGTGCTCGCCCGGAAGCTGGAGGACGTGGGCTGCGCGGCGATCATGCCGCTGGGCTCGCCCATCGGCTCGGGGCTGGGGATCCGGAACCCGCACAACTTCGAGCTGATCGTGGAGCGGGCGGGGGTACCGGTGATCCTCGACGCGGGGGCGGGCACCGCGTCGGACGTCGCGCTGGCGATGGAGCTGGGGTGTGCGGCGGTGATGCTGGCGTCGGCGGTGACCCGGGCGCAGGAGCCGGTGCTCATGGCCGCGGCGATGCGGGACGCGGTATCGGCGGGCCGGCTGGCGTACCGGGCGGGGCGGATCCCGGTCCGCCGCTTCGCCCACGCCTCGTCCCCGGCCGAGGGCGTCGCCGCCCTCGACCCCGAACGCCCGGCGTTCTGACCGCGTCCGCCGCGCGGCACGTTCCCCCTCCCCACCCTCCCCCACACTTCGTGCGGGGGACCCCCATCCCGAAACCGGGGCCTGCGGCCCCGGACCCCGCCCACCTGCGGGCCCCGGGGCGCCCCCCGGTGTGAGCAGGCGTTCCGCAGGGCGGAACGGGTGGGCACACCGGAACCCAGCTCCGCTCGTGCAGCGGGGTCCGGGGCGGAGCCCCGGTTTCGGGAAAGGGGCGGGAAGGGGAATGGCCCCGCGCAGCGGCAGGCGCAGCCATGGCCACGTCACAGGTGTGCCGCAAGCTCGACCACCACGGCCAGGCGCAGCCGGCCCGCTCGTAGAATCGCCGGGTGGATACGACCCTGGATGACCCCCTCGTCGGGCGCGTGCTCGACGGCCGCTACCGCATCGACGCCCGGATCGCGGCCGGCGGCATGGCCACGGTCTACCGCGCCCTCGACACCCGCCTCGACCGCGTCCTCGCGCTGAAGATCATGCACCCCGCCCTCGCGGCCGAGCCCGGCTTCGTCGAGCGGTTCATCCGGGAGGCGAAGTCGGTGGCCCGGCTCGCCCACCCCAACGTGGTGGCGGTCTTCGACCAGGGCACCGAGGGGCCCTACGTCTACCTCGCCATGGAGTACGTCTCCGGCTGCACCCTGCGCGACGTGCTGCGCGAGCGCGGTGCGCTCCAGCCGCGGGCGGCGCTGGACGTCCTGGAACCGGTGCTCGCCGCGCTCGGCGCCGCGCACCGCGCGGGGTTCGTGCACCGGGACATGAAGCCCGAGAACGTCCTGATCGGCGACGACGGCAGGGTGAAGGTCGCCGACTTCGGGCTGGTCCGCAGTGTGGACACCGTCACCAGCACCACCGGGGCCGTCCTCGGCACCGTCTCCTACCTCGCCCCCGAGCAGATCGAGAACGGCACCGCCGACACCCGGGCCGACGTCTACGCCTGCGGCGTGGTGCTGTACGAGATGCTCACCGGCGGCAAACCGCACACCGGCGACACTCCCGCCCAGGTGCTCTACCGGCACCTGGGCGAGGACGTGCCCGCGCCCTCCGCCGCCGTGCCGGGCCTGCCGGCCGCGCTGGACGGGCTGGTCGCCGCGGCCACCGCACGCGCGCCCGAGCGGCGCCCGGACGACGCGGTGGCGCTGCTGGGCCTGGCGCGTGACGCCCGTGCCGGGCTGACCGAGGCCGAGCTGGACGCCGTACCGCCGCAGGCGCGGGCCGAGGTGCGCTCCTCCTCCGAGGACCGCACCGGGGTGATCCCCCGCCCGATGGGCGTGCCCACGCACAACCCGCACCACACCTCGCGGCTGGAGATGCCGCCGGTGCCGCCCGCTCCGTCCGCGCCTCCGGCCTCCCGGCTGCGGGCGCCGCGCCGCGGGGTACTGCTCGCGCTGGCGGGGGTGCTGCTCCTGCTCGGCCTCGGCACCGGTGTCTGGTACATCAGCTCCGGGCAGTTCACGCAGGTCCCGCCGGTGCTGGGGAAGACCGAGCAGCAGGCCCGGAAGCAGCTGAAGGAAGCCGGGCTCGGGGTGAAGGGCGTGGACCGGAAGTTCAGCGACACCTTCGAGCGCGGCGCCGTCATGGACAGCGTCCCGGCGCCCGGGAAGCAGATCCGCGGGAACGGCGCGGTCACCCTCGTGGTGTCGCGGGGACCGGAGATCGTGTCCGTACCCAACCTCAGGCGCAAGCCGCTGGAGGCGGCCAAGGCCGAGCTCACCAAGGCGGGCCTGGCTCCCGGCATGGTCACCCAGGCCTTCAGTGAGGCCGTCCCGCAGGGCGCGGTGATCAGCAGCGACCCGGCGGGCGGCGAGAAGCGCGCACCGGACACGGCGGTGGCGCTGGTGGTCAGCAAGGGTCGGCCGGTGCCGGTGCCCGCCACCGTCGGACTGCCGGCGGACCAGGCCCGGGCCGCCCTGGAGGGCCTCGGACTGAAGGTCGAGACGGCCGCCGAGCAGGTCAACTCGCCGCAGCCGGCCGGCCGGGTCGCGAACCAGTCGGTGGCGCCGGGCACCCAGGCCGCGGCGGGGGACACGGTGACGCTGACCGTGTCCAAGGGTCCGCGGCTGGTGCCGGTCCCGGACGTGCGGGGCCGGAACGTGGACGACGCCCGGAAGGCGCTGGCGGCCGCCGGGTTCCAGGTGAAGGTGGACCGGCCGTTCCTGTCGTTCTCCGACACCGTGGACGCCCAGTCGGTACCGGGCGGCTCCACCGCCCCCGAGGGCAGCACGATCACCATCCGGGCCAAGGGGCTGTAGCAGCACGTGAACGACGCCGTACGCAATCCGGTGGGCGGGCACGTGCCCGTCGCGGGCGGGCTCGCCACCGTCGGGCTCACCTACGCGCGCGAGATGGGTGCCGAGGCCGTGCAGGTCTTCGTCGCCAATCCGCGCGGCTGGGCCACCCCGACCGGGAACCGGGCCCAGGACGAGCTGTTCCGCACGCAGTGCGCGGAGGAGGGCGTCCCCGCCTACGTGCACGCGCCGTACCTGATCAACTTCGGCTCGCACACCGAGGCCACCGTGGAGAAGTCGGTGGAATCGCTGCGGCATTCGCTGCGCCGCGGGCGGGAGATCGGTGCACTGGGCGTGGTGGTGCACACCGGTTCGGCGACCGGGGGCCGACCGCGCGAGGCGGCGTACGCGCAGGTCAGGGAGCACATGCTGCCGCTGCTGGACGAGCTCACGCATGACGACGACCCGTTCCTGCTGCTGGAATCCACCGCCGGGCAGGGGTCCTCGCTCTGCTCGCGGACCTGGGACTTCGGGCCGTACTTCGAGGCCCTGGACTCCCACCCCAAGCTCGGGATCTGCCTGGACACCTGCCACGTCTTCGCGGCGGGCCACGACCTGGCCGGGCCGGGCGGGGCCAAGGAGACCCTGGACCTGCTGGTGGAGACCGTGGGACCGGGCCGGCTGAAGCTGATCCACGCGAACGACTCCAAGGAGGGCGTGGGCGCGCACAAGGACCGGCACGCCAACATCGGCGCCGGGCACATCGGCCGGGACGCCTTCGCCGAGCTGATGACGCACGGGGAGACGGCCGGGGTGCCGCTGATCATCGAGACGCCGGGCGGCAAGGAGGGGCACGCGGCCGATGTCGCGCTGCTGAAATCGCTCCGCTGATCGTTCACCCGTTGAGGAATACCCCTAGGGGGTATACGGTTCTGTCTGTCGGCAGGACCGTTACTCTGACGTTCCCAGGGGGTTCCCATGGACCACGCGCAGCACGCACACGGCACAGACGCCCATCACGACCGGCACGGGCAGCACGGACAGCACGAGCAGCACGGCGAGCAGCACCAGCAGCACGGGCACGGCGAGCACCACGGTCCGTCCGGCCATGAGGGCCACCAGGGACACGAAGGACACCAGGGCCACGAGGGCCACGCCGGCCCGCACGAGCACCACGGGCACGGCCACCACGGCGGCGGCCCCGTCAGCTGGGCCATGGCGGCGAAGGCCACCCTGCACTGCCTGACCGGATGCGCCATCGGCGAGGTACTGGGCATGATCATCGGCACCGCGCTGGGCTGGGGCAACGCCCCGACCATGGTCCTGGCGATCATCCTGGCGTTCTTCTTCGGCTACGCGCTCACCCTGCGCGGGATCATGGGCGCCGGGGTCGACTTCCGTACCGCCGTCCGGGTGGCGCTGGCCGCCGACACCCTGTCCATCGCCGTCATGGAACTGATCGACAACGGTGTGATCGCCCTGTGGCCGGGCGCCATGGACGCCCACCTGTCGGACCCGCTGTTCTGGATCGTGCTGGCGATCGCCCTGGCGGCCGCCTTCGTGATCACCACCCCGGTCAACAAGTGGATGATCGGCCGCGGCAAGGGCCACGCGGTGGTCCACCAGTACCACCACTGAGCGACCCGCCGAGCGACGGCTCCCAGGAGGAGCCGGGGGACGGCCCCCGAGGACTAGAGTTCGGGGCCGTCCCCCGGCTCCTCCTGGTACGAGTAGCGCTGCTCCCGCCAGGGGTCACCGATGTTGTGGTAGCCGCGCTCCTCCCAGAAGCCGCGGCGGTCGGCGGTCATGTACTCCACGCCGCGCACCCACTTGGGCCCCTTCCAGGCGTAGAGGTGCGGGACGACCAGCCGGAGCGGGAACCCGTGCTCGGCGGTGAGCAGTTCACCGCCCTGGTGCGTGGCGAAGACCGTGCGGTCGGAGGCGAAGTCCGAGAGCCGCATGTTGGAGCTGAAGCCGTACTCGGCCCACACCATCACGTGGGTGACCTCAGGCGCCGGCGGCGCCAGTTCGAGCACGGTGCGGGCCAGCACCCCACCCCATTCGGCCCCCTGCATGCTGAACTTCGTGACACAGTGCAGGTCCGCGACGACCGAGGTGAAGGGCAGGGCCGAGAACTCCTCGTGGTTCCAGCAGTGCTTCTCGCCGTCGGCGGTGGCCCCGAAGACCCTGAACTCCCAGCGGTCCGGCTTGAACTTGGGCACGGGCCCGTAGTGCGTGACCGGCCAGCCCCGCTGCAACCGCTGCCCCGGGGGGAGCTCCAGCTGCTCTGCTCCCGGAGATTCCCGGCTGTCCGGCTGACCCATGACTCCATGGTGACAGACGGGCAAGGGTGGTCATGACCAGGTGACCTTGATTCGGGCAACTCCTACTAAGGAGGCACTTACTGGACGGCCCTCGGCGGCGGTGCAAGGATGCGCGCACTGCCACGTTCTCTTGTCTTTGGAAGGAGCCTGTTGCCATGCAGGGCGACCCCGAGGTCCTCGAGTTCCTGAACGAACAGCTCACCGGTGAGCTCACCGCGATCAACCAGTACTGGCTGCACTACCGCATTCAGGACAACAAGGGCTGGACCAAGCTCGCCAAGTACACGCGTGAAGAGTCCATCGACGAGATGAAGCATGCGGACAAGCTCACCGAGCGGATCCTCATGCTGGACGGCCTGCCGAACTACCAGCGGCTGTTCCACGTCCGGGTGGGCCAGACCCTCACCGAGATGTTCCAGGCGGACCGGCAGGTCGAGGTGGAGGCGATCGACCGGCTCAAGCGCGGCGTCGAGGTCATGCGCGGCAAGGGCGACATCACCTCGGCGCGGCTCTTCGAGGAGATCCTGGCGGACGAGGAGCACCACATCGACTACCTCGACACCCAGCTGGAGCTCATCGAGACCCTGGGCGAGCCGCTCTACATCGCCCAGCTCGTCGAGCAGCCGGAGAGCTAGGCCGCTTCGGCGAGCTCGGACTCCGGCGCCAGGACGGCGGCCGTCGTCCGGCCCTTCTCCAGCAGCTCGCGCCGGGGGCACGCCCCCCGGCCCAGCAGGCCCTGGATGGTGCGGACGCAGGAGCCGCAGTCGGTGCCGGCCTTGGTGGCCGAGGCGATCTGGCGGGGGGTGCAGGCCCCGGCAGCCGCGTGTTCCTTCACCTGCTTGTCGGTGATGCCGAAGCAAGAGCAGACGTACACGCGGTTCACCTCCCTGAGAGGAATGCTCGGACCAGCCATCCCCTATTCGGTGAGGCTTACCTAACCGTACCCAAACTTAGGTTTCCCTAAAAGGCCTGGAGACGACTGTGGGGCGCGGATCACAGATCCACGCCCCACAGCTCGTAGGAAGCCACCTACTGATCACGACTCACTGGTCGCGGTACATCTCCGCCACCAGGAACGCCAGGTCCAGCGACTGGCTGCGGTTGAGCCGCGGGTCGCAGGCCGTCTCGTAGCGCTGGTGCAGGTCGTCGACGAAGATCTCGTCGCCGCCGCCCACGCACTCGGTGACGTCGTCGCCGGTGAGCTCCACGTGGATGCCGCCCGGGTGGGTGCCCAGCGCCTTGTGGACCTCGAAGAAGCCCTTGACCTCGTCGAGCACGTCGTCGAAGCGGCGGGTCTTGTGGCCGGAGGCCGCCTCGAAGGTGTTGCCGTGCATCGGGTCGGTGACCCAGGCGACGACCGCACCGGACGCGGTGACCTTCTCCACCAGCTCGGGCAGCTTGTCGCGGACCTTGTCGGCGCCCATGCGGACGACGAAGGTCAGCCGGCCCGGCTCGCGGTCCGGGTCGAGGCGGTCGATGTAGGTCAGGGCCTCGTCCACCGTGGTGGTGGGGCCGAGCTTGATGCCGACCGGGTTGGCGATCTGCGAGCAGAACTCGATGTGCGCGTGGTCCAGCTGGCGGGTGCGCTCACCGATCCAGACCATGTGGCCGGAGGTGTCGTACAGCTTCCCGGTGCGGGAGTCCGTACGGGTGAGGGCGCCCTCGTAGTCGAGCAGCAGCGCCTCGTGGGAGGCGTAGAACTCCACCGCCTTGAACTCGGCCGGGTCGGTGCCACAGGCCTTCATGAAGTTCAGGGCGTTGTCGATCTCCCGCGCGAGCGCCTCGTAGCGCTGCCCGGACGGGGAGGACTTCACGAAGTCCTGGTTCCAGGCGTGCACCTGGCGCAGGTCCGCGTAGCCACCGGTGGTGAAGGCGCGCACCAGGTTCAGCGTCGACGCGGACGCGTGGTACATGCGCTTCAGGCGCTCCGGGTCCGGGACCCGGGCCTCCTCGGTGAAGGCGAAGCCGTTGACGGAGTCGCCGCGGTAGGTCGGCAGCGTCACCCCGTCGCGGGTCTCGGTGTCCTTGGAGCGCGGCTTGGAGTACTGGCCGGCGATGCGCCCGACCTTGACCACCGGCACGGAGGCCGCGTAGGTCAGGACGGCCGACATCTGGAGCAGCGTCTTGAGCTTGGCGCGGATGTGGTCGGCGGACACGGCGTCGAAGGCCTCGGCGCAGTCGCCGCCCTGGAGGAGGAACGCCTCGCCCCGGGCGACGGCTCCCAGGCGGGCGCGCAGCTGGTCGCATTCACCCGCGAAAACGAGGGGAGGATACGACTCGAGGTCCGCGACGACAGCGCGCAGAGCCTCGGCATCGGGGTACGAAGGCTGCTGCGCCGCGGGCAGGTCTCGCCAGGTCGCCTTGACGGCGGAGGCGTGGGTTTCAGCGTTCACGGTCACCTCGTAAACATTACGTCGTGAATGCCGTTGTCCGACCCGGTGCCCACAACGTGAGACGGGAATCTCCGGATTCACACGCTGGAAGGTGTAGGGTCACCGGCATGTTCGCGCAGTGCAACCAGAACTGGTGGTGGACCGCTCATCCGGCGGCCCACTGACTGCGCGTACCCGTTACTGACGCGAAGGCCGCCCGAGGGGCGGCCTTCTTCCTTTCCCGGGCCGTTCCTCCGCGCCTCCCCGGCCGCCCCTGGAAGGAACCGCAATGAGTCAGGTCAGTCCCCCCGGCAGACTGCTCGACCGGCTGCTCGATCCCGCCGGTCCGCCCTTCGCCCTGCTGCGGCGCCGCACCCCGGGCCGCGACCACGACACCGTCGAGGTGCTCACCGGCCCGGTCCGGGAGGTCGCACGCCTGGCCGACCTCCCGGTCGGCGGGCTGCCCTCGCTCGCCCTGGTCCCGTTCCGGCAGATCCGCGAGCGCGGGTTCGACGTACGGGACGACGGCACGCCGCTGTGCGTCCTGGAGGCGGAGGAGGCCCACGAGGTCCCGCTCGCGGAGGCCCTGGCCGCACTTCCGGACCGGCCGGTCGCCGTCACCGGCGGGGGCTTCGACGTCACCGACGAGGAGTACGCGCGGACCGTCCGCCGGGTGATCGAGGACGAGATCGGCCGGGGCGAGGGGGCGAACTTCGTCATCCGCCGCACCTACCGGGGCCGGATCGACGGGTTCGGGCGGGCCGACGCCCTCGCCCTGTTCCGGCGACTGCTGGCGGGCGAGCGGGGCGCGTACTGGACGTACGTCGTGCACACCGGCGACCGGACGCTGGTCGGGGCCAGTCCCGAGGTGCACGTCCGGATGTCCGGGGAGACCGTCGTGATGAACCCGATCAGCGGCACCTACCGCTACCCGGCCGGCGGGCCCGACGCGGAATCACTGCTGGCCTTCCTCGACGACCGCAAGGAGCGCGAGGAGCTCTCCATGGTGGTCGACGAGGAACTGAAGATGATGTGCACCGTCGGCGACCGCGGCGGGGTGGTGGTCGGGCCGCGCCTGAAGGAGATGGCCCACCTCGCGCACACCGAGTACGAGCTGCGCGGCCGCTCCTCGCTGGACGTGCGCGAGGTACTGCGGGAGACCATGTTCGCCGCCACCGTGACCGGCTCTCCGGTGCAGAACGCCTGCCGGGTGATCGAGCGGTACGAGGCCGGCGGCCGGGGCTACTACGCGGGCGCGCTGGCCCTGCTGGGCCTGGACGCGAACGGGACGCAGACCCTGGACTCCCCCATCCTGATCCGCACCGCCGACATCTCCCCCGACGGCACCGTGCGGGTGCCGGTCGGCGCCACGCTGGTCCGGCACTCCGACCCGGCCGGGGAGGTGGCCGAGACACACGCGAAGGCGGCCGGGGTGCTGGCGGCGCTGGGCGTACGGGCGCCCGCCGGGTCGCGCCCGGCGGCTCCGGCCGGCCCGGCCGCCCCGCTCGCGGAAGACCCCCGGGTGCGGACCGCGCTGGCCTCCCGGCGCGCCGGACTGGCCCCGTTCTGGCTGCGGATGCAGGACCGGCCCGCCGGACCGGCCGGCCGCGCCCTGGTGGTGGACGCCGAGGACACCTTCACCGCGATGCTGGCCCACCTGCTGCGGGTGTCCGGCCTGGACGTGACCGTACGCCGACATGACGACCCCGGGCTGCGGACGGCCGCGCTGGCCTGGGAGGGCCCGGTCGTCCTCGGCCCCGGCCCCGGCAACCCGGGGGACTCCGCCGACCCCCGGATGCGCACCCTGCGCGCGCTGACGGCGGACCTGCTCGCCGGCCACCCGCACGGCCTGCTCGGGGTCTGCCTCGGCCACGAGCTGCTCGCCGCGGAGCTGGGGCTGCCGCTGGTCCGCAAGGCGGAGCCGGCGCAGGGGGCGCAGACCCGGATCGGCTTCTTCGGGTCGCCGGAGGTGGTCGGCTTCTACAACACGTACACGGCGGCCTGTGACCCCGAGCTCGCGGCACGGCTGGCGGAGCGGGGCGTGGAGGTCTCCCGGGACCCGGCCACGCAGGAAGTGCACGCGCTGCGCGGGCCGGGCTTCGCCGGGGTCCAGTTCCACCCGGAGTCGGTGCTCACCCTGCGCGGGGCGGAGCTGGTGGGGGAACTGCTGGCCGGGATCACGGCCCGGACGGCGGCGTAGCGGCGACCCGGAAGCGGGGCCGCGTCGGAGCGAGGGCGTGGCAGCCGCGGGCCGGGCCTGGCATGCTCACGATGGATCTTCGAATTGGATCTTGATCTGAGCGGGCCGGACCCCGAACGGGCCGGCCGGGGGGAGTCGAGGATGTCGGACGGGCAGTTGCTCCTGGCGGAGCGGTTCGAGGCGGACCGGGCGCACCTGAGGTCGGTGGCCTACCGGATGCTGGGCTCGCTCAGCGAGGCCGAGGACGCCGTGCAGGACGCCTGGCTGCGGGCGAGCGGCGCCGACATCAGCGCGGTGCAGAACCTCACGGGGTGGCTGACCACGGTGGTGGGCCGGGTGTGCCTGAACATGCTGCGGACCCGGCGGACCCGGGGCGAGGAGTCGCTGGACGCCCCGGGGACCGGCGATCCCGCTCTCGGGCCCGGACAGGGCACGGACCCCGAGCGGGAGGCCGTGATGGCCGACTCGGTCGGGGTGGCGCTGCTGGTGGTGCTGGACACGCTGGCGCCGGCCGAACGGGTCGCGTTCGTCCTGCACGACATGTTCGCCGTGCCCTTCGAGGACATCGCCCGGCTGATCGACCGGACCCCGGCGGCGACCCGGCAGTTGGCCAGCCGGGCCCGCCGCCGGGTCAAGGGCGGCAGCCCGCTGCCCGAGTCCGACCTGACCCGGCGCCGCCGGGTGGTCGACGCCTTCCTGTCCGCCACCCGCGGCGGGGACTTCGAGGCGCTGCTCGCCCTGCTCGACCCCGACGTGGTCCTGCGGGCCGACCGGTCGGTGGTCCCCACCCCCGAGCCGATCCTGGTGGGCGGTGCCGTCGCGGTCGCGCAGGGTGCCATGGCGGCCATGGCACGGGCCCGGCTCACCGGCCCCGCGCTGGTCGACGGGTCGGTCGGGCTGGCCATGGCCCGGCACGGGCGGCTGTACCTGGTCCTGTCGTTCACCTTCGGGGAGGGCGAGAGCGCCGGCCTCATCACCGGGATCGACATCATCGCGGACGAGGAACGGCTGGCCGGGGTGGAACTCGGCGTGCCGGCCGCATAGGTCCCGGTGCCGCCGGGGCGCGAGACGCCCCGGCGGCGCGGTGTCGGCGCCGACACCGGTGACGGCACCGGCGTCAGCCGAAGAAGACCCCGACCTCCCGGTACAGCTCGGGGTCCACCGTCTTCAGCTTCGCCGTGGCCTCGGCGATGGGCACCCGCACCACGTCGGTGCCCTTCAGCGCCACCATCTTCCCGAAGTCCCCGTCCCGGACCGCATCGATGGCGTGCAGACCGAAGCGGGTGGCCAGCCAGCGGTCGTACGCGCTCGGGGTGCCGCCGCGCTGGACATGCCCGAGCACGGTGGTCCGGGCCTCCTTGCCGGTGCGCGCCTCGATCTCCTTGGCGAGCCACTCGCCGACGCCGGAGAGCCGCACGTGCCCGAAGGAGTCCTTGGTCGCGTCCTTGAGTACCATCTCGCCGTCCTTGGGCATGGCGCCCTCGGCGACCACGACGATCGGCGCGTAGCTGGCCTTGAACCGGGAGGTGACCCAGGCGCACACCTGGTCCAGGTCGAAGCGCTGCTCGGGGATCAAGATGACGTTGGCGCCGCCGGCCAGCCCGGAGTGCAGGGCGATCCAGCCGGCGTGCCGCCCCATCACCTCCACCACCAGGACCCGCATGTGGGACTCGGCGGTGGTGTGCAGGCGGTCGATGGCCTCGGTGGCGATGCCCACGGCGGTGTCGAAACCGAAGGTGTAGTCGGTGGCCGACAGGTCGTTGTCGATGGTCTTCGGCACGCCCACGCACGGGACGCCGAACTCGGCGTGGAGGCGGGCGGCCACCCCGAGGGTGTCCTCGCCGCCGATCGCGATCAGGGCGTCGACCTCGTTCTTGGCGAGGTTCTCCTTGATGTCGCGGACGCCGTTCTCGGTCTTGAACGGGTTCGTGCGGGAGGAACCGAGGATGGTGCCGCCGCGCGGCAGGATGCCGCGTACGGCGGGGATGTCCAGCGGGAGGGTGGCCCCCTCCACCGGTCCCCGCCAGCCGTCCCGGAAGCCGACGAACTCGTAGCCGTACTCCTGGACACCCTTGCGGACGATGCCGCGGATCACCGCGTTGAGCCCGGGGCAGTCGCCGCCGCCGGTGAGCACTCCGACCTTCATGGAATCTCCCTCTCCCTTCGCCATGGCGGTCACGCTAGGGGGCCGTGACCTGGGCCGTTCGGGCGTGAAGCGGCAATTCCGCAGGAACGACGGGGTGTGGTGCGCGTCAGGTTCACCCGCAGGAGGGAGGGGCGAGGGACGGTGAGCGACGGTTTTGCCGTCTCCGCAAACTTCCTGGGCCGCCGGAGACGTACGGACGCACGCTGGCCGGGCACGTGCTTCCGGACGCGAGGGGCGGACCATGACAGACACACGGAACGGCACACAGACCGGCATACAGACCGGCACGCAGACCGGCATCCAGACCGGCTCACGATCCGGGGCCGGGATTCCGGCGGGAACCGGAACGGGCGAGGAGGGCGTTCCGGGCGGACCGAGCGCGCGGAGGCGCTGGACGGTGCTGGCCGTCTGCGCCCTGAGCATGTTCCTGGTGGGCCTGGACACCACCGTCGTCAACGTGGGCCTGCCGGCGATCGGGCAGGGCCTGGGAACCGGTACCCGCGGTCTGGAATGGACCGTGGACGCGTACACCCTCGTCCTGGCCGCCCTCCTCATCTCCTCCGGCGCGCTCGCGGACCGCTACGGCCGCCGCCGCGTGTTCCGGTGCGGGCTGGCCGTGTTCGGTGCGGCCTCGCTGGTCTGCGCGGTCGCCCCGTCCCTGGAGGTGCTCGTCGCCGCCCGGGCCCTCCAGGGGGTCGGCGCCTCCATGCTCAGTCCCGTGGCCCTGGCCATCGTGGTGAACGCCATGCCCGACCCGAGGGAGCGGGCCCAGGCGATCGGCGTCTGGGCGGCGGTCTTCGGGCTCAGCATGGCCGCCGGGCCCGTCACGGGCGGCGCCCTCGTCGCGGCCTTCGGCTGGCGGTCGCTGTTCTGGGTGAACCTGCCGGTCGTCGTGGCCGCGCTCGTCCTCACCACGGTGTTCGTGCCGGAGTCCCGGGCGGCCCGGGCCCGGCGGCTCGACCTGCCCGGCCAGGCCCTGCTGACCGTGATCGTCGCCGTCTCGGTCGGCGTCCTCATCGAAGGCCCGCACCTCGGCTGGACCTCGCCCGCGGCCCTGGCCGGCTACGCCCTCGCGGCCGCGGCCACCGCCGGGTTCGTACGGGTGGAGTCCCGCCGGGAGGAGCCGCTGGTGGACCTGGAGCTGTTCCGGCGTCCGGCCTTCCGCGGGGCGTTCCTGGGCGCGGTGGCGGTCTTCGCCGCCCTCAGCACGGCGTTGCTGCTCAACACCCTCTACCTGCAGCACGTCCGGGGCTGGACACCGCTCGCCTCGGGCCTCGCGACCCTGCCGATGGCCCTGGGGGCGACCGTCTGCGCCCCCTGGTCCGGGCGGCTGACCGGCCGGACCGGACCCCGGCTGCCGCTCGTCCTGGCCGGCGGCTTCATCACCGCCGGCGGACTGTGCCTGGCCCGGCTCGACGACGGCACCGGCGTGGCCCTGCTGCTGTCCGCGTATCTGCTCGTCGGCATCGGATTCGGCTTCGCCAACGCCCCGATCACCAACACCGCGGTCGGCGGACTGCCGCCCGCCCGGGCCGGCGTGGCCGGAGCGATCACCTCCGCCGCCCGCCAGCTCGGCTCCGCGATCGGCATCGCCGTCGCGGGCGGCCTGGTCGCGGGTGCCGGACCGGACGGGCTCGCCCACGCCTCCCGGCCGGGCTGGATCCTGGTGGCCGCGTGCGGAGCGCTGCTGCTCCAGGTCGCTCGCACGGCCCGCCCGGCCGGCCGGGGCGCGTAGGCGAGCCGAGGCCGCGCGCTTTCGCGCCGCGCGCTTCGTGCCTCGTGCCGCGCGCTTCGTGCCTCGCGCCTCAGGCGTCGTCGAGGCCGCGCTCGATGGCGTAACGGACGAGCTCCACCCGGTTGTGCAGCTGCAGCTTGCCCAGGGTGTTCTGGACGTGGTTCTGCACCGTGCGGTGCGAGATCACCAACCGCTCCGCGATCTGCTTGTACGACAGCCCCTTGGCCACCAGCCGCAGCACCTCGGTCTCCCGGTCGGTCAGCTGCGGGGCCTTCGGCTCGTCGGCGGCGGCCGGCGCCGGGTCGGTGGCCAGCCGCCGGTACTCGCCGAGTACCAGCCCGGCCAGGCCCGGCGTGAACACCGGGTCGCCGACCGCGGTCCGGCGCACCGCGTCGATCAGCTCCCCGGCGCCCGCGGACTTCAGCAGATAGCCGGTGGCGCCGGACTTCACCGCCTCCAGTACGTCGGCGTGCTCACCGCTCGCCGACAGCACCAGCACGCGCAGCGCCGGGTTGACCCCGACCAGCTCCTTGCAGACCTGCACCCCGGGCATACCGGGCAGGTTGAGGTCGAGGACGAGCACGTCGGGGCCGGCCGCCAGGGCACGGCGGACCGCCTGCGGGCCGTCCCCGGCCGTGGCGACCACGTCGAACCCGGCCGCGCCGAGGTCACGGGCCACCGCGTCCCGCCACATCGGATGGTCGTCCACGACCATCACCTTGATACCGCTCACGCCGTCGGCGCCCTGCACGTCGGCTCTGCCGTTCACGTCGGCCGTCATCCCTTGTCCGTCCTCCCCCTGGGTACCTTCAGTTCCACTTCGGTGCCCTGTCCCGGTACGGACACCAGCTCGGCGGTGCCGCCGAGATCACGCAGTCGGCCGCGGATGGACAGGGCCACCCCCATCCGGCCCTCGCCGGCCGCCTGGTCCAGCCGGCCCGGCGGGATCCCGGGCCCGTCATCGCGGACCGTGACGATCACCTCGTCGCCCCAGTCCTCCAGCAGGATCCAGGCCCGGGCCCCGTCCCCGGCGTGCTTGCGCACGTTGTCGAGGGCGGCTCCGACCGCGGCGGCCAGCTCCCGGGCCGCCGGGCCGGGCAGCACGACCGGGGTGCCCGGCTCCGCGAAGCTCACCCGGGACCCGGCGTGCGGGGCCAGCAGGGTGCGCAGATCGATCTCGGCGGCCTCGTCCTCACCCGTCCCCGGGTCGGCCACGTCGACGGTGTCGACCAGAGCGCCGTACGCGGCGTCACGGGAGACCCGGGAGGGCGGCACCAGCCCGCCGGCCACCAGGGTGCGCAGCGCCACCTCCTGCTCCCCCGCCATCCGGCCGAGCTCCGCGGCCTCCCCGCCGATCTCGCTGCCGCGCCGCTGGACCATGGCGAGGACCTGCAGGACCCCGTCGTGGATGTCCCGGGCCAGCCGCTCCCGCTCCCGGGTCGCGGCCTCGATCTCCAGGGCGCGGGCCAGGGTGGCCTCACTGGCCCGTGCGACCTCGACGACGTACCCGATGGCGATCGAGGCGACCCACACCAGCAGGACGTTGTGCAGGGTGTCCCGGGTGGGTTCGCCGCGCTGGACGATGTTGGCCACGGCCACGAAGGAGGAGGCGAAGAGGGCCCAGCGCCAGCCGCCCTTGATGGCGAAGGCGAGGACCGAGCCGGCGGTCCAGATGCTGGGGAGCGTGGGGCCGCCGCCCGCTATCCGCTCGGGGGCGTCGGCGAGCGGGGTGAGGAGGATGCCGGTCAGGGCGAGCGTGAGGTCGGCGCCGAGGAACCGGTTCGTGCAGCTCGCCGCGTTCGCGACCTTGCGGGTGGTGGCCAGGGTCCACACGGCCAGCACCCCGAGGTAGCACGCGGCCACCCAGGGCCGGACGAAGTTCCGGTGCGCCGAGGCGAACAGCAGCACCGCGTAGACCACGGTCAGCAGCCGGTAGGCGGTCAGCGCCCGCCACAGCGGCTGCTCGACCGACATGCGCACCACGCGCTCGCGCTTGACCATCTCCCCCACCCTTCGCGGGCCCCCTGACGGGTGGCCCCGAGGGTCACTCCGCGCCCTTGTCCTTGTCCTTGGCGGCCTTCTCGGCCTTCTCTGCCTTCTCGGCCTTCTCGGCTTCCTTGGCGGCCTTCTCGGCATCCGCGATCTGCCGCTTGGCGGCCGTCGCGTAGATGTCGACGTACTCCTGGCCGGAAAGCTTCATGATCTCGTACATGACCTCGTCGGTCACCGAGCGGAGGATGAAGCGGTCGCCGTCCATGCCCTTGTAGCGGCTGAAGTCCAGCGGCTTGCCGATCCGGATGCCCGGACGCATCAGCTTCGGGACGACCTTGCCGGGCGGCTGGATCTTCTCCGTGTCGATCATCGCGACGGGGATCACCGGAGCGCCGGTGGCCAGCGCCACCCGGGCCAGGCCGCCGGGCTTGCCGCGGTAGAGGCGTCCGTCGGGCGACCGGGTGCCCTCCGGGTAGATACCGAAGAGCTCACCGCGCTCGATGACCTCGATACCGCTCTTGATGGCGGCCTCACCGGCACCGCGGGCGCCCGAGCGGTCCACCGGGAGCTGACCCACGCCCTTGAAGAACGCGGCCGTGAGCTTCCCCTTCACACCGGGCGAGGTGAAGTACTCGGCCTTGGCGATGAAGGTGACCTTGCGGTCCAGCACCGCCGGGAGGAAGAAGGAATCGGAGAACGACAGGTGGTTGCTCGCGAGGATCGCAGGCCCCTCGGCGGGAATGTTCTCGAGGCCCTCCACCCAAGGCCTGAAGGCGAGCTTCAGAGAACCCCCGATGGAGAACTTCATGGCGCCGTAGATCAACTGATGAGCCTTCCTGTGTCTGTCGGAACAGACCTTAACCCCTGGCCGTGTCCGGAGAGCCCTACGACCCTGGTCGGTACCTGCCCCGTCGCGTACGGTGAAGTCACACGGCGCACCCGTGCGCCGAGCGCCGCCCCCCCTCATCGTCGTTACACCGTCGTTCCGTCGTAGTTGCGTCGTCTTCGTCGCCTTGACCGGCTTCATCGACGCCATCGACCCCCACTCGTTCTCAAGGAGATCCTGGTGCCCGTCCTCCCCGGTGCCGAGCCGTTCCGCCACGAGGGCGGAGAGGTAGGCGTCCTTCTCTGCCACGGCTTCACCGGCTCCCCGCAGTCCATGCGGCCGTGGGCCGAGTATCTGGCCGAGCGTGGTCTGACGGTGTCCCTCCCGCTGCTGCCCGGTCACGGCACGCGCTGGCAGGACATGCAGCTGACCGGCTGGGAGGACTGGTACGCCGAGGTCGACCGCGCTCTGCGCGAGCTGCTGGGCCGGTGCACCAAGGTGTTCGTGTTCGGCCTGTCCATGGGCGGCGCGCTGTCCCTGCGGCTGGCGGCCAAGCACGGGGACGCGGTCGCCGGCGTGGTCGTCGTCAACCCGGCGAACAAGGTCCACGACCCACTGGCCGTGACCCTTCCGGTGGTCAAGCACTTCGTACGGTCGACGCCCGGCATCGCGAGCGACATCGCCAAGCCGGGATCCGCGGAGGTCGGCTACGACCGGGTGCCGACCCGGGCCGCGGATTCCCTGCGGAAGTTCCTGCAGCTGGTGGACGGGGAACTGCCGCAGGTGACGCAGCCGCTGCTGGTGCTGCACAGCCCGCAGGACCACGTGGTCCCGCCCGTCGACTCCGCGCGCGTACTGGCCCGGGTGTCGTCCACCGACCTGACGGAGACCCTCCTGGAACAGAGCTACCACGTCGCGACGTTGGACCATGACGCGGAGCAGATCTTCGCGGACAGCTATGCGTTCATCGGACGGCTCGCGGGAACGAGCGACAGGGAGGGGGCGGCTACCGGTGGCTGAGCAGGAGGAGCCGTCGGGCGGCGTCCCGCCGCTCGACGAGGAAGCGGCGTGGGCGGCGATCGTCGCCGGGTACGGCGAGGAGCCGCCGGACCCGCCGGGCGCCCGGCCGTTCAAGCCGATCGAGGACTTGCTGCTCCCCGAGGAGGACGTACTGCCGGAACCCCCGGCGTCCACCCCGAAGCCCCCTGAGAAGGGCACGGGGAAGGACACCGGGAAGGACAGGCCGAAGGACTCGGCGAAGGACCCGGGGACGGACACCACGAGGAACACCGACGGCCCGCTGGGCAGCTCGGTCGTCTTCGCGCCGGGCGTGGGCGGGGCCGGCCCCCGCGACCACACCCTGGCGGAGCCGTCGGACGACGACCTCGGCGCATCCGACGAGGGCCACTTCGTCCCGCCGGAGCCGCCCCCGCTCCCCGAGGCCGACACCACGGCCAAGTTCGCGTGGCTCGCCGTCATCGGCGGCCCGGTGCTGCTGCTCCTCGCGGTGGTGCTCCAGTGGGACATGACGTGGTGGCTGACCACCCTGGGCGTGGGCGGCTTCCTGGGCGGCTTCGCCACCCTCATCGCCCGCATGTCCCACGGCGACGACGAGGACGACGAGGACCCGGGCCGGGGGGCGGTGGTCTGAGGGGCGGGGCTACGGCCCCTCCCCACGGCCCGCTCCACCCCCCGAGCCCCACCGGGCCCGGCCGGGGGTTGCCCACCCGCCCCCCGGCACCGCCGTGCCGAGCCGGACGATGAAGCGGGGCGGGGCCGGGGTCGGGGTCGGGGTCGGAACAGCAGCCGGACTCCGCGTGAGCGGGACCGGCCTGCGGGGGCGGGGTCTGGGGGTGCCGGTGCTTCGCCCGGGCGGAATCAGGGAGCACCCGGGAGCTGCCCGGCAGTCCCAGTGTCATTACGTGCCGCCCGCCGGCGTCAAGGGCGCTCCTTCGTCGCGTCGGCAAGCCGATGGCCCTTCGGGCCACCCTTGACACCGACGACCGTCACGCAACGACAAGGACTGTCGGGCCGCCCCCGGGGGATGGCATGGAGGGAAACCAAGGCCACATTCACTCCGGCGTTGGCGGGCACCAGCAGCAGCTCCGCTCGGCCAGCCGCCCTCCGGGCGGGACGCGGAAGTGAAGTGGATCAGATCTACGTAATCCGAGCCGGTCCAGGCGCACCAAATCGCTACGCGCTCCGGCCGGACGGCGGATCAGGGCCGCCGGTGGCCGGACATAGACCGCCACCGATCGCTACGCGCTCCGGCCGGACGGCGGATGCGGGTCGCCGGTGGCTGGGTGAAGCGCCTGCGATCGCTACGTGCTCCCGCCGGGACGGCGGCCGACGCGTCGTTCGGACCGATGTGCTGACAACAAGCACGATCACGACGTCGCCGATGCCGCCACCCATCTGCCCCTACCAACCCCACCGGCGGGCCTGTCGGCCAACGCGACGGCAGCAGCATGCAGCAATCGCCGACGCCTTCCCCCTTCTCTCGTCTCTGCCACGGACGGCCTGTCGGCCGCCATGCCAGCAAGAGGATGCAGAACTCGTGGGCGGCCTATGTTCAACCCCCGGCGGCCCGGATCCGCCGACAGACCGGAGCGCGTAGCGATCGTTGGCGGCCTATGTCCGGCCCTCGGCAGCCCGAACCCGCTGATCAACAGGAGCGCGTAGCGATTTGGTGCGCCCGGACCGCCCTGGATTACGTAGAACTGATCCACTTCGCTTCCGCACCCGCCCGGAGGGCGGCTGGCCGAGCGGAGCCGCTGCCCGTGCCCGCCAACGCCAGACCGTCAGGATCCGAAGGCTCCTCCCATGCCATCCCCCGGGGGCCGCCCGACAGTCCTTGTCGTTGCGTGACGGTCGTCGGCGTCAAGGGTGGCCCGAAGGGCCATCGGCTTGCCGACGCGACGAAGGAGCGCCCTTGACGCCGACGGCCGGCACGTAATGACACTGGGACTGCCGGGCAGCCCCCGGGCACCTCCCAGACGCCGCCCAGGCGAAGCACCGGCACACCCCCGCCCCCGTCCCACCGGCAGGATCCGTCCCACTGCGCCCGGCATGCCGCCCCCGCCGCGCAAACCGATCCCGCTCACGCGGAGTCCGCTTGCTGCCCCGGCCCCGCCCTACCCCCTCGCTCCGCTCGCTACGGCGGGGCCGGGGGGCGGGTGGGCAACCCCGGCCGGGCCCGGCGGGGCTCGGGGGGTGGAGTGGGCCGCGGGAAGGGACCGTAGCCCCGCCCCTCAGCCCGTAGCCCTCAAGCGCAGCGCCGCCAGGACCGGGAGGTGGTCCGAGGCCGACTTCAGGTCGGCTTCCGTGATGCCCTCCAGGGTGGTGGGGGTCGGGACGCCGCAGGCCAGGACTTCCACGCTCGGGGTGGTGAGGATGGCGTCGATGCGGCGGTCGGGGGCGGTGGTCGGGAAGGTGTTCTCGTCGCCCCAGGGGGCGACGGTCCGGCAGTCCCGCAGGGCGGTCGTCAGGCGGGTGAAGGCCGGGCCGTCCGGGGTTTCGTTGAGGTCGCCCGCGGCGATGGCGTGCGGGGTGTCCAGCGCGCGGAGCCTCTCCAGGAGGAGCTCCGCCTGGGCGGTGCGTTCCGCCCGCTGGAGGGAGAGGTGCGTGCTCAGCAGCCCGACCCGGGCGCCCGCGATCCGTACGACGGCGGTGGCGAAGCCCCGGCGGTGCAGGCCCGGGGTGAGCGGGAGGAGCACGTCCTCGGTGCGCTCCACGTGGGCGCGCAGTGAGCACATCAGCAGGGGGCCGGCGGCGGTCGCGCCGCCGCCCAGCACCACCAGTTCGGCCTTCGCCGCGAGTCGGGCGGCGTGCTTGCGCCAGCGGAAGAAGCGGGGGGCCTCCTGGGCGAACACCAGGTCCGGGGAGCAGGCGCGGATCACCCGGGCGAGGGCGTCCTCGTCGTCGCGCATCGACCGGAGGTTGTAGGAGAGCACCCGGATCACCGCAGAGCCGTCCGATTCCGTGTGGGACTGAGGCAGATCATCCATGGGGGGCAAGATATGCGGCTGCCCGCCGTACCCACAGGGGGCGCGGCGGGCAGACACCGGAGCCGTTACGGAGTCGCTCAGCCCTGCCGGGCCAGGTCCGCCGCGCCGACCAGGCCGGCCTTGCCGCCGAGCTGCGCGGCCAGCACCTGGGCGTGCGGCCGGTACTGGGCACCGATCAGCCAGCGCCGGAAGGACTTGCGGATCGGTTCGAGGACCAGCTCGCCCTCGTCGGAGACACCGCCGCCGACGATGAACGCGGACGGGTCGAAGAGGGAGGCGAGGTCGGCGAGGCCGGCGCCGGCCCAGCGGGCCAGCTCCCGGAAGGAGTCCACGGCCACCGGGTCGCCGGCCCGGGCGGCCTCGCTGATGTGCTTGCCCTCGATGCCCTCGATCGTGCCGTCGCCGAGGCGGAGGAGGATCTCGGCGCGCTCGGGGGTGGCGTTGGCGCGCTGCTTGGCGTAGCGCACCAGGGCCCGGCCGGAGGCGTACTGCTCCCAGCAGCCCTGGCTGCCGCAGCCGCACAGGAGGCCGTCGGGCACGACGCGGATGTGGCCGAATTCGGCGGCCACGCCGAAGCGGCCGCGGCGCAGCTTGTTGCCGATGATGATGCCGCCGCCGAGGCCGGTGCCGAGGGTGATGCAGATGACGTCCTCGTGGCCCTGGCCGGCGCCGAAGCGGTACTCGCCCCAGGCGGCGGCGTTGGCGTCGTTCTCGACGACCACGGGGAGGCCGATGCGCTGCTCGACCTTGTCCTTGAGCGGCTCGTGCCGCCAGTTGATGTTGGGCGCGAAGAGTACGGTCGCGCGCTTGTCGTCGACGTATCCGGCCGCGCCGATGCCGACCGCCTCGACGGCGTGGTTGCTGCTGACCTCGGCGACGGCGGCGCAGATCGCCTCCGTGACGCCGTCAGGGGTCGGCGGGGTGGGCACCTTGTACGTCTCAAGGATGGTGCCCTCTTCGTCGACCACGCCGGCCGCGATCTTCGTGCCGCCGATGTCGACACCGATGGTGAGTCCCATTAGTCCCTCGGTTTCCGGTCAAACCCCGCCACGGCCAAAGGTACCCGAGGGCGGCCGGGACTCAGTCGAGGTCGATTCGACCCGAGGGGCCGGGGCCGTCGCCGTCGTCGCGCGGGTCGTGGTCGTGGCCGGGGCCCCGGTCCGGGTCCTCCCGGTCGGGGCGGCGGGGGTGTTCCGTGTGGTCGCCGCGGGTCCAGCGGCGTTCGTGGCCCTCCACCGCCGTGCGGTAGGCCGCGAGCAGCTCGGAGCCGGCGGCGGCGAGGTGGTCGAAGACCTCCGGATTGCGTTCGATGACGGGCTTGGCGGCGCTCTTCGCCTGGTTGACGAACTGGCGTACGGCGCCCTGGGCGGCGGTGCCGAACAGCGGGTTGTTCAGCCCGCCGACCTTGTCGGCGACGGCTTCGAAGAGCTTGAACAGCTCCTCGGCGGCGGTGCCGGTACCGCCTCCGGCGGTGCCGCCGGCCGCGTTCCGTTCCGCGCGACGGCGGGCCTCCTCGGCGGCGAGGTCCTCGGCGCAGGCCTTCGCCCAGGCATCGTCGTCGGCGGGACGGTCGGTGGCCTCGCTCATGGCGGACTCTCCTGCGGCAGCTGGGGCGGACACTTCCGACGTTACCCGAACGGGGGTACGTCGCCGGGCGCGCGTGGGGTCGGCCTGTCGGCCCGCCGTCTGTCGGCCCGTCGTTTGTCGGCCCGTCGCCCGCCGTTTGTCGGCCTGTCGTCTCTCGGCCTGTCGGCCTGTCGCGCCGTGTCGGACTCGTCGTCCGGTTCCGTGGTCTCCCCCGGCTTCCCCGTGTCTCCCCCTGCTCTCCCGTCGGTCAGCGCGCCGGCCAGAGGGCCGGGTCGGGGGTGAAGCGGATCCGCAGGCGGCCCTCGGTGAGGGAGGCGCCGGAGACGGTGCAGCGGCGCAGGGCCGAGGGAAGGGGAACGATCCTGCGGTACGGGCCCACGCCGAGCAGGAGTTCGTCGCCGCGCCGGACCAGGTCGAGTTCCCGCTTCTCGGCGCCGGGCAGCGGCACCGTCCAGACCAGCGTTCCGTCCTCGGCGCGGCGGTCCTCGACCGGCCAGTCGGCGCGGTCGGGGGCCTGGAGGGGGCCGGGGTCGAGGAGGGCCAGGTCCTCGGGGCCGCGCGGGGCCCGGCCCAGGTGGGGCAGCGGCCGGTACGCGCCCCACTGCGCGGCGTACTTGTCCTGTTCGGCGGCGAGACCGGCCAGCCAGGGGTCGCCGGAGCCGTCGGGGACCATGCGGTTGGCGATCACCGGGCCGGTCGGCAGCCCGTGCAGGGCGAGGCCGAGCCGGCCCAGCCGCAGGGCCTCGGCGGCGGCCGGGCCGGGCTCGGCCACCAGCCGTACTGAGGTGGTGGCGGCTTCGACGACGGCCTGGACGGCCGCGAGTTCCCGGTCCCAGCGGGTGGCGGTCTCGTACAGCCACTGCGCGGGCATCGGGACCCCGGCGAGCTGGGCGAGTACGGGTCGAAGGGCGCGGGCGGCCTGCCGCTCGGCGGGGACCAGGCGGGCGAGGTAGCGGCGGAGCTGGGCGGGGAGGGCGAGGGTGGTGATGGCCTGGTCGAGCGGGGGCATGTCCACGACGATCAGGTCGAAGGGCGGGGTGGCGGCGGCTTCACCGGTGCCCCCGCCGGTGCCCGGGTCCGCGTCCGTACCCATGTCCGGGCCAGCGCTCGCCGCTCTGCGCAGTGCGCGCAGCAGGGCGAACTGTTCGGCGCCGGGCAGTTCGGTGAGTTCCTCGGCGGTCAGGGGGCGCGCTCCGAGCATGCCGAGTACGGCGGTACCGCGTTCCTGGAGCCGGACGAGGCCCTCGCGGAAGTCGTCGGCGGAGTCGATGCGGGCGCGCCAGAGGTTGTCGGCGGCGAGGGGTTCGGCCGTCAGTCCGGGGGCGGCGGTGACGGCGGGGCCGCGGGGCGGGCCGAGGAGGGTGCCGAGTGGGTCGGCGGTGTCAGCGGAGAGTACGAGGACGCGGTGTCCGCTGCGTGCGGCGGCGAGGGCCGTCGCCGCGGTGACGGTGGTGCGGCCCGCTCCGCCGGGGCCGGTGACCAGCAGGGTGTGCATGTGTGTGCGGTACTCCGGTCGTGGTGGGCGTCGCGGTCCGCTGCGGGTCCGCTGCGGACCCGCAGCGCGGGGCCGCGGTGTCAGGACGCCGACTCGACGCGCTTCTTCAGGCCCGCCAGGGCGCGGTCGATGATGACCTTCTCGGCCTTGCGCTTGATCATGCCGAGCATCGGGATCTTGACGTCCACGGTCAGGGAGTAGGTGACCTCGGTGCGGTCGCCGGAGCCCAGCGGGGCCAGTCGGTAGGAGCCGTCGAGCTGGCGGAGCATCTGGGACTTGTCCAGGGTCCAGCTGACCTCGTCGGTGCCCTTCCAGGTGTAGAGCAGGGTGTGGTCGTCCTTGATCGCACCGGCGTCCAGGAGCAGTCGCACCTTCTCCGCGCGGCCTTCGGCGTCGGTGGCGAGCACCTCGGCCTCCTTCACCTCGCCGGTCCACTCCGGGTAGCGGGCGAAGTCGGCGATCACCGCCATGACGTCGGCCGGCGCCGCATCGATCGTGATGCTCGAGCTGGTGTGTTCCGCCATCGCGGTGGCTCCTCCGGGCTGGTGGTACCTCCCAGCGGGGAGCTGGGGGAATGAGGACTGTGCGGCCACCGGCCGCCCCGCGTGAAGGCTACCGCGCGTCGTGGAGTCACCACTCCAGGGCCCAGGGCCTGCCCGTGGCCGCGAAGTGGCCGACGTTCACGCACTCGGTGGCGCCGACCCGCATCCGCTGGGCCAGCGGCTGGTGGACGTGGCCGAAGAGGGCGTACTTGGGGCGGGTCCGCCTGATCGCTTCGAGCAGGGCGGCGCTGCCCCGCTCGAAGCGGCGCGCGACGGTGTCGTAGCAGAGCTCGGGGACCTCCGGCGGGATGTGCGAGCAGAGCACGTCCACCTCGCCGAGGGCCTCCACCTTGGCGGCGTACTCCTCGACGCCGATCTCGTAGGGGGTGCGCATCGGCGAGGGCAGGCCGCCGCCGACGAAGCCGAAGACCCGGCCGCCGATCTCGACCCGCTCGCCGTCCAGCACGGTGGTTCCGTTTCCGGCGTACTCCGGCCACAGGACCGGTATGTCGACGTTGCCGTAGGTGGCGTAGGTGGGGGTGGGGAAGACGGCGAACATATCGGCGTACTGACGGCGTACGGCCTCCTCGATGAGCTGTTCGCGGCTCTTGTCGCCGGGGAGGGCGGCCCACAGGGTGCGGCCGAACTCGCGGGCCTCCTCGAACCGGCCCTCGGTGCGCAGGGCGACGATCCGGTCGGCGTTCTCGGCGCCGAAGAGCTCGGGGAAGATCCCGCGGGAATGGTCGGCGTAGTCGAGGAAAAGGACCAGGTCACCGAGGCAGATCAGGGCGTCGGCCCCGTCCCCCGCCCTGGCCAGGGCCTCGCTGTTGCCGTGGACGTCGCTGACGACGTGGACCCGCGTGCCGCGTTTTGATCCCCTCATGGCGGTCAGCCTAGGGGGGTGCGCCCGCACTGACCAGAGGTCCTCACAGCCGCCGGACCTGCGGTTACTTCCAAGTCCGGAAAGGGGTGGACTACTGTCGACGCGACAATGCCGCGTCATGTGACGCACGGAACATCTGGCCGGTTCCCCCTACCGGGAACCCACTACCGGTGGGTAACGTCCGGTCGGTCCACATCGTGGCGATGGCGCCCCAGAGGAGCAGCAGTCTTGCGCGAGTTCAGCCTTCCGGCCCTGTACGAGGTCCCCTCCGACGGGAACCTCACGGATCTCATCCGCCGCAATGCCGCGCAGCATCCCGACACCGCTGTCATGGCCCGCAAGACCGCTTCCGGTTCCGGCTGGGAGGACGTCAGCGCCCGGCAGTTCCTCGACGAGGTGCGGGCGACGGCCAAGGGCCTGATCGCGGCGGGCGTGCGGCCCGGCGACCGGGTCGCGCTGATCTCGCGCACCCGCTACGAGTGGGTGCTGATCGACTTCGCGATCTGGAGCGCGGGGGCCGTCACCGTCCCGGTGTACGAGACCTCCTCCCCCGAGCAGATCCAGTGGATCCTCGGTGACTCCGGCGCGGTCGCCGTGGTGGTCGAGGGTGCCGGGCACAGCGCGGCCGTGGCCTCGCTGCGCGACGCGCTGCCGGAGCTGCGCGAGGTCTGGGAGATCGAGCAGGGCGCGCTGGAGAGCCTGCAGGCGCTCGGCGCCGGTGTCACGGACGCCGCGGTCGACGAGCGCAGCTCGCTGGCGAACGCCGACGACCCGGCCACCATCGTCTACACCTCGGGCACCACCGGCCGCCCCAAGGGCTGTGTGCTGACCCACCGCAACTTCTTCGCCGAGTGCGGCAACGTGGTGGAGCGGCTGAGCCCGCTCTTCCGTACCGGCGACTGTTCGGTGCTGCTCTTCCTCCCGGCCGCGCACGTCTTCGGGCGCCTGGTGGAGGTGGCGGCGGTGCTGGCGCCGATCCGCCTGGGCTGCGTCCCGGACATCAAGAACCTGACCGACGAGCTCCAGTCCTTCCGGCCGACGCTGATCCTGGGCGTGCCGCGGGTCTTCGAGAAGGTCTACAACTCGGCGCGGGCCAAGGCCCAGGCCGACGGCAAGGGCCGGATCTTCGACGCGGCGGCCGAGACGGCGATCGCGTACAGCCGGGCGCTGGACGCTCCGGGCGGTCCGTCCTTCGGTCTGCGACTGAAGCACAAGATCTTCTCGAAGCTGGTCTACAGCAAGCTGCACGCCGTCCTGGGCGGCCGCGGCGAGTACGCGATCTCCGGCGGCGCCCCGCTGGGCGAGCGGCTCGGGCACTTCTTCCGGGGCATCGGCTTCACCGTGCTGGAGGGCTACGGCCTGACCGAGTCCTGCGCGGCCACGGCCTTCAACCCGTGGGACCGCCCGAAGATCGGTACGGTCGGCCAGCCGCTGCCGGGGTCCGTGGTGCGGATCGCGGACGACGGCGAGGTGCTGCTGCACGGCGAGCACATCTTCAAGGAGTACTGGAAGAACGAGGCGGCCACCGCCGAGGCGCTGACCGACGGCTGGTTCCACACCGGTGACGTCGGCACCCTGGACGAGGACGGCTACCTCGCGATCACCGGCCGGAAGAAGGAGCTCATCGTCACGGCGGGCGGCAAGAACGTGGCCCCCGCGGTGATCGAGGACCGGATCCGGGCGCACGCGCTGGTCGCGGAGTGCATGGTGGTGGGCGACGGCCGGCCGTTCGTGGCCGCGCTGGTGACCCTCGACGAGGAGTTCCTCGGCCGCTGGGCGCAGGAGAACGGCAAGCCGGCGGGAGTGACGGCGGCGGAGCTGCGCGAGGACGCGGAGCTGGTCGCCGCCGTCCAGAAGGCGATCGATGACGGCAACGC
Source organism: Streptomyces sp. NPDC043853 (assembly GCF_056436025.1). Lineage (NCBI taxonomy): Bacteria > Bacillati > Actinomycetota > Actinomycetes > Kitasatosporales > Streptomycetaceae > Streptomyces > Streptomyces sp. NPDC043853. The sequence goes on from NZ_JBWKDJ010000002.1 coordinate 216,293, forward strand.
TGCGGTTTCCAAGGCGGAATCGGTGCGGAAGTTCCGCATTCTCGGCTCCCAGTTCACGGAGGAGTCGGGCCACATCACGCCCTCGCTGAAGCTGAAGCGGAACGTGGTGGCGAAGGACTTCGCGGACGAGATCGAGGCGCTGTACCGCGGCTGATGCGGCTGTTCCGGGGCTAGCTCGGGTCCTCGGCGAGGATCCGGGCCATGTTCCGTTCGGCCAGCGCGGTGATGGTGACGAACGGGTTGACGCCGAGGCTGCCGGGTACCAGGGAGCCGTCGACCACGTAGAGCCCCTGGTACCCCTTGGCCCGGCCGTAGGCGTCGGTGGCCCGGCCGAGCACGCAGCCGCCCAGCGGGTGGTAGGTGAAGTTGTCGGCGAAGGCCTTGTTGTCGCCGAACAGGTCGTGCCGGTAGACCGTGACGTTCCTCCGGTTGATGCGGTCGAAGAGGTTCTTCGCGGCGTTGACGGAGGGCGTGCTCTGGTCCCGCCGCCAGTTCAGCCGGGCCGAGTCGGTGGCCGCGTCGTAGGTGAAGTGGCCGCGCTCGGGGTTCTTGGTGATCGCGAGGTACATCGAGATCCAGTGCTCCAGCCCCATGGGCAGCGGAGCGATCTCGGCGAAGACCGGGTTCGCGGCGTTGTCCCAGTCGTCGATGCCGAGGGCGGGCATGGTGGCCTGGTTGGCGCCGACGGTGTCCCACAGGTGGTTGGCGCGGGCGGTCATCACGTTGCCGTTGGTCCCCCAGCCGAGTCCCACCTGTTCGCTCAGGGCGGGCAGGGTGCCGGTCTCCCGGGCCCGCAGGAGGATCTCTGTGGTCCCCAGGCTGCCGGCGCCGAGGAAGAGCCGGCGGCAGCCGAGTTCGCGGGTCTGCGTGACCCGTCCGGACAGGTCGATGGTGTGCACGGTCAGGACGTAGCCGCCGGCCGGATCGGGCCGTACGCCGACGACCCGTTGCAGGGTCTCGATGGTGACGTTGCCGGTGCCCAGGGCGGCGGCGAGGTAGGTCTTGTCCACGCTCCGCTTGCCGTGGTTGTTGCCGTAGATGACCTCGCCGGCCAGCGCCGACCTGGGGACCTCGCCGGCGGCCTCCCGCTTCATGTAGCCGAAGTCGTAGACGTTGGGCACGAAGACGGTGCGCAGCCCGCTGTTGGCGGCGTGCTTGCGGGAGACCCGGGCGAACCGGTACCACTCGGTGGACTCGAACCAGGCCGGGTCGATGTCGTTGACGCCGAGCATCCGGCGGGCCAGCGGGTAGTAGGTCCCGTACATCTCCTCGGCGTCGACTCCGGGGAAGACCTCGGAGAAGTACGAGCGGCGCGGCGTGGGCGCCATGCCGCCGTTGACCAGGGAGCCGCCGCCCACGCCCCGGCCGACGTACACCGACATGTCTCCGTAGTTCACCCGGTCCAGCACGCCCGGGTAGGGGCTGATGTTCCGGTTCACCACGTCCAGCCAGAGGAACTGCGCGAGCGGGGCCTCGGTGCGGGTGCGGAACCACATGGACCGGTGGTCCGGGGCGGTGGTGGGCGGGAAGACCCGGCCGTCGGAGCCGGGGCTGTCCCAGAGCCGGCCCATCTCCAGTACGACGGTGCGCACGCCCGCCTCGCCGAGCCGGAGGGCGGCGACGGCGGAACCGTAACCGGAACCGACGATGATGGCGGGGGCGTACGTGGCGGCCGGGGGCGGCTCCGCGGCCGCGGCCGGGGACAGGCCGATTCTGGTGAAGCCGAGGGCGGCGGCGGTCTGCAGGGCACCGAGGCCCAGTATGTGACGCCGCGTCAGGTTTGGTGTCATGGCCGCATCATGGGCGGAATTCGACGTTCCGCCCATATGCGGTACAGCCAGCGTTGAGCGTGACAGTCTGCTCTGGCGGCGCCGGGCCCCGTCAGCGCCCCGTCAGACCTGTTCGGTGGGGCGGATCTGGACTTCCGCCAGGGAGATGTGGCGGGGGCGGGTGACGATGTACGCCACGGCGTCCGCGATGTCCTCCGGCTGCAGCCGGTCGATCTCGCCGATCGTCCGGTCGATGGCCTGCTGCACCTCGGGGGCGTTGTGGGTGCGCAGCTCGGTGTCCACGCTGCCCGGCTCCACCACGGAGACCCGTACGTGCTGCCGGGCCAGCTCCTGGCGCACCGACTCGCTGAAGGCGTTCACGCCGAACTTGGTGGCGCAGTACGCGGCGCTCCCCGGATAGGCGTAACGGCCCGCCAGCGAGGAGACGTTCACCACGTCGGCCACCCGGCGGGGGCCGGTCGCGGCGGCTTCGAGCAGGTGCGGCAGGGCCGCGTGCGTGGTGTGCATCAGCCCGGTCAGGTTGATGTCCACCATGCGCTGCCAGTCGGCGGTGGCGGACTGGGTGACGTAGCCGAGGAGCATCAGACCCGCGTTGTTCACCAGGGTGTCGAGGCGGCCGAGCTCCGCCACGGTGAGCCGGACCGCGTCCGCGGCTTCCTCGTGGTCGGCGACGTCGGCGGCGAGCGGGAGGGCGGTGCCGCCGACCGCGTGGATCTCGGCGGCGAGGGCGCGGAGCAGTTCGGCGCGGCGGGCCGTGAGCGCGACGGCCGCGCCGCGGGCGGCGAGGGCGAGGGCGACGGCCCGGCCGATGCCGCTCGATGCGCCGGTCACCAGGGCCACGGTTCCGCGCAGCGTGTCGTCGTCGGGCATCGTCCTCACCACTCCCTCGGGGGTGCGGCGCGCGGTACGGGGGGTGGCGCGCGTCGGAGCGATGCCTTCCGCGTGGGCGGGGCCGCGTAACCGCTGCGCGGCGCCTTTCCCCCACCCCGCCCTCCCGCACACGCCGTGCGGGGGGACCCCCATCCCGAAACCGGGGCCTGCGGCCCCGGAACCCATCTGTGGGGGCGCGCCCGCACACCCCCGGCGGGGCTCCGCCCCTGCACCCCGGACGGTGTGCGCCCCGTCAGGGGCGCGGGGAACTGCGCGACCGGCCCGCGGGCCCGGTACCGCGGGGCCGCCCCGGACCGGTCGGGGGTGGGGGCATCGCTCAGCTCAGCGCAGCGCTACAGCAGGTCGCGGAGGCGGTCCGCCAGGAGGTCCCAGCGCCAGCGTTCCTCCACCCAGGCCCGCCCCCTGGCGCCCATGCGGGCGCGGAGTTCCGGGTCCCGCAGGAGGGCCACGATGCGATCCGCCGAGTCCTCCGGGACGCCGCCGCGGACCACCCAGCCGGTCTCGCCGTCCAGCACCGCGTCGGGCGCGCCGCCGGAGTCTCCCGCGACGACCGGCAGGCCGGTGGCGGAGGCCTCCAGGTAGACGATGCCGAGGCCCTCCACGTCCAGGCCGCCGCGCCGGGTCCGGCAGGGCATGGCGAAGACGTCGCCCGCTCCGTAGTGCGCGGGGAGTTCGGACCACGGGACCGCTCCGGTGAAGACCACCGAGTCCGCGACCTCGGTCGTCGCCGCCAGCCGGCGCAGGTCCGCCTCGTACGGTCCGCCGCCCACGATCAGCAGCACCGCGTCCGGCACCGCCGCGAGGATCCGCGGCATCGCCCGGATCAGGGTGTCCTGCCCCTTGCGCGGGACCAGCCGCGAGACGCACACCACGACCGGGCGGTCGGACAGGCCCAGCCGGGCCCGGACGGCGTCGCCGCCCGAGTCGGGGTGGAAGGTCTTCTCGTCCACCCCGGGCGGCAGTTGGACCATCCGGTCCGCCGCCCGCCCGGTCAGCGCGGAGGCGATCCGGGACCGGGTGTACTCGCCGAGGTAGGTGAGGGTGTCCGTGCCCTCGCCGATGCGCCGCAGCAGCTGCCGGGCCGCGGGCAGCTGTGCCCAGCCCGCCTCGTGGCCGTGCGTGGTCGCCACCAACCGGCGCGCGCCGGCCCGCCGCAGCGCCGGACCCATCAGGCCCAGCGGCGCCGCCGCCCCGAACCAGACCGATTCGCAGCCGTGCTCGCGCAGCAGCCCGACGGCCCGCTGCGTCACCCTGGGGGTGGGCAGCAGCATGGTCGTACGGTCGCGGACCACCCGGAACGGCTGCTCGGCGTCGAACGCCGCGGTGGCCTCCCGGCCCTCCGCGCCGTGCTTCCACGTGGAGGCGTAGACGACGATCCGGTCGGGGTCCAGGCGGAGCGCCATATTGTGCAGGAACGCCTGGATGCCGCCGGGCCTCGGGGGGAAGTCGTTGGTCACGATCAGGGTCTTGTGCATCGCCTGCCGACAGTACCGGACTTGTTTCGATTACCGCGTCCCGTGGCCCCGAGGGCTCCGACCTGGGCATCATGGCGCGGTGTTCAAGCTTTCTTCGGCCTGGTCGGCCACACGGATCCTGCTGCTGCTGTGCACCTTCCGGGTGATCACGCTGCCAGGCGCGGACGTCACCGTGGACGTCACGGTGATCTACCAAGGGTGGTACGGGGTCTTCCAGACCGGCACCTTCCCGATGGACGACGTGACCTGGCAGTACCCGCCGGGTGCGGCGCTGGCCATCCTGGCGCCGGGCCTGCTCCCGTTCCTGTCGTACACCGCCGCCTTCATCCTGCTCTGCCTCGCCGCGGACGCGCTGGTGACCTGGCTGCTGGCCCGCCGGGGCCTGCGGGCCGCCTGGTACTGGGTGTGGGCGGTCCCGCTGATCGGCCCGACGGCGTACGCGCGCTACGACATCTTCGTCTCGGCGGTGGCGGTGGCGGCCCTGCTGCTGCCGCGGCTGCGCGGCCCGCTGATCGCGTTCGGCGCGGTGCTGAAGGTCTGGCCGGCGCTGCTGCTGGCGGGCGTCCGCAGCAGGACGGCGTGGCTGTCGGCGGCCGCGACGGGCGTGCTGCTGCTGGCGGTGTTCGCGGTGACGACGCCGGGGTCCCTGGCCTTCCTGACGTTCCAGCGGGACCGGGGCACCGAGGTGGAGTCGCTGGGCGCGCTCCCGCTGCACTTCGCCCGGAGGTTCGGCTGGTGGGACGGCGAAGTGAAGCTGAACTACGGGTCGATCGAGTTCCTCGGCCCGTGGGTGGAGACCATCAGCACGCTCTCGCTGGGGCTGACGGCGGTGGCGTTCGGCTGGCTGCTGCTGTGGCGGCTGCGGACCAGGATCGTGGCCGGTGACGAACGCGTGGTCCTCGACGCGGCGTTCGCGGCGGTGCTGCTGTTCACCGTCACCAGCCGCGTGATCAGCCCGCAGTACCTGGTGTGGCTGGTGGCGCTGGCCGCGGTGTGCCTGACCCTGGCGGACTCGAAGATGGTCCGGGCGACCCGGATCCTGCTGGTGGCGACGGCCTTCACGCAGCTGGAGTTCCCGACGTTCTTCTCGGAGATCATGGGCAGCGAGTGGATCGGCATCGTGCTGATCACCATCCGCAACGGTCTGCTGGTCTGGGCGACCCTGTCCGCCTGCAAGGTGCTGTGGGAGGCCTCCAAGGCGGCCCCGGAGGCCGGGCCGCAGCCGGGCCCCGGCGCCCGCACCGAAGAAGAGGAAGGCGTACCGGCCGGCCGCTGATCCCGGCCGCCGTCCCGGCCGCCGCTCGCCTCCGCCTCGTCAGGCCCCGGCCGTCGTCATCCGGCCGGGGCCGTCGCGGTCCCCAGCTCGGTGCGCAGGACGTCCTGCCAGGCCGCGGTCAGCGATGGCGGGTCCGTGCCGAGGGTGTCCGAGAGGGCGGCGGGCAGCGGGTCGCGGCCCGCGGCGGCGTAGAGGCGCCGCAGCGCCTCCTCGCCCCAGCGGGCCGCGATCGTGCGGCAGGCCAGCCAGGACTCCTCGTAGGCCCGGGACAGCGCCTCCTGGTCCCCGCCGAAGGCGAAGGCCCCGTTCGCGGGCAGGCCGGCCGGGAGGCGGCCCGCCCGGACCGCGCGGGCCGCCGCCGGGGCGACCTCCGCCGGCGTCCGGCCGCTGCCCCGGTACGCCACCCAGTCCGCGAAGCCCTCCGAGAGCCACATCGGGGTCGAGGCGGAGGTCGCCGACCGGGTCGCGACATGGGTGATCTCGTGGGTCAGCACGACGCGGCGGCCCTCCGCGCCCAGTGCGGCCCAGGCCTGCGGGTTGACCACGACCCGGTCCGCGGGAGCCGGGGAGACGCCCACCTTGCCGGTGGTGACCGCGGCCATCCCCGCGTACGCCCCGGGCGCCGCCCCGAGCAGGGCGGCCATCCGGTCCGCCGAGCCGGGCACCAGCACCACCGCCCGGCCGGGCCAGGGCCGGCCGCCCGAGGTGCCCGGAGGGTTCCCGGGCCAGGCCTCGGCCACCGCGGGGACGGCCGCGTCGGCCGCCGCCGCGATGCCGGTCAGCCGTTCCCGCGGCCCCTCTCCCAGTACGAGTACCTGCCTGCCCGGCACCGCCACCACCGGGCCCTGGTCCCACAGCTCCGGCGGGGCGCCCGGCGCGGGCCGGTCGGCCTCGACCCGCCAGTGCCCGCCCCGCTCGGCCAGGCTCAGCGCGCGGGCGCCGCCCGCGGGGGCGGCATCGTGTCCGGCCAGCCGGTAGCGGAGCTCCGCCCCGGCCACCGCCCTGGTCCCGCCGTCCGTGACGCGGACCGAGCGGACCTCGTACGCCCAGGACTCCAGTGGCACTCCGGCCGGCCGGCCGCCCCCGGCGGCCGCCCAGTCGGCGACCGCCCGCCGGACCTCCGCCCCGGCCGCCGCCTCCGCCCGGGCTTGCGGGGCCTCGGCGGACCGCCCGGAGCATCCGGCCGACAGCACGAGCAGGAGCAGCCCGGAGAGCAAACGGAACCCGAAACGGAACCCGGGATCCGGCGGGGAGCCGGGGCCGGTCCGGAGCGGGGCGGGGAAGCGGGACACCCCGCGATCGTACGCAGCCGCCCCGCGGGGTCCGCCCTACGGCCGCGTCACCCCGGACACCGGCATCATGCCGACCGGGTCGTAGCGGACCGGGGCGCCCGGGTAGGGGGCGTGGATGACCTGCCCGTTGCCGACGTACATGCCGACGTGGCTGGCGTCCGACCGGTAGGTGATCAGGTCGCCGGGCCGGGCCTCGGACAGCGGGACCCGGCGCCCGGCGAACCGCTGGGCCTGCGAGGTGCGCGGCAGGGCGATGCCCGCCTGCCGGTACGACCACACCATCAGCCCCGAGCAGTCGAACCCGGAGGGCCCGGTCGCGCCCCACACGTACGGCCTTCCGACGGCGGCGCGGGCCGCCATCACCGCCGCGGCGGCCCGTCCGGAGGCCGGGGCCGCGCCGGATGGGTCGGGGAGCTCCGGCAGCGCGCCGGCCCGGTCGCCCGACCGCGAGGAGCGCTCGTACTCCTGGCGCTCCTGCGCGGGCATCTCGTTCAGCAACCGCCGCGCGGCGGCCAGCTTGGCGGTGACGGAGCGCTTGTGGCGGGCCACGTCCGCGCGCAGGGCGTCGAGTTCGGCGAGCTTGCCGGAGGCCTCCTTGCGCTGCTGGTCCAGCCGGCGCCGCTCCTCGCGGAGTTCGCCGAGCTGCCGGGCCTGGCGCGCGGTCAGCCGGTCCAGGGTGCCGGCCTTCTCCAGGTACTCGTCGGGGTTCTCGGTGAGCAGCAGCTCCATCGTGGGGTCGAGGCCGCCGGACCGGTACTGGGCCCCGGCGAAGGCGCCGAGCAGGCCCCGCATGGTGTTGATGCGGTCCTGGGAGCGGGCCGCCGCGTCCTGGGCCCGGCGTACTTCGGCGCGTAGCTTCGCGCTCCGCTCCCCCGCCTCGTTGAAGCGCTCGGTGGCCTGCTCGGCCTCCTCGAAGAGGCGGTCGACGGTCGCTCTGGCGCCGCCCGCGGGGTCGGCGGGCGCGGCGGTCGCGGGTGCGGCCGTCAGGGCGGTGGCGGTGGCTGCCGCGGCGGCGGACAGGACGTGCACCTTGGAGTTCCGGTCGAGGCCGAGGGGCCCGGTCCGGCGATGGGTCGCCACGGGAAGCCGTACTCCCTTCCGCTGCGCGGGACCCGTGTCCGCCCCCCGTGGACGGCCGGTGCCGGGTTCCGCGCTGGCAGACAGTAGCCGCGCGGACACGCGCCGGCCAACGGCCGTTCGCGCACGGTACGCCGACGCCCCGCCGACAGACGCAGGTCATCGGCGGGGCGTGGGGCGGAGCGGTGTCCTTGGAATTCGCCCGGACGGTCGACGCCGGGTACTCCCTGGCGTCACATCGGGGACGCGCGCCGCGGGGGACGGCCGCGCGCGGGTGGCTCAGAGGCGGACGCCGAACTGGGGCGACATGTAGCTGATCTTCTCGTACTTGACGCCGCCGCGCGGGTTCGAGGCGTGCAGGGTCATGCCGTTGCCGGCGTACAGGCCGACGTGGTGCAGGTCGGAGTAGAAGAACACCAGGTCGCCGGGCTGGAGCTGGCTGATGGGGATGCGGGTCCCCTCCTTGGCCTGGGTCCAGGTGGTGCGGGTGATGCTCACACCGGCCTGCTTGTAGGCCCACTGGGTCAGGCCGGAGCAGTCGAAGGCGGTGGGGCCCTCGGCGCCCGATATGTACGCGCTGCCCAGTTTGGTCTTGGCGGCGGCGAGGGCGGCGCCCGCGCGGCCGGAGGCCTTCACGTTGCCCAGGTTCGCCCGGGTTCCGTCGTCCCGGCTGGCCCGCTGGTCGTCGTCCTTGAGCTGCGCGCGCTCCTGCGCGGTCAGGGTGTTGAGCAGTTTCTGGGCCTCGGCGAGCTTGGCCTGGGCGGCGGCCTTCTTGTCGGCCAGCTCCTTGCGGGTGGCGTCGAGGTCCTTGAGCTTGCCCTGGGCCTCCTGCCGCTGCTGGGCGAGGGTGCGCTGCTTGGACTGGATCTGCTGGACTGCCTCGAGCTGCTGTCCCGTCAACTGGTCGAGGGTGGCGGCCTGGTCGAGGTAGTCCTCCGGGTCGGAGGAGAGGAAGAGGGCGAGGGAGGGGTCGATGCCGCCGTTGCGGTACTGCGCGGAGGCCATCGAACCCAGGGTGTTGCGGAGCTCGTTGAGCTCGCCCTGGCCGCGGGCCACCTGGTCCTGGAGCTGCCCGATCTGCTTTTCGAGCTTGTCCTGCTGCTCCTTGGCGCCGTTCGCCTTCTCGGTGGCCTGCTCGGCCTCCTCGTAGAGCGCGTCGACCTTCGCCTTGACCTCGTCCTTGCCCGGTTTGGCCGGGGCGGCCACGGCCGCGTGCGAGGAGAGGGCGACGGCTGCCGCGGCGGTGGCGGTGAGGACGGTCACGCGCGCGCGGTTCGGCTGCTTGGGTCGACGGTGGGACGCCACGGAGGCGAGCTCCTTCTTCCTCGTGCCGCCGGCGGCGTTCGCACGCGCCCGGCAGCACCTTCGCCGCCACCCGGTCGAGTGATCTACCGCACGAAGGTTTGGGCCAGACCCTAGTGACCCGACTGTGATCACTTCAAATCCCGGAGGCAAAAAATCCGCCCGCTGACCGGCTTCTTTACCTTCACCGCACGCTGCGTGCCGAAGAGTTGACCCAGCGTTCCGCGATCACCGGGTCAATTCGGGCATTGGGTGCAGGAGTTACATCAGTGACAGGTGTTACGAGACGCGCGAAAGCCGCTTCAGCAGCAGCAGGGACGCGACCGGCCGGGCACCCGCCTTGGCCACCCCGTCCGCCACCTCCCGGTCCGTGGAGACCACCACGACCGGACGGCCCGCCGGCTCGGCCCGCACCAGCTGCCGGATGAGCTCGTCCGCCGTCACGCCCGGCTTGGAGAACAGCACCCGCACCCCGCGCGGCGGCGCCAGCAGCACCGGCGCGGCCAGCTCCGCGCCGTCGAAGACACAGGTCATCTCGGCCCCGGTCTGGGCCGCCAGCATCGACAGCCCGCCCAGCAGGCGCAGCCGCTGCTGCTCCAGCGGCATCGTGGGATAGCCGGTCTTGGTGACGTTGTAGCCGTCCACCACCAGATGTGCCTGAGGCAGGGCCAGGAGCTGGTCCAGCAGCGCCGGGTCGGTCTCCGACAGGGCGCGCGCCGCGATGTCCTTGGGGGTCATCCGCCCCGGCTCCACCGCGTCGACGGTGTCGGCCGGGCGGGTCGAGACCGGCGGCAGCGCCAGCTCGCGGCGCAGCCCCTGGGCCGCGTCCAGCACGGTGTCCAGCAGCAGCCGCAGCCGCATGTCCTCGACGCTGCGGCCCTCGCGGGTGGCCCGGCGGGACGCCTCCAGGGCCGACTCGGCCTCGCCGAGCCGCGCCTTGAGCCGCCGGTTCTCCGTCTCCGCGGCCGCCACCTGCGCGGCCGCCTCGCCCTTGATGCCCTCGATCTCGGCCGTCGTCTTGCGCAGCGCCGCCTCCCCGCGCTTGACGTCGTTGAGGGCGCTGCGCAGCTTCCGCTGAAGCGATTCGGCTTCCTTGCGGGCCGCCTCCAGCTCGGAGCGCAGCTGTTCACTGCCGCTGCGCTGCGCGTCGCGGGCAGCGGCCAGCTCCTCGCGGAGCCGTTCCAGCTCGCGCCGGCTCTCCTCGCCGACCCGTTCGGCGTCGGCGCGCTGCGCCTCCTCGCCGGCCGCGGCGACCAGCTTCACCCAGCCGACGGGGCGCAGCACGTACGCGGCGGCGGCGACGTCGAGGGGCTCGGCGGCGGCCGGCGGCGCACCGGACTCCAGGGCGGCGGCGAGCTCGGGCTGCGCCTCGCGCACCTTCTCCGCGACCCGGCCGCGGAAGACCGCGTCCGACTCCACGGCGGCCGCCATCGCGTTGCCCGCGAACTTGGCCCGGCGGGACGGGGTGAAACGGGCGTACTGCCGCAGCTGCGCGGGCAGATCGGCGAGGGTCAGCCCGCCGAACGCGTCCGAGACGAGCGCGACGACCCTGCGCCGCACGCCTTCCGGCAGCGGGCGGTCGAGGACCTCCGCGGCGTCACCGGCCCCGTCGGCCGGCTCAGCACCGCTTGCCGGTTCCACAATCCGTCACCCCTACCGTCGTTTCTTCCCTCGGTCCGCCGCTCCTCTCAGGAGTCCGCGCCCGGCCTGTCCACGAGTTCGATCTGGTCCACCGCGTTGCACCAGCGGCAGCGGACCGACTCGATGGTCTCATTGACCACCTCGCGTTCCTCGACCTTGGGCTCCCCGGCGAGGTCCAGGTGGACGTACTCCACGACCTTGGACGAGCGGGTGACGTCGAACCGGGTGAGGTTGCCGCAGAGCGTGCAGCGCCACCGGGTGGTCTCGGTCGGCAGGGGGACCGTCATGGTGCCGTTCTCTCCTTCGTCGCTCATTCAAGTAAACCGCCTCACCAGCGGCAGCACGTAACCCTACGGCCCACCCGGCATCGGCGGGGCATGCGATCGGTATCCGTCCGGTTACGCCATGCTCTTCGCATGATCGTAAGGTGGCGGACCGTGCGGGAGGCCGCCCGGGGTCCGGTGGTCACGCACGCCCTGATCGCGGGCTGCTGCGCGGTGTTCCTCATCGGCCCGGCCTCGGGCCTGAACCCCGGCTACGGGACGGGAGCGGCGCTGGTGGATTCGGCGACGGAGTACTTCCGGCGCTGGGGGGTGGTACCCGCCGAGCTGTTCACCGGCGGCATACGTGAACTCCTCACCCCGCTGACCGCGCTGTTCGTCCACGGCAGCTGGTTGCACCTGCTGGGCAACATGCTCTTCCTCTTCGTCTTCGGCGCGATGACGGAGGAGCGGATGGGCCGCGCGGAGTTCCTGCTGTTCTCCCTCTGTACGGGCTACCTGTCGCTGGTGGCGTACGCGGCGGCGCACGCTTCCCAGGAGCAGACGCTGGTCGGCGCGTCGGGGGCGATCTCGGCGGTGCTGGGTGCCTTCCTGTGCCTGTTCCCGCGCGCCCGGGTGACCAGCCTCTTCCCCTTCCTGCTCTTCCTGCCGCTGCGCTTCCCGGCCTGGATGGTGCTGCTGTTCTGGTTCGCCCTGCAGTGGCTCGCGGCCCACCGGGCGGGGAGCGGGCCGGGGGTGGCGTACCTGGCCCATCTGGTGGGCTTCTCGCTGGGGTTCGCCTACGCCTGGGTGCGGTACCGGCCTGCGACTAGAGTGAGGCGACCAGCGACGGACACCGAGGGAGACACCACAAGTGATCACCGCGATCGTGCTCATCAAGACCAGCGTTGACCGCATTCCGGAGATCGCGGAATCGATCGCGGCCCTGGAGAACGTCAGCGAGGTCTACTCGGTGACCGGGACCTACGACCTGATCGCCATCGTCCGCGTGGCCCGCCACGAGAACCTGGCGGACATCATCCCCGGCAAGATCAGCAAGATCCAGGGCGTGGAGGCCACGGACACGCACGTCGCGTTCCGCACCTACTCCCAGCACGACCTGGAGGCGGCCTTCGCGATCGGTCTGGACGCGTAACACCGGCCGTGGACAGCCGACAGGCCCGGCGGGGGCTCCTCCCGCCGGGCCTGCGGTTTCCCGGGTAGTCAGGGCCGGGAGTCATGGGGGTCAGACCGCGGGGACGCAGCGGCCCTCCTCGGTGCGGTACTGCCACTTCGCGCCGTCGGTGACCAGCTCGCGGACCGCGCGGACGAACCGGTCGACGTGCTCGTCGGGGGTGCCGGCCCCGAAGCTGACCCGGATGGCGTTGAGGGACCTCTCGCCGGGGGCCGCCTCGGGTGCTCCGCACTCGCCCGGCTCCTGGGGCGCACTTCCCAGCAGGGTGCGGACCAGCGGGTGCGCGCAGAACAGGCCGTCGCGGACGCCGATGCCGTACTCGGCGGAGAGGGCCGCCGCGAAGTGGGAGCTGTTCCAGCCGTCCACCACGAAGGAGATCACGCCGACGCGCGGAGCCTCGTCCCCGAACAGCGAGAGGATCCGTACCTCGGGTACGCCGGCCAGGCCGGCCCGGACCTTGCCGATCAACTCCTGCTCGCGGGCGACCAGGGTGTCGAAGCCGGCCTCGGTCAGGGCCCGGCAGGCCGAGGCGATCGCGTAGACGCCGATCACGTTCGGGGAGCCGGCCTCGTGGCGGGCGGCGGTGGTGTGCCATTCGACGTCCACGCCGCCGTCCTCCCTGCGGACGACCTTCCGCGAGGCGCCGCCGCCGGCCAGGTACGGGTCGGCCTGCTGCAGCCAGTCCGCGCGGCCGGCCAGCACGCCCGAGCCGAAGGGCGCGTACAGCTTGTGGCCGGAGAAGGCGACCCAGTCCACGTCGAGGTCACGGACGGACACCGCGTGGTGCGGTGCCAGCTGGGCGGCGTCCAGGACGATCCGCGCGCCGTGCGCGTGGGCCGCCGCGGCGAGCTCCTTCACCGGCCAGAGTTCGCCGGTGACGTTGGAGGCACCGGTGACACAGACCAGGGCCGGGCCTTCCCCAAGCTCTCGGCTTCGCTCGAGCAGGGGAGACCCCAATGGGTCGCGGTCGGCCAGCGCCCGCTCCAGGGTCTCCACCGCCTCGCCCGGGGTGCGGGGCGCGTCGAGATACGTCACCTCGGCGCCCTCCCACGGCAGCAGTGAGGCGTGGTGTTCGGTCTCGAAGACGAAGACCCGGCAGCCGGCCGGCAGGGCCCGGGCCAGCAGGTTCAGCGAGTCCGTGGTGGAGCGGGTGAAGATCACCTGATCGGACGACCGGCAGTCGAGGAACCCGGCGACCGTGGCGCGGCTCTGCTCGAACAGGTCGGTGGACAGCTGGGAGAGGTAGCCGGCCCCGCGGTGCACGCTGCCGTAGTACGGGGCGTAGGCGGCGACATCGTCCCAGACCCGCTGCAGGGCAGGGGCGCTGGCCGCGTAGTCGAGGGCGGCGTAGGCGACTTCGCCCCCGGTGACGAGCGGGACGGTGACGTCGCGGCCGAGGACGGGCAGCGGCCCGGTGGTGGTGACCGCGGCGGCGGCGCAGGCGGGGTCGGTGGCCTCGGTGCAGCAGGCGGCGGTGGCGGCAGCGGTGGCGGTGTTCGGGTGCGCGGACATGGCGGTGTCTCCCGGGATGGCAGGGCTGAATGGCTTCGCTGGCCGTACACAGGTACGGCGCGGCGGCCGACCTGGGGGTCCACCGGAACGGAGTCCGGGGGAGGTACGGAAATGCCTCGGAGGTACGGGGGGACGTGGCCGCGGCTGTGCGCGGGTACGCCGAAGGGACCCTGATCCGAGGGGTGAAGAAAGGGCGCTACGCGCCTATCGCATTCGCTTGCTCACGGAAGGACGCTCCTCGAGAGACCAGGACCCCTGGTGTCGAGGGATCCGCGCTTGCCGTGGACCTTGCTGTCCACGGCCTGGTCATCACCCGGGGCACCCCGCCACGGAAGGAGGGTTGCCGGACAGCAAGCCGGGGCCAAAACGCTGTCACTCGTGACCTGGTCCAGAATCCTGCCACATGATCCAGAAAGCGCAAGCCCCCGTTCCACCATGTGGACGGGGGCTCGTGCGGGGCGGGGCCGGAGTCAGAGGTTGCTGGCGCGAACCCAGCGTTCCAGCGCGGAGCGGGCCGCACCCGAGTCGATGGAGTCGGCGGCGCGGGCGATGCCGACCCGCAGCTGCTCCTCCAGGGAACCGGTGCCCGGGTCGAGGGCGACCAGGGCCGCCGCCGAGTTCAGCAGGACCGCGTCCCTGGCCGGGCCGGTCTCCCCGCCCAGCAGCCGCCGGGCCACGTCCGCGTTGTACGAGGCGTCGGCCCCGCGCAGCTCGGAGACGTCGACCAGCGGGATACCGACGTCCCGGGGGTCGAAGGTCAGCTCCTCGACCCGGCCGTCGCGCACCCACCAGACCCGCGAGGTGGCGGTGGTGGTGAGCTCGTCCAGGCCGTCGTCACCGCGGAAGACCAGCGCCGAGGAGCCCCGCTCGGCGAGCACGCCGGCCACGATGGGGGCCATCCGGGCGTCGGCGACGCCCGTCGCCTGCGCGCGCACCCGGGCCGGATTGGTCAGCGGGCCGAGGAAGTTGAAGGTGGTGCGGATGCCCAGCTCGCGGCGGGCCGCCGCGACGTGCCGCAGCGCGGGGTGGAACTTGACCGCGAAGCAGAAGGTGACCCCGGCCTCCTCGGCGACGGCCGCGACCCGGGCGGGGGTGAGGTCCAGGTTGACGCCGAGCTTCTCCAGGACGTCGGAGGCGCCGCTCGCGGAGGACGCGGCCCGGTTGCCGTGCTTGACCACCTTGGCGCCGGTGCCGGCCACCACGATGGCGGACATGGTGGAGATGTTGACCGTTTTCGCGCCATCTCCGCCGGTCCCGACGATGTCCACGGTGCGCCCCGGAATATCAATCAGGTTGGCGTGCTCGTACATGGCCCGGACGAGGCCGTTGATCTCCGCGACCGTCTCGCCCTTGGCCCGCAGGGCGACCGCGAAGCCCGCGATCTGGGCGTCGGTGGCCTGCCCCCGCATGATCTGGTCCATGGCCCACTCGGTGTCCTCGGCAGCGAGATCCCTGCCGGTCAGCAGGGCGTCGAGGACGACCGGCCAGGACCTGGCCGCCACGTCGTCGCGGCCTGTCTGGGTCACCACGTTCATGGTCCGCTCCTGGGTCATCGGTCACTCTTGGAAATCAACGGCACCTCAAGCGTATCCAGCCGGGGCGAACGGCAGAGAGCCCCGTCCAGCGACTGGACGGGGCTCTCGCCGTGGCGAACTGTTTTCAGCCAGATCCGGGAATCAGGAGATCCACCGGTGGATCCGCGCGGGATCCGCCCGGATCAGTGGTGGCCGTGGCCGCTCTGGATCTCCTTGAACTCCTCGACGCTAGGCTTCTCGATCTGAGTGCCCTCGCCGTAGAAGCCGCGGCTCAGCTTGGCGCGGAGCTTCTCGGTCGCCTTGACCTTGCGCTCCACACCGTTCTCGTCGACCGTCGGGCCGATCTCGAGCGGCTCGTACTGGTGGTGCGTGGTGAGCTTGTGCAGCTCGCCCTGCGACAGCGGCGCGTGCACCTCGACGAACTCACCGTGCGGCAGGCGCTTGATGATGCCGGTCTCGCGACCGTGCAGCACCTTGTCCTTGTCCCGGCGCTGGAGGCCGAGGCAGATCCGCTTGGTGACGACGAAGGCGATGACCGGGCCGACGAAGAAGCCGATCCGCGCGAACCAGGTGATCGAGTTGATCGACAGGTGGAAGTACTGCGCGAACATGTCGTTTCCACCGGCGATCAGCAGGATCACGTACCAGGTGATCCAGGCGACACCGAAGCCCGTACGGGTCGGGACGTTGCGCGGGCGGTCCAGGATGTGGTGCTCGCGCTTGTCCCCGGTGACCCAGCCCTCGATGAACGGGTACACCGCGATCGCCGCCAGCACCAGCGGGAAGATCACCAGCGGGATGAACACGCCCAGGACCAGGGTGTGGCCCCACAGGTTGATCTCCCAGCCAGGCATGGCACGGATGAGGCCCTCGGAGAAGCCCATGTACCAGTCCGGCTGCGCGCCCGTGGACACGTGGTCCGGGACGTACGGGCCGAGGGCCCAGATCGGGTTGATCGAAGCGATGCCGGCGATGGCCGCGATGATGCCGAAGACCAGGAAGAAGAAGCCTCCCGCCTTGGCCATGTAGACCGGCAGCAGCGGCATGCCGACGACGTTCTCGTTGGTCTTGCCGGGACCCGCGAACTGGGTGTGCTTGTGGTAGAAGACCAGGATCAGGTGGGCCACCAGCAGGCCCATCATGATGCCGGGCAGCAGCAGGATGTGGATCGAGTAGAACCGGGCCACGAAGTCGTGGCCGGGGAACTCGCCGCCGAAGAGGAAGAACGACAGGTACGTGCCGACGATCGGCACGGACAGGATCGCGCCCTCCATGAAGCGGACACCGGTGCCCGAGAGCAGGTCGTCCGGCAGGGAGTAACCGGTGAAGCCGGTGAACATGCCGAGGACCAGCAGCAGGAAGCCGAAGATCCAGTTGATCTCGCGCGGCTTGCGGAACGCGCCGGTGAAGAAGACGCGCATCATGTGCACGAGCATCGCCGCGACGAAGATCAGGGCCGCCCAGTGGTGGATCTGCCGCATGAGCAGACCGCCGCGGACGTCGAAGCTGATGTCCAGGGTCGAGGCGAAGGCCTCGGACATCCGGACGCCCTGCATGGGCACGTACGAGCCGTGGTACTCCACCTCGTTCATGCTCGGGTGGAAGAACAGCGTCAGGTACACACCCGTGAGGATGATGATGATGAAGCTGTAGAGCGCGATCTCACCCAGCATGAAGGACCAGTGGTCCGGGAAGATCTTGCGCATGTTGGCCTTGGCGAGGCTGTAGATGCCCAGGCGGCCGTCCGCCCAGTCGGCTACGCGCTCGCCGCGCGGCGCTTTGCGCTCCGTGGTCGTGGCAGTGCTCATCCGCGCTCCCAGAATGCAGGACCGACGGGCTCCGCGAAGTCGCCGAGCGCTTCGAGGAAGCCTTCGTCATTCACACCGATCCGCAGCTGCGGAAGCGCGTGACCGGCCGGACCGAAGATGACCCGGCCGCCGTCGGAGAGGTCGAAGGTGGACTGGTGGCACGGGCAGAGCACGTGGTGGGTCTGCTGCTCGTACAGGCTGATCGGGCAGCCGACGTGGGTGCAGATCTTCGAGTAGGCGACGATGCCGTCGTGGGACCACTCGAGTTCCTGCTTGTCCTTGATGTCCTCCGGCTTGATCCGGACGATCATCAGGGCGGCCTTGCCGATCTGCTGCATGTAGTCGTGCTGCTCCTCCTCCAGGCCCTCGGGCTTGGCGAAGGTCAGCGAACCGACCATGACGTCCTCGGGACGCAGCGGCTCCATGGTGTTCTGGTTGATGAGCAGCTTGCCCTTCGCCCAGATCGTGTGGCGCAGCTTGTCCTCGGGCAGCGGGCCCAGGTCGCGCAGCAGCATCAGGCCGGAGAGCGGCACCAGGGCCAGCGCACCGAGCATGGTGTTGCGGATCAGCGGCCGGCGGCCGATGACCGACTCCTCGGCGCCGTCGGCGAAGTCCTGGAGGACCTTCGCCTTGACCTCGGGGGCGGCGGCGATCGGGTGCCGGTCGTCGGCGACCTCGACGTCGGACATCAGGGTGCGGGCCCAGTGGACCGCGCCCGCGCCGATGCAGAACAGGGCCGTGCCCAGGGTCAGGCCGAGGCTGAAGTTGAGCGCGCTCACGTGGCCGAACGGCCAGATGAACACGATCTTGTCGACCGGGATCGCCACGTACGCGACGATGAAGGCGATCGTGGCCAGCATCGACACCGTGAACAGCAGGGCCACGGTGCGCTCGGAGCGCTTGGCGGCCCGCTCGTCGATGTCCTGGATACGCGGCTTGTGGGCCGGCAGGCCGGGGTCGGCGAACGGGTCGTCCGCGACCACTACGCCACCGTGGTGCGCGTCGCCCTGCTCGCTCGGCAGGTGCTTCTCTTCGGGAATGTCTTGGCTACTCATGACTTCTTGGCCTTAGCGGTGTGGGCCGCGACCCAGACGGCGACAGCGATCAGCGCACCCAGACCGAAGACCCAGCCGAACAGACCCTCGGAAACGGGGCCGAGGCCGCCGAGCTTGAGACCACCCGGGTTGGTCGAGTACTCGCCGTTCACGTGCTGGAGGTACGCGATGATGTCCTTCTTCTCCTTCTCCGGCATGGTGGTGTCGGGGAAGGAAGGCATGTTCTGCGGGCCGGTGACCATGGCCTCGTAGATGTGCTTCGGCGAGACGTCCTCAAGGTTGGGCGCGTACTTGCCGTGCGTCAGCGCACCGCCCTCGCCGGTGAAGTTGTGGCACTGCGCGCAGTTGTTGCGGAACAGCTCGCCACCCTTGGCGATGTCGGCACCGGCCGGGTTGTACTGCTTCTCGGTCGGCGTGGCCGGGCCGGCGCCGAGGGACGCGATGTACGCGGCCAGCTGGTCGGTCTGGGCCTGGGTGTAGATGACGGGCTTCTTCGGCACCTGGGCGCCGGGCTGCTGGGCGGGCATGCGGCCCGTGCTCACCTGGAAGTCGACGGCGGCAGCGCCGACGCCCACCAGGCTCGGGCCGTCAGAGGAACCCTGACCGCCGGTTCCGTGGCAGCTTGCGCAACCCACGGCGTAGAGCTTCTTGCCCTCCTCGATGGCGAGGGACTGGGCGGTTTCATCGGCCTGCGCCTTGCCCGCGGGGGCGAAGGCGGCGTACAGCCCCCCAGTGGCCGCCAGCGCGAGGAGTAGAACGACGACCGCCGCCAGCGGATGGCGTCGTCGTGCGGAGAGCTTTTTCACGGATTACCCCGGTGTCAGGATCTTCTGCGTCGGTGTTTCTGGATGCGGTGCCGGGCGCGGGCCCGGCCACGTGTTTCGCTACTTGATCAGGTAGATCGTGGCGAAGAGGCCGATCCAGACGACATCGACGAAGTGCCAGTAGTAGGACACGACGATGGCCGAGGTCGCCTGCTCGTGGGTGAACCTCTTGGCGGCGTACGTCCGGCCGAGGACCAGCAGGAAGGCGATCAGGCCGCCCGTCACGTGCAGTCCGTGGAAGCCGGTGGTCAGGTAGAAGACCGAACCGTACGGACCGGACGAGAGGCTGAGGCCTTCGTGCTTGACCAGCTCGGTGTACTCGAACACCTGGCCGCCAATGAAGATCGCACCCATGACGAACGTGATGATGAACCACGTCCGGAGCTTCTTCACGTCACCGCGCTCGGCGGCGAAGACGCCGAGCTGGCAGGTGAGGGAGGAAAGCACCAGGATCGTGGTGTTCGTCGCCGAGAACGGAAGGTTCAGGAAGTCAGCCTGACTCTTCCAGTACTCGGCGCCTGTCACCGATCGCAGGGTGAAGTACATCGCGAAGAGGGCCGCGAAGAACATCAGCTCGGAACTCAACCAGATGATCGTTCCGACGCTGACGAGGTTCGGTCGATTGACCGTCGGGTGCGCGTGCCCGGTATCTACTGTCGTTGCTGTCGCCACGACCGACATTATGTCGGGCGCTTATCCGGCCCTCACGCCGGGGGGTGCCGTTCGGAGTGTCCGGGAGGTGTGCACTGCCCGAACGGCCCATCGGGCGGACCTTCCCGGTCCGTTCGCATACCTGTCCGAAGCGCTGCTGACTGGACGTCGGACGGAGTAGCATCCGCGCAAGATTTCCTGACGCGTGGAGGAAACGATGCGGGCGACTGCAAGGGTTCTGGTCTACAGCGACGACGCCAACACCCGGGAGCAGGTGCGGCTCGCTGCCGGGCGCAGGCCCGCCGCGGACCTGCCCGAGGTGGAGTACCTCGAATGCGCGACGCTGCCGGCCGTGCTGGAGGAGCTGGAGCGGGGCGGGATCGACGTCTGCGTGCTGGACGGGGAGGCCGTTCCGGCCGGCGGCATGGGAGTGTGCCGGCAGATCAAGGACGAGATCTTCCGGTGCCCGCCGGTGCTGCTGCTGATGGGGCGTCCGCAGGACGCCTGGCTGGCCACCTGGAGCCGCGCGGACGCGGCGGTGACGCTGCCGGTGGACCCGGTGGAGTTCCCGGACGCCCTGGCGGGCCTGCTGCGTGCGCGGCTGTCCGTGAACTCCTGACGGCACGGCGGTGTGCGGGTACCTCCGCAGGGGGGTACCCGCACACCGGTGTCAGACCTGCGGGCGCAGCCGGGCGTGGTCGACGGGGTTGTAGCCGTCCCGGACGCCCTTGAGCAGGGAGCTGCCCTCGCGCCATTCGTCCCAGTCCAGGTTCCAGTCGCCGAAGCCGTTGTCGAACGGGGTCATCCACTCGCCGATGCTGTTGACGACGGTGACGAGGTCGCCCTCGCGGATGTTCTCGTAGAACCAGGCGGCGTTGCCGGTGCTCATGCCGGTGCAGCCGTGGCTGACGTTGGTGTTGCCGTGCGAGCCGATGGACCAGGGCGCGGCGTGGACGTATTCACCACTCCAGGTGACGCGCGTCGCCCAGTAGACGTCCAGGTTGTAGTACTCGCTGCCGCCGATGCCGACGGTGTCCCCGCGCATCCGGACGTAGTACTGCTTGCCGAGAACCACCTTGGTGCCGTTGCGGGTGGCGAACCCGGGCTTTCCGGTGGTGACCGGGAGGGTGGTGACGACCTCTCCGTTGCGCTTGAAGGTCAGGTAGTGGTTGGCCGCGTCGGTGATGACCTCGACCCGGTCGCCGATCTCCAGCTTCACCGGTTTCGAGGCGGCACCGTGCAGAGCGCCGACCTTGATGCCCTCCAGGTTGCTCCGAACGGTGACGGTGGAGTGCGCGGGCCAGTACTCCTTCGGGCGGAAGTGCAGGGCGTCGTCGGCGATCCAGTACCAGGAACCCTCCACCTGGTGGGGTTTGACGTCCACGACCAGGGCCCGTTCGATCAGGGCGCGCGCCGCCTTGTCCGTCACGGGTTCGTTGAGTTCGGCCACGATGGGCTGTCCGACCCCGTACGTGCCCTCCTCCGGGGTGAACTCGACCTTGAGGAGCTTCTTTGCCGGGGTGGTGTCGAACGCCAGCGTGCGCTGCCCGGGAGCGCCCTTGTCGTTCTCCGTGCTGACGGTGACGGTGTATCGGACGCCGGCGGCGAGCGGCACGGTGCTGTGCCACCGGTCTCCCTTGGCGGAGAGTTCGCCGGCCAGCCGCCGGCCGTGCGTGTCCACGGCCAGGACGTCGGTGATGCGGCTTCCGCCGGCGTTCTTCGCCGTCACCTCCAGCGGCCGGTCGGGGTCGATGGGGCGGCTGCCCGCGGCCTGGTTGAAGGCGACCTGATCGGCCGCGTCATAAGGGGTGGCGGACAGCGGGTGGTCGCCTCCCCCGCACGCGGTGGCGCCGGCCCCGAGGGACGCGACCAGCAGGGAGCAGCTGACAACCGTCCAAAGACGCGGTGTGTGACTCATGGGGCCACGTTATGAATATCCGACTTACCCGGCGCGCTCGGTGAGGCAAAAGAGGGGCCCGGCCACCTCATCGGATGAGGTGACCGGGCCCCAAGTGGGTCAACCGGAACCGGTTACTGGTTCTGGTTCTCGCCGCGGTAGTACTCGTACACCCAGCCCCACAGGCCGACCAGGATGACCGGGGTGGAGAAGTACAGCAGCCACCAGCCGAAGACGACGCCGCTGAAGGCCAGCGCACCGCCGATGGCGAGCGCGAGCGGCATCCAGCTGTGCGGCGAGAAGAAGCCGAGCTCGCCGGCCTCGTCCGCGACGTCGGCCTCCTTGTTGTCCTGGGCCATCTCGTCCACACGCTTGGCCGTGAAGGCCAGGTAGTAGCCGATCATGACGCTCAGGCCGAAGGCCAGGAACAGCGCGGTGGTTCCGACCGGCTCCTTCGACCACACGCCATACACGATGGCCATGATCAGGATGAAGGCCGAGAGCCAGAGGAACATCTTGCCCTGGATCTTCACTTGCCGGCCTCCTTGCCGCTGGTGACGGCCGCCTTGACGCCCGCGTGGTCCTCGAGGTGCTCGAGGGCCGCGATCTCCGGGTGGTGCAGGTCGAACGCCGGCGATTCACTGCGGATGCGCGGCAGGGTGAGGAAGTTGTGCCGCGGCGGCGGGCAGGAGGTCGCCCACTCGAGCGAACGGCCGTAGCCCCACGGGTCGTCGACCTCGATCTTCTTGCCGTACTTGGCGGTCTTCCACACGTTGTAGAAGAACGGCAGCATCGACAGGCCGAGTACGAACGAGCTGATCGTCGAGAGCGAGTTCAGCGTGGTGAACCCGTCGGCGGCCAGGTAGTCCGCGTAACGGCGCGGCATGCCCTCGGCGCCCAGCCAGTGCTGGACCAGGAAGGTGCCGTGGAAGCCGAAGAACAGCGTCCAGAAGGTCATCTTGCCGAGGCGCTCGTCCAGCATCTTGCCCGTGAACTTCGGCCACCAGAAGTGGAAGCCGGCGAACATCGCGAAGACCACGGTGCCGAAGACGACGTAGTGGAAGTGCGCGACGACGAAGTACGAGTCGGAGACGTGGAAGTCCATCGGGGGCGAGGCCAGGATGACACCGGTCAGACCACCGAAGGTGAAGGTGATCAGGAAGCCGATCGTCCAGAGCATCGGGGTCTCGAAGGACAGCGAGCCCTTCCACATGGTGCCGATCCAGTTGAAGAACTTCACACCGGTCGGTACCGCGATCAGGAAGGTCATGAAGGAGAAGAACGGCAGCAGCACACCGCCGGTGACGTACATGTGGTGCGCCCACACGGTCACGGACAGACCGGCGATCGCGATCGTCGCACCGATCAGACCGATGTAACCGAACATCGGCTTGCGGGAGAAGACCGGGATGACCTCGGAAATGATTCCGAAGAACGGCAGGGCGATGATGTACACCTCTGGGTGTCCGAAGAACCAGAAGAGGTGTTGCCAGAGCAGTGCGCCGCCGTTGGCCGCGTCAAATACATGGCTGCCGAACTTGCGGTCGGACTCCAGCGCGAACAGCGCGGCGGCCAGCACCGGGAAGGCGAGCAGGACCAGGACACCGGTCAGCAGCACGTTCCAGGTGAAGATCGGCATGCGGAACATCGTCATGCCCGGAGCGCGCATGCAGATGATCGTGGTGATGAAGTTGACCGAGCCGAGGATGGTGCCGAAGCCGGAGAAGGCCAGACCCATGATCCACATGTCGGCACCGATGCCCGGCGACCGGACCGCGTCCGACAGCGGGGAGTAGGCGAACCAGCCGAAGTCGGCGGCGCCGTTCGGCGTGATGAAGCCGGCCACCGCGAGGGTCGAGCCGAAGAGGTACAGCCAGTACGCGAACATGTTCAGCCGGGGGAACGCCACGTCGGGCGCGCCGATCTGCAGCGGCATGATCCAGTTCGCGAATCCGGCGAACAGCGGCGTCGCGAACATCAGCAGCATGATCGTGCCGTGCATCGTGAACGCCTGGTTGAACTGCTCGTTCGACATGATCTGCGTGCCCGGACGGGCAAGCTCGGCGCGCATGAAGAGCGCCAGGATGCCGCCGATGATGAAGAACACGAACGAGGTGACCAGGTAGAGCGTACCGATGGTCTTGTGGTCAGTGGTGGTGAGCCACTTCACGACCACGTTCCCGGGCTGCTTGCGCCGTACCGGCAGCTCGTTCTCGTACGAGTCGGCTGCGGCGGCACCCTGAGGTTCGTTGAGGATGCTCACAGTTTGTTCGTCTCCGCGTTCCGGGCCGGGTCAGTCTGCTTGATGCCGGCCGGCAGGAAGCCGGTCTGCCCCTTCTCGGCCAGTTCCTTGAGGTGGGCCCGGTACTCCTCGGGGGAGACGACCTTGACGTTGAACAGCATCCGGGAGTGGTCGACGCCGCAGAGCTCGGCGCACTTGCCCATGAAGACGCCCTCCTGGTTCGGGACGACCTCGAAGACGTTGGTGTGGCCCGGGATGACGTCCTGCTTGAACAGGAAGGGGACCACCCAGAAGGAGTGGATGACGTCGTTCGACGACAGGATGAAACGGACCTTCTCGCCCTTGGGCAAGTACAGGGTCGGACCGGGGTAGGTCTTGCCCTGCGCCGCCATCTCCGGGTTCACATCGGCCGGCGTTCCCTTCTCGTAGACGCCCTCGGCGCCCGCGGGGAACTGCTTGGTGAAGCGGTCCGGGATGGAGGCGAGCTCCTTGGGGACCTCACCCGCCTTCGGGGTCGCCGCGTCACCGTCGACGTCCTCGACGTAGTTGAAGCCCCAGCTCCACTGGAAGCCGACCACGTTGATGGTGTGGGCGGGCTTCGTCAGGGCGAGCAGCTTCGACTCGTCGCGCGCGGTGAAGTAGAAGAGCACCGAGACGATGATGAGCGGGACCACGGTGTACAGCGCCTCGATCGGCATGTTGTACCGGGTCTGCGGAGGGACCTCCACCTTGGTGCGGCTGCGCCGGTGGAAGATCACGCTCCAGATGATCAGGCCCCAGACCAGGATGCCCGTGACCAGAGCGGCCGCCCACGACCCCTGCCACAGCGAGAGGATGCGCGGCGCCTCCTCGGTGACCGGGTCCGGCATTCCGAGGTTGGGAAAGTCTTTATATGTGTACGAGCAACCGGTGGCGGTTGCCAGGACCGCACCCGCCGTCAGCGCCTGCAGCAGCTTCCGCCGCATCGGGCGCCGCGGCATGGGGGTACCTCCCACGCCCTCAGGGCGGTGGGGGAGGTCGGAGCCGTAGGGACTCACGTAGCGCCTTCCCGAGAGTCTCGGCCCGCGCTCCCGGCCGCGGCCGTCTTTCGGGTCGGTCGCCGGCCCTGACGCGCAGGCAGGGGTTTGGATGTTTATGCGGACCAAACCCTACTGGACGCTATTTGGGGTCGCGCGGGGAGGGTGCCCAACGCGCCGCTACTGCCCCCGAAGGGGTGGCTCGCCCGTACGGGGGACGGTCTCCGCGCGCCTGAACGGCGGGCTCGGCACGGCGCTTGACGCCCCCTGAACCCCGTGCCGGGCCCGGCCGGTTAGCGTGACCGGATGCCGTACTTCGATGTCGCCTCCGCCGCTCCGCTGCACCCGGTCGCCCGGCAGGCCCTGCAGGCCTCGCTGGACGAGGGCTGGGCCGACCCGGCCCGGCTCTACCGGGAGGGCCGGCGCGCCCGGCTGCTGCTGGACGCGGCGCGGGAGGCCGCCGCCGACGCGGTGGGCTGCCGCCCCGACGAACTCGTCTTCACCCCTTCGGGGACGCACGCCGTCCACGCGGGGATGGCCGGGGTCCTGGCGGGCCGTCGGCGGGTCGGCGCTCACCTGGTCGTATCGGCGGTCGAGCACAGTTCCGTGCTGCACGCGGCGGAGCTCCACGAGGCGGCCGGCGGAACGGTCCTGCGGGTGCCGGTCGACCGGACCGGGGCCGCGTCCGCCGAGGCGTACGCGCGGGAGCTGACGGACCGGCCGGACACCGCGCTGGCCTGCCTGCAGTCCGCCAACCACGAGGTGGGCACGGTGCAGCCGGTCGCCGAGACGGCCGAGGTCTGCGCGGCGGCCGGGGTGCCGCTGCTGGTGGACGCGGCGCAGTCGCTGCCGTGGGGGCCGGTGGAGGGCGGCTGGTCGGTGCTCGCCGCCAGTGCGCACAAATGGGGCGGACCAGCTGGAGTCGGGCTGCTGGCGGTCCGCAAGGGCGTCCGGTACGCGCCCCAAGGCCCGGCCGACGAACGGGAGTCGGGCCGATCCCCCGGCTTCCCCAACCTCCCGGCCATCGTGGCCGCGGCGGCATCGCTGCGGGCGGTCCGCGCCGAGGCGGACGCGGAGGCGGCCCGGCTGCGGGTGCTGGTGGACCGGATCCGGCGGCGGGTGGCACGGCTGGTGCCGGACGTGGAGGTGGTCGGCGACGCCGACCGCCGGCTCCCCCATCTGGTCACGTTCTCCTGCCTGTACGTGGACGGGGAGACGCTGCTGCACGAGCTGGACCGGGCCGGGTTCTCGGTGAACTCGGGTTCCTCGTGCACCAGCTCGACCCTGACGCCGAGCCATGTGCTGAACGCCATGGGGGTGCTGTCAGAGGGGAACGTACGGGTGTCGCTGCCGCACGGCACCACGGCCGAGGAGGTCAACGCCTTCCTGGAGGTGCTGCCGCGCGCGGTCGCGGGGGTCCGGGAGCAGCTGGGCGTCTCCGAGGCGCCCGCCCCGGCGGGCGCCGGGGCCGAGTCGCTGACCGTGGACGCGCTGGGACTGCTCTGCCCGCAGCCGGTGATCGAGCTGGCGCGGGCGATCGGGCGGGTGGCGGTGGGCGGCGTGGTCACCGTCCTGTCGGACGACGAGGTGGCGCGGCTGGACATTCCGGCGTGGTGCTCGATGCGTGAGCAGGAGTACCTGGGCGAAGCTCCTGCGTCCGGCGGCGCCGTCGCTTATCGGGTGCGGCGTACGCACTGACCGCCCGAGGGGGGGTCGGCCGCTGCGCGGGGTTGTTCCCCGCCCCGCCCCTTCACCGTTTCCCCGGGGCTCCGCCCCGGACCGCCGCCCGGTTCGGGCGGCCCCGTCGCACCGGGCCTGCGGGCCGGCCGTGGCCGTTCGCGCAGTTCCCCGCGCCCCCGACGGGGTGCAGCCCGGCGGGGCCGAGCGGCGGAGCCGGGGTCGGGCCGGCTCCGCCTCCGGAGGGTTACGCGGACAGGTGGGCCTGGACCTCGGCGGCCGCTTCGTCGCCGTACGCCTTGGTGAAGCGCTCCATGAAGTGGGCGCGGGCCAGCGTGTACTCCTGGGTGCCCAGGGTCTCGATGACGAGGGTGGCGAGCATGCAGCCGACCTGCGCGGCACGCTCCAGGCCGACGCCCCAGCCGAGGCCGGTCAGGAAGCCGGCCCGGAAGGCGTCACCCACGCCGGTCGGGTCGATCTTCGCGGTCTCCTCCGGGCAGCCGACCGTGATCGGCTCCTCGCCGGCCCGCTCGATGACCACGCCGCGCGAGCCCAGCGTGGTGACGCGGGTGCCGACCTTGCCGAGGATCTCCTCGTCGGTCCAGCCGGACTTGGTCTCGATGAGCCCCTTCTCGTACTCGTTGGAGAAGAGGAAGGTCGCGCCCTCCATCAGGGTGCGGATGTTCTCGCCGTCCATGCGGGCGATCTGCTGGGAGAAGTCCGCCGCGAACGGGATGCCCCGGGTCCGGCACTCCTCGGTGTGGCGCAGCATCGCCTCGGGGTCGTCGGCCCCGATGAGGACCAGGTCCAGGCCGCCCACCCGGTCCGCGACCGCCTTGAGCTCGATCAGCCGGGCCTCGCTCATGGCGCCGGTGTAGAAGGAGCCGATCTGGTTGTGGTCCTTGTCCGTGGTGCAGACGAAGCGCGCGGTGTGCAGCACCTCGGAGATGCGGACGGACTCGGTGTCGACGCCGTGCCGCTCGAGCCAGGCCCGGTACTCGTCGAAGTCGTAGCCGGCGGCGCCGACCAGGATCGGGCGGCTGCCCAGCTGGCCCATGCCGAAGCAGATGTTCGGGCCGACGCCTCCCCGGCGCACGTCGAGGTTGTCGACGAGGAAGGAGAGGGAGACCGTGTGCAGCTGGTCCGCGACCAGCTGGTCGGCGAAGCGGCCGGGGAAGGTCATGAGGTGGTCGGTGGCGATGGAGCCGGTGACTGCGATACGCACGGCGTGGATGCTCCTGCGAAGGGGCGGCAAGGTGACAGTCCACGCTACCCGCTCCGGCGCGGCATGCCGAGCCACCGAAACTACCCGATAGTAGGGCTTTTCCCTCGCGCCGGACGCCCCCTACGGTGCCCACATGACGGACTATTCCGAGTACACCGCCGCACTGCGCGGCGCTGAAGCCCTTTCCCGGCCGGGTTTCGCGCGGATGCTGGGCGACTGCGCCCGGATGGCTCCGCACTGGGGAGTCCCGGCGGAGCCCGTTCCGGCCCCGGTGACGGCCGCGCAGATCCACGGGATCACGGTGCCGCCGGCCTCGGCCCGGATGATCGCGGCCACGGCTCTGTACGGGGACTGAGCGAACGGGGATCGAGGGGAACCGGAGGGGGAATCGGAGGGGAACCGGTTGCGCGTCTGTTCCGTCCCACTGGCACCACGGACGGCGAGGCAGGCGAAGGAGCGATGCGGTGACCAGCTCGGAGACCCCGGAACCGGCACGGATCCCGGACCCGGCAGAGGCCGCGGACCCCGCGGCGACGGCGGAGTCGGCACACCCCGAAGGGACAACACACCCCGCAGGGTCGGCGGACCCCACCGGGACCGACCCCGCAGGGACGGCCGGCCCCGCAGGGACGGCGGACCCCGCAGCGCCGGCGGACCCCGCCGGAAAGGCCACTCCCGCACCGGAGACGGCGGTACCGACCAGGGCGGCGCGCCGACGGCCCGCCCTGGTCGCCGGCGCGGTGGCGGCCGCGGTGCTGCTGGTCGGCGGCGGTACGGCGTACTGGGCGGCCACGGCCCAGGAGGGCGGCGGCAGCGGTGCGACGGCGGCGATGGCCGCCCGGGACGCGGGCGGCGGCCCGGAATCCGGCCCGGCGTCGAGCCCCACTCCGGGGAACCCGGGGATCGCGCCCGGCGAGCCGGACCCCTCCGGCGGCCAGGTGGTCTACGAGGCGAGGAACCCGCTCCCGCAGGGCCCGGGCAGCGCGCCCGCGTTCAAGGCGGTCGGCGAGGTGACCTCGGCCGAGGTGGCGAAGCTGGCGACGGCGCTGGGCATCGAGGGCGCCCCGCAGCTCTCGGGTGCGCAGTGGGTGGCCGGTCAGGCCAAGGACACGGGCGGGCCCCGGCTCCAGGTGACCCGGCAGTCCCCCGGCAGCTGGTCCTTCAGCGCCCACCGGCAGGGCGGGGACGACTGCGAACGGGGCAAGGACACCTGCGGTCCGGCCACCCTGCCCGGCGGTGCCGGTTCGAGCGGGTCCGGGGTGTCCGATCCGGTGGCGCACGGCCCCGGGCCGGCGGTCACGGAGGACGCGGCGAAGGCAGCGGCCGAGCCGGTGCTGAGGGCCCTCGGGCAGGAGGGCGCGAAACTCGACGCCCGGCTCACCCAGGGCTCCGTACGGGTGGTGGTCGCGGACCCGGTGATCGGCGGACTGGCCACCCAGGGATGGTCGACCCGGATCAGCGTGGGCCCGGCCGGCACGGTGGTGGGCGGCAGCGGCGAGCTGAAGGCGCCGGAGCGGGCCGGTGAGCGCTCGGTGGTCACCGCCACGGCGGCCCTGGACAAGCTGAACGCCGCCTCGCGGCCGCCGGTCACCGGTCCGAGCGGGTGCGCCACCCCGGTTCCGCTGGAGGACTCGCCGGCCCCCGCGACGGGGACCGACACGGTGCCCTGCAACCCCGAGCCGCGCCCGATCAAGCCGCCGCGGACCGAGACGGTGGACAAGGCGGTGCTGGGGCTGGCCCCGGCCACCGTGGACGGGGTCCGCGGACTGGAGCCGGCCTGGCTGTTCGAGGTGGCGGGGCGGAACGGCGCCCCGGGGCACACCGTGGCGCAGGCCGCCGTGGCGGACCCGAAGACGGACGGGGTGGGGCGGATGGCGGTGCCCGGGTTCTCGTACAGCGAATCGGACCGGAAGCTGACCGTGCACTTCTGGGGCGGGGTGTGCAGCACGTACGCCCTGGAGGTGCGGGAGACCCCGGCGGCGGTGTCGGTGCGGATCACCGACACCCCGAAGGAGCCGGGCCGGGCGTGCATCCTGATCGCCCAGGAGATGTCCCTGTCGGCGACGCTGAAGGACCCGCTGGGCGGGCGGCCGGTGATCGACGCCACGACGGGCAAGGAGCTGTCCCGCACCTCCTGACGCGCGCCCGCGCGAGGGGGTCCGTACGCGAAGGGGCCCGCACCGGAGTCGTCCGGTGCGGGCCCCTCGTGCCGTTCAGGGCTTAGCTGAAGGAGTCACCGCAGGCGCAGGAGCCGGTGGCGTTCGGGTTGTCGATCGTGAAGCCCTGCTTCTCGATGGTGTCGACGAAGTCGATGGAGGCACCGCCCAGGTACGGGGCGCTCATGCGGTCGGTGACGACCTTGACCCCGTCGAAGTCCTTGACGACATCGCCGTCGAGCGAGCGCTCGTCGAAGAAGAGCTGGTAGCGCAGGCCGGAGCAGCCGCCGGGCTGTACGGCGACGCGCAGGGCCAGGTCGTCCCGGCCTTCCTGCTCGAGCAGGGCCTTGACCTTGGCGGCGGCGGCGTCGGACAGGAGGATGCCGTCGCTCACAGTGGTCTTTTCGTCCTGAACGGACATCTGCATTCACTCCCGAAGTGGGGCGGAGGACTCTTGCCGTCGGTGGCAACCGACGCGGCCACGTATTCATTCCCATGCTCGCACACCGGGACGGAAGGGAGGGCCGCCGCGATGCACCAGCGAATTCGTCACATAGACACACTGGCCATCGTCAAACTGACGTGAACGGGTTATGATAAATAGCGTCATATAGACGAGAAGTCTCGTCGTCGCGGAACAGAAAGGGTGCGTGTCGTGACCACCGCCCAGCCTTTGGACGTCCAGCCGACGCCCCTTGCCCTGCTGCTGCTCGGCCGTGAGGCCGACCCCAAGAGCGAGCGGGGAGTGGAGTGCCCCGGCGACCTGCCGTCGCCCTCGGACCCGGACCTGGTGGCGCGCGCCCGCGCGGCCAAGGAGAAGCTCGGGGACAAGGTCTTCATCCTCGGGCACCACTACCAGCGTGACGAGGTCATCGAGTTCGCGGACGTCACCGGCGACTCCTTCAAGCTCGCGCGCGACGCGGCCGCCAAGCCGGAGGCCGAGTACATCGTCTTCTGCGGCGTGCACTTCATGGCCGAGTCGGCGGACATCCTGACCTCGGACGACCAGAAGGTCGTCCTGCCCGACCTCGCGGCCGGCTGCTCGATGGCCGACATGGCCACCGCCGAGCAGGTCGCGGAGTGCTGGGACGCCCTGACCGAGGCCGGCATAGCCGACCGCACCGTCCCCGTCTCGTACATGAACTCCTCGGCCGACATCAAGGCGTTCACCGGCAAGCACGGGGGCACCATCTGCACCTCCTCCAACGCCAAGAAGGCCCTGGACTGGGCCTTCGAGCAGGGGGAGAAGGTGCTGTTCCTGCCGGACCAGCACCTGGGCCGGAACACCGCGGTCCGGGACATGGGCATGTCCCTGGACGACTGCGTGGTCTACAACCCGCACAAGCCGAACGGCGGCCTGACCGCCGATCAGCTGCGCGGCGCCAAGATGATCCTGTGGCGCGGGCACTGCTCCGTGCACGGCCGGTTCAGCCTGGACTCGGTCAACGACGTGCGCGAGCGCATCCCGGGCGTGAACGTGCTGGTCCACCCCGAGTGCAAGCACGAGGTCGTTGCGGCCGCGGACTACGTCGGCTCCACGGAGTACATCATCAAGGCTCTCGAGGCGGCTCCGGCCGGCTCGAAGTGGGCCATCGGCACCGAGCTGAACCTGGTCAAGCGGCTGGCGAATCGATTCGCCCCCGAAGGCAAGGAAGTCGTCTTCCTCGACCGCACGGTCTGCTTCTGCTCGACCATGAACCGCATCGACCTCCCCCACCTGGTGTGGACCCTGGAGTCCCTGGCCGAGGGCAACCTGGTGAACCAGATCCAGGTCGACCGGGAGACCGAGGGCTTCGCCAAGCTGGCGCTGGAGCGCATGCTCGCGCTGCCGTAGCGCAGGCCCGCCCGGACGGCCCACGAGGGGCACCCACCGCACGGTGGGTGCCCCTCGCCCGTGCCGCCGGACAGGCCCTACTCGGCGCGGGGGCGGACCAGGCCCGATTCGTAGGCGATGACCACCAGTTGGGCGCGGTCGCGGGCGCCGAGTTTGGCCATGGCGCGGTTGACGTGGGTCTTCACCGTCAGGGGGCTGACCTCCAGGCGGCCGGCGATCCCGTCGTTGGACAGGCCAGCCGCGACCTGCACGAGGACCTCGCGCTCGCGGCCGGTCAGGGCCGACAGCCGTGCCGCGTGCGGGCCGCCGGGGACCCCCTCGGCGGTGTGCGCGCCACCGCCCTGGGCGAGGAAGCTGGCGATCAGGCCCTTGGTGGCGGCCGGGGAGAGCAGGGCCTCGCCGGCCGCGGCGATCCGGATGGCGTTGAGGAGCTCCTCCGGCTCGGCGCCCTTGCCGAGGAAGCCGGAGGCTCCGGCGCGCAGGGCCTGGACGACGTACTCGTCCACCTCGAAGGTCGTCAGCATCACCACCCGGACGGCGGCCAGGGCGGGGTCGGCGCTGATCATGCGGGTGGCGGCGAGTCCGTCGGTGCCGGGCATGCGGATGTCCATCAGGACCACGTCGACGGCGCGTTCCCGGGCCAGGGCGTAGGCCTGCGCCCCGTCGGAGGCCTCCCCCACCACCTCCATGTCGGGTTCGGAGTCCACCAGGACCCTGAAGGCGCTGCGCAGCAGTGCCTGGTCGTCGGCGAGGAGCACCCTGATGGGCCCGGCGGGCGGCGGGTCCGGCGGGGCCGGGAAGTCCGGCAGGCCCGGCGGTTCCGGCAGGTCGATCGGCGTCTCGTCCACGGGACCAGAGCCTACGCGGGCCGGCCCGCCGGTGATCGGCCGAGGGCGGGGACCACGGTCAGCCGAGGGCGAGGACCACCAGGGCGGCGGTGCCGGCGGTCTCCTCGACCGCGCCGAAGACGTCGCCGGTGACCCCGCCGAACCGGCGGACGCAGCGGCGGAGCAGGAGTTCGGCCGCGCCGAGGGCGGCGGCCACGGCCGCACCGCACTGGACGGCGGCGGGCACCCCCAGTGCCAGGCCCGCGGCGGCCGCCATGAGGACGATGACGGCGGCGAGGACGCGGGCGGAGGTGCCGGGGACGGCGCCGGCGACGGTGGCACCGAGGCCTTCGGGGCGCGCGGCCGGGACCCCGGCCCGGGAGGCCAGGGTGAGGGCGAGCCGGCCCGTGACGGCGGACAGCACGGCGGCCAGGGCGCCGTGCACCCAGTTCTCGGCGTAGAGGTCGGCGAGGGCGGCCGCCTGGATCAGCAGCACCAGCAGCAGGGTGATGACCCCGAACGGGCCGATGTCGGACTGCTTCATGATCCGCAGGGCGGTGTCGGCGGGCTTGGCGCTGCCCAGGCCGTCGGCGGTGTCCGCCAGTCCGTCCAGGTGGAGGCCCCGGGTGAGGACGGCCGGGACGGCGAGGGTGGCCGCGGCGGCGAGCAGCGGCCCGCCGCCGAGCAGCAGCAGGAGGACCCCGGGGACGGCGGCGAGCAGGCCGACGACGAGGCCGGCCAGCGGGGCGCAGACCATGCCGGTGCGGGCGGCCGGCCGGTCCCAGCGGGTGATCCGTGCGGGCAGCACGGTGAGGGTGCCGAAGGCGAACCGGATGCCGTCGCCGAGCGAGGCGCGGTCGGCGGGCGGGGAGTCGGGCGAGTGCGAAGCGGTCATCGGCCGGAACGCTACCTGCTCACGCCCCGCACACGACTACGGGTAAATTACCCGAAACGGGATGTATCGGGAGCTGGTGGTATGGGTCACTGGTGGTATCGCAACATCGTCGAGCCGGGAAAGCTCCCCCTGCTCCTCGCGCTGCTGTCCTTCGTGACCTCGTTCCTGGTCACCCGCATGATCACCCGGCTGATCCGGGCGGGCCGGGGCCCCTTCAAGAACATCACCCCGGGCGGGATGCACGTCCACCACGTGGTGCCGGGCGTGATCCTGGTGATCGTCGGCGGATTCGGGGCGGTGGGCAGCGGCCGGTACGGCTTCGGCGCGATGGTCTCCGCCGTGCTGTTCGGGCTCGGCGCCGGCCTGGTGCTGGACGAGTTCGCGCTGATCCTGCACCTGGACGACGTCTACTGGAGCGAGCAGGGCCGCAAGAGCGTGGAGATCGTGGTGCTGACCGCGGCACTGGTGGCGCTGGTGCTGGGCGGCTTCCTGCCGTTCGGGGTCAACGACCTCACCGTCGACGAACGGCAGAACCGGGGTCTGGTCGCCGTCAACACGGCCTTCAACTTCTTCCTGGCACTGATCGCCCTGTGGAAGGGCAAGCCGCGCACGGCGCTGATCGGCACCCTGGTGCCCTTCGTGGCACTGATCGGGGCGGTCCGGCTGGCCCGGCCCACGTCCCCCTTCGCGAAGCGGTTCTACGTGAACCGCCCGCGTGCCCGCGCGAAGGCGGGCCTGCGGGCGTTCCACCACGACCGGCGCTGGGCGGCGCCACGGCGCCGGTTCCAGGACTTCATCGGCGGGGCCCCGGACCCCGACCGCAAGCCGAAACGGCTCAGCCGGGGATCAGACCGTCGTCACTGAGCAGCTCGCGCACCTCGGCGAGGGTCGCGTCCGGCGGCGGGAGGATCAGCTCGGAGGGCTCCAGCTCCTCGTCCGCCAGGGGCGTGCCCAGCTCGCGGACCTTGTCCAGCAGGGCGTGCAGCGTGGCCCGGAACGCCGGGCCGTCGCCGTTCTCCATCTCCTCCAGCAGCATGTCGTCGAGCTTGTTCAGCTCGGCGAGGTGCTCGTCGGCGAGCTGGACCTGGCCCTCCCCCATGATGCGGACAATCATGACGGGCCCCGTCCCTACTGCTTGTCGAACCGGTGCTGGGACTGCGACTGCTGCTGTGCGGCACCCGGGGTGCCGCCCTCGATGGCCTGCTGCTGCGCGGAGGGGCCGCCGGCCAGCTCCGCCTTCATCCGCTGGAGCTCCAGCTCCACGTCGGTGCCGCCGGAGAGCCGGTCGAGTTCGGCCTGGATGTCGTCCTTGGCCAGACCCGACTGGTCGTCCAGGGCGCCGGAGGCGAGCAGCTCGTCGATGGCGCCGGCGCGTGCCTGGAGCTGGGCGGTCTTGTCCTCTGCCCGCTGGATGGCCAGGCCGACGTCGCTCATCTCCTCGGAGATGCCGGAGAAGGACTCGGCGATCCGGGTCTGTGCCTGGGCCGCGGTGTAGGTGGCCTTGATGGTCTCCTTCTTCGTGCGGAAGGCGTCCACCTTGGCCTGCAGGCGCTGGGCGGCGAGAGTCAGCTTCTCCTCCTCGCCCTGGAGCGTCTGGTGCTGCACCTCCAGGTCCCCGACCTGCTGCTGGAGCGAGGCGCGGCGGCTGAGGGCCTCGCGGGCGAGGTCCTCACGGCCCAGCGCGAGGGCCTTGCGGCCCTGGTCCTCCAGCTTGGCGGACTGGCCCTGCAGCTGGTTCAGCTGGAGCTCCAGGCGCTTGCGGGAGGTGGCGACGTCCGCGACGCCGCGACGCACCTTCTGCAGCAGCTCCAGCTGCTTCTGGTACGAGTAGTCGAGGGTCTCGCGCGGGTCCTCGGCCCGGTCAAGGGCCTTGTTCGCCTTCGCGCGGAAGATCATCCCCATACGCTTCATGACACCGCTCATGGGCTTCGCGCGCCCCCTTCTGACGGACTACGACTGCAGGTCACCAACGGTTGCGAACCTCAGGACCACAGTACGGGCCCTGCCTCCATTACCGCACTGTTCGAGCACGGATGCGCTCCTCCTCCGGGACGAGCCTGCCCCCGGGCCCTCAGGCGTAAGGAGTAGGTGATCCCCTCGGTGGCGCCTCCGGCGGAGCCCGCGGCGACACGTTCGGTGATCCCTCGCAGGGGAAGACGCCCGCCGTTGCCGGATCGTTCCCCGGCGAGGTGGGGCGGTGGCGTACGAGCACGTACCCTTGGGTGTTGTGTTTGGTAGCCGTTCCTCCAAGGAAGAGAAGGCGGCCCCCACCGACAAGGTGAGCGCCGACCTCTCCAAGCAGCCCCGTGACCCGCAGGCCCCCAAGGGCCGCCCCACGCCGAAGCGCGCTGTCGCACAGTCGCAGCGCAAGACCGTGGTGGCCTCGACCGGTAACCGCAAGGAGGACGCCAAGCGCGCCCGCGAGCGGCGCCGGGCCGAGCTGACCAAGCAGCGGGAGGCGCTGGCCAGTGGCGACGAGCGCTACCTGCCGGCCCGTGACAAGGGACCGGTCCGCCGGTTCGTCCGCGACTTCGTGGACTCCCGGTGGTCCGTCGCCGAGATGTTCCTGCCGCTCGCGGTGGTCATCCTGGTCCTGAGCATGGTCCGGGTCCCCTCGATCCAGAACATCGCGCTGCTGCTGTGGCTCGGCGTGATCGCGCTGATCCTCGTCGACTCCGTCGGCCTGTTCATCCGGCTGCGCAAGGCCGTGAACGAGCGCTTCCCGGACGAGCCGAAGCGCGGCGCCGTCGCGTACGGCCTGATGCGCACCCTCCAGATGCGCCGGCTGCGGCTGCCGAAGCCGCAGGTCAAGCGCGGGGAACGACCCTGAGCGCAGGCGGGCCCGGCGCACCGGTCGAGGAACCGGCGGGCTTCGCGGGCGGAGCCCGGATGTGGCTGGAAGGTCTGGGCGGACTGCGCAACGCGGTCCGTCAGGAACTGGTCGGCCGCCAGGTCGACGAGCAGATCGCCCAGCGCTTCCCGGTCGGTCAGCGGCTGCGCGTCCTGGACGTGGGCATGGGCCAGGGCACGCAGGCGCTGCGGCTGGCCCGCGCCGGGCACATGGTGACCGGGCTGGAACAGGACTCCGGGATGCTGGACGTGGCGCGTGCCGCGCTGGCCGTCGAACCGGCCGGGATCCGCGACCGGGTGCGGCTGCTGGAGGGCGACGGCCGGGAGACCGGCGCGCACTTCCTGCCGGGCAGCTTCGACGTGGTGCTGTGCCACGGGGTGCTGATGTACGTGGCCGAGCCGGACGCCATGCTCGCCGGCCTGGCCCGCATGCTGGCGCCGGGCGGCCTGCTGTCGCTGCTCGTGCGCAACGGGGACGCGCTGGCCATGCGGCCGGGGCTGGACGGTGACTGGGCGGGCGCGCTGGCCGCGTTCGACTCCGTCGACTACACCAACCGGCTGGGCCTGGACGTACGGGCCGACCGGCTGGCCGGCCTGACGGCCACGCTGTCCGGGATCGGGGCGCCGCTGCACACCTGGTACGGCGTACGGGTCTTCACGGACGGCACCGAGGCGACGGAGCGCTCGCCGCTGCCGCCGGAGGACGAGCTGGAGCGCCTGCTCGCCGCCGAGGAACGCGCCGGCCGCACCGACCCCTACCGCGGCGTCGCGGCCCTCCTCCACCTGGTGGGCGTCCGCGGGTGACGTGACCCCGCCCGGCGGACCGGGCGGGGCCGGGACAGACCCTACGCGTCCAGTGCCTCGCGCAGGCTCATCGCGTAGATCTCCTGACCGTTGTCGTCCGCGAGGCGGACGCGTTCGGTGCCGCCCTCCAGCAGGTCCTTCCAGTACTCGCCGATCCAGGACTCCGCGTCGCCCTGGGTGGTGAACTCCTCCGGCGCCACCGACGGTGCGGTCTCCGCGCCGTCCGCCGTCTCGAACCGCCACGTCCACGCCATGTCCGCCTCCGTTGGTCGTTCGTTCGCTGCCGTGAGTCTGCCCGCAGACTAGCCGGGCGCGCACCACCCCCGGGGACGCGGGAGGATCTTCCTTGTGGAACTGACTCTGCTCGGCACCGGCACACCCGAAGGACTGCCCCGCCCCGGCTGTCCCTGCGCCGCCTGCGCCGTATCCGTGGGCACCCGCGCCCGGGCCGCCACCGCCCTGCTCGTCGACGGCGCGGTGCTCCTCGACCTCACCCCCGGCGCCGTGCTCGCCGCGGCCCGGGCCGGGCATTCGCTGGGCGGGGTGCGCCAGGTGCTGTTGACCCATCCGCACGACGGGCCCGCCGTGGAGCTGCCGCCGGGACTGCCGGCCGCCGGCCGGGTGCCCGACGGACGGGAGCTGGCGGTGATCAGCGGCCACCGGGTGCGGGCCGTGCCGATGGACGCGCCGGGCACCGGGTACGAGGTCACCGGCCCGGACGGGGACCGGCTGCTGTACCTGCCGCCCGGCGGCGCCCCGGCCGGCGCCGAGGAGAACCACGGGCGCGTGTACGACCTGGTGGTCGCCGACGTGCTCGGCCGGCCCGACGCCATCGCCCGGCTGCGCGCCGTCGGCGCGATCGGGCCGGCCACCGACGTGATCGCCGTGCACCTCGACCACGACGTCCCGCCGGGTCGGGAGCTGGAGCGCCGCTGCGCCGCGGCCGGTGCCCGGGCGGTCCCGGACGGCAGCACCCTGA
Organism: Streptomyces sp. NPDC043853; assembly: GCF_056436025.1. Taxonomy (NCBI): domain Bacteria; kingdom Bacillati; phylum Actinomycetota; class Actinomycetes; order Kitasatosporales; family Streptomycetaceae; genus Streptomyces; species Streptomyces sp. NPDC043853. Next base: position 254,279 of record NZ_JBWKDJ010000002.1, read on the forward strand.
TCGTCGGCGAGTACCACGCCGTGCCCGACCTGCCCCGCCGCACCCTGGTGCTCGGCGGCGCCCGGTCGGGGAAGTCGGTGGAGGCCGAACAGCGGCTCGCCGCCTTCCCCGAGGTGCACTACGTCGCCACCGGCGGCACCCGCGAGGGCGACCCGGACTGGGCGGCCCGGATCTCCCTGCACCGGGACCGCCGCCCCGGGTCCTGGCGGACCCTGGAGACCTGCGAGATCGTGCCGCTGCTCGCCGTGGATGGGCCGCCGCTGCTGATCGACTGCCTGGCGCTGTGGCTGACCGACGCGATGGACCGGGTCGGCGCCTGGGACGACGAGACCTGGGCTGCGAGCGGCCGGCAGCGGCTGCGGGAACGCACGGCGGAGCTGGTGGCCGCCGTGCGCGCCACCGGCCGGACGGTGGTGGTGGTGAGCAACGAGGTCGGCTCCGGCGTGGTCCCGGCGACGCCCGCCGGGCGCCGCTTCCGGGACGAGCTGGGCCGGCTGAACGCGGCCGTGGCCGGGGAGTGCGAGCACGTCCTCCTGGTGGTCGCCGGGCAGGCCCTCGTACTGAAGGAATAGCCCGCGGGCCGGTCCCGGACACCGGTTCCGAACCGGTGTCCGGGTGCGGCTCCGGGCGGGGCCGGACACCCGCCTCCCGCCTGTACTGTTCGGGAAATGACCACGCTGAATCTCGACGACTTCTCCGATCTGATCGAGCGCCCCGACGGGGGCGTACGGCGGGACGCCGAGGACCGCCGCGAACGGCTGGCCGTGCCGCCCGGTGCCCTGGGCCGGCTGGACGAGCTCGCCGAGTGGCTCGCCGCCGCGCAGGGTTCCGTGCCGGTACGGCCGGTGGAGCACCCGAAGGTCGTGCTCTTCGCCGGTGACCACGGAGTGGCCGGGCTGGGCGTCTCGGCCCGTCCCGCCGGCGGGACGCACGCGCTGGTGCGGGCCGTGCTCGACGGGCGGAGCCCGGTGTCGGTGCTGGCGGGCCGACTGGGTGCCGGGATCCGGGTCGTGGACGCGGGTCTGGACTGCGATCCCGCTCTGCTGCCCGAGGAAGTCGTACGGCACCGGGTGCGGCGCGGCAGCGGCCGGATCGACGTCGAGGACGCGATGAGCGCGGCGGAGACCGAGGCGGCGGTGCGGCTGGGCATGCGCATCGCCGACGAGGAGGCCGACTCCGGTACGGACCTGGTGGTGCTCGGTGATCTGAGCGTCGGCGGGACCACGGCCGCGGCGACCCTGGTGGCGGCGCTGTGCGGGACGGACGCCTCGGTGGTGACCGGGCGCGGTGGCGTCCCCGTCGACGACCTGGCCTGGATGCGCAAGTGCGCGGCCGTCCGCGACGCGCTGCGCCGGGCCCGTCCGGTGCTGGGCGACCAGCTGGAGCTGCTCGGGGCGGTCGGCGGTGCCGACCTGGCCGCGATGGTCGGCTTCCTGCTGCAGTGCGCGGTCCGCCGTACGCCGGTGATCCTCGACGGGGTGGTGTCGGCGGCCTGTGCCCTGGTGGCGCAGCGGGCCGCGTTCCGCGCCCCGGACTGGTGGCTGGCGGGCCAGGCCAGCGGTGAGCCGGCCCAGGCCAAGGCGCTGGACCGGATGGCGCTCAACCCTCTGCTCGACCACGGCGTCACTGTGGGCGAAGGAACCGGGGCGCTGCTGGCGCTCCCGCTCGTCCAGGCCGCCGCGGCGCTCGCGGCGGAGCTGCCGGAGCGGGACGCCGACGAGGCGGACGCGGTGGACGAGGCGGAGAAGACGGACTGAACGTCCGGGGGCGGCGGCCCCGACCGGGCCGCCCGTCCCGGCTCTGCCGCGAAACGCGACGCCCCATATGATCGCTTTTCATGGGAGAGGTCCGTTTGACCAGCGCAGACCCCGTCCGGCAGCACGACCGCGCCCCCGGCCGTGCACCGACCGGCGGAACCACCGGCGGAACCACTGCCGGAAGCACCGGCGGAAGCAGCAGGGGCACCGGCGCGGGGGCCGGCCGGGGGAGCGAGCGGTCGGTACGGGCGGCGGCCTTCGCGGTCTGGTACCTGCGGGCCGTCACCTTCGTCAACTTCCTCAGTGCGGTCTGGGTTTCGCTCGGGCAGGACCTGCGCGCCCACAACACCGCGAGCTACTTCACCCCGTACCTGCTGACCGCCGGCTTCGGCTCCGGCCTGTTCTCGCTCTTCCTCGCGGTGACCACGGGCCGCCGCAAGCGGGCCGCCTGGATCCTGAACCTGGTGATCAGCGGCCTTCTCACGGTGTTCCTGGCCTACTACTGCACCACCGACCCGGAGATCCGCTCGCACGCGCAGAACTGGGTCTCCCTCGGCCTGACCGCCGCCTTCGTCGGCGCCCTGCTGCTGGGCCGCCGCGAGTTCTACGCCAAGGGCGACCGGTCCAACCCGAAACTGGCCGCGGCCGTCGCCGCCGTCGGACTGCTCGTCACCTCGCTGGTAGCGGCGCTGCTGGTCGGCCTCACCAACACCGCCGGGGACGGCGCGGAGGCCTCCTTCATGGCCCGCTGGCGGTACGGGGTGATGCGCCTGGTCACCCTCGCCGAGAGCGACCACGGCTACCGGGACATCGTCACCCCCGGCTGGGTCGACGTGTTCATCAACCTGATGTCCTTCCTGCTGCTGCTCGCCGTGCTGCTGGCCGCGTTCCGGTCCCGTCGGGCCGTCGACCCGCTCACCGAGGAGGACGAGGAGCGGCTGCGCGCGCTGCTCGCCCGGCAGGGCGACCGCGACTCGCTCGGCTACTTCGCCCTGCGCCGCGAGAAGTCCGTGATCTGGTCCCCCACCGGCAAGGCGGCCGTCACCTACCGGGTGGTGGGCGGGGTGTCGCTGGCCTCCGGCGACCCGATCGGCGATCCCGAGGCCTGGCCCGGCGCCATCGAGCCGTGGCTGGCCGAGGCCCGCGAGCACGGCTGGGTGCCGGCCGTGATGGGCGCGAGCGAGGAGGCCGGCACGGTGTACGCCCGGCACGGGCTGGACGCGCTCGAACTGGGCGACGAGGCGATCGTGGAGACCGCCGAGTTCACCCTGGAGGGCCGCGCCATGCGGACCGTACGGCAGGCGTACAACCGGGTGAAGCGGGCCGGGTACCAGGTGCGGATCCGACGGCACGCCGACATTCCCGCCGAGCAGATGGACGAGCTGCTGCGCCGCGCCGACGACTGGCGCGACGGCGCCACCGAGCGCGGCTTCTCGATGGCGCTGGGCCGACTCGGCGATCCGGCCGACGGGCAGTGCGTGATGCTGGAGTGCACCGACGGCACGGGCGAGTTGCGCGCGCTGCTGTCCTTCGTGCCGTGGGGGCCGGGGGGCCTGTCCCTGGACCTGATGCGCCGTGACCGGGACTCCGAGAACGGCCTGATGGAGTTCATGGTCATCGAACTCCTGGAACGCTCCAGGGAGATCGGCGTCAGCCAGGTCTCGCTCAACTTCGCCATGTTCCGGTCCGTCTTCGAGCGCGGCTCGCGGCTGGGCGCGGGGCCGGTGCTGCGCCTGTGGCGCTCGCTGCTGTCGTTCTTCTCGCGGTGGTGGCAGATCGAGTCGCTGTACCGGGCCAACGCCAAGTACCGGCCGATCTGGGAGCCCCGGTTCATGCTGTTCGAGAAGAGCTCCGACCTGCTGCGGATCGGGCTCGCGGCGGGGCGCGCAGAAGGTTTCCTTGAAGCACCCCGGCTGCTGGGGGTCCCCCCGCGCGCCGCGTGGGGGAGGCTGCACCGGAAACACCTGGGGGCCAGGCGTTGACCCTCCCGGCCGTGCGGCGGTTCGCCGAACGCGAATGGGGGCCGCTGTACCGGACCGTGCGGATCGCGCTGGTCAGGCGCGGGTGGCGGGCGGTCCCGATGACCCTGGGCGCCGTGTGTCTGACGCTGGTGTTCCAGATCGTGCAGAACCAGAGCTGGGGATTCCCCTTCGTCCAGGACCTCGGGTCGGTGAAGGCCTCCGACCCGTTGTGGCTGGCGCTGCTGCGGACCCCGCTCTCGCTCTTCGTGCCCGCCCTGGACCTGCCGGTGTGGGGCGCGCTCGCGCAGATGCTGCTGGTCTTCGGGATCGCGGAGATCTGCGTCGGCTGGTGGCGCACCCTGCTGATCGGCTACGTCGCCACGCTCGCCGGGACCACGTACGCCCGGGTCGGGCTCGGTCTCGGCCCGGACCACCCGCTGGGCCTCCCGGCCTCCGACCGCCTGATCGTGGACACCGGCCCCTCCGCGGCGGTGGTCGGCCTCTCGGTGTACGTGTGCTGGCGCTACGGGGCGTACGTCACCGGAGCCGCGGTGGTCCTGATGATGGCCGTCGAGCTGCTGGTCAAGGACAACCTGGCGGGCAAGGAGCACCTCGCGGCGATCGCCGCCGTGGCGCTGCTGTGCGCGGTCCTGTCGGCGGCCGGCCCCCGGCCCCGGCGCGGACACCGCCTCCGGCTCCGGTTCCGGCTCCGGCGAAAACCGCCGCTCCACACGCGCTCGGGTTGACCTCGAGCGGACCTGAGGTTGCAGGATGGCGTTGATCACGCACCTGATGCGCAGCCACGGGGAGGCACCACCATGACCAGCACCGGTACGACCGGCGGGAGCGTCACGACCGGCGGGACCGACGCCGAGAACGATCCCGCCGTCCTGGCCCGTCAGCCCGTCGGCAGCGTCTCCGACGCCGTCCACCGGGAGGTCATCGCCTACATCCGGGGCAGGCTCGGCGAACTGGGGCTGACCCAGCCGCAGTACTGGACGATCCGCTACCTGCACCCGGAGGACCTCTCGGCGGACGGCGCGGGCCGGACCCCGGCCGAACTGGCCGCGCTGCTGGAGCCCTACCTGCTCCCCCAGGACCGGCCGGCGGAGGACGCGGACGACCTGGTCGGACGCGGGCTCCTCACCCGTGACGCCGAGGGGCGCCTGTGGCTCGCGGAACCGGGCCGGCAGGCCCACGCGGAGGTCAAGAAGATCCTCCCCGGAATCCGCGCCCACATCCACGACGGCATCGACGACGCCGACTACGCGACCGCCGTACGGGTGCTGCGCCGGATGATGCGGAACGTGGGCGGAACGGCCGCGCTGGAGCGATACCCGCTCTGAGCGGGAGGCCGTACCGTATCGGGATGCTGACGAAACACCTCGCGCCGCGTCCCCGGCCGGGCGGCGGAGCGGTCTGTTCCACCCGCGAGTGGATGACGGCGCATCCGCTCGCGACCGACGCCCTGCTCGCGCTCGGGGTGCTCGTCGCCATGTTCGTCGGCTCCTTCGCCGACCCGCACGGGCCGCACGGGCCCACCTTCGGGACGCGGGCGCCGCACCCGTTCTCGCTGGTGCTGATGGTGCTGGGGGCGGCCGCGCTGGTCCTGCGGCGGCACCGGCCGCGGAGCGTGCTCGCCGCGACGGTCGCACTGACCCTGGTGGAGCTCGTCACCGGGGAGCCCCGGGCCCCGGTCGCCTTCTGCGCGGTGGTCGCCCTCTACACGGTGGCCTCGCAGACCGACCGGCCCACCACGTGGAGGCTCGGACTGCTCACCATGACCGGGCTGACCGGGGTGGCCATGGCGGCCGGGCCGGCGCCCTGGTACGCGCAGGAGAACGTGGCGATCTTCGCCTGGACCGGAATGGCCGCGGCGGCCGGGGACGCGGTGCGCAGCCGGCGGGCCTTCGTGGACGCCATCCAGGAACGGGCCGACCGGGCCGAGCGGTCCCGGGAGGAGGAGGCGCGGCGGCGGGTCGCCGAGGAGCGGCTGCGGATCGCCCGGGACCTGCACGACGTGGTGGCCCACCACATCGCGCTGGTCAACGTGCAGGCGGGAGTGGCCGCGCACGTCATGGACAAGCGGCCGGACCAGGCGAAGGAGGCCCTCGCGCACGTACGGGAGGCCAGCCGGTCGGCACTGAACGAACTGCGCGCCACGGTCGGACTGCTGCGGCAGTCCGGCGACCCGGAGGCACCGACCGAGCCGGCGCCGGGGCTGGGCGTGCTCGACGACCTCGTGGACACCTTCCGGAACGCCGGGCTGCCGGTGCGGCTGGCCGTCCAGCGGAGCCCGGAGGGGGAGCCCGGCCTCCCGGCCGCGGTGGACCTGGCGGCGTACCGGGTCATCCAGGAGGCGCTGACGAACGTCCGCAAGCATGCCGGGCCGGAGGCGAAGGCGGAGGTCAGCGTGGTGCGGGTGGGCACCTCGGTGGAGATCACGGTGCTGGACGACGGCGGGACGGGCGCTCCGGAACCGGCCACCGTCCCGGCGGGCTCTCCGGCCGCCCCTCCGGCCGCCTCCCCGGCCGCGGACGCGCCCTCACCGGTGCCGGCCGGCGGCCACGGGCTGCTCGGCATGCGCGAGCGGGCGGGGGCGCTGGGCGGCACGTGCTTCGCGGGGCCGCGGTACGGCGGGGGCTACCGGGTGCACGTGGTCCTGCCGGTCTGAGGACCCGCCGGGGCTCACGTCTCAGCTCGCACGGCTCACGGCTCACGGCTCACAGGTCGTACGGCAGTTCCTGCCACGGGTGCGTTCCGGTGCCGGACACCGCCCCGTGCACCCCGGCGTGCCGGGCCGCGGCGAGCGCGGCCACGGCGGTGGGTGCGGTGCCGGGCGGCACGCCGTGGACGAGGTGGCAGAACCGGGCGGCCGGATGCCCGGCGGTCCACTCCGGCAGCGACCCGGCCGATTCGTGCCGGTACGCCTCCCAAGGGCCCTCGAAGGTGACCAGCAGGTCGGCGAGTTCGGCGAACCCGGGGTGCGGGTGGGTGCCGTGGTTGAGGACGAGGGTACGGGCGCCTGCGGCGCGGGCGGCGACGGCGAGCCGCCGGTAGTGCGGCAGGGCCTCGGCGCCGGCCGCGGCCTGGTCCAGGAAGGCTCCGTCGGTGGCGTACCAGTCGCGGTGCCGGAGCAGCTCCTGCACGACGTCGGCGTGCGGGCGGCGGCCGTAGTCGGTGTCGACGTAGCCGAGCACGGCGACGCCGGCGCCGCGCAGCCGTGCCGCGGCCGCGGCGAACGCGTGGTCCGGGGCGGTGCCCGGGCCGCTGGCCGGATTGAGCACGACGGAATGCAGGCGGTCGGCGGACCGGGTGAGGGCGGCCCATGCGTCGGGCTGCTCGGCGGGATGCTCGTAGTAAGGGACCAACAACATGCTTCCTCCGTAACGGACGTGGATTACGCTGCTCCGCCCCTGGCGCGGCCGCCCCCGCCAAGTTGCGGCCCCCGCCGAGGCCCAGCCCACCTCCGCCGAGGTCTGGGCGACCCCCGCCGAGGTGTGGGCGGCCCCCGCCAAGGTGTGGGCGACCTCCGCCGAGGTGTGGCGGCCCCCGCCGAGGTGTGGGCGACCTCCGCCGAGGTGTGGCGGCCCCCGCCGAGGTGTGGGCGACCTCCGCCGAGGTGTGGGCAGGCGTTCCGCAGGGCGGAACGGGTGGGCACACCGGAACGCCGCCCAGCGGGCAGCGCTCCCGCCCCACCGAAGCCATGCCTCGGCTCCGGCCGCAACGCCGCCCGGCCAGGGCAGTGGCTTCGCCGGGCCCGGCACCACCCGGAGCGGGAGCTCCGCCCGGACGGGGCCCGGCCCCGCAGCCGGACCGGGGCACGGCGAGGCTGCGCGAGCCCTCGCGGGACCGGGGTGCCGTGTGCCCACCCGTGCCGCCCAGCGGCACGACTGCCCACACGGCCGGCGG
>NZ_JBWKDJ010000002.1:262005-660823 GCF_056436025.1 Streptomyces sp. NPDC043853
CGGAATCCGGCACCCTGCCCTCGCCTCAGCGGCCGTGGCAACGGCCGGCACCCACACGGCGGCGGAGTTCGGCCGCCTAGCCCACACGGCCGCCGGAATCCGGCACCCTGCCCTCGCCTCAGCGGCCGTGGCAACGGCCGGCACCCACACGGCGGCGGAGTTCGGCCGCCTAGCCCACACGGCCGCCGGACGGGGCCGCGCCCGCCCCGCACGGTCGGCGGGACGGGGCCGCCCGCCCGGCGCACGGGCGGGGCAACGGCCGGCACTCCGCGCTCAGCGGTGGGACGTGGCCCGGCCCAGCCGGCTGCAGGCCAAGGCCGAGAGGGAGAGAGCGGTGGCCCCCGCCACCAGGAGTTGCGCCGTGCGTGCCGGGGCCAGGCCGCCCAGGACGATCGCCGCCTGCATCGCCGCCGCGCCCGCCACCACCGCCGCCGCGACCCGGATCGCGCCGAAGGACTGGAGCAGCAGGCCGCTCCACATCACCGTGCCGAGGAGGAGCAGGATCGCCACGCGGGAGGCGGTGATCTGCGGCGCACCGGGCCAGAGCAGGGTGCCCACCACGCCCAGAACCAGCAGGACCCCCAGGTACGCGGCCAGGCAGCGGGCCAGCGTGGCCAGCATCGCCCGGCGGAACGCGCCCGTGGAGCGGGCCGCCCGCAGCCCGGTCAGGCTGCCGCTGCGGAACCGGTGCAGCAGCCACTCCGCCGGGCCCATGCTCAGCGTGAGCGCCACCGCCGTCGGCGCCGCCCCGGCCAGCACCTCCCCCAGCGCGGCGTACAGCACCAGCAGTCCGGTGCCGAGGCCGAACAGCCCGAACGGCACCGAGTCCGCCAGCCGCGGCCCGCGCGGGGCGAAGTCGTCCTCCGCGCCGCGCAGCACCCGCCACCGCACCGGGCCCTCGTCCGTGCGCCGCGCGAGCAGCCGCCGCAGCGCCGACCTGGCCGCCCGTACGCCCTCCGCCACCGGCAGCTCCCCCACCGCCAGCGCGCACGCCGCCAGCAGGGACAGCAGCAACAGACCGGTCCGGAGGGCGGCCGGCAGGTCCACGGCCAGCGAGGCCGCCGCGCCCGCCGCCATCGGCGCCAGCGCGTAGAGCAGGAGCCGCTCCCGGCCGAGGACCAGCAGCACCGTCGCGGCACCGACGTACACGGCCTGCCCGGCCGCGAAGGCGTACGAGAAGGCGGGTCCGCCGGGCACCGCGCACGCGGCGGCCGCGCCCAGCAGCGCTCCGGCCGGGGCGCCCACCAGCAGGGTGCGGCCGGCGGCCGCCCGGTCGCCGAGCCCCAGCCAGGAGTACGCCCGGTGGGACAGCGTCTGGTCCCAGACCCAGCCGATCAGCGCGCCCGCGAGGAGGGTGATCGTTCCGGCGGGCAGGCCGAGGCGGTCGGGCGGCCCGTCGAGCAGCGGCCCGCCGAGCAGGTACGCCAGCCCGGGCAGGACGAAGATCACGCCGCGGAGGAGGCAGGCGGCCAGGGAGACCCGCCAGGGGTCGGGCACGTCCTCCGGCTCCGGGAACTCGCGCGGGACCCGTGCGTACAGGTCCTCGGCGAGGGTGAAGGAGTCCTCGCGGCCGTAGGCGAGCCGGATGTGTTCGTCCGTCATGCCGTCGGACTCCAGGACGGCCGCGATCTCGTCCGGGTGCACGGCCGCGGAGACGAAGGTGCCGAGCCGGCCGGCGAGTTCCTCCATCGGGTCGGCGGCCAGGACGCCGCCCTCCGCGCCCTCCGCGCCCACCGCGGTACGGGCGGCGGCGCCGCGCGGCCGCGGGATCGCCGGGAGGCTGCCGGCCCCGGGGCCGGGCGGCTTCAGCCAGAGGGATCCGCTCACCAGGCGCTCCCCTCGGCCGCGAGCTCCCGCTGCCGGGACGGGCCGGCGCCGGAGTGCGGCGGGAAGGCCACCGGGCGGCCGGCCAGTTCGCGGTAGATGTGCCGGAAGCCGTCCACCGACTGGTGCAGGGTGAACTTCTCCACCACCCGCTGCCGGGACAGCCGTCCCAGCTCCGCGCGGCGCGCGTCGTCCCGGAGCAGGGCGAGGGTGGCCCGGGCCATGGTCTCGGGTTCCCGGGGCGGCACCACCAGTCCGGTGTCGCCGACCGCCTCGCGGACTCCGCCCACGTCCGTGGAGACGGTGGTCCGCCCGCAGGACATGGCCTCGATGATGCTGAACGGGAAGCCCTCGCTGATGCTGGAGAGCATCACGACGCTGCCGGCCGCGTAGGCGTCCGCGACCCGGTCGATGCGGCCCTCGTAGCTGATCCCGTCGGTGACGCCGAGTTCGGCGGCGAGTTTCTCCAGTCCCAGCCGGTAGTCCTCGCAGCCGGCCGGGACCGGCCCGAAGAGGCGGAGCCGGAGCGCCGGGAGTTCTTCGCGCATGAACGCGTAGGCGCGGACGAGGGTTTCCAGGTCCTTGATCGGGTCGATGCGGCCGCACCAGCTGAGGGTGGGCACCTCCGGCTCCGGTCCGGCCTCGGGAAAGCGGTGCGGGTCCACGCCGTTGTAGACCGTGCGGATCTTCTCGCCGGGCGCGCCGCCCCGTTCTTCCCAGCGGCGGTTGTACCGGTTGCAGGGGGTGATCAGGTCGGCCTGCCGGTAGCCCTCGGAGTTGAGCTCGCGGTAGAAGCCGAGCAGCAGGGCCTTGACCGGCCAGCGCTGCCGGTCGCTGCGATAGCCGAGATAGCGTTCGCGCAGGTAGATGCCGTGTTCGGTGAGGAGGAACGGTACCTCGTCGAGGTATTTCGCGGCGAGGGCCGGGAGGGTGGCCAGGCCGCTGCTGACGGCGTGCGCGACGCTGTCCGGGGGGAGCCGGACGGTGAGCGGGCGCAGCGCGTGTTCCAGCAGGTCGGTGGCGGCCAGCGCGTCGTGGATGGTGGGGCGGGCGCCGGCCGTGGCGAGGTCGGGGCGGGTCCACACGGCCATCAGGGTGCGCAGGACCGATTCGGAGCGCAGGGCCGGGGCGAGCCGTCCGGTCCGGGCGAGCAGGGCGAGTTCGCGGAGGGCGGCGCCGAAGCCCGTGCCGCTGTGCGCGGGGTCGAGGAGCGAGAGCAGGAACTGCTCGTAGAGGCCGAGGAAGCGGCGGTGCGCGCGGCCGCGCAGGGCGGTGCGGCGGCTGCGGGCGGGTGGCGGGCCCCAGAGCGGGAAGGCGGTGTGGCGGTAGACGTTGCGCGGCAGTTCCCAGGCGACCGGTTCACGGCCGGTGCCGGTGAGGGCCAGGACGTTGAAGTCGACTTCCGGCATCCCCCTGACCAGCTGGTCGCACCAGGTGCTGACGCCCCCGTGGACGTGCGGATAGGTGCCTTCGGTGAGCATGGTGACGTGACGCCCATGGCTCATGGATCTGTGTCCCCCCAAGGACGGAAAGGGAGCCGGCGCTCGCGGACGTGGCGAGCGCCGGCGGAAGAGGTGACGCGTCAGCGGTCAGCCGGTCGGCTCGTCAGCCACTCGGCCGCTCGGCTCGTCGGCCGGTGGACTGCTCGGCCGGTCAGCTGGGCAGCTTGAGCGTGACGGCCGACTGGAGCAGCTCGGGGCCGGTCCAGGCCGAGCGGGTGCCGGCGTAGGCGGTGCCGTACACGGTGGTGCCGAGGAGCATCTGCTTGCGGGTGCCCTCGGGGGCGGTCACCGGGGCGAGGACGCCGGCGGGGGCCTTGACGGTGACCGTGCCGCCGATGCGGTAGGCGGTGACCTTGTTCTCGGCGATCGCCTTGTCCCAGGCGGCCCGGCGCTGGAGTTCGACGCCGGTGTCCTTCTGGCTCTGGTTCACGATCGGGGTGTTGGCGTTGTACAGGGTGCGGTAGGTGCCGAGGACCTCGTCGAGGACGGGGTAGAGGGTGCGGTCCTCCGCCAGGTTGGACTGGTGGACGTAGTGCGGCCGCGGGTCGTTGGCCAGCACGTGCCGCATCGCGATGCGGGCCTCCTGCGGGACGATCCGCTCCAGGTAGCCGGTCGCCGGGTCCAGGGGCTCGGGCAGGCAGGTGGAGGTGCCGGGGTTGTCCTCGCAGATGCCGCTGCCGCCGTCGGCCCGGCTGGTGTAGATCCAGTTGTACTCGTCGGCCATCTCCTGGTTGGTGCCCGTGTTGTAGTACACGTTCATCGGGTGGCGGGGCACGGTGAGGGCGTTGCCCACGCCGCGCTGCGCGGGCTCGCGGGAGTTGTCGCTCGCGATCCACTTGACCCCGTTGTCGGCGAGGGCGCCGGCCAGGTTGGGGTTGTCCTGCGGCTGCTGCGGCAGGGTCCGCAAGCCCGAGTGCTCGCCGGTGACCAGTTCGGTGCGGTCCAGCGGGATGCCCTTCTGCACCGCCCAGTTGTGGTTGTCGCGGATCTGCGCGGAGATCTCGGAGCGGCTCATGTACTCGGGCTGGCCCTGCGCGTTGAGGGCGCACTTCCACGGGATGGCGGAGGTGTCCTGGACGCAGCCGAGGAAGGGGTGGGTGTAGGTGTGGTTGACCCACCGGTACGTGGCCCGGTCGGCGAGGAGCTGTGCGGTCATCGCGTCGGTGCCGCCGTGCTCGGTCTTCCACTCCTCGCCCGCGCCGGCGTTGAAGACCATGTCCAGCCTGAAGTTCTGCCGCTGCTGCCACTGGGCCGCGTACACGGCGTCGGCGGCGGTCATCCGGATCTCGCTCTCCAGGCCCTCGCCGCCGGGGCAGGCGTAGTCGCCGGGGGTGCAGTTCAGCTCGGTGTTCCAGCGGGCGTCGGGCGCGAAGACGTCGTCGACGTGGACGGCGAAGTAGTTGCGGCTCTGGCCGAGGTGGACGCCCTGGGTGAGCCATTCGACGATGCCGCGGGCGAGCAGCCGGTACTGCCGCTGGTACTGGTTGTAGCCGAAGGTGACCACGAGCTCGCTGCGCCCGTCGTGGACGTACTCGCCGAGCAGCGAGGCGCGGCCGGAGCCGACGGGTGCGTCGAGGTAGCTGGTGTAGCCGGGGCGCGGCTGTCCCATGAAGCCGTAGCTCTCCGGGATGAGGACGGCGTTGTCCTCGAAGTCGACGGCGCCGCCGAGGTATCCGAACGGGCCGGCCTTGCCGGCCGCGGTGATCGCCGCCTCGGTGCCGTCGAGCTCGCCGGCGTACCCCCCGTGGTCGGTGTACTCCAGGCCGACGCCGGGGTGGGCCCAGGTGTAGGCGTCCACCTGGCGGATCCCGTACGCCGTCTCGTACGCGGCGAGCGCGGCCATCTCGGCCGAGCCCTCGCCGAAGGGGTTCTCGTTCGGCAGGACCACGCCCTGGTACTTGGCGCGCGGCCGGCCGGTGGTGGCGTCCCTGGCCTCGCTGAGGAAGTCCTCGTTGATGACCGGGCGGTTCGCGCTGCCCAGTTCGACGCGGGTGAAGGGGACCCCGGTGTCCTTCAGTTCCGCGACGATCGCCTCGACCGAGCTGCCGCCGTCGTCGACGACCAGTACTTTCAGGTCGATCCTGGGTGTGACGGCCGCCTCGGCGGCCGGTGCGGCACTCACGGGGTCGGCGGGCGGTGCGAGTGCCGCCGCGGACGGGACCACGGGTGCTGCCACGGAGACGAGGGCTGCCGCGACCCATACGGCGGCAGCCCTGTTCATCCGGTTCCTGTTGACCATGTCGGCCTTTCCCCCCGCAGGCATCCCTCGACGCGGCCCGTGGCGGTCGGCGCCGGGCCGGGGAGGCTCTGTGGAAATCATGCAAAGGGACCCCGCGTCCCCTTGCGAGAGTGGCTCGAGTCTGTCGGACCCCGGCCGATCGAATAGGCAAACCTTGAACAGTCGCCACAGATGGGTGAACCTGGCGGCACGTTGATCGAACAACCTGCCAAACCTTCGAGTGCCGTACGGACTGCGGCGTACGCGTACGCTCGGTTCCGGCGGCCGCCCGGGCCGGAAGTACGATCGCGGACGGCCGGCGACCCCGGCATGGGCGCCACTGCCCCACATCACACATAACGGAAGCGAGACCTCACTACCGTGACTGCTCTGACTCTCAGCACTGCCGGCGCCGCGACGCTGCGCGCCGACGCCCTCGTGGTCGGTGTGGCCAAGGGCGCCAAGGGCGCCGTCGTCGCCACCGGCGCCGAGGCCGTGGACACGGCGTTCGACGGAAAGCTCGCCGCCGTGCTCGACGCCCTGGGTGCCTCGGGCGCCGAGGGCGAGGTCACCAAGGTGCACGCGCCGGCCGGCCTGAAGGTCCCGGTCGTGCTGGCGGTCGGCCTCGGCCCGCTGCCGGAGAAGGACGAGTCCTACGACGAGGAGACGCTCCGCCGGGCCGCCGGTGCCGCGGCCCGTGCCCTGTCCGGTGCCAAGAAGGCCGCGTTCGCGCTGCCGCTGGAGGACGCCTCCGCCGTCACCGCCGTCGCCGAGGGCGCGCTGCTGGGCGCGTACGCCTTCACCGCGTACCAGGGCGGCGAGAAGAAGGGCAAGGAGAACGGCGGCCCCAAGCTGCCGCTCGCCGAGGTGGCCCTGCTGGGCGCCAAGCCGCGCGACAAGGAGCACAAGGCCGCCGCCGAGCGCGCGAAGATCGTCGCCGCCGAGGTCAACATCGCCCGCGACCTGATCAACACCCCGCCGAACGACCTGACCCCCGAGGCCTTCGCCGCCGTGGCCCAGACCACGGCCAAGGAGCTGGGCGTCAAGGTCCAGGTGCTCGACGAGAAGGCGCTCACCAAGGGCGGCTACGGCGGCATCATGGGCGTCGGCAAGGGCTCCGAGAACCCGCCGCGCCTGGTCAAGATCGCCTACACCCACCCGGACGCGGAGAAGCACCTCGCCTTCGTCGGCAAGGGCATCACCTACGACTCGGGCGGCATCTCCCTCAAGCCGGCCGGCCACAACGAGACCATGAAGTGCGACATGTCCGGTGCCGCCGCCGTGTTCTCCGCCGTGGTCGCGGTGGCCAAGCTGGGCCTGCCGGTCAACGTCACCGGCTGGCTGGCGCTCGCCGAGAACATGCCGTCCGGATCCGCCACCCGCCCCGGCGACGTCCTGCGCATGTACAGCGGCAAGACCGTCGAGGTGCTGAACACCGACGCCGAGGGCCGCCTGGTCCTGGCCGACGCGCTGACCCGGGCCTCGGAGGAGAACCCGGACGCGATCGTCGACGTGGCGACCCTGACCGGCGCGATGGTGCTGGCGCTGGGCAACCGCACCTTCGGCATCATGGCCAACGACGACGCCTTCCGGACCTCGGTCCACGAGATCGCCGAGGAGGTCGGCGAGGCGTCCTGGCCGATGCCGCTCCCCGCCGACCTGCGCAAGGGCATGGACTCCCCGACCGCCGACATCGCCAACATGGGTGAGCGGATGGGCGGCGGCCTGGTGGCCGGTCTGTTCCTGCAGGAGTTCGTCGGCGAGGGCATCACCTGGGCGCACCTGGACATCGCGGGCCCGGCCTTCCACGAGGGCGCCCCGTACGGCTACACCCCCAAGGGCGGCACCGGCTCCGCGGTGCGGACCCTCGTCCGGCTGGCCGAGCGCACCGCCACCGGCGACCTCGGCTAGGGCTCGAGCCGACCGTCGGGCGGGATCGGCGATCATGTGTGGCCCCGGGCCGGGAAGCCCGGGGCCGCGCTGTTTGTTCGGTCATGCGAAGATGGGTCCTCGGCAGGACAGGGCCCCCACCACAGGGCCGAAAATAAGCGGCCGATTACCAGCCGCCGCCCGGTCATGAGAGGACCGGTGCCCGGCGCACATGCATGGAGGACGTGACGTGGCGAACGACGCCAGCACCGTTTTCGACCTAGTGATCCTCGGCGGTGGCAGTGGCGGTTATGCCGCGGCTCTGCGCGCTTCCCAGCTGGGTCTGGACGTTGCCCTGATCGAGAAGAACAAGCTCGGCGGCACCTGCCTGCACAACGGCTGCATCCCCACGAAGGCTCTGCTGCACGCGGGCGAGATCGCGGACCAGGCGCGCGAGGCCGCGCAGTTCGGTGTGAAGACCTCCTTCGAGGGCATCGACATCGCCGGTGTGCACAAGTACAAGGACGACGTCATCGCCGGCCTGTACAAGGGCCTGCAGGGCCTGGTCGCCTCCCGCAAGGTGACCTACATCGAGGGTGAGGGCCGGCTGTCCTCCCCGACCTCCGTCGACGTGAACGGGCAGCGCATCCAGGGCCGCCACGTCCTGCTCGCGACCGGCTCCGTGCCGAAGTCCCTGCCGGGCCTGACCATCGACGGCAACCGGATCATCTCCTCCGACCACGCGCTGGTCCTGGACCGGGTCCCGGAGTCGGCGATCATCCTGGGCGGCGGCGTCATCGGCGTCGAGTTCGCCTCCGCGTGGAAGTCCTTCGGCACCGACGTCACCGTCATCGAGGGCCTGAAGCACCTCGTCCCGGTCGAGGACGAGAACAGCTCCAAGATCCTCGAGCGTGCCTTCCGCAAGCGCGGCATCAAGTTCAACCTCGGCACCTTCTTCGACAAGGCCGAGTACACCGAGAACGGCGTGCGGGTCACCCTGGCCGACGGCAAGACCTTCGAGGCCGAGGTGCTGCTGGTCGCCATCGGCCGCGGCCCGGTCTCCCAGGGCCTGGGCTACGAGGAGCAGGGCGTCGCGATGGACCGCGGCTACGTCCTGGTCGACGAGTACATGCAGACCAACGTGCCGACCATCTCCGCCGTCGGTGACCTGGTCCCGACCCTCCAGCTCGCGCACGTCGGCTTCGCCGAGGGCATCCTGGTGGCCGAGCGCCTGGCCGGTCTGAAGACCGTCCCGATCGACTACGACGGTGTGCCGCGCGTCACGTACTGCCACCCCGAGGTCGCCTCCGTCGGCATCACCGAGGCCAAGGCCAAGGAGATCTACGGCGCGGACAAGGTCGTGGCCCTGAAGTACAACCTGGCGGGCAACGGCAAGAGCAAGATCCTGAAGACCGCGGGCGAGATCAAGCTCGTCCAGGTCAAGGACGGTGCCGTGGTCGGCGTCCACATGGTCGGTGACCGGATGGGCGAGCAGGTGGGCGAGGCCCAGCTGATCTACAACTGGGAAGCCCTGCCGGCCGAGGTCGCGCAGCTCATCCACGCGCACCCGACCCAGAACGAGGCGCTCGGCGAGGCCCACCTGGCCCTGGCCGGCAAGCCGCTGCACGCACACGACTGATCCAGTCACGGGCGCGACGACCGACCATTTCCGCAATTCCGTTAGGAGCAACAGAAACCATGGCGGTTTCCGTAACCCTTCCGGCGCTCGGTGAGAGCGTCACCGAGGGCACTGTCACCCGTTGGCTGAAGGCCGAGGGCGAGCGCGTCGAGGCCGACGAGCCGCTGCTCGAGGTGTCGACCGACAAGGTCGACACCGAGATCCCCTCCCCCGTCTCCGGCATCCTGGCGTCCATCAAGGTCGCCGAGGACGAGACCGTCGAGGTCGGCGCCGAGCTCGCCGTCATCGACGACGGCTCCGGCGCGCCGGTCGCGGCTGCCGCTCCGGCCGCCGAGGCCCCGGCCGCCCCGGCCCCGGTGGCCGAGGCCCCCGCCGCCCCGGCGCCGGTCGCCGAGGCTCCGGCCGCCCCCGCAGCCGCGCCTGCGGCGGGCGTCGCCGCCTCCGGCACCGATGTCGTGCTGCCCGCCCTGGGCGAGTCCGTCACCGAGGGCACCGTCACCCGCTGGCTGAAGGCCGTCGGCGAGTCGGTCGAGGCCGACGAGCCGCTGCTGGAGGTCTCCACCGACAAGGTCGACACCGAGATCCCGGCGCCGGTTTCCGGCACCCTGCTGGAGATCCTGGTGGGCGAGGACGAGACCGCCGAGGTCGGCGCCCGTCTCGCCGTGATCGGTGTCGCCGGTGCGGCTCCGGCCGCGCCCGCCGCCCCGGCCGCCCCGGCCCCGGCTGCCGCCCCGGTCGCCGCTCCGGCCCCGGTCCAGGCTGCCGCCCCCGTGGCCGCTCCGGCTCCGGTCCAGGCTGCCGCCCCGGTCGCCGCCCCGGCTCCGGTCCAGGCTGCCGCCCCGGTCGCCGCCCCGGCCCCGGTCGCCGCTCCCGCTGCGGCCGCCCCGGCGGTCTCCGGTGACGAGGGTGCGTACGTGACCCCGCTGGTGCGCAAGCTCGCCTCGGAGTCCGGCGTCAACCTGAACACGGTCACGGGCACCGGTGTCGGTGGCCGTATCCGCAAGCAGGACGTCCTGGCCGCCGCCGAGGCCGCCAAGGCCGCTGCCGCCGCTCCGGCGCCGGTCGCCGCCGCTGCCGCCCCGGCCGCCAAGGCCCCGGCCGCCGCGGTCTCCGAGCTGCGTGGTCAGACCGTCAAGATGACCCGCATGCGCAAGGTCATCGGCGACAACATGATGAAGGCGCTGCACGGGCAGGCCCAGCTGTCCTCCGTGATCGAGGTGGACATCACCAAGATCATGAAGCTGCGCGAGAAGGCCAAGGCGGGCTTCCTGGCCCGTGAGGGCGTCAAGCTCTCCCCGATGCCGTTCTTCGTCAAGGCCGCGGCCCAGGCGCTGAAGGCCCACGCGGTCGTCAACGCCCGGATCAACGAGGACGAGGGCACCATCACCTACTTCGACTCGGAGAACATCGGCATCGCCGTGGACTCCGAGAAGGGCCTGATGACCCCGGTCATCAAGGGTGCGGGCGACCTCAACCTGGCCGGCATCTCCAAGGCGACCGCCGACCTGGCGGGCAAGGTCCGCAGCAACAAGATCACGCCGGACGAGCTGTCGGGCGCGACCTTCACCATCAGCAACACCGGCTCGCGCGGTGCGCTGTTCGACACCGTCATCGTGCCGCCGAACCAGGTCGCCATCCTGGGCATCGGCGCCACCGTCAAGCGTCCGGCGGTCATCGAGACCGCCGAAGGCACCGTCATCGGCGTCCGCGACATGACGTACCTGACGCTGTCCTACGACCACCGTCTGGTGGACGGCGCGGACGCCGCCCGCTACCTGACCGCCGTCAAGGCGATCCTGGAGGCCGGCGAGTTCGAGGTCGAGCTCGGCCTCTGAGGCCACCCCCTGAGGCTCCCGTAGCCGCAGGTCGCACGACACACGACGGCGCCCTTGTCCGGAACTCCTCCGGACAAGGGCGCCGTCGTCCTACGCTGGCCCGTCCAGGGACGACCGACGGGGGCTTGCATGGCGCGTGCTCAGGTGACCGACCTGGTCGTGGTGGTGCCGGGCATCATGGGCAGCCGGCTGGCCGACGCCGACGGCAGGCCGGTCTGGGACCTCTCGGGTGCCGCCCTCCTGCACGGCCTGCGCACCCTCGGCGGCTCCCTGCGCGCCCTCCGGCTCCCCAAGGACATCGGGGACGGCCACCCCGGCGACGGCATCGTGCCCGTGGGCCTGATGCCGGACCTGCACGCGATCCCCGGCATCTGGCACCCCGTCGACGGCTACACCGACCTGCTGGGGTGGCTGGAGCGGTCCTTCACCCTGACGCCCGGCGAGAACCTGCTCCCCTTCCCCTACGACTGGCGCCTCTCCTGCCGCTACAACGCGGCCCGGCTGAAGGAGGCCGTGGAGCGGCGGCTGGAGGGGTGGCGCGCCTCGGCCCCAGAGCGCCGCGAGGCCCGGGTGGTCCTCGTCTGCCACTCGCTGGGCGGCCTGGTAGCCCGCCACTACGTGGAACTCCTCGGCGGCCACGAGGTGACCCGCCGCGTGATCACCCTGGGCACCCCGCACCGAGGGTCCCTGGACGCGCTGGCCCACCTGGTGGACGGCGTCCGCGGGGGCTGGGGTCCGTTCGGCCTGGACCTGACGGACTTCGCCCGCAGCCTTCCCTCGCTGCACCAGCTGACGCCGGACTACGCGTGCGTGGCGGGGGCGGGCGCGGGAGGGCTGGCGTACGTCCGTGACCTGCCGGGGCTCCCGGGGGTCGATCACGGACTCCTGCGGGACGCGGCCGCCTTCCACGCGGACCTCCGCCGGGCGGCCGACCGCCCCTCGCCCACCCCCCTCCACCCCGTCACGGGCATCGGCCAGCCCACGCACACCACCGCGGAACTCACCGGGGCCGAGCTGACGCCGCTGTGGCTGATCAACGGGGTGGACGAACTCGGCGACGGCACGGTCCCCCGGCTGGCGGCCCGCCCCGCGAACGCCGACAACTCGGGCTATCCGGTGGAGGAGTCCCACACCCCGTGCGAACAGCACGGCTCCCTGCAGAACAACCAGGGCGTACGGGACGCCCTGGCGGGACTCCTCGGCCGGGAGGCGCCCTTCCACCGGGAAGCTCCTCCGGACGCCGTCCAGCTGAGCGTGCTCGCTCCCCCGCTGCCGGCGCCGGGAGTGCCGTACGAGGTCTCGGTGACGGTCCCGCCGGAGACCCGCGACCACGACGGGCTCCACCTGACCGCGGAGCTCCGCCCGGCCGACGGCTCGGAACCGCGGGTCCGGACGGTGCGCCCGCTGGGCGAGGGCCGCTACACGGCCTCCTTCCCTCCGCCGGCCCCGGGCGCGTACCGCCTGGCCGTACGCGTCACGGACCGCCCGGAGACGACGGTGACGGCGCTGACCCTGGTGGGAGGTCCCGACGGCGTCTGAGGACACATCGCCGGCCGGATGTGCGGGACGCCGGGAGCGACCCCGGGTGACCGGCCGGGCGGCGGTTGTTACCAGCCTCACCCGGCGGCCCTGAGCTCCAACGCTTCGCTCGGGGCTACTCCGCCGTATTGTCTACGTGTCTACGCATCTTCAGCTGCGCACGCCCCCTCAGGAGATGAAGCACCGATGATCACCCCACCCGTCGTGCACTCGCTGCGCGAGCAGATCCGCGAGCACATCGTGGAGGGGATCGTCAGCGGGCGCTGGAAGCCCGGCGAGCGGATCGTCGAGCGGCGGATCGCCGTCGAGCTGGAGGTCAGCCAGACGCCGGTGCGCGAGGCGCTGCGCGAGCTGGAGACGCTGCGGCTGATCGAGTCCGCGCCGAACAAGGGCGTCCGCGTACGGAACCTGTCGGCGGCGGACCTGGAGGAGATCTACCCGGTCCGGGCCGGCCTGGAGCAGATCGCGGCCGAGCTGGCGGCGCCTCGGCTGGCGGCGGACTGCTCGGCGCTGGAGCCGCACGTCGAGGCGCTGTGGGACGCCGACCGCCGGGAGGACGGCACCGCGCAGGTGCGGCACACCGTCGGTTTCCACCGGGAGATGGTGCGGGCGGCCGGGAACAGCGTGCTGCTGCACACCTGGGAGAGCCTGGGCATCGAGGTGTTCACGGCCCTGTCGATCCGTTGGCTGGGGACCGTGCAGAAGTCGTACGCCGAGGAGCACGAGGCACTGATCCAGGCGTTCCGGCGGCAGGATCCGGACATCGGCCTGCTGGTGAAGCGGCACGTTCTGGGCTGCGCTCCCCGGGCCTGAATATGAGTTTGTCCTGATTTGACCGGCACCGCGTGCCTATTTTTATGGCACGCGGTGCCGACTTTTGCCTTCTCGACCAATTCGCGACCACTTTTGTTTGATCGATCATCGATCAGGGTCTTACAGTCGTCGCGGGCCCCAACCGGGTCCATCGGCCCTGTCCTGCCCGTCAGGGTTCCTGTCTCACCCCCCTCCTTACTCTGGAAGGCGGCGCACACCGATGTCCGACCCCGTAGCAAAGCTTCCGAGCGAGCTCGACCAGCTCCCGGACCGCGACACCGAGGAGACCGCCGAGTGGGCGGCCTCCCTGGACGCCGTCGCCAAGGCTGCCGGTACGCGCCGTGCCGAGTACCTCCTCCGCCGTACCCTCCAGCACGCCGAGGCCGCCGGGCTCGCCCTGCCGAAGCTCCTGGAGACGGACTACGTCAACACCATCCCCACCTCCGCGGAGCCCGAGTTCCCGGGTGACGAGGAGATGGAAGCCAAGATCACCGCGTGGAACCGCTGGAACGCGGCCGCGATGGTCACCCGCGGCTCCAAGTACGGCGTCGGCGGCCACATCGCCACCTTCGCCTCGGCGGCCTGGCTCTACGAGACCGGCTTCCAGCACTTCTTCCGGGGCAAGGAGGCCGACGGCTCGGGCGACCAGCTCTACATCCAGGGCCACGCCTCCCCCGGCATCTACGCCCGCGCCTTCCTCGACGGGCGCGTCTCCGAGCAGCAGCTCGACAACTTCCGGCAGGAGTCGGGCGGCAACGGCCTCCCGTCCTACCCGCACCCGCGGCGCCTGCCCTGGCTGTGGGAGTTCCCCACGGTCTCCATGGGCCTCGGCCCGCTCTCCGCGATCTACCAGGCGCGCTTCAACCGCTACCTGCAGAACCGGAACATCAAGGACACCGCCAACTCGCACGTCTGGGCCTTCCTGGGCGACGGCGAGATGGACGAGCCCGAGTCGACCGCCGCCCTGGCCCTCGCGGCCCGTGAGCGCCTCGACAACCTGACCTTCGTCGTCAACTGCAACCTGCAGCGCCTCGACGGTCCGGTGCGTGCCAACTTCCGCATCGTGCAGGAGCTGGAGGCGCAGTTCCGCGGCGCCGGCTGGAACGTCGTCAAGACCCTGTGGGGTTCCGCCTGGGACGAGCTGTTCCAGCTCGACACCACCGGCGCCCTGGTCCGCCGTCTCCGCGAGACCCCGGACGCGCAGTTCCAGACGTACGCCACCCGCGACGCGGCCTACATCCGCCAGCACTTCTTCGGCGGCGACCCGGCCCTCACGGCCCTCGGCGGCCTGCTGTCCGACGCGAAGATCTCCGAGTGCTTCCACACCTCGCGCGGCGGCCACGAGCCCCGCAAGGTCTACGCCGCGTACAAGGCCGCCCTGGAGCACAAGGGCGCGCCGACGGTCATCCTGGCGCAGACCGTCAAGGGCTACACCCTGGGTGCCGGGTTCGAGTCGAAGAACGCGAACCACCAGATGAAGAAGCTGACCATCGACGAGTTCAAGGGCATGCGCGACCTGCTCGGACTCCCGATCCCGGACAGTGCCTTCGAGAGCGGCGTCGTCCCCTACGGCCACCCGGGCGAGAACTCCCCCGAGGTCCGCTACCTGCACGAGCGCCGCGCGGCCCTCGGCGGCCCGGCCCCGGCCCGCCGGGTCCACCAGGTGGCCCTGCCGCAGCCGGCCGACAAGTCCTACGCCCCGCTACTGAAGGGTTCCGGCAAGCAGGAGATGGCCACCACCATGGCCTTCGTCCGGCTCGTCAAGGACCTGATGCGGGACAAGGAGACCGGCCGCCGCTGGGTGCCGATCGTCCCCGACGAGGCCCGTACCTTCGGTATGGAGTCGCTCTTCCCGTCGGCCGGCATCTACTCGCCGCTGGGCCAGACGTACGAGCCGGTCGACCGCGACCAGCTGATGTACTACAAGGAAGCCAAGGACGGCCAGATCCTCAACGAGGGGATCACCGAGGCCGGCGCCATGGCCGACTTCATCGCCGCCGCCACGTCGTACGCGACGCACGGCGAGACGATGATCCCGTTCTACATCTTCTACTCGATGTTCGGCTGGCAGCGGACCGGCGACCAGATGTGGCAGCTCGCCGACCAGCTCGGCAAGGGCTTCATCGTGGGCGCCACGGCCGGCCGCACCACCCTGACCGGTGAGGGCCTGCAGCACGCCGACGGCCACTCGCACCTGATCGCGGCCACCAACCCGGCCTCGCTCAACTACGACCCGGCCTTCGCGTACGAGATCGCGGTGATCGTCAAGGACGGTCTGAAGCGGATGTACGGGGAGAACCCCGAGGACGTCTTCTACTACCTGACGGTCTACAACGAGCCGAAGCCGCAGCCGGCCATGCCGGAGGGTGTGGAAGAGGGCATCGTCAAGGGTCTCTACCGGTTCAACACGGCGGCGGACCTGGCCGAGCAGGGTGCGGCCGCCCCGGCCGCCGACGCCCCGAAGATCCAGCTCATGGCCTCGGGTACGGCGATCCACTGGATCCTGGAGGCCCAGCGCCTGCTGGCCGCCGACTGGAACGTGTCCGCCGACGTGTGGTCCGCCACCTCGTGGGGCGAGCTGCGCCGCGACGCGCTGGAGGCCGACGAGGCCCTGCTGCGCGGCGAGGAGCGCACCCCGTACGTCACCAAGGTGCTGGAGGGTGCTCAGGGCCCGGTGCTGGCGGTCTCCGACTGGATGCGCCAGGTACCGGACCAGATCAGCCAGTGGGTGCCGCAGGACTACACCTCGCTGGGTACGGACGGCTTCGGCCTGTCCGACACCCGTGAGGGTGCGCGCCGCCACTTCGGTGTCGACCCGCAGTCCATCGTGGTCGCCGCGCTGGCCCAGCTGGCGCGCCGCGGCGAGGTCCCGGCCTCGGCCGTGAAGGAGGCCCGGGAGCGCTACGGCCTGTAGGGCCGCCCGGTCACCCCGGTGCCGCACGGCACCGCCCGTTCCACCGCCGAAGGCCGGTGTCCGCCCCGCACGGGGTCCGGACACCGGCCTTCGGTCGTACGCGGCCGGTCTTTGGCCGTATGCGCGGTGGCGGGGCGCGGACCGAGCCAGGATGCTTGAGCCGTGATGGACGAGACGGAGTTCTGGGCGATCATCGACGGCACGCGCGAGGCCGCCGAGGGCGACCCCGAGGAGCAGGCCGATCTGCTCGTGGAGCGGCTGACCCGGCTGGACCCCGATTCCGTGCTCGACTTCGCGCGGCACTTCGAGTCCCGCTACAACCGGGCGTACACCTGGGAGCTGTGGGGGGCCGCCTGGGTGCTGCTCGACGGCGCCAGTGACGACGCGTTCGACTATTTCCGGTGCTGGCTGATCGGCCAGGGGCGGGAGGTGTTCGAGGGCGGCGTCCACGAACCCGACCGGCTCGCGGAGCTGCTGGGCGAGTTCGACGAGGAGGTCGACGGTGACGGGGAGGAGCTGGGGTACGCGGCGGACGAGGCGTACGAGCAGCTCACCGGGGTGGTCGCACCCGATCTGGGGATCCCGCTGCAGGCGGCGGAGCCGGAGGGCGCCCCGCTGGACTTCGAGAACGAAGACGTGCTGGCGGAACGCTTCCCCCGGCTCTGGGACCGCTTCCGCGGATGAGGCCCGCCCGCGGAAGCCCGTGGCGGCGCTGCCGGTCGCGGCCGCGGCCGCGACCGTGCTCCTCCTAGTAGTGGGTGCCGCCGTCGATCCGGATCTCGGTGCCGGTGATGAAGGCGCCGTCCTCGGAGCCGAGCATGGCGACCACGCCGGCGACGGTGTCCGGGCCGGCGAAGCCCTGGCCGATGGCCGGGGCCAGTTTGGCGAAGAGCGACCAGTCGGTGTCCTCGGGCAGGCCGGGGCCGGAACCGGTGGTCATGCCGCTCTCGATGGAGCCGGGGGCGACGCAGACCACCCGCAGCCCCTGCTTGCTGTACTCGGCGGCCAGTGAGTGGCTCATGGACTGGATGCCGCCCTTGGTGGCCGCGTACGCGGACATGTAGGGGTGGGCGAAGGAAGCCGAGGTGGAGCTGAAGTTGACGATGACGGGCCGGTCGCCGGCCAGCAGGGCCGGGACGGACTCGCGGATCATCAGGAAGGTGCCGGTCAGGTTGACGGCGATGATCCGGTTCCAGAGGTCCAGGGTCGTCTTGTGGGTGTGCTCGGAGCGCAGGATGCCGGCCGCGTTGACGAGTACGTCGATGCCGCCGAGCGCGTCGACGGCGAGCGCCACGCCTTCCTTGACCGCGCCCTCGTCGGAGATGTCGAGCACGGCGGTGGTCAGCCGGTCGGCGGCGCCGTCGGCGGCCGCCTTCTCGGCGGTGGCCTTGAGGCCGGCTTCGCTGACGTCGACGGCGTGGACCCGGCCGCCCTCGGCGAGAATGCGGTGGACGGTGGCCCGGCCGATGCCGGAGCCGCCGCCGGTGATGAGGACGCGTCGGTCTATGTAACGGTTCATGTGCCGAGCGTACGAGGCCGTGACACGTTTTGCCAGACTGACAAATGAGGCATTTGCCCTCGGCAACCAGGGGTACCCTTCCCTACGTGAGATCCCCTCGTCCGTACTCCCCCAGTTCCGGTGCGGCGGCACAGTCGCTGACCGAGCGGCGCAAGGCCGCCACCCAGCTCGACATCGCCCGCGCGGCCTGCGAGCTCTTCGCCGAACACGGTCCCGACGGCACCACCGCCGAGGACATCGCGCACCGCGCCGGCGTGGCCCTGCGCACCTTCTACCGCTACTTCCGCAACAAGCAGGACGCGGTCGCGCCCCTGCTCGCGGGAGGCGGCGACGAGTGGCGGGCGCTGCTCGCCGAGGAGGAGCCCGGCACTCCGCTGGCAGAAGCCCTGGAGCGCGCCGTCACCCGGACCCTCTCCGGCCCGGTGGCCGTGGCCGAAGGCCTCAACTGGACCCGGGGCCTGCTCCGCGCCGCCACCGGCGACCCGGCCCTGCGCGCGGTCTGGTACCGCGTGAACCAGGACTCCGAGGAGGACCTGGTCCCGATCCTGACCCGGCTCGCCGGGCCTTCCGCGGACGCCCTGCAGATCCGCCTGCTGGCCGCCGCCGCGACCGACGCGATCCGGGTCTCCCTGGAGGTCTGGTCCGGCACGGACGCCGCCCCCACCGGCCCGGGCTCCCCCGCCGAACTGGCCGTCCGCTCCCTCCGCGAACTCACCCGCGGCATGGCGGTCCTGGCCGGGGACTGAAAAGCCGGGGGACGGAAGCCGGGGGACGGAAGCCGGTACGGAGGCGTGCACGGGTGCCGCCGGCCGGACCCGCCCGCGGTCGTCAGCCGGAGTGCCGGAACCGGTTGCGGTACTCCGTGGGCGTCGTGTTCAGCTTGCGCCGGAAGGCCCGGATCAGCGTGTCCACGGTGCCGAAGCCGCACAGCGCCGCGACACGGTCGAGGGTGTCGTCCGTCGACTCCAGCCGGTTCCGCGCCATCTCCACCCGCGCCGACTCGACGTACGCGGCCGGGGTCGTGCCCAGCTCGGTCTTGAAGACCCGGGTCAGCTGCCGTTCGCTCATGTGCGCGTACTCGGCGAGGTCCCCGATGGTCAGCTTGCCGCCGATGTTCTGCGTGACGTAGTGCCGCAGGTCCTCCATCCGGCGGGTCGTGGCGACCGCCTCGGTGGGGACGCTGAACTGGCTCTGCCCGCTGGGGCGCTTGAGGTACATGACCATCTGCCGGGCCACGCGCAGGGCCATGGCCTCGCCGAAGTCCTCGGCCACCAGGGCCAGTGACAGGTCCAGGCAGGCGGTGATGCCCGCACCGGTCCACACCTTGCCGTCGCGGATGAAGATGGGGTCGGCGTCCACGTCCACGGCCGGGTGGTCGGCGGCGAGCTGCTGGGCGGTGGACCAGTGGGTGGTGGCGCGTTTGCCGTCGAGCAGCCCGGCCGCCGCGAGCAGATGTGCGCCCACGCACACCGAGGCCACCCGCTTCGACCTGTCGGCCAGTTTGCCGACCCACTCGACGATGACGGGGTCGGTGACGGCGTGGACGCGGCGGTCCTCGTCGACCTCGACGGAGCCGGGGACCAGCAGGGTGTCGATGGAACGCCCGGCGGCCTCCCGGAAGGTGATGTCGGGGAGGATGCGCACCCCCGCGGAGGTGGTGACCGGTTCCATCGTCTCGGCCGCCAGCGCCACCTGGTATCCGCCGGCGTTCCCGGTCTCGCGCTGGAGCAGGGCGAAGACCTCGGGAGGGCCCGTGACGTCGAGGAGGTCGACGCCTTCGAAGAGGAGCACCACTATGAACCGGTTGAGGTCGCCCACGGGCAGATCCGTTCGTCGAGCGGGGGGTGTCGGTATCTGCAAGTTACATGACATTGCCGTCACTTGATCGGGTTCCTAGCGTGGAGGTGTGCCCTTCGCGGGCTCCCAGGCTTCCTTTTCGAAAGACGGTGCAGTCATGCCTTCCACCACCCTGCGCGACCTCAGCGGCCTCGACCAGACCCCGGCCGTCCTGGCGTCCTCGACCCTGATCCTGGTGGACTACCAGAACACCTACACCCAGGGCGTGATGGAGCTGGAGGGGTGGCAGGACGCCCTCGCCGCCGGCGCTCTCCTCCTGG
This sequence comes from Streptomyces sp. NPDC043853, assembly GCF_056436025.1. Lineage (NCBI taxonomy): Bacteria > Bacillati > Actinomycetota > Actinomycetes > Kitasatosporales > Streptomycetaceae > Streptomyces > Streptomyces sp. NPDC043853. The sequence continues at coordinate 281,795 of NZ_JBWKDJ010000002.1, forward strand.
CCCGCGCCCGTGAGGCCGGCGCCACCGTCATCCACGTCATCAACGACGGCGGCGAGGGCGGCGCGTACGACATCCGCCAGGAGATCGGCCGGATCCACCCGTCCGTCGCCCCGGTCGACGGCGAGGAGGTCGTGGTGAAGACCACCCCGAACTCCTTCAACGAGACCAACCTCGGCGAGCTGGTCGACAAGGCCGACCACCAGGACGTGGTGATCGCCGGATTCATGACGCACATGTGCATCCAGTACACCGCCCACGGCGCGTTCCTGCGCGGCAACCGGGCCACCGTCGTCGCCGACGCCTCGGCCACCCGCTCGCTGCCCGCCCTCGGCGCCGAGGTGCCCGCCGCGCAGGTCCACGCCGGCGCGCTCGCCACCATCGAGGACCTCTGGGGTGTCGTCGTTCCGTCCGTCAACGAGCTGGGCTGAGGATTTCACGATGCTGTCGATGCGCAACCGCGTCACCACCACCGCTCTGGCGGCGGCCTTCACCGGCATGGCCCTGCTGGCCACGGGCTGTTCGAGTGACAAGGATTCCGGCAAGGACGCCGAGGACACCAAGCCGAAGGCCGCGGCCGTGGCCTCGGCCGAGGCGGTGGACGTCTCCAAGACGACCACGCTGCGGAAGCTGAACGGCCTGCCGGACACTCCCGCGAAGCTCTCCTCCTCCACGCTGATCATGGTGGACTACCAGAACACCTACACGCAGGGCGTGATGGAGCTGGAGGGGTGGAAGCCCGCTCTGGACGAGGCCGCCGCACTGCTGGAGAAGACCCGCAAGGCCGGGGGCAAGGTCATCCACGTCGTCAACGACGGCGGCAAGGGCACTCCCTACGACGTCAACGCGGAGATCGGGAAGATCCACCCCAAGGTCGCGCCGATCGCCGGCGAGCCGGTCGTGGTGAAGACCAAGCCCAACGGCTTCCTGGACACCGACCTCGCCAAGCGCGTGGACGAGGCCGGCAACAAGGACGTGGTGATCGCCGGGTTCATGACGAACATGTGCGTCACGTTCACCACCGAGGGGGCGTTCCTGCGCGGGAACAAGCCCACCGTGGTGGCCGCCGCCTCCGCGACGCGCCCGCTGCCGTCCCCGGCCGGGAACGTGTCGGCGCAGCAGGTGCACAAGGCCGCCCTGGCGACGATCGGCGACCTGTACGGCGTGGTCGTGCCGAACGCCGCCGCCCTGAGCTGATCAGGCCCCTGCTCGCCCCCTCTTCCTCCCGAAGAGCCCCGCCGTGGCGGGTGTTGCGGTCGGTTCCCGGCCCGCGGCACCCGCCACGGCGATTCCCGACCCACCCCGTGAAACCGGAGTGATTAGCTCCATTCATCTGGAAAGCCCGAAATGAACATGCTTCATATGATTTATGCGAAATAAACCACTCCGCCTCGGATAGTGCTGTGCCATCCGATAGTTCCCTGCGAATCGGCCCGCGCCCTACGTTGATCGCGGGTGGCCGAAAGACCACCCGTTGGCCACAACTTGCAGGGGAATGAACGGCCTTGACGACTCGTAGACAATTCATAGGCACCACCGCAGCGGCAGTCAGCGCGGCGACCGTGCTCGGCTCGACCTCGGCTTTCGCCGAGGAGGCCCCCACCACCGACGCAGCCCTCGCCGCCGTCGACGAGAAGACGGCACGCGACGCGATGCGCGCCGTCAACGCGGCCATGCGCACCAACTACGCCGACCTCAAGGCCAAGCTCATCAAGGAGCTCGGCCCGGTCATCATCGTCCAGAACAACGCCATCGGCGGCCGCTTCCGCCTGGTCAACAAGGGCACCGTGCTGGAGACCGTCGACCCGGTCCCCGAGGTGTTCGAGCTGGCCAAGTCGATCGCGCATGTTCCGCTCGGCATCTACTCGACCGCCGGCTCCTACCTCAGCGACCGGGTACCCAACGTCGCCAACGCGGCCCGCATCGACGCCCACGACCTGGACATGGTGTCCATCGAGGGCCCCGGGTCCACGGCCTGGATCGCCCCGCTCCAGGCGTTCCGGGACAAGCTCCGGGACGCCAAGGTCAAACTGTCCCGCGCGAACCTGCCCCGGGACCTCGAAGAGTCCTGCAACACGATCCTGTCCGAGGCGATCAGCTTCATCAACAACTCGGTGCAGAACCGGGTCTTCGACATCCCCACCTTCCAGGAGTTCTCCAAGAAGGTCTACCCGGCGGTCCGGGTCAACATGAAGCACTCCTCCGCCGCCCAGATCAGCGGCGTCGGGGGCCTGATGAGGCGCTGGCGCACCCAGCTCGGCGAGGCCGCCTGGAGCGACCTCTACGTGTGCGTGCTGTCGATCTGGACGACGTCCGAGCTGAACCAGGCGTCGATCATCATCAAGCAGCACATGAACCAGGCCAAGGTCGCCTCCCACCTGATCGACCTGCCGACCGTCGAGTCCCCCTCCGACCCGGTGGCCGTGGCGCTGGACAACCTCGCCCGCATCGTCCAGGACAACATCGCCGCCGAGATGGTGTTCGCCGCGGACCTCCGCGTCGCCGACGCCCTCAAGGGCAAGGAGGACCTCCTGTCCCAGGAGATCCTCGTCCAGATCGGCGGTGGCAGCTCCACCGGCACCGCCGGCGGTACCGGTGTCGCCGACACCGCCGCCTTCGGCGCGGCCGCGAAGGGCGCGTGCCCGGTCTCTCACACCCTGCAGGTCTGACACACCGCACTGACGAACCTGCCCCGGGGACGGCCGGGGCAAGGCGATGGCCTCCCGCACAGCAGCCCTGACCGCGCTGCCCCGTGGGGGGCCGTTGCCGTCCTCCTGGGGAGACGATCTTGATACGCACGTCCCGAGGTGCCCGCCTGTGGGTTCTTCTCGGCCTGGCATTACTCGCCGTGAACCTACGCGCGGCGATCACTTCCATCCCGCCGCTCCTCGGCGAGCTGGAGCTCGCATTCGACCTGTCAGGGGCGCAGACGAGCCTCCTGACCACCCTGCCGGTCGCCTGTCTGGGAGGAGTGGCGGCACTCGCCCCGCCCCTGTCCCGGAAGATCGGCACCGAGGCGGCCATCGCGGCCGCTCTGACCCTCCTCACCACGGGGCTCGTCCTGCGGGCCCTGCCCTACACGGCATGCCTGTTCACCGGGACGGTCCTGGCCGGGGCGGGGATCGCGATCGGCAACGTCCTCATGCCCGCCGTGGTCAAGCGTCACTTCGAGGCCCGGATGGGGTCCGTCATGGGAATCGCGCTCACCCTGATGGCAGGCAGTGGCGCCGTGGCCGCGGCCCTCGCCGTCCCCGTCCACGACGCCGCCGGCCTGCGGGTGGCGCTCGCCGCCTGGGCGGTCCCGTCCCTGCTCGCACTCCTCCTGTGGGGACCCCTCACCCTGCGGAAGCGCACCGGCGGCGGCTCCCCGGCCCGGCCGCGGCGCGGCGAGTCGCTCCTGGGATCACGGCTCGCCTGGGCCGTCGCCGGATTCCTCGGCGTGGTGTCCCTGATGTTCTACGTGCTGGTGTCCTGGCTCCCGGAGATCATGCAGGACGGCGGCCACTCCGCCGCCGAGGCCGGGCTGATGATGTCCGTCATGCTCGCCATCGGCATTCCCCTCGGCTTCGTCGTCCCGGTGGTCGCCGCACGCCTGCACGACCAGCGCCCTCTGGTCGTGGCCGTGGCCACGCTGAAGGTGATCGGGATGACCGGGATCCTCCTCGACCCGCAGGCGGCCTGGGTCTGGGTCGTCGTCCTCGGGATCGCCACCGGCAGCGCGTTCCCCCTGGCCATCACCCTGCTCGGACTGAGGTCGGCGGACCCTCTCACCGCGGCCCGCCTGTCCGGGATGGCCCAGACCTTCGGATACCTCCTCGCGGGCGTCGGACCGCTCGCCGTCGGGCTGCTCCACGACCTCGCCGGCACCTGGCAATGGCCCCTCTGGGTCCTCATCGCCCTGGCCTGCCCGGGCACCTGGTGCGGTCTGCGAGCGGCGCGGCCCGGACACGTCCGGACGGGCCGTCGGTCCGGCCCGGCCGGTCGGCCCGACGGCCCGGCGGCACCCGTCCCGGCGAAGATCCCCGCTCAACGGCGACGTACGCACGCCGACGCGCAATTCTGAGCAGAGCCGGAAAGGACGAAGGCCCCGCCGCTCTCCTTGGAGAGCGGCGGGGCCTTCACCTGCTTCTTAGAGGTCGAAGTAGAGCTCGAACTCGTGCGGGTGCGGACGCTGCGCGATCGGGGCGATCTCGTGCGTGCGCTTGTAGTCGATCCAGGTCTGGATCAGGTCGGGGGTGAAGACACCGCCGGCCAGGAGGTACTCGTGGTCCTCCTCCAGGGCCTTGAGGACGTCCTCCAGGCTGGTCGGGACCTGCGGGACGTTCGCGTGCTCGTCGGGCGAGAGCTCGTAGAGGTCCTTGTCGATCGGCTCCATCGGCTCGATCTTGTTCTTGATGCCGTCGAGGCCGGCGAGCAGCAGCGCCGAGAAGGCCAGGTACGGGTTGGACGACGGGTCCGGCGCGCGGAACTCGACGCGCTTGGCCTTCGGGTTCGAGCCCGTGATCGGGATGCGCATGGCCGCGGAGCGGTTGCGCTGCGAGTAGACCATGTTGACCGGCGCCTCGAAGCCCGGAACCAGGCGGTGGTACGAGTTCACCGTCGGGTTGGTGAAGGCGAGCAGCGACGGGGCGTGCTTGAGGATGCCGCCGATGTAGTAGCGGGCGGTGTCCGACAGGCCCGCGTAGCCGGCCTCGTCGTAGAAGAGGGGCTCGCCGCCCTGCCACAGCGACTGGTGCACGTGCATGCCCGAGCCGTTGTCACCGAAGATCGGCTTCGGCATGAAGGTCGCGGTCTTGCCGTTCTTCCAGGCGACGTTCTTCACGATGTACTTGAAGAGCATCAGGTCGTCGGCCGCGGCCAGCAGCGTGTTGAACTTGTAGTTGATCTCGGCCTGGCCGCCGGTGCCGACCTCGTGGTGCTGGCGCTCGACCTGGAGGCCCTGGGCGTCGAGCTCCAGGGAGATCTCGGCGCGCAGGTCGGCGAAGTGGTCGACCGGGGCGACCGGGAAGTAGCCGCCCTTGTAGCGGACCTTGTAACCGCGGTTGTTCTCCTCGGAGCCCGTGTTCCAGGCGCCGGCCTCGGAGTCGATGTGGTAGAAGCCCTCGTTCGCGGTGGTCGCGAAGCGCACGCTGTCGAAGATGTAGAACTCGGCCTCGGGGCCGAAGAACGCGGTGTCGGCGATGCCGGTGGAGGCGAGGTACGCCTCGGCCTTCTTCGCGATGTTGCGCGGGTCGCGGCTGTAGGCCTCGCCCGTGATCGGGTCGTGGATGAAGAAGTTGATGTTCAGCGTCTTGTCGCGGCGGAACGGGTCCAGGCGCGCGGTGGTGATGTCGGCGCGCAGAGCCATGTCGGACTCGTGGATGGCCTGGAAGCCGCGGATCGAGGAGCCGTCGAAGGCGAGCTCCTCCGCCGGGTCGAATGCCCGAGCCGGGATGGTGAAGTGCTGCATCACACCAGGCAGGTCGCAGAAGCGGACGTCGACGAACTTGACGTCGTTCTCCTCGATGTACTGCTTCACTTCGTCGGCGTTCTGGAACATCCAACTCCTCCTACTCCCGACCCCGGGGGAGGGACGGGTTGTATAGCTCGTGGTGCGTCAGTGCGGTGCCGCACGCTGACCCGACCATAAGCAGACGGGATTTCTCAAGCATGACCCATTTGTTTCGCACAAGTTAACCAGGGTCCCGTCGAGGAGTGCTTGAGCCACCCGGGTACCGTGGTCGAGTGGACAACAGGCAAGCAATCGGATCATGGCTCTCCGGCCCCCGTGCGGCCGCCGAGGATATGGGCGTCGAGTTCGGCTACCCGGGCCAACAGCTGGGCCTGCCGCAGCAGGGGCCCGGCTCCGTGGCCCGCTTCGGGCGGCGGCTGGGCGCGCTGCTCGTCGACTGGCTGGCCTGTCAGCTGATCGCGTTCGGCCTGATCACGAACCGGGACTGGGTCGCGGCGGGCAACTGGGCGCTGCCGGTGTTCGCCGTGCTGGCCGTGCTGACGCTGGGCACGGTGGGCTTCACTCCCGGAAAACGCCTCCTGGGCCTGCGGGTGGTCGCCGAGGGCGGCGGACGCCTCGGGATCCTGCGGGTGCTGCTGCGCACCGTACTGCTGGTGCTGGTCGTCCCGGCGCTCGTCTGGGACCGCGACGGGCGCGGCCTGCACGACCGGCTCTCCCGCGCGGTGCAGGTCCGGATCTAGGAACGCGAAGCAGCGAAGACGCGGCAGACGCGGCAAACGCGAGGAAGGGGCGTCCGGGAGCCGAAAGCTCCGGGACGCCCCTTCCTCGTATACGAAAAGTACGACGGTCCGGTCAGCGCATCTTTCCGCCGCGCGGCATCCGCATGCCCTTGGGCATCGGGCCCTTCGGCAGCGGCATGTTGCTCATGAGGTCGCCCATCGCCCGCAGCTTGTCGTTGACCTGGGTGACCTGCGGGCCGGCCAGCACGCGCGGGTACTTCAGGAGGGTCGTACGGACCTTCTTGAGCGGGGTCTGGCCCTCGCCGGTGCCGACGATGATGTCGTGGACCGGCACGTCCGGCAGGATGCGCGCCATCTTCTTCTTCTCGGCCGCGAGCAGGGGCTTCAGCCGGTTCGGGTTGCCCTCGGCGACCAGCACCACACCGGCCTTGCCGACCGCGCGGTGCACGATGTCCTGGTTGCGGTTCATCGCCACGGCCGGAGTGGTGCTCCAGCCCCGGCCGACGTTCTCCAGGACGGCCGCGGCCGCGCCGGGCTGGCCCTCCATCTGCCCGAAGGCAGCCCGCTCGGCACGCCGCCCGAAGACGATCGCGGTCGCCAGGAACGCCACCAGGAAGCCCAGGATGCCCAGGTACCACGGGTGGTCGATCAGGAAGCCGATTCCGAGGAAGACGCCGAGGGTGACGATCGCCACGGCCGCGAGAATGAGGCCGATCTTGGGATCGTTCCGCCGCGTCATCTTGTACGTCATGGCGATTTGCTTGAATCGCCCGGGGTTCGCAGTGTCTGCGTTCGACTTCCTCGCCATAAGGCGAAGTTTACGTGGCCTGCGGGGTCCGGGTCGCCACGGCCTCCAGCACGTGTTCGGTTTCGACCCGGTCGCGGGCCCGGCGGCGGTCCTCCAGGACCGCCGTCCAGGCGTTGCGGCGGGCCCCGCGGATCAGCATCGACTCTATTCCGCGGATGGCGTCGCCCAGGGTCGGGATGGCGATGGCGCGGACGGGCGCGGCCTGCATGGTGATCCCTCTCTCAGTCTCTCGTCGCGGTGCGTGGACCCAGCATCACTGTTCGGTGTTACCCCGGAGTGACCCGCCGGTCAAACAGGCATGAAACATTGACGCGGCCCCTACGGCTCGTTGTTACGAGCGTAGGGGCCGCGTCACTGCTGGTTACCGCTTGGTAAGAATTTGTGCGTGAGTTCACACGGTCCCGGGGGGCCGCCTGAGTCTGCGACCGCTTCTCCGTACTGTCGGTCGAGCTCCGCCTCGCCACCGCTCCGGCCGAGTGCCCGCCCTCGTACCTCGGGCGGACCCTCAACCTACGCTCCGGCTCGGCTGCGCTTCTCCATCGCCTGGGTGTAGAGGCGGCCGGCGCGGTACGAGGACCGGACCAGCGGGCCGGACATGACGCCCGAGAAGCCGATCTCCTCGGCCTCCTTCGCGAGCTCGACGAACTCGTCCGGCTTCACCCAGCGCTCCACGGGGTGGTGCCTCGGGGTCGGCCGCAGGTACTGGGTGATGGTGATCAGCTCGCAGCCGGCCTCGTGCAGGTCGCGCAGCGCCTCGCTGACCTCCTCGCGCTCCTCGCCCATGCCCAGGATCAGGTTGGACTTGGTCACCAGGCCGTACGCGCGGGCCTTGGTGATGACCTCCAGCGAGCGCTCGTAGCGGAAGCCGGGGCGGATCCGCTTGAAGATCCGCGGCACGGTCTCGATGTTGTGCGCGAAGACCTCGGGGCGGGAGGCGAAGACCTCCTCCAGCAGCTCCGGGACCGCGTTGAAGTCGGGGGCCAGCAGCTCGACCTTGGTGTGTCCGGCCTCGCGGCCGGCGGTCTGCTGGTGGATCTGGCGCACGGTCTCGGCGTACAGCCAGGCGCCGCCGTCGGCCAGGTCGTCGCGGGCGACGCCGGTGATGGTGGCGTAGTTCAGGTCCATGGTGACCACGGACTCGCCGACGCGGCGCGGCTCGTCCCGGTCCAGGGCCTCGGGCTTGCCGGTGTCGATCTGGCAGAAGTCACAGCGCCGGGTGCACTGGTCACCGCCGATGAGGAAGGTGGCCTCGCGGTCCTCCCAGCATTCGTAGATGTTCGGACAGCCGGCCTCCTGGCACACGGTGTGCAGGCCCTCGCTCTTCACGAGGCTCTGCATCGCCTTGTACTCGGGGCCCATCTTCGCCCGCGTCTTGATCCACTCGGGCTTGCGCTCGATGGGGGTCTGGCTGTTGCGGACCTCCAGACGCAGCATCTTGCGTCCGTCGGGTGCGACTGCGGACACGACCGGCTCCCTGTGACTGTGATTCCTCGGCGCCCACCAGGGTACGCCCGTATTTTCTTACGCTCTTACGTCCGGCCAACCCGGGACTGCCCGGTGACATTCCCGGAAGGGCCTACCCGCCGGTAGGTCAGGCGGGGGTCTCCGCGGCGGCGGGGGCCTCCGCCGGGTGCTCGATCTCGCGCGGGGCCAGTACCGCCCCGGCCATCACCTCGGCCAGGTGGCGCTCGGCCACCGGCAGGACCTCGGCGATGGTGATCTCGCGGCCCAGTTCCTCCGAGAGGGAGGTCACACCGGCGTCCCGGATCCCGCACGGGATGATCCGGTCGAACCAGGTGCTGTCCGGGTTCACGTTGAGGGCGAAGCCGTGCATGGTGACGCCCTTGGCCACGCGGATGCCGATGGCGGCGAGTTTGCGGTCCTCGCGGCGCTGGCCGGCGTTGGAGGGGGCGTACTCGGGGCCGTTCAGCCGGGGGTCGAACTCCTCGTCGGTGAGACGGGGGTCGAAGTCCAGGGACAGCCCGCCGATCTTCGGGCGGTCCTCGACGGGGTCGCCGAGCACCCAGACCCCGCTGCGGCCCTCGACCCGGGTGGTCGCGAGGCCGAAGTCGGCGGCGGTGCGGATCAGCGCCTCCTCCAGCCGGCGGACGTGGGCGACCACGTCTACCGGGCGGGGCAGCTTCATGATCGGATAGCCGACCAGCTGGCCCGGGCCGTGCCAGGTGATCTTGCCGCCGCGGTCCACGTCGACGACGGGGGTGCCGTCGAGCGGGCGCTCGCTGTCCGCGGTGCGCCGGCCGGCGGTGTAGACGGGCGGGTGCTCCACGAACAGGCAGGTGTCCTCGATCTCGTCGGCGAAGCGGGCCGCGTGGACGCGCCGCTGCTCCTCCCACGCCTCGGTGTACTCGACCGCGTCCGGGCCGAAGCCCAGCCGGACAAAACGCAGCTCAGCCACCGCAGCGCCTCCTCGTTGAACCTGCTGTACCTGCTGTGTGCACGTAACGCACTTCAGCAAGGGTACGGCGGGCTCGTATTCCGCTTCCGGCGGCCCCGGGGCCGGTCCGGATCCTCGTCGGCGCGGGGCAGCCGCCGGTGGCCTTCGGAGTGGTCGTTGACCCAGCCGCACACCCCGCAGGCGTAGCGGCCGTCCAGGCCGGCGATGAGCGTGCCGCAGCGCCGGCACTCCGATTCGGTCAGTTCGGGCGCGGGCAGCGGGGCGGTGGTCTCGGCGGTGCTGCCGGCAGCGGCCCCGGCGGTGGTTCCGGTGGGGCGGGTGAGGGGGGCCGCACCGGGGAGGTCCGCGCCGGGTGGCGGGCGGTGCGGGTGGTGGTGCGGGCGGCTCATGGGGCGCAGCGTACGCGGGGATGGCACCCCTGCCCGTAAAGAGCCGTGCAGATTCTGCACACGATCGGATGAATGTGGGGCACAGCGGGCGGTGTGAGCGGAGTTCGCCGCTACATTCACGCCGTTCACAGGGCCGGGTGACCGGTCCGTCACTCCAGGAAACCGTGGAAGCTGATGACGGAACGACCTGCGCAGCGCGTCCCCAACCGGCAGCTCGCGGCGCTGATCGCGGAAGCGGGCTTCTCCAACGCGGGGCTGGCCCGCCGGGTCGATCAGCTCGGCCTCGAGCACGGACTCGATCTCCGGTACGACAAGACCTCCGTGACCCGGTGGCTGCGCGGGCAGCAGCCGCGCGGCACCACCCCGGCGCTGATCGCGGAGGTGTTCACCCGGCGGCTGGGGCGGCGGCTCTCGGCGCAGGACCTCGGCCTGGACGCGTGCGCCCCGGTCTACGCCGGGCTGGAGTTCGCGGCCACGCCGGAGGAGGCCGTGGACATCGCGAGCGGGCTGTGGCGCAAGGATTCCGGTTCCCACGCGGAGCTCCGGAAGATCGCGTTCACCCCGGCCGGGCTGGTCGTCCCGAGCCGGGACTGGCTGATCGGCCGGGCCGACGAACGGGTGGGGCGCGGGGACGCCGCGGCGGCGGCCCGGGTCCCGCTGCAGGGCCGGCCCGGCCAGGTGCCGCGGCAGCGGCAGGTGGACCGCGGGCCCGGGCAGCGGGTGACCGCCGGGGACATCGCGGCGCTGCGGTCGGTCGCGGAGCTGTTCCGGACCCTGGACCAGGCGTACGGCGGGGGACACGCGCGGCAGGCGCTGGTGCGGTACCTGGAGCACGAGGCGGAGCCGATGCTGCGGGGCACCTACGGGGAGACGACGGGGCGGCGGCTGTTCGCGGCCGCGGCGGACCTGACCCGGCTCGCCGGCTGGACCTCGTACGACATCGCGGCGCACGGCCTGGCCCAGCGGTACTTCGTACAGGCGCTGCGGCTCGCGCAGGCGGCGGGCGACCGGCCGTACGGCTCGTACGTGCTGGTCACCATGAGCCGGCAGGCGGTGTACCTGGGGCACGGCCGGGAGGCGGTGCAGCTGGCCCGGGTGGCGCAGCAGGGGGTCGGCTCCGGGCCGCCGCCGGTGGTGCAGGCCCTGCTGCACTCCTCGGAGGCGCGGGGGCACGCGGTGCTGGGCGAGGTACGGGCGGCGACGGCCTCGCTGGTCCGGGCGGAGCGGGCGCTGGGGGCGGCCAGGCCGGGGGACGACGTACCGCACTGGGCCCGCTTCTACGACGAGGCGCAGCTGGCGGACGAGTTCGCGCACTGCCACCGGGACCTCCAGCAGTACCGCGCGGCGGCGCAGCACGCGGAACGCTCGCTGCAGCTCCGCGCGCCCGGCTTCGCCCGGTCCCGGCTGTTCTGCCGGGTGGTGCTGGCCACCGCGCGGCTGGGGCTGGGGGAACTGGAACAGGCGTGCGCGCTGGGTGCGGAGGCGGCGCAGCAGGCGAACGAGATGCGGTCGGTGCGGGCGGTGGAGTACGTACGGGACTTCGAGCGGCGCCTGGAGCCGTACCGCGAGGCGGCGGCGGTCCGCCAGTACCGGGACCGGGTGGCGTCCCTCCACTGAGCGTTGCCCTGCCGGGCGGCTTCCGCGGAGGTGTGGGCAGCCCCGGCGGAGGCCAGGCGCCCCTCCGCCGAGGCGTGGGCGGCCTCCGCCGGAGGTGTCGGCGGCCACCGCCGGAGGTGTCGGCGGCCACCGCCGGAGGTGTGGGCAGGCACCTCCGCCGAGGTGTGGGCAGGCACCTCCGCCGGAGGTGTGGGCAGGCGTTCCGCAGGGCGGAACGGGTGGGCACACCGGAACGCCGCCCAGCGGGCTCGCTCCGGCCCCACCGAAGCGTTGCCTCGGCTCCGCGTGCAGCCGCGCCCGGGCAGGGCGGTGGCTTCGCCGGGCCCGGCACGCCGGGAGCGGAGCTCCGCCCGGACGGGGCCCGGACCGCAGCGGGGCCGGGGCGGGGGGTGGCTGCGCGAGCCCTCGCGGGACCGGGGTGCCGTGTGCCCACCCGTGCCGCCCCAGCGGCACGACTGCCCACACGGCGGCGGCAAGGGGGCCGGCGCGCCCGCCCCACGGCCGTGGCAACGGCCGGCACCCACACGGCCGCTGGGACGGGGCCCCGCCCGCCCCGCACGGCCGAGGCACGGCCGGCACTCGCACGGCGGCGGGACGGGGCAGGCTGGCCCCCGCCAGGGGTCAGGCCGCGGCCGGGACCGCCGGGTCCGGGACCGGGAGGGGGATGCCGAAGTCGCGGAGGATCGCGGCGGCGGCGCGGCGGGAGGAGTGCAGGGCGCCCGCCACCGTGTTGGTGTCGCGGTGGTCCCCGCACACGTACAGCCCGGACAGCATCCGGACCGGCCGCCGCGTGTCGTACGGCGGCGGCATGGCCGGCACGGCCTCGGCGGTGTGGTGCACGGCGAGCAGGTCCCAGTCGCGGGTGGCCGTGTCGTAGAGGCGGGCCAGCCGCGAGGCCACCGCCCGCATGGGCGGCGGCGGGCCGAGCACCGTGGTGGTGACCAGGGCGCGCCCGGCGGGGGCGCGGGTCGGGTCGACCGCGCTCATCACCGCGGTGTGCGAGACGGGCCGGTGCGGGTCCGCGTCCAGGAGCAGCGAGCCGTCCCAGGGCAGCGGCCCGGGGGTCGCGTGGTGCAGCAGGGTGATCTCGTGGAACGCCGGCACCCGCAGCCCCGGCAGCAGGTCCGCCGCCGCCCGCGCCCCGGTCGCCAGCAGGACCGAGCGGCAGCGGAACTCCCCGTGGTCCTCGGTGGTGACCACGTTCACCGAGACCGACCGGACCCGGACCCCGGTCTGCACCGTTCCCGGCGGCAGTCCCGCCGCCAGCCGTTCCGGCAGTGTCGCCGCGCCGCCCTCCGGCACCGCCAGCCGTCCCCGGGCGAAGGCGCGCAGCGCCAGGTCGGCGACCCGGCTGGAGGTGCCCAGGGCCGGATCGCAGAGCAGGGTCGCGAGCAGCGGCCGCAGCAGGGACCCGCCGCGGGTCGGCAGCGCGGCCTCGGCCGTGCGTTCCGGCCGGGCGAGCACCCGCTCCACCGGCATGGCCCCGAGCCGCCCGAGGACCGCGCCCGTCCGGGCCTGGTCCAGGGAACGGCCGGCCAGGGCGCGGACCGGGGTGACCGTCCCGGCGCGGAGCCGGCGGCCGTCCTCGGTGTGGACCAGGGCGCCCGGCGCGAAGGGCCGCAGCACCAGGTCCTCCAGCCCGGGGGTCCGGTCGAGCTCCTGGTGGGAGGTGTTGAGGAGCTGGCCGATCCGGTCCAGCCGGAACCCCTCGGCCGTCACTTCGGTGGCCATCCGGCCGCCCGGGTCGTCCGCGGCTTCCAGGATGGTGACCGATACCCCCGCTGCGATGAGGTGGTGTGCCGCGGCGAGTCCTGAGACCCCGGCTCCCACAATGACTACGTCCGCGTGGTGTGCGCTGCTGAGCACGTGCCCCTCCCCGAGGTCGGCGCGGCTTGTCTGGTCCTCTTTCCCCAACGGGATCCAGGAATACCCGAGTCCGACACCAGAATTACGTCGGGATCCGGTCGCACCCCGGTCGCGTCCGGGGCATGAACGGTCGCACACGTGCCGGAGCCGGACGGTTCCGGCCGATGCCCGACCGAAACGGCGCGGACGGCGCGCGGCGGGCACGGCGCGTGGACGGGCACGGCGGGACGAACAGGCACGGCGGTGACGGACAGGGACGGCCTAGTCGTGGTCCAGGGCCGCCCGGAGCGCGTCCTCGACGTCCGGGTGCCGGAAGGTGAAGCCGGACTCCAACAGCCGTACCGGCCGGGTCCGGTGACTGCCCAGCACGTCCTGCGCCATCTCCCCCAGGGCCAGTTTCAGCACCGGGGCGGGCACCGGGAACGGAGTCGGCCGGCGCAGCACCCGGCCCATCGCCGCGGTGATCTCACGGTTGGTCAGCGGATCGGGGGCGCACACGTTGACCGGCCCGGACAGGGCGGGTGTGTCGAGCAGGTGGCGCAGCGCCGCGACGTGGTCGTGCAGGGCGATGAACGGCCAGTACTGGCGGCCGTCGCCGAGTCGGCCGCCGAGGCCGGCCCGGAACAGCGGGAACAGCCGGCCCCAGGCGCCGCCCTCGCGGGCCACGACCAGGCCGGTGCGGGCGAAGACGGTGCGCACGCCCGCTTCGTGGGCGGGTGCGGCGGCCGCCTCCCAGGCCACGCACACCGAGGGGAGGAAGCCCTCGCCCGCCGGGAAGCCCTCGTCCACCACCCGGTCACCGGTGTCGCCGTAGTAGCCGACGGCGGAGGCGTTGAGCAACACCGCCGGGCGCTCGTCGAGGGCCGCGACCGCCCGGGCCAGGGTGCTGGTGCCGACCACCCGGCTGTTGCGGATCTCGTTCTTGTACGCCTCGGTCCAGCGCCGGTCGCCGATGCCCGCGCCGGCGAGGTTCACCACGGCGGCGCAGCCGGCCAGCGCGGCCGGGTCCGCGTATCCGGTGCCCGGGTCCCAGCGCGCCTCGTCGGCGGCGGCGGGCGGGCGGCGCACGAAGCGGACCACGTCATGGCCGTCGGCGCGCAGCGAACGTACGAGGGCCGTACCGATGAGACCGGTCGAGCCGGTGACCGCGATCCGCATGTGCCTCATTGTGCGGGAAGGCGGGCCGGTACACGGGCCGGTACGGGGGCCGCCGCGCGGCCGGTACGCGACGGCGGCCCGGCCGGGCGAACGCCGAGCGGTCCACACCCGGCGTCCGGATCGGCGTCCGGACCGGACCGTACCGTCCCGGCCCCGGTCGTATACGGCCGGCGTCGTGCGCGTACGGCCGACGCCGTGCGCGTACGGCCGACGCCGTGCGCGTACGGCCGACGCCGTGCGCGTACGGCCGGCGTCGGATGCGTCCGGTACGCGGCTATCCCGCGCCGAGCCAGGTGCCGGCGGCGTACGTGACGGCCATGGCGACGGCCCCGCCCAGGACGTTGCGGAGGACCGCGCGCCGCACGGGCGCGTCGCCGAGCCGGGCACTGATCCAGCCGCACAGGGTGAGCGCGAGCAGGACGGCGGTGACCGTGACCGGCACCCGCCGCGAGGGCTCGGGCAGCACGATCGTGAGCAGCGGCAGCAGCGCGCCCACGGTGAAGGCGGTGAAGCTGGCGAGGGCGGCGTGCCACGGGTTCGCCAGCTCGTCCGGCTCGATGCCCAGCTCGACCCGGGCGTGGGCGCGCAGCGCATCGCGCTCGGTGAGCTGGACGGCGGCCTCCCGGGCCACGTCCCGGGTGAGGCCGCGCGCGGTGAGCATGTCGGTGAGCTCGTCGAGCTCCGCCTCGGGGTCCGCGGCGAGTTCACGGCGCTCCTCGTCCAGCGCGGCCTGCTCGGAGTCCCGCTGGGAGCTGACGGACACGTACTCCCCGGCCGCCATGGACAGCGAGCCGGCCAGCAGTCCGGCGACGCCGGCGGTGAGGATCGCGGTCCGGGAAGTGGTCGCGCCGGCCACGCCCACCACCAGGCCGGCGGTGGAGATGATCCCGTCGTTGGCGCCGAGCACCCCCGCACGCAGCCAGTTGAGGCGGGTACTCATGGCGGCGCTCTGTGCCTGCCCGCCGGGGCCGTCTGTCACGGGACCACTCTCGGGGCGCCGTGGACCGGCGGCCACCCGGGGAACCACCGCGGCCCCCCGACGGCGCGGCCGGGGTGCGCCGACCCGGCCAGGGCAGCAGGGTGGAGGGGTGAGACGGGGACGCGAACGCGGACGCCAGGAGCCGGGGTGGCTGCGCGGGGCGCCGCCGCCGCGCTGGGCGCGGGCCGCGCCGATGGTGGCCACGGTGGTGCTGGTGCTCGCGCAGCGGGCCACTCCGGGCACCGTGGAGCTGGGCTACTTCCTGGCCGCGGTGCCGCCGATGGCCGCGTTCGCGTACGGGGCGCTCGGGACGGCGCTGTACGCCATGGGCGTGGTGCTGCTGTTCGCCCTGTCCGCGCTTGGGGTGGGGGTCGGGCACGCCCAGGGCACGGACCTGTGGACGGTCGCGACCGTGGGGCTGCTCAGCGTGGTGATCGCCTGGGTGCGGAAGCGCCGGGACGCCCAGCTGGTGAGCGTACGGACGGTGGCGGAGGCGGCACAGCTCGCCGTGCTGCCCCCGGTGCCGGAGGAGGTGGGCCCGGTGCGCTGCGCGGGGCTGTACCGGGCGGCGCAGCAGGGCACCCTGGTCGGCGGCGACCTGTACGACGTGCGGAACAGCCCGTACGGGGTACGGGCGGTGGTGGGGGACGTGCAGGGGCACGGGCTGGCGGCGGTGGGTACGGTCGCCTCGCTGCTGGGTGCCTTCCGCGAGGGGGTGCTGGACGATCCGGAGCTGGGCGGGGTGGCGGCCCGGCTGGACCGGAGGCTGGTGCAGGACGCGGCCGGGGCGGAGAACACGGAGCTGTTCGCCACGGCGCTGCTGGTGGAGTTCCCGCCCGGCCGAGACCTGGTGCGGATGGTCTCCTGCGGGCACCCTCCTGCGCTGCTGCTGCGCGGGCCGGCCGCCGAGGAGGTCACGATCGATCCGGCGCCCCCGCTGGGGCTGGGGCTCGTGGAGGTGACGCCGCCCACCGTGGTCGACGTACCGGTGCGGGCGGGCGACCGGCTGCTGGTGCACACGGACGGGGTGACGGAGGCGCGGGACGCCTCGGGATTCTTCTACCCGCTGCTGCGGCGGGTGCCGGTGGTGTCGCTGCCGGGGGATCCGCCGGCGGCGGTGGTGTCGGCGGTGTGGCGGGACCTGGCGGCCTTCACGGACGGCGGCCCGCGGGACGACGTGGCGGTGCTGGTGCTGTCCGTTCCCGCGGCCCCGGCGTGAGGGGCCGGTGTGTGCGCAGGGCATGACCACTTTGTTGTGATGATGTGCGCAATCGATGGCGAGGGGTGCCGCTCGGCCCGTTCACGTGGTTCGCTCGACGGCGACAGAACCGGAAGCCGGACGTCCGATGCCGGCGGCCGAGCGAAAGGGGATCCGGGATGCGGGTACCTCGGAAGTACCGGCGGCGCATGGCGGCGGTCACGGCGACGGCGGCCGCGGCCGGCCTCCTGGCCGGCGTGGTCTGGTCCGGCCTGGACGACAGGGCGGCCGGCGCCGGCGCGGGTACCGGCGGCGGTACCGGTACCCACACCGGCCTCGTACGGGTCGTGGACCCGGCCCCGGCCCCGGCCTTTGGTCCGGCCCCCCGGGAGCTCACCGGGTCCGTGTGACCCGCCCGGCCGGTGGCCGCACAGCCGGTGGCCGCACAGACGGTGGACATCCGGTCAGCGGCGTCCGGTCGGTGCGCGCCCCGTCGGTGCGCGCCCCGTCAGTGGGCGTCGCGGATCAGCGAGCGCACCATCCGGCAGGTGGTGTTGGACGGGCGCCGGATGCCGGTACGGACCGCCATCGTGCGGATCTTGCGGTTGGTGGCGCGCTGGGCGTCGTACGTGCCGGAGTCGAGCAGGGATATGGCCAGGCGCATGGCCTTGAGGCGGCGGTTGTGGGACTCGTACCACTCGCGCGGCAGACCCGCCGGAAGCGGCTTCTTCTTCGGCGGGGAAATGATCGCGGCAGCGGCCATCTACAGCCTCCCAAACGGTAGTTGGCGTTCTGTCGTTCTCCTTCGATTCTACTTTCCGGCACTGACAAAGCGCCTGGCCGGGAAGGTTGCGGGACAACCCCGGCGGGCCGCGGGGACGACGGCCTCCCGCCCGCGAACCCCTAGGCTGAGCGTATGGAGATCTGGATCAATCCCGCGTGTTCGAAGTGCCGCAGCGCGGTGCAGCTGCTCGACGCCGAGGGCGCGGAGTACACCGTCCGGCGCTATCTGGAGGACGTGCCCGCCGAGGCCGAGATCCGCGAGGTGCTGGACCGGCTCGGTCTGGAGCCGTGGGACATCACCCGTACGTCGGACCCGCTCGCGAAGGAGACCGGCGTGCGGGAGCTGCCGCGCGAGGAGACCGCGGAGGCGCGGGACCGGTGGATCGCCCACCTCGCCGCACACCCCAGGCTCATCCAGCGCCCGATCATCACCGCCGACGACGGCACGGCCGTGGTGGCCCGCACGGAGGAGGCGGTCCGGGACGCCATGTCCCGCAGGGCCTGATCCACAAGCCGCGGCCCCGGCCCGAAAGGCCCCGCATAGGCTCGGGGCATGACGCGCGAGGGTACGGACGGCACCGGCGGAACCGACGGCACCGGGAGCGACCTGCATCTGGAGCTGCCCCCGGACGGGCCGCGCCGGCCCGCGCTCGCGCGGGCCTTGCGCGAGGCCGTGCGGAGCGGCCGGCTGGCCGGCGGGACCCGGCTGCCGCCGTACCGGGCGCTGGCGGCCGACCTCGGCATCGCACGGGGTGCCGTCGCCGACGCGTACGCCGAACTGGTCGCCGAGGGCTGGTTCACCGCCCGGCAGGGCTCGGGCACCCGGGTCGCCGAGGGTCTGGCGCGGGCCGACGAGGTCGACCCTTCCTTCTCGCGCCGGGCTGCGGGCGGCATCCGCGCCGCCGGTACCTCACCTGCCGGTACGGGTCCCGTCGGCTCCGCACCCGTCGGCTCCGCTCCCGTAGGCTCCGCGGATACCGACTCCGCAGGCGTCGGCGGGCATGCGGGCGGTCCACCCACCGGCACCCCTGCCACCGGCACGCCTCCCACCGGCGCCCCCGGCCGGCCGCCCCGGTTCGACCTGGTGCAGGGCAAGCCCGATCCCTCCGCGTTCCCCCGGATGGCCTGGGCGGCCTCCGCCCGGCGGGCCATCGCCGCCGCGCCCACCGACGCCTTCGGGCCCGGCGATCCCCGCGGGCGCCCCGAGCTGCGCCGGGCCCTTGCCGCGTACCTGGCCCGCGCCCGGGGCGTGCGGGCCGATCCCGAGCACCTCGTCGTCTGTTCCGGCTTCGCCAACGGACTGCGGCTGCTCGCCGCCGTCCGCCCCCGGGACTGGGCCGTCGAGGGGTACGGGCTCCCCTTCCACCACGGCGTCCTGGACACCGCCGGGGTCCGCTCGCACCCCGTCCCCGTGGACGCCGACGGCGCCCGGACCGACCTGCCGGGCGCCGTCGACGTCCGCGCGCGGACCCTGCTGCTCACCCCGGCGCACCAGTTCCCGACCGGCGCGACGATGCACCCCGCCCGCCGGGCGGCCGCCGTCGAGTGGGCCCGGTCGCATCCCGGGGCGCTGGTCGTCGAGGACGACTACGACGGCGAGTTCCGCTTCGACCGCAAGCCGGTCGGCGCCCTGCAGGGGCTGGCTCCGGAGCACGTGGTGTACGCCGGGTCGCTGAGCAAGAGCCTCTCCCCCGCCCTCCGGCTCGGCTGGCTGGTGCTGCCGGACGGGGTGCGGGAGGACGTACTGGCGGCGAAGGGCGTACGCGAGTCCTGGTCGAGCGCCCTGGACCAGCTGGCACTGGCGGACTTCCTGGAGTGCGGCGCGTACGACCGCCAGGTGCGCCGGATGCGGCAGCGCTACCGGGAGCGGCGGGACCGGCTCGTCGCAGCGTTGGCGGAGGGCGCGCCCGAGGTCCGGGTGACCGGGATCGCGGCCGGACTGCACGCGGTGCTGGAGCTGCCGCCGGGAACGGAGGCCGCCGCGCTCGGCGCCGCCCGCGCGGCGGGCATCGCGCTCGACGGGCTGTCCGGCTACCGCCATCCCGCGCACCCCGTGGTGCGGCCGGGCGGAGCGGGCTCCGGGTCCGCCCGCGAAGCGGGCCGCGAGGGCCTGGTCGTCGGATACGCGGCGCTGCCGGACCGGGCCTTCGCGGAGGCGCTGGAGGCGCTCGTCCGGGTGGTCGGGGAGGTGACCGCGGGGCCCGGGGCCGCGGGGCGGCGGGGCAGAGGACAGCGGGGCGCGGAGCAGCGGGCCGGACGCCGTGGCCTCATACAGAAATCCGACACTTCGGTCTCGTAGGGTGGCGCGGGTCGGATAAAAGCCCCAAAAGGGGCAGACAGTCGACCCGACCGGAAGGACCGTCGTGACCTCCGACCACCCGACCCCGGACGACCGCACGCCCCTGGAGGCCCACACCGGCCCGGAAACCCGCACCGGCCCGGAGACCCGCGCCGATCCGGAAGCGCACACCGCACACGCCACCCCCCACGCGACGGCGGAGCCCGCCCACCACGCGCCGAACTGGATGTTCGGCGGGGTGTACGGCCTGGTGCTGGCCAGCGGCCTGCTCGCCGCACTGGAGGCGAAGGGTGACGAGTACACCCCCTTCTACGACGCCTCCTGGGTCCTGGTGACGGCGATCACCGCCGGACTGGCCCACGGGTACGCGCACCACATGTCCTCGCACCGGCGCGGTTCGGCCGGGCACCGCTGGCACACGCTGATGGTGACGCTGCTGCACGAGTGGCCGATGGTGGCGGCCACCCTGCCGAGCGTCTTCCTGCTGACCCTGGCCGGGTTCACCGGTTGGAGCGAGTCCGGCACCACCGCCATCGGGCTCGGCCTGAACACCGCGCTGCTGTTCGCGTGGGGCTCCCTCATTGCCCTGCGGAGGGGCTACCGGATGCTGTCGGCCCTGGCCATCGGCGCGGCCGACGCCGGCATCGGCGTGGCGATCATCGTGGCGAACGCGCTGATCAAGTAGGACATCGGCCACTCACACGCAACGTCAGCCACCCTCGGCCAGCCGGGCCTCCGCCGCCGCCAGGATCTCGGTCAGCCGGAGCCCGAAGGCCGCCCCGCGCGGGTCGGGCACCCCGGTGCGGGCCGCGGCGAGCAGCGCGTCCACCGCCCGCCCGTACGCGCCCGGTACGTCACCCCAGTCGGGCAGCGTGAACACGCCCTCGGATCCGCGCAGCTCCAGGCCGACGCCGGCCGCCGCGCGCGGCGCGGCCAGGGTGAGCACGGCGGTGCTGGCGGCGCCGGAATCGTGCCGGAGCAGCAGTGTGACCGTTTCTGCGGGGCCGCGGGCGGCGGTGACACCGGTGACATCGCCCAGCACCGGGATCAGGACGGACAGGGCGTGCGGCCCCACGTCCCACAGTCCGCCCTTGGCCCGGCGCCACGGCGAGTCGGCGTAGGGGCTGCGCGCACCCGCGGCGCCGGCTTCGCCGTCGGGCCCGAACACCGCGCCGAGCCAGTGCGCGGACGCGCTGAACCAGCCGCGCCGGCCCGCCTGTTCCGCCACCCAGCCGGCTGCGGGTTCGGCGAACCGGAGGGTGAGGAAGACCACCGAGGCCACACCGTGCCGGTCGGCGGCCTCGGCCACGGCTCGGGCGTCGGCGACGGTCGTGGCGACCGGCTTGTCCAGCAGCAGGTGGCAGCCGGCCGCGGCGGCGCGGACGGCGAGCGGGGCCTGGACGTCCGGCGGGAGGGCGAAGGCCACGGCGTCGCAGTCGGCGAACAGCGCATCGGGGTCCTCGTACGCCTTCACGGCGTACTTCTCCGCCAGTTCGGCGGCGGCCTCCGGGCGGCGGCCCCAGACCCCGGCGAACTCGGAGCCGGCGTGGGCGGCGAGGGCGGGGGCGTGGGTGCGGTGCGCCCAGGGGCCGGTGCCGAGCAGGCCGATACGGGGCAGGGGGCCGGGACGGCCCGTCGACTCGGCAGGCAAATCGTACGAAATGGTCACCGAATCAGTCTGCCCTACCGGGCGACCCCCCGGACGGCCGCACCCCCGGCGACCCGCACCAGGGGCCGGACCTGGGCCGGAACCCCCGGTAACACGGGGTTCACAAGCGGGCAACGGACGGGAAATCGCGACGGGGCACGCTGCGGTCATCACCGCAGCGAACCGCAGCACCCGCAGTGCCCGGCAGTACCCGAAGTGCAGGCAATACCGACGCGCAGGCAGCACCCGCACCCGCACGCAGCACCCGCACGCAGCAGGCAGTACCGCACGCAGCACGCACCCGCAGAGTCTGAGGATGGGGCCCCGTGACCTACAAGGCTGAGTACATCTGGATCGACGGCACCGAGCCGACCGCGAAGCTTCGCTCCAAGACGAAGATCCTCGAGGACGGGGCGGAGCTCCCCATCTGGGGCTTCGACGGTTCGAGCACCAACCAGGCCGAGGGCCACGCCTCCGACCGCGTGCTGCAGCCGGTCTTCTCCTGCCCGGACCCGATCCGCGGCGGCAACGACCTCCTCGTCCTGTGCGAGGTCCTGAACATCGACATGACCCCGCACTCCTCGAACACCCGGGCCCTGCTCCGCCCGGTGGCGGAGAAGTTCGCCGGGCAGGAGCCGATCTTCGGCATCGAGCAGGAGTACACCTTCTTCGACGGCGCCCGCCCGCTCGGCTTCCCGGTCGGCGGCTTCCCGGCCGCGCAGGGCGGCTACTACTGCGGTGTCGGCTCGGACGAGATCTTCGGGCGCGAGATCGTCGAGAAGCACCTGGACAACTGCCTCACCGCCGGCCTGGCCATCTCCGGCATCAACGCCGAGGTCATGCCCGGCCAGTGGGAGTTCCAGGTCGGCCCGATCGGCCCGCTGGAGGTCGCCGACCAGCTGTGGATCGCGCGCTGGCTGCTCTACCGCACGGCCGAGGAGTTCAACGTCTCCGCGACGCTCAACCCGAAGCCGGTGCAGGGCGACTGGAACGGCGCCGGCGCGCACACCAACTTCTCCACCAAGGCGATGCGCGAGGACTACCGCGCGATCGTCGCGGCGTGCGAGGCGCTGGGCGAGGGCAGCAAGCCGATGGACCACGTGAAGAACTACGGCGCGGACATCGACAAGCGACTCACCGGCATGCACGAGACCGCCCCGTGGAACGAGTTCAGCTACGGCGTCTCGGACCGCGGCGCCTCGGTCCGCATCCCGTGGCAGGTCGAGAAGGACGGCAAGGGCTACATCGAGGACCGACGCCCGAACGCGAACGTGGACCCGTACGTGGTGACCCGCCTGATCGTGGACACCTGCTGCACCGGCCTGGAGAAGGCCGGCCTGGTCTGACCCGCCGCCATCCCGTTCGCACCCCGCACCACCCGTACGGGGTGCACGCGGGGTGCGCATCACGCACGACGCCCGCCGGGACCTCCTCCCGGCGGGCGTCTTCGCGTCCGCGATGCGAAACGCGCCGCCGTCCCGAACCGGCGGAATGCACCCCTCACTTGGGGACAAGTCCGAAATGCGGCGCGGAATATGAGATTCCGATCCATTGACTGAGACTCGCCCTGCCCTGGGCGGCCTCCGTCTGCTTCAATGTCGCCCATGGCCAGCTATCCGCACACCTCGACCGGTCGCAGCGACCTCGAGCCGTTCTGGCCGTCCCGTCAGCACCACGACTTCGACCGGGTGTGTTGTCGCGCGGAGAACGCGCCGACCCTCTAACGCCTTCCGGGACCCGACACCGAGATCGACACCGGCTTCCCCGAAGACCTTCGGTCCGCGCGGCACGACTCCGACGCAAACGCACTGCGTCCGCACCTCGTCCAGTCACCTGCCGACTCGCGTGAAAGAGCTGCCCACCCATGGCGAACACCCGCACCCTCTCCTCCGCTGCGACCGCCGCCCACCCCCACTCCCCGTCCCACACCCCCGCCCCCGCCGCGTTCCCCCGGCACCGGCTGCGCGCCGTGGACCGGGACGAGGTGGCCCGGGTGGTGGACCTGCTCCCGCCCGGCGCCACCTGGCTGCCCGCCCCGCCGCACACCCTGCCGGCGGCCCTCCCGGGCCGGCCGCCGATGATCGGCTACCTGGTCCTCGTACCCGCCGACCAGCAGCCGCCGCTCGACCTCGCGCCCCGGCCCGTCACCCCGGCCGGGCCCCCGGCGTCGGCGCCCGCCGCCGCCCGGGCCACCGCCGACGGAACGGCCGTCACCGGGGACGCCCTCGTACGGATCGACCCGGCGCGGCGCACCGCCGAGGTGGACGGGCACGTCCTGGACCTGACCTACCTGGAGTTCGAGCTGCTGGCCCACCTGGTCGCGCACCCCCACCGGGTGCACAGCCGGGACCAGCTCGTCACCACCGTCTGGGGCTACGGCCACGTCGGCGACGGCCGCACCGTCGACGTCCATGTCGCCCGGCTGCGCCGGAAGCTCGGCGCGCAGCACCGCGGTGCGATCCAGACGGTCCGCCGGGTGGGCTACAAGTACGCGCCCTGAGCACGGCGGTGGGCCCGCACTCCCCCATCCGGGAGTACGGGCCCACCCTCGACCTGTTGCCGTCAGACCGTGGACGCCTCGGCCCGTCGGCCGGCCACCAGGCCGAGCAGCACGTCGATCACCAGGAACACGACCAGGCTGATCCCCAGCAGCGGGATGAACCAGCCGACCAGCGCCGACACCGCCGCCAGCGGCAGCAGCACGGTCACCGGCAGCTTGCGCCAGGCGCCGCGCGGCTGCGCCCGGCCGACGGACAGGGTCCGCTCCTTGGTGGGCCTGCGCAGCCACCACATGCGGTAGCCCCAGAAGACCAGGAACATCAGCGCGACCGCGAGTGCCGCCAGGGCCAGCTGGTTGACCAGGCCGAACAGCAGACCCATGTGGACGTCGATGCCGAAGCGGGTGAGCTTGGCGAGCAGCGGGTAGTCGGCGAAGGGCAGTTCGTCCATCACCTTGCCGTCCGCCGGGTCCACGGACACCGCGTCGAGGTGCACCGGGAAGGTCTTGTCCCGCTCCTTGACGACGTAGCCCTTGCCCTTCGCCGGCAGGGTGATCTGCACGCTCTCGGACACCCCGGCGGCGCGCGCGGCCGCGAGGACCTTGTCGACTCCGACGTCGGCCGTCGGCGGCATCACCATGTTGCCGTCGGCGTCGACCTGGTGGCCGGCGTGCTCGTCGCCGCCCGCGTCGCCGCCGCCGTTGACCGAGGCGGACACCGACGGGGTGGCCCCGCCGAGCCGGTCCTGAAGCTGCCCGATGTTCTCGCCGGCGTACGTCGACCAGGTCAGGCCGGTCGCGGAGAGCACCACCAGACCGAGGGCGGCCCACAGGCCGACCGTGCCGTGCCAGGACAGCGTCCGGCGGCGGCCCGGCGCCGCCTTCCGGTCCGGCACCACCAGCTGCGCCTTGCGGCTGCGCCGCCGGCCGATCCACAGGGCCAGTCCGCCGAGCGCGACCACCCACATCCAGCTGGCCGCCAGCTCGCTGTAGATCCGGCCGGTCTCACCGAGCTGGAGGCTGGCGTGGAACTCGCTCAGCCAGGCGCGCAGCGGGAGGGCGTCACCGGAGGTGGCGAGCTCGCCGCGGACCTCGGCGGTGTACGGGTCCACGAAGACGGTGAGCGTCTCCTCGGCGCCGACCTCGGGGCTCTCCATGATCACCCGGGTGGTCGCCTCGGCGTCGGGGCCGGGCCAGACGCCGATGACCTCGCCCTTGGGGGCGGCTTCCTGAGCGGCCTTGACCTGCTCGCTCAGCGGCAGTGCGGACTGCCCGACCTTCGCGACGGTCAGCTCGTCCGAGTAGATGATCTTCTCGGCCTGGAAGGACAGGGCGTAGAGCAGGCCGGTCACGGCGGCCAGGAACAGCAGCGGGGCGATGAGGACGCCCGCGTAGAAGTGGAGGCGCAGGAGCAGCGGGCGGACGGCCGCCCAGCCGCTCTTGCCGGCCTTGCCGGCCCTGTCGGTGTCGCCGGTGTTGCCGGTGTCGCCGGTGTTCGCGTCGTTCTGGTCGTTCTCGTCCCGGACACGGGCGTCGGGTATGTCGTCAATGGCCATGCCAGTCCTAGGGGTTGGCGAAACATGGGGAAATCGACCCCAGGTCTCGCCGGTTCGCCGTGGGTTCAGGCGAAGGCAGGAAGGCCGGGGGCCGTGGCGCGGGCACTGAGGCCCCGCGGCGGCCCCCGCCGCACCACGGCGTGGGCGTGCACGGCACCGCGCAGTCGGCGCGGGCGTACGTACGGACGGGCGGGGACGGGGCGGTCCGGCGGCGCCGGCACCCGCTCCCGTACGAGGGCCAGCACGCGGCGCACCGGCCCGGCGGCCGTGGCGGCCAGTACGCGCAGGGCGCGGGCCAGGCGGAAGACGGCGGCTTCGCCGCGGGCCAGCCACAGTGCGCAGAACAGCCCGGCGAGCAGGTGGGCGGCGACCATGCCGAGGCCGCCGTGCCCGGCCATGTCACCCATGCCGCTCATGCCGGTCATGCTGCCCAGGGCCGAATCCGCACCCACGCCCATGCCCATGCCCGCGTCGGCACCCATGCCGGTGGCCGCGTCCGCGCCCATCCCGACAACCGCGCCCGTCGCCGCCTCCGGCGCGTGGTGGTGCAGATGCCCTCCCGCCGGCGGCGCGGTGTGGGTGGCGGTGAGCGCGCGGGTCGGGCCCGCGGCCGCGGCGGTCTGCGCGGCGGAGAACACCAGGTGGAGTACGCCCTGGACGGACAGCAGCGAGACGGCGATGCCCACGGGCCCGCACCGGCGGCCGGCGCCGAGCCAGGCCAGCACGGCGGTCACCCCGAAGGCCGACAGCAACCCGCTGGCCGGAACATCCGTGCCGGACATGGACGAATGCCCCATCGCCGCCAATGCCACGCACACCGCCGCGAACATCGCGGCCCGCGTGACGCGCATCGGCGCGGATTCCCTCGGCATGGCCGCTCCATGGTGCCACCTGCGGCAGCGCCCGGGGAGGGCGGGTGACCTGGGAGTTGTCGCACTCCCCGGCTCCGGGCCGCCCGCACGCCCCCCGCGCGCCCCCGCCCGCGCCTGCCCGCCCCGCATGACGGATCATGATCGGATGACCCCTCTCCTCCTGGCACCGGTGTACGCGGGCGGCGTCCAGCTCGGGGCGTACGCCCTGGAGCGGCTGGACCCGGCCGAGCGCGAGCGGATCCTGCGCGGCTGCTCGACGAACGTCGACAACCTCGCCGCCGGCCGCTGGGACACCCTGCTCAGCAGCGCCTTCGTGGTCGAGGAGCCGATGCCGCTGGCGTACGCGCTGCTGCTGCTCGCCGTCCTCGGGTACGCCGAGTACGCGTACGGGGCCTGGTGGACCGCCGGCGTCTTCCTGCTCGGGCACACCACGGCCACCCTGCTCGTGTACGGGACCCTGCGCGCGGGCTCGGCCGGGGCGCGGACCCGGCGGGCGCTGGACGTGGGGACGAGTTACGGCTTCAACGCCGTCCTGGGGGCGATGACCTCGGCGCTGCCGCGGGGTCCGGTGCGTACGGCGGTCCGGGCGGGGCTGCTGGCGCTGGCGCTGCAGCCGGTGCTGCGGCGGGACCGGACGTTCACGGACGCCGGGCACCTGGCCGCACTGGGGATCGGTGTCGGGCTCTCGGTGGCCGCCGATTACCTTTCCTCAACAAAACGTCCGAAAATCATATGACTCAGCCGTTCCGCTGAGCCGGCCGTCTCGGCCGCCTCGGCCGACCGGCCTGTCCGTTCCCAGGAGCCGCCACGATGACCGCCATCCCGTCCACCACCGTCGCCAATCTCCGCGACCTCGGCGGCACCCCGCTCGCCGGCGGCCGCGCCGTCCGCAGCGGCCTGGTCCTCCGCTCGGGGCAGCTCGACCGGCTGGACCCGGCGGCCGACCCGGCGGTGGCCGCCCTGGGCATCCGTACGGTCCTGGACTTCCGCACCGGCGCCGAGCGCGGCGACCACCCGGACCGGCTGCCCGAGGGGGCCCGTCTGCTGGTGGAGGACGTGCTGGCGGACAAGATGAACACGGGCCGGGTGCCGGTAGCGGCCCAGCTCAAGGACATCCTCGCCGACCCGATCAAGGCGGAGGAGCACCTCGGCGGCGGCAAGGCGGAGGCCCTGTTCGGCGACATCTACCGGTCCTTCGTCAGCTCCGCCTCCGGCCAGGCGGCCTACCGCACCCTGCTGAACGAGCTCGCCGACCCCGAGGCCGGCCCGCTGCTGTTCCACTGCACGGCGGGCAAGGACCGTACGGGATGGGGCGCCACCGTGGTGCTGGCCCTGCTCGGCGCGGACGACGAGACCCTGATGGCCGAGTACCTGTCCGTCAACCCGGCGGTCCGGCAGGCGTTCGCCCCGATGATCGAGGGCTTCACGGCGGCCGGCGGCAACCCGGACATCGCGCTCGCGCTGATCGGCGTGGTCCCGGCCTACCTGGAGGCGGCGCTGGACGAGGTCAGCACCCGCTACGGCTCGATGGAGAAGTACGTCCGCGAGGGCCTCGGCGTCCCGGACGAGACGGTCGAGGCGCTGCGCACCCTCCTGATCGACGGGTAGGGCCGCGCCGGGAACGGCCGTGCGGGCCTAGCGATCGCCCGGCCCGCACGCCGGTACCCGCTGCCGGGCTGCCCGTTACGCCTCCTCGGTGAAGCCGTACGGGCGGGTGATGATCTCCATGCCGTGGCCGCTGGGGTCCCGGAAGTACAGGCCCCGGCCGCTGTGCTCGTGGTTGATCTCGTTCTCCTGCCGCATCTGCGGATCGGCGTAGTACGTGATCCCGCGCGCCGTGATCCGCTCGAAGGCGGCGTCGAACTCCTCGTCGGAGATCAGGAACGCGTAGTGCTGCGGAACGATCGACTCCGCCATCTTCTCGGGGAGGGTCACGAAGTCCAGTGCGACGCCGTTGCTCATGTCGAGCTGGATGAACGGACCCCATTCGGCCCCGATCTCGAGACCGAGGACGTGCGCCAGGAATTCGGCGGACTCCCGCTTGTCACGGGAGTGAATGATGGTGTGGTTGAGCTCTACTGCCATGGGTGAATGCCTCCACGGGCATCTCGCGGAACCTCCATGCCTCACCCAGCCGGTGACCGACACGCGATGCCGCCGATCTTGATCGTAGACGCCGGTACGCGCCCCGTCGACCGTTTTTGACCGGTTGGTTTCGCCGCTGTCGACGCCCGGTGACCCGTCGTCCGTTCGCTCGTTCTGCTGAACGTGACTGCTCCGGATACCGCCACCCGTACCGCTGAACCCGCCGTCGGCGCTGCCGCCGGTGCCGCCGTCGGCGTCGACCAGGCCGAGGCAGCTCTGGTCGAGCACTACGCCCGGCTGGTGCGGATCGCCCATCTGGTGCTGCCGCCCGCGCTCGGGCGCAAGCGGCGGGTGCTGACCGCCCACGCCCTGGTCCAGCGGGCGCTGCCGCGCGGCCGCGGCACCGACCGTTCGGCGCGGTCCGGCCGGGCCGCCGGGCCGGTCCCGGCGCAGCGCGGAGAGGGGCCCGGCCCCGGGTACGCCTACGTCCGGCAGCGGGTGCTGCGCTCGGCCCTGGAGGCCGGGCTCCCGCTGACCTTCCGGGCCCTGCCCCGCCGGGCCCAGCTGCCGCCGCTGCTCCCGCAGGTCTGGGGCCTGCGGCTGTTCCCGCGCTCGGGCGGGGCCGAGGAGCTGGCCCTGGACCAGTGGCTGGCCGGGCTCAGCGGGCCCGCCCGGGCCGCCTGCGCGCTGCGGGTGCTGGAGCGGCTGCCCGAGCCGGAGCTGCTGCGGGCGCTGGCCGACGCGGGAGTCACCGACCCGGCCGGGGCGCTCGCCGAGTCCGCGCCGCCGGCGGCGGACGGCCCGCGAGGCGGACCGCGAGACGCCCGGGGAAGCGGCCCGGAAGGCGGCCAGGGGGACCGTCCGGCCGGGGCCGCGCCGGGTGAGGCGCTGCTCCTCACCTCCCCCGAGTTCGACCCGTGCATGCTCCAGGCCCGGCCCACCGATCTGCTGCGCCGCCGCCGGTACGGCCGGACCGCGCTCGCGGCCGCTGCCGCGCTGCTGGTCTGCGGTGCGCTGGTCGGCCTGCCGGGCGGGGGCTGGGGCGCCGACGGCCCGGCCGCCCCGCCGTACGCGCGCAACACCGCCGCCGAGCAGGCACTGGACCCGGCCCTGCTGACCCGGACGGCGCCCACTGCCTGGCGCACCGCCTCCCGTACGGACTTCTCGGCCTGGCCCGCCCGCGGCTCACGGACCGGCGACACCGCGCTGCTGCGCCGGGCGCTGGCCGTGTGGGCCCGGCCCGGCGCCCGCGTCGTGGTCTCGGCCACCCCCGGCACCGCCTCCGGCCCGCCGATGGGCCCGGCCCAGCTGCTGTACGCGGGCGAGGTGGACCAGGCGGTGGTGGTCCTGCTCCACGACGGCCTGCGGGTGATCCGGTACGCCGAGCCGCGCGCGGGCACCGCGGGCGCGGCGCTGGACTTCGCCCGGACCGACGGGGCCACCGCGGAGACCTCCGGCGCGCTGGTGCTCAGCCGGGTGGACGGCAACGTCCGCTACCTGACCGCGCCCTGGGTGACCTCGGTCTCGGTACGCGACCTGGTGAAGCCCGCCGAGCCCCCGGCCCCGCTCCGGCTGACCCCCGACGGGGCCACCCCGCCGGTCCCCTCGCCGCCCGCGTCCGGCGCGTGCACCTCCTGGAACGCGCTGGCCCTCACCTCCGCCGGCTCCACCGCCCTGGTCACGGATCTCGGCGAGCTCACCCCGGCCCGGCTCACCTCGGGCACCCCGGGCGGCGCCCCCGGCACCCCCGGCGAGCGGGCCACGGCGGCACCTTCGGTTGCGCCTTCGGTGGCGGCGGTCTCGGCGGACTGGGCGAAGTCGGCCTGCCTGCTGTCCTCCGTACGCTCGCACGGCGTGCGGACCGTCAACTCCTGGACGTACGCGAAGCAGTCGCTGCCGGAGGGCAACGGGACCGCGGCGTGGCTGTGTGCGCGGGCGGAGACCTGGCGGGGTGCGGCGGACCGGGTGCAGGCGCAGTTCCTGGCCCCGGGCGCGCCGACGGCCGCGGCGGCCGCTCAGGCGGAGGGCTCCCCGGCGTGCGGGCCGCGCGAACCGCGGGTGCTGGCGGGCGTGCTGTGGAAGTCGAAGGGCGGGCAGTGGTACGTCCTGGCGGCGGGCAGCGGCCAGTTCACCTCGCTGTCGGTGTCGGGCGGCGCGACCGGCCGGGCGGGCGGCAACCACCTGGCGGTGAAGGCCCCGGAGGGGGCGCAGGTGGAGCTGACGGGCCGGCTGGCGGACGGCACGAAGGCGGGCGTACTGCGCTGACGGGGCCCGGCGCGGGTCGCGCAGCGGGAGCGGGCGGAAGAAGGCCGTGCACGGGGGGTGTGCACATGCCTTACCCCTCAGTACATTGACGCCATGTCTAATAAGCCGCTCGCCCCCGCCCCCGTGGCGTCGGAACACATAGACCTGCAGGCGCGGAACGTCTCCTTCTCCTGGCAGGACACACCCCTCCACTGGCTGCCGGGCGATCCCTTCGCCACGCACACCATCAACGTGCTGCACCTCCTCCTCCCGGCGGGCGAGCGGTGGTTCGTGCACGTCTACAAGCAGGCACTGCCGCTGATCAAGGACGAGCGGCTGCGGAAGGACGTGGTCGGCTTCATCGGCCAGGAGGCGATGCACGCGGCCGCGCACGACGACGTGCTCCCCCACCTCAAGCGCCAGGGCCTGGACCCGACGCCGTACACCGCCCAGGTGGACTGGCTGTTCGAGAAGCTCCTCGGCGACCGCACCCTCCCGCCCGGCAGGGCCCAGCGCTGGTGGCTGCTGGAGCGGGTGGCGATGATCGCGGCGATCGAGCACTACACGGCGTTCCTGGGCAACTGGGTGCTCAACGCGGACGAACTGGACCGGCGCGGCGCCGACCCGATGATGCTCGACCTGCTCCGCTGGCACGGCGCCGAGGAGGTGGAGCACCGCTCGGTCGCCTTCGACCTCTTCATGCACGTGGACGGCAGCTACCGCCGCCGCGCCCGCACCTGGGCCTCCGCCTTCACCGCCCTGGTCTTCCTGTGGCAGCGCGGTGCCCGCTTCTTCATGGAGAACGACCCGACACTGAAAGACGGCCGGGCGTCGTTCGGGCAGTTCTACCGGGCCGGGCAGCAGGGCACCCTGCCCGCCACGGGCGCGATGCTCCGCTCGATCCCCACCTACCTCTCCCGCACCTACCACCCCTCGCAGGAGGGGTCCACGGCCCAGGCGGTGGCCTATCTGGCGACCTCGCCGGGCGCGAACGGCGGTGCGGCACGGTGACCAACGCGATGAACAGCGCGCTGAAGCTGGCCGCCCTGGCCGGCACCGCCTACCTCACCCGGCGCACCCTCCGCACCCGCATCCGCCGCTCCCCGCTCTGGCCGCTGCCGGCCCTGCCCGTCCCCGTCTCGGGCCGCTCCCCGCGCCGCTGGATCCCCGCGCGGATCGCGTCCCGCACGGAGCCGGCGGACGGAGTCGCCCTGCTGACCCTGGAATCCCCGGAACTGGAGCCCTGGGCCCCGGGCGCCCACGTCGACGTCCGGCTCCCCTCGGGCCTGGTCCGCCAGTACTCGCTGTGCGGCGACCCGGCCGACACCGGCCGCTACCGCATCGCGATCCGCCTGGTCGAGGACGGCCGCGGGGGCTCGGCGGAAGTCCACGCCGCCCTCCGCGCCGGCACGGCACTGGACGTCCGCCCGCCCCGCAACCACTTCGCCCTCCGCCCGGCGGACTCGTACGCGTTCGTCGCGGGGGGCATCGGCATCACCCCGGTCCTCCCCATGCTGGCGGCGGCCGATGCGGCCGGTGCGGACTGGACCCTCCTGTACTGCGGCCGCAGCCGTGCCTCGATGCCCTTCCTGGACGAACTCGCCGCCCACGGCGACCGCGTCACGGTGGTCCCGGAGGACGAACGGGGCCTGCCGGACCTGACCGGTCTCCCCGCCGACGCCCTGGTCTACTGCTGCGGCCCGGAACCCCTGATGGAGGCGGTGCGTTCCGCCGTTCCGCCCGGCACCGAGGTGGTCCTGGAACGCTTCACCCCGGCCACCGCCGTCGCCGCGGACCTGCGCCCCTTCACGGTGGAACTGCACCGCTCGGGCACCACCGTCGAGGTCGGCCCCGACGAGTCCGCCCTCACCGCGATCCGCCGGGCCCTGCCCGACACCCCCTACTCCTGCGGCCAGGGCTTCTGCGGCACCTGCCGGCACCGCGTCCTGTCGGGCGGGGTGGACCACCGCGACACCCTCCTCACCGATGCGGAACGGGAGGACTCCCTGCTCCTCTGCGTCTCCCGCGCCACGGGCGACCGCCTGGTCCTGGACCTCTGAGGCAGACCGGCCACTGGCTCGAAACCCGTGGTCGTCACGGCCTGCTGACCGGGCGTCACCGGCCGGATCACGGGGAGTCGGTGACAGAACACGGCGCGCGCACGGGCGAAATCCGGCCAGGCGACACCGGCGGCCCGGTGGGTAAGGTGTCACACATGACAACTGGCGTGCGGCGGAGGATGGGTGTCGAGGAGCGGCGCCGGCAGCTGATCTCGGTGGCGCTCGACCTGTTCAGCCGGCGCTCGCCCGAGGACGTGTCGATCGACGAGATCGCCGCGGCGGCCGGGATATCGCGACCGCTGGTGTACCACTACTTCCCGGGCAAGCAGAGTCTGTACGAGGCCGCGCTGCGGCGGGCCGCCGACGAGCTGGCCGCGCGGTTCGAGGAGCCCCACGAGGGGCCGCTCGGGGCGCGGCTGCTGCGGGTGATGGGGCGGTTCTTCTCGTTCGTCGACGAGCACGGGCCGGGGTTCTCGGCGCTGATGCGGGGCGGGCCGGCGGCCGGGAGCAGTCGGGCCAACGCGATGATCGACGAGGTGCGGCGGGCCGCCTACGAGCAGATCCTCGTCCACCTGGGGGTGACGGAGCCGCCCGCGCGGCTGGAGCTCGTGGTCCGGTCGTGGGTGTCGCTCGCCGAGTCGACCGCGCTGATCTGGCTGGAGGGGAGGCGGATCCCGCGGGCGGAGCTGGAGTTGCAGCTCGTGCACGACTTCGCCGCGCTGGTGGCCGTGAGTGCCGCCTACGACGAGGAGATGGCCCAGATCGCGGTGCGGATGCTGGCGGGCGAACCGGCCGACGGGCCGTTCGGGGACCTGGTGGGACGGCTGGGACGGCTGGTGCCCCCGCCCCGTTGGTGATCACCGTCCCCTTGACGGTCCCCGTCCCGTCGATGATCACCGCCGCGTGATAATTCCCGCGTGATCATTGACGATGGGTTCGTGTTCCGGCCGGCCGAGGAGAAGGACGCCGGGACGCTGGTGGCCTTGTACGACTCCGCCGCGCGCTGGATGAGGGGCGCGGGGATCGACCAGTGGAAGGTCGGCGACAAGGACCGGGCGCACTTCCGCGCGCGGATGCGGGACGGCGAGGTGTGGCTCGCCTCCGACGAGGACGGCCGGGTGGTCGGCGGCTACGAGCTGTGGTGGTCCGACGAGGAGGCCTGGGGGGTGCAGCCCCCGGTCGCCGGCTATGTGCACCGGCTGATGGTGGAACGCGCGACCGCTCCCGCCGGCACCGGGCGCCGCATGCTCGAACATGCCGAGCGGCGGATCGCCAGGACCGGGCGGGAGCGGGCGCGGCTGGACTGCGTGTCCACCAACCCCCGGCTGCTCGCGTACTACCGGGGTGCGGGCTACCGGGTGGTCGGGGAGTTCCCCCACAAGGAGGGGAAGGACGGCCGGGTGTACGGGGTGATCCTGCTGGAGAAGCGGCTGGACCGGCTCACCGTGGTGTGACCGCCCGTTCCCGACCGCCTCGGGGTGATCACAGCAGTCGTTCCGCGAGGTAGCGCTGGAACTGCCACAACGGGCGCTCCAGATGGGAGAACCGGCCGTCGGACGGAGCCGGGTGGGACGCCAGGCCGCGCTGGACGCCGCGGACGGCCACCAGGTCCTCTTCCTGGATCCGGTCGATCTGATCGCGGATGCCGGCCAACTGCGCGGCGAAACCGGGTGTGTCCGGCACTCCGGGCGGGACCATGGCGGTGATCCGCGTGGCGTGGGTGGTGGGACCGGTGGGCAGCCAGCGGATGGCGACCGCGCTGTCCGGGAGGACCGCCAGGACGAACTGCGGGAAGATCCCCGCGATGAGCATCCCGGGCCGCGGTTCCCGGCCGGATCCATCACGGCCCGCCGGACCCGCGCCGCCCCGCTCGGGGCCGGACATCGGTGTGAACATGGTGAACCAGCGCCCGTCGCATTCGTCGACTTCCGTGTCCCGGCCCGGCAGCACCGGGTCCAGGGTCGCGGCGTGCGTCCCCATGTGGTGGTAGTTCTCCGAACCGTTCTCCACCGCCACCTTCCAGTTGGCGGGTACGCCCTCCCAGGTCCGGGTGTGGACACTCACCCAGTCCGCGAGGCCATGGCCGCTCAGCCGCCGGTCCAGGCCGCGCAGTCCGGGTGCCGCCGGTGCCGCGGCGGGGTCGAGGTTGAGCATGACGAAGCCGTTCCAGACCTCGACGCGGTGCGCCGGGAGCCGACAGCCGGCCCGGTCGAAGTCGACCCGATGCATCAGCGGAGCACCGGCGAGCTGCCCCGCGTAGCGGCCGTTCAGCCGGTAGGTCCAGGTGTGGTACGGGCAGGTCAGGCGCTTCAGACAGCCCTGTTCGGGCGTGGTCTCGGGCGGCAGGAGGTCCATGAAGCGGTGGCGGCAGACCCGGGACAGGGCATGCAGCTCGCCGTCCTCGTCCCGGGTGATCACCAGGGGCGCGCCCAGGACGTCCAGCCGCAGGTAGCTCCCCGGCTGCGGGATCTCCTCGGCCCGTGCCACGCACAGCCACTCCCGCCGGAAGATCCGTTCGGTCTCCCATGCGTACAGCTCCGGGGAGGTGTACGCATGGGGTGGGAGCGTTCGGCCGCGTTCGAGCGGGAGCTCGGCCAGACGCCGCAGCTCGGCGAGCGTTCCGCGCAGCACCTCGGGAGCGCGGGACGCGGGTGCCTGGGGTCCCTCGGCCGTGGTCCGGTGGCGAGTCATGGTGATCAGCCTTCCTTTCCGGTGCTCAGGGGTGTCGAACCGAAGAGCGACAGTGCGTGCCGGCGCCCGTGGCGGCGGCTGTAGGCGATGGTGGCGAGGACGACGGCGCAGAGCACGGCCAGTCCCTTCGCGCGGTTGAGTGCCGGAACGGACTCCACCGGAAGCAGCAGCGCGATGAGCACTCCGGCACCGCAGTCCAGCAGTTGGGAACAGCCCCACAGGACCGTCAGCCGGGTCAGTCCGCCGCGCAGCGCCGGTGATGCGTTCCAGGCGGCTTCCCGGGCGCGCGCGGCGGCAGGCCCGTACCAGGACTGGCCGGCTTGGAAGGCGAAGGGCTTCGCCATGAGGAGGGAGCCCAGGATCCAGAGCCCGGCGGCCGCCCCGAGTCCGGCGTCCTTGACGAGGATGACCCGTGGACTGGCGGTGAGCAGCGACGTGACGATGCGCACCGCCAGCATGCCGATCAGGAATGCCTCGAAGCCGTTGACACGGCGCCGCGCGGCGGTCTCGAAGACCATGCGCACCGCCGGGACCGCCCCGCTGAGCGTCAGCGCCAGCCACTGGCCGGCCCCCTGCGATCGCAGAACGTAGAAGACGGCCAGCGGGAGGGCCAAGGTGAACACGACCGGCGCGGCCACGGTCCGCCACGTCGGCAGGTCCGGTGTTCCGGTCCGACCGTTCGGTGATGTCATACGAAAACCGTAGAATCCGGAGAAGATCACTGAATCGACGCGAGGAATGACAAAACCGGTACATCGAAGGATGTACCGGTTTGTCTGTCCTGCGGTGCGCCCGGCGGCTTACCGGGTGAAGACCGCGACCGTGCGGGCCGGGACCTTGAACTCCCTGGCGGCCGCGTCGTACGACGAGCGCTTGACCACGGCGTCGGCGCCGGAGGACTGGACCGGGTGCAGGCGGTAGCCCTTGCCGGCCAGCGCGGCCACCCGCTGGGACTGCTCGGTGGGCGTCGCGTTGAAGACCACCACCAGGTCCCCCAGGGTCATGGTGATGACACCCGGGGTCTCCTCCGTCCCGGAGAGGGGGAAGGCGAGCCGGTCCTGGACCTCAGCCGCCGAGCCGAGGGCGAAGACCGGTTCGGTGGTGCGGATCCGCAGCAGGTCGCGGTAGGCGCCGGCGGCCGCCCCGATCTCCGTGCAGCCGGGGGCGGGACGGGTCAGGAGGGGCTTGGCGTAAGACCACTTGGCGCGGTTGTCGGCGGCCGGCGGGAGGCCGCGGCCGAAGCCGTTGCCGTTCCGGCAGTCCCAGTGGATGGCGTTGAACCAGTCGCCGCTGTCGTAGGAGTTGCGGTCCAGGGACTTGGAGCGGAGCAGGTCGGTGCCGGCCTGGGAGAGCACCGGGCCCTGGGAGAGGGCCGCCGTGGCCAGGGCGATGACCTGCATGCGGGCCTTGTCGGACTCCGTGGTGCCGGCGGGCAGCTTGTACGTCAGGGCGTCGTACAGCGACTCGTTGTCGTGGGCGTCCACGTAGGCCAGGGCGTCGCCGGGGGCGGCCGCGTAGCCGGCCGGCTGACCGTTGTAGTCGACCTGCGCGCCGGTGACCGTACGGCCGCCGGTGTCGGTGAAGCGGTACGCGGCCATGTTGCCGGTCAGACCCACCTTGAGCAGGTCCTGGGCGTGCAGCAGGCGGGCGCGCTGCTCGTCCGGGGTGCCATTGGCGGGCGAGCCGTTCGGGGCGGTGAACAGGCCGGAGGCGAAGCCCTGGACGCGGGGGTCCTCGTCGAAGGGGCCGCCGCCGCGGGCCGCGTCGCGGGCCCGGTCGGAGAAGGTGGCGATGCCGGTGCCCGCCATGTTCTTCTGGGTGGCCTGGACGAAGCGGGCGTCATCGGCGACCTCGCCGAAGTTCCAGCCCTCGCCGTAGAGGATGATCGCCTTCCCGTCGACGCCGTCCTTGGCCACGGTCAGGGCGTCGAGGGCCTTGCGGACCGCGAGGACGTTCTCCTTGGGGTGGTGGCCCATCAGGTCGAAGCGGAAGCCGTCGACCTTGTACTCCTTGGCCCAGGTGACGATCGAGTCGACGACCAGCCGGCCCATCATGGCGTTCTCGGGCGCGGTGTTGGCGCAGCAGGTGGAGGTGGCGACCTTGCCGTCGGGCAGCAGCCGCTGGTAGTAGCCCGGGACGATGCGGTCCAGGACGGACTTGTCCGACTGGCCCGCGGCGACGGTGTGGTTGTAGACCACGTCCATCACGGTGCGCAGTCCCGCGCCGTTCAGTGCCTGGACCATGCGCCGGAACTCGACGGTGCGGGCGGTGCCGTTCGGGTCGCTCGCGTACGAGCC
Organism: Streptomyces sp. NPDC043853; assembly: GCF_056436025.1. Lineage (NCBI taxonomy): Bacteria > Bacillati > Actinomycetota > Actinomycetes > Kitasatosporales > Streptomycetaceae > Streptomyces > Streptomyces sp. NPDC043853. The sequence goes on from NZ_JBWKDJ010000002.1 coordinate 319,447, forward strand.
CTCCGGGACGGTGTAGTGCAGCGGGTCGTAGCCCCAGTTGTAGGCGTCCTTGGCCGCGGCGGCGGTGACGCAGGCCTGCTGCTCCTCGGAGTCCGGGGCGTGGGAGGCCAGGTCGCAGGCGGGTTCGGTGCGGTCGGCCGGGTTCTCCGGGATGGTGCCGATGTCGAAGGCCGGGAGCAGGTGGACGTAGGAGGTGCCGGCGGCGGCCAGGGAGCGGAGGTGCTTCATGCCGGCCGAGTCGGCGTCGGTGAAGGCCAGGTACTGGCCGGGGTGCTTGGAGGTGCGGTCGGCGACGGAGAAGTCGCGGATGTGGAGTTCCTGGATCTGTGCCTGGGCGGCGGGCTTCGCGGCCGGCTTGCGCAGGTCGCGCCAGCCCTGGGGGGCGAGGGCCGGGTCGGCCAGGTGCACGGCCAGGCTGTGCGTGGAGTCGGTGGTCAGGGCGGTGGAGTAGGGGTCGGTGACCAGGTTGGTGACCAGCGCCTGGGTGCTGGGCGCCCAGACGGTGACGGCGTAGCGGTACTTCTTGCCGTTCCAGGAGCGCGGGCCCTGCGCGGACCAGACGCCGGTGGTGTCGTCGCGGCGCATGGGGACGGTACGGCCGTCGAGTTCGAGGGCGACCCGCTGGGCGGTCGGCGCCCACACGGACAGCGTCACCCCGCGCGGGGTGAAGACCGGGCCGAGCGCGGCCTGGTTGGCGTACAGGTCGTCGAGGACCCCGGCGAGCTGGACGCCGGTGGCGGCGAGGACGGCGCCGTTGGCGGCGCGGGCGCTCGCGAGGAGCTGGCCGCGCAGGGCCTCGCGGACCCGGTCGCGGTCGCGGGGGTCGACGGTGAACGCCCTGTACGAGGCCAGGTGCGGGAACTTCCGCTTCTGGGCGTCGGTCAGCGCGGTGCCGGCCAGGCGCAGGACGGTGGCCCCGGCGGTGCCGGTGAGGGTGCCGTTCTCCGCCTTGACGGTGCCCGCGCGGGAGGCGAGGAGCGAGACGGAAGCGGCGCTCTCGGGAGCGTTCCAGGCGAGGGTGTCCCGGTCGATCCAGATCGCGTGGGAGGTGGTGAGGTCGAGGGCGGCGGAGCTGCCGGCGGGCTGCGGGAGGAGGTGCTTCTCGCGGCCGGAGAGCAGCCAGGCCTCGTGGCCGGTGGCCTTGAGGTCGAGGGACTGGTCGGTCGGCAGGTCCTTCTCGTCACCCTTGTGGAGGATGTAGGAGAGGGACGCGGCGCCGGGCGCGAGCGGGACCTCGTACACCGCGCCGTAGGAGTCGAAGCGGGCGGGCATCAGCGGCTTGGACCAGTCGGTGGGCGTGGCGGCGCCGGTCCAGACGTGCAGGCCCCAGCCGTCGTAGGCGCCGTCGGGGCGCTGGAGGTGGAGGACGGCCTTGGCGGTGTCCTGCGGCGGGTAGGCCGGGCGCTGCGGCCGGGGGGCCTCCTTGCCCTGGTCGAGCCAGATCTCGCCGGTCTTGGTCACGTCGATGGTGCGGTCGGCGGCGACGTCCTTGTTGCCGTCCTTGTCGATGACCAGATAGCCGACGGAGCTCGCGCCGGGCTTGAGGCGGACGTACGCGAAGGCGCCGTAGGCGTCGCGGCCGGTGAAGGGCTGCCCTTGGGGCCAGGGCTTGGACTCGCCCTCGGCGATGTCGCCCCAGGTGTACAGGCGCCAGTCGGCGTAGTTCCCGTCGGGCCGGTTGTAGTGGACGACGGCGTAGTCGCGCTGGGTGGCGGTCGGGGTCTCGGGGGCGGGCGGGGTGCCGGTGACGGTTTCGGCGCGGGCGCTCGCGGTGCGGCCGGAGGTGTCGACGACGACGGCCTTGTAGCGGACGGGGGTGCCGGCCGGGGCGGTGAGGTGCTGGGTGACCTTGTACGGGGCGTGGTCGGCGGAGCCGAGGACCTGCCAAGGCCCGTTGCCGGTCTGGGCGGCGAACACCACCCGGTTCAGGGCGCCGCCGCCGGTGACCCCGGCGGAGACCTCCACGGTGCCGGTGGCTCCGGCGGCCGGGGCGTTCAGGGTGACGGCGGGTGCGGTGGCGGGGGCCGGGAGCGGGGCTTCGGCGCGGGCCACGACGGAGCCGAGGGCGGGCACGGTGAGGCGGATCCGGCCGTCGGCGGTGACCCGGGCGCCGGTGTCGGCGCCCCCGTACAGGGTGTGGAAGCGGGTGCGGACGGCGCTGTCGACGGGGAGGTCGACGGTCACCGGGGCGTCGCCGTTGTTGACGGCGACGGCGTACTCGTGGCGGGTACGGCCGGTGCTGTCGCTGCGGGTGAAGGCGTAGACGGGGCCTTCGGCCAGGCGCTCGGTCTGGACGCCGTCGCGGAGCGCCGGGTGGGCCTTGGCCAGGGCGGACAGGTCGGCGATCTGCCGGTAGAGCGGGTGCCGGTCGTCGTACGCGTCGCTCGCGTGGGTGCGGTCGGTGCCGAGCTGGTCGTCGTCGAGGTAGTCGGCGGTCCTGGAGGCGAAGAGGGTCTGGCGGGCGTCCTTGTCGCCGCCGGCGCCGGTGAAGCCCTGCTCGTCGCCGTAGTAGACGACGGGGTTGCCGCGGGTGAGGAACATCAGCTCGTTGGCGAGCCGGTAGCGGGCGAGGAGCTCGCTCTCGGAAGCGCCGGGGCGGTCCTGCTTCAGGAAGGTGCCGAAGCGGCCCATGTCGTGGTTGCCGAGGAAGGTGACCTGCTCGTAGGCGTTCGCCTTGTCGGTGGTGTAGCGGTGGTCGTCGGCGAACACCCTGGCCAGGCGGTCCGCTCCGGCGCTCTGGGCGGCGTACGCGCGGACGGCGTCCTGGAGGGGGAAGTCGAGGGTGGCGTCGAGGCGGCCGCGGGTGACGTACGGGGAGGTGACGGCGGTGTCGGCGGAGTAGACCTCGCCGAACATGAAGAAGTCGGGGCGGCCCTGCTTCTCGGCGTAGGCGTCCAGGGCGGTGGCCCACTGCGTCCAGAACTCGGTGTTGACGTGCTTGACGGTGTCGATGCGGAAGCCGTCGATACGGAAGTCCCGGACCCACTTCTCGTAGATCCGCTCCATCCCGGTGACGACCTCGGGGCGTTCGGTCCACAGGTCGTCCAGGCCGACGAAGTCGCCCTGCTCGCTCGATTCGCCGGCGAAGGTGGAATCACCCCGGTTGTGGTACATCGTGGGGTCGTTGAGCCAGGCGGGGACCTTGAGGTTCTTCCTGTCCTCGGGGACGACGGGGGTGCGGGGGAAGGAGTCCCGGTCGACCGCCGGGAACTTCTTCTTCCCGTCGGCGTAGTCCTTGTCGTCGAAGGGGACGCCGTCCTTGGTGAGGTACGGGAACGCCCCCTTCGACAGGTAGCCGTAGGACTTCTCCTCGTAGTCGACGACGTCGGCGGTGTGGTTGGTGATGACGTCGAAGAAGACCTTCATGCCCTTGGCGTGGGCCTTGTCGATCAGCTTCGCCAGGTCGGCGTTGGTGCCGAAGTGCGGGTCGACCTGGGTGAAGTCGGTGATCCAGTAGCCGTGGTAGCCGGCCGAGGCGTTCGCCCCGGTCCCCTGCACCGGCTGGTTCTTGAAGATCGGGGCCAGCCAGATCGCGGTGGTGCCCAGGCCCTTGATGTAGTCGAGCCGGTCGGTCAGCCCCTTGAGGTCGCCGCCCTGGTAGAAGCCCTTGTCGGCCGGGTCGAAGCCGGTCTCCAGGCGGGTGCCGGTCAGGCCGCCGCGGTCGTTGCGCGGGTCGCCGTTCGCGAACCGGTCCGGGAGCACGAAGTAGAACTGCTCCCGGGTGAGGTCGTGCCGGGCCGGCTGGGCGGCGAGTTTCGCGTCCGAGGGTGGTGCGGGCGGACGCGCTCCCGCCGCGGCGGCGGGCAGGGCGGGCAGGAGGGTCACGGCCAGGGCGGCCGCGACGGTGCCTGCTGCGGGGCGTATCAAGGCAGGGCTCCTTGGTCGGGGAGGCGGGGGGGCGGGCTGCGGTCAGTTGCGCCAGGTGTCGGTCAGCGTGACCTTGCCGTTGGCGGGGACGGTGGCGGAGCGGTTGGCCCCGCTCTCCCAGGTGACGTTCCCGGAGGCGTCCTTGCGGACGTACTTGTAGGCGAAGGCCGCGCCCGCGGGCAGGGCGACGTCGAGCCTCCAGACGGGGTAGGCGGCCGGGTCGAGCTTGAGGGCGGCGCCGGTGTTCCAGTTGCCGAGGGCGGGCTGGTCGCCCGTGACGTAGATGTTCTGGCCGGGCACGGTCGTGGCGGTGACGGCGAAGGACGCGCCGGAGGCCACGGACCCGGTACCGCAGGTACGGGCGCCGGTGTGCAGGGCGAGGGCGGTGCCGGCCGCGACGGTGGCGGTGAACTGCCCGGAGGAGTTCACGGTGACGGTGCGGCTGCCGCTCTGCACGTCGCAGTAGTCCCCGGCGGGGAGGGAGGTCTGGAAGGTCCGGGTGAGCGGGGCGCCCTCGTGGTTGATGGCGACGTACGCCTTGGAGCCGCGCCCGAAGGCGATGGCGTCGGCCCCGTTGTCCCACCAGTTCACGACACCCTGACCGTGGGCCGTGTTCCGGAAGGCGACCATGGAGGAGATCTCGCGCCAGGCGTGCTGGCACTTCCATCCGTCGGTGTAGCAGGAGTTGACGGTGCCGCCGTTGGGCGGGCCGGCGTCCTTGTCGCTCCACTCGTAGCCGGAGTGGACGTCCGGGGATCCGTAGGGCCAGGCCAGCATGAAGACGGACGCGAGGGTGTAGGCGGAGCCGGACTTGTAGGTGAGGGTGTCGCCGCCGCGCTCGGTGTCGTGGTTGTCGACGAAGACGCCGGACTTCGCGGACGCCATGTACCCCCAGCCCTCCCCGAAGTTCTTCAGGTAGGCGAGGTTCTCGCTCTCGAAGACCCGCTTGAGGTCGCGGGCGTAGCGGAACTCCTGGACGTCGCCGCTCGGCAGGTATTCGGCGGGATCGACGGCCTCTCCCGCCCCGTATATCGCCTCCTGCTTCCAGTAGACGTTCGGGTCGGTCAGCCGGGACTTGATGTTCGCCAGGTCGGCGGCGGGCATGTGCTTGGCGGCGTCGATGCGGAAGCCGTCGACGCCGAGCGAGCGCAGGTCGTTCAGGTAGGCGGCGATCCGCCCGCGCACGTACTCCTCACCCGTGTCCAGGTCGGCGAGCTTGACCAGCTCGCAGTTCTGGACGTTGCCCTTGTCCTTGTAGTTGGAGATCTCGGCGCGGCAGTCGTCCAGGTCGGCACCGGAGTAGAGGCCGGGGTAGGAGTACTTGGAGTACGTGGACCCGCCGGTGCCGGTGAGGGTGGCGTTCGGGTCCGCCGGGCCGGCCATGTGGTTGATGACGGAGTCGGCAACCACCTTCACCCCGGCGGCATGACAGCTCTCGATCATGTTCTTGAACGCGGTGCGGTCGCCGAGCCGTCCGGCGATCTTGTAGCTGACCGGCTGGTACGAGGTCCACCACTGGGACCCCTGTACGTGCTCCTGGGGCGGGGACACCTGGACGTAGCCGTAGCCCGCCGGGCCGAGGGAATCGGTGCAAGCCTTGGCCACATCGGCGAACCGCCACTCGAAGAGGACGGCGGTGACGTCCTTCTCCCCGGGCGGCGCGGCGAGGGCCTGCGGCGCGGGGACGGCGAACGCGGCAGCGGACGCGGCCGCCACGGCCAGGGCTCTTGCGGTGGGGCGGGTGGTGCGGATGGTGCGCGTGGGGGGCATGGGGGCCTCCTGGCGGAGAGGTGGGGATTGTGAGGACCGTAGGGGGCACCCCCCTTTGTTGCAAGACTTTGCGCAAGAGATTGCAGAATTGTTTCCGATCTTGACGGCCCCGGCCGGACCGAGCCGCCGAACCGGGGCGCCCGGCCGGCCCGGCGCGTGTCCGAGTTGCCCGTGTGCGCCCGAGACGCAGACCGATTCCCGCTTTCTCCGAACAGATGTGCATGGCATTCATATGCTCTGGACATGACACAGATGTCGAGCAATCCACTGGCCCAGGCCACGGCCCTGTACCAGGCCGGGCGCTACGCCGAAGCCGAGGCCGAGGCACGCTCCGTGGCTTCGGCCCTGGAACGGGCGGACGACGACGATCCGTTCACGCCGCTGCTGATGGGCATCGTCGGGCTCGCGGCGAGCGCCCAGGGCCGCCACGGCGAGGCCGTCGCCACATACGACGCACAGCTGCCGGTGTACGGCAGGACCTTCGGCGCCGAACACCCGCTGACTCTGAAACTGCGCGCCGACCGCGCCCAGGCACTGAACATGCTCGGCCGGCACGCCGAATGCGAGGCGGAGTGCACAGCCATCATCGAAACCGCCGCCCGCAACGGGGGGCTGGAGACGACACCCATCGTGATGATCGCCGCCAAGGGGCGGATCCAGGCCCTCAACGCGCTGGGCCGCTACCCGGAAGCCGAGGCGCTGGCGCGTGAGCTCCTCGCCATCCTTCCCGAGCAGCACGACCAGTTCACCCTGGTCCTGCGGCTCAGCCTGGCCGTCAGCCTCAGTGCCCAGAACCGCCACGAGGAGGCTCTCGCCGAGGCGGAGCGCGCCGACGAGGTGCACCATGGATTGCCGCAGGAGGAGCAGGGCCCGGAAACCGGGGCCACCGGACTTGCCGCGGCCACCGCCCTCCACGGGCTGGGCCGCGACGACGAGGCCCGCTCGCTGGCCGCAGCCGCCCACAACGCCTGCCTGGTCCTCTTCGGCCCGGACAACATCCGCGTCGTCCAGGCCCGGGAGCTGCTCGCGCGCATCGACGGCACCTGAGCGGGGCGGTGCATCGGCGCCGAAGGGACCGCCCCCGGTTCGCGGGTCACCCAGCAGGTCTGCCACGACGGGGCGAACCAGCGCTGGGAGCTCGTCGACCTCGGCGGCAGCCAGGTGGCCCATCAAGAACGTGGCCACCGGCTTGCGCCTCGACGAAGGCGCCAACCCGTCCGGCAGCCGCCGCGGGGTCCGCCAGGTCGTCTGCACCGGCGCTGCCGGCCAGAACTGGATGAGGTACGCGGTCTGAGGGCCCGCTCGTGTACGACGCAAGTCGGCGCCGGGCCCTGGACAGAGGTCCCGGCGCCGGTGCAAAAGGAATTGAACGGCAGAGCCCTTGTTCTTACGGTGGGCCGATGACATCGATCAAGCAGTTCCAGGTCACCTTCGACTGCGCCGAACCCGAGCGCGTCGCCCGCTTCTGGTGTGAGGTGCTGGGGTACGTCGTACCGCCGCCGCCGAAGGGGTTCGACTCCTGGGACGAGTTCGATCGTTCACTGCCGGCCGAGCACCAGGGTTCCGCGTTCGCCTGCGTCGACCCCTCGGGGGTTGGCCCGCGGCTGTTCTTCCAGCGCGTTCCCGAAGGGAAGGCCGTCAAGAACCGGGTGCACCTCGACGTGCGGGTCGGCACCGGGCTCGTGGGTGACGAGCGCTTCGCCGTGCTCGATGCAGAGCGCGCACGGCTTGAAGCGCTCGGCGCCGTATGCGTGCTGGTCCAGCGCGCCGACGGCTTCAACGAGTCCTGCATCACGATGCAGGACGTCGAGGGCAACGAGTTCTGCCTCGACTGACCAGCCTCCGGGGCCTCGGACTTTCCCGGCCGGTCGGAGCATGACCGGCCGGGGCGAGCACGGGCTCACTCCGCGAAACGAAATGCCTGCCGGTGGTCGCGCGCCCACTGCTGAGGCGCGGTCCGCGCAGCGTCCCGGGGCGCGAGTCAGCCGAAACCGAGCTCGGTGAAGGCACAACCCCCGCGTTCGGCGTGGGGCAACACCTGTCGGGATACGAGTTGCGGCGCCTGCCGGAAGTACTGGCGGAAGCCGGAGGCACGGAATTTCACATCGAAGGCGTGGCCTTCGATGTGCCAGAGCGGAACGTGGGCAAAGTTCGGGCGGGCATCGTCAGGCGCCAGCCGGTGCACCCCGTCGATCTCCAGATCCAGGGCCAGACTCTTGAAGTCGAGGTCACCCTCGAAGTCGAAGACGTCTTCGAAGACGAGTGTCACCGGGGAGACCCAGAACGAAAAGTATGTGGCGGGCGGGACCGGGTAAACCCAGCGCACGATGTAGTCGAGGTCGAGGAGAAGACGCGGCAGGACGTCGTCGGTCGGCTGGACGGACAGGCCGTGGATCGTGGCGTCGTGCCAGCCCATCTCCTCGAAGTCCGCATCGCTCCAGACGCTCTTGGAGAGCCCTGATTCCCGGTGGCTGCCGTTACCCATGCCCGAATCCAATCAGACCGCTCCAGGGAGACAGTCCGGGGACAGAGGCGGGCGGGCGGGGCCGGGGCCTTGTGGTTCAGGCCGCCGTGGCGGACGACTCGGAGGCGCAGTCCACGCAGCGGCCCGGGGTCCGGGCGCGGATGGCTCGGTCGCAGCCGTCGCAGGTCCGGAGCGGGTGCAGCGGAAGGTCCGGGGGCAGCGGTTCGGACGGCGCGGAGGCCGGGAGGGCAGGCGGCAGGAGTTCCCGCAGCCGGTGCGCGAGTAGTGCGGCGGGGGCGCGGATCGGCTCCGGCGGGAGGCCCCCGGCCAGCACGCCGCTGATCACGGCCGGCCGTACCCCGCGCTCCAGCCAGGCCGTGGCGGCGGGGGCGAGGCGAGTCACGTCCCGTTCGGAGAGGATGAGGCGGGGGTCGCGGAGCCGTAGCCGGGCCAGCAGTTCCGCCGCCTGGGCGTGCAGCTCGGGGTCTGCCGTGCCGGAGGGCTCCGGCAGCCGGTAGTCGGGCTCGTCGGGAGCCGCCGGGGCCGCCGGGGCTTCCGGCGCCGCCTCGGATTCCGCAGCCTTCGGGGCCTCCCACTTCCGGGCGGGCGGCTGCGGCGGGGGCTCGTCGTCCCTGCGCAGGGCGAGCGGGATGTTGTAGGAGATGACGTGGCTGACCACCCGCCCCGAGGGGAGCCGCTCGCGATAGCGGGCGAGGTAGCCGTGCCCCTCCAGCTCCCGCAGGGCGGCGGCGATGCGTACCTCGCCCTCGGGGAAGCGCTCGCACAGCGTCTTGACCGTCACCTTGGCACCCGCCGGAAGCGACTGGATGTGCGTGGCCAGCCCGATCGCGGCGAGGCTCAGCTCGCGGTGCTGGGCAAGGTGGTTTCCGACCTTGACGTACCGGTCACGTTGGACACGGTTGTCGTGCCGGATGCCGTACGGGGCGCGCATGGGCGCGCTAAGCTGCAGATCAGCCATGGGGAAGGGGCTACTTCCTCTGCGGTGAGGCCCTCGGCCGGGATTGCCGTCCCGTACGGGGGCCGTTCGCATGTATGGGGTTTGGTAGGGCTGAGGCTTGCACGGCAATTGGCATATGCGCCAGCCCGGTTGGCCCATTTCACCCTTCCGGGTGAGAGGGGGAGGGGGGAGGTTGGCGAGGTCATTTCCCCCGGTCTTTTGTCATTAGGCGTCGAGCGGAACTGCGGCACGATCGGCCGGGTCCCGAGATCCTCGATCCGGCGCATTGTCGCCGGAGAGATCGATTTCCGCCCACACCGTTTTGAGGGGCGGCAACCCCTGATCCGTACCCCAGCGCGCGGCTAGAGCGGACACCAGGAGGAGTCCCCTCCCGGACTCGGCCTCCGGCGCCGGGGACGGGACCGCAACCGGCGGCACGGCCTCGGAGCGGGTATCGGAAACCTCGATACGGAGCGTGCGGCCGGGCCGCACGTCCAAGGACAGGAGGAAACCGCGTCCCGGTACGCGGCCGTGCGTCACCGCATTGCCGGCGAGTTCGGCGACGACCTGCGCCGCGTCCTCGAACGGCAGACGGTGATGCGCCAGTTGGGCAACAGCGAGCCGACGTGCGAGGCGGGCTCCGCGCGGGGTCGCGGGAAGGGTGACGGCGAAGGAGATTTCCTGATTCACGTCACTCAGCGTGGTCGGTCGCGCATAGCCTGAGAAGGGCCCGGGCCGCTGTGTACGACCTCTGTCCAGAGCGGTCCCGAGCTGTACCGCCGGTCCACGAGGAGGTGGAAGTTGAGCGCAGACGGCACGGACGAGTCGAGCTGGGAGCTCGATCCCGAGGACGAGTCCGGGACGGTGATCGCCGCGGTGGGGCGGCAGTTGAGAATGTGGCGCGAGGCGGGCGGTTTTGACCGTGCACAGTTCGCTGTCCGGATGGGATATAGCCAGGAACTGATCTACAAGATCGAGCGCGGCGCACGCATTCCCCGTCCCGAGTATCTGGACAAGGCGGATGAGATCCTTGGCGCCTCGGGGAAAATCGCGGCGATGAAGACGGATGTCGAGAAAGCCCGCTATCCCAAGAAGGTTCGAGATCTGGCCAAGTTGGAGTCCAACGCAGTTGAGCTGGGCGCGTACGCGAACATCGTCGTGCATGGCCTACTTCAGACCGAGGAGTACGCCCGCGCACTGTACGACCTGCGTCGGCCGGCCTACGCCGAGGGTGAGGTCGACCGTCTCGTCTCTGCGCGGATGGCCCGCCAGAGCCTTATCCGCCAGCAGCCGTCCCCTCTCCTGACCGTGGTGCAGGAGGAGGCAGTGCTTCGCCGCCCAATCGGGGGCAAGATGGTGTTGAGGCGGCAGCTGCAACATCTGTTGGCACTCGGCAGGCAACGACATGTGGAGATCCAAGTCATGCCCATCGACGTGGAGGAGCACGCTGGGCTTGCCGGGTCGCTCCAACTGATGCGCCTCAGGGATGGAACGACCGTCGGACACAACGAAGTTCAGCTGGTCAGTCGGCTTATCACCGAGCCGAAGGAGATCCAGATCCTTGAGATGCGCTATGGCATGATCCGAGCGCAGGCTCTCACGCCACGGGAGTCCCTGACGTTCATGGAGAAGGTGCTAGGGGAGACATGAGCATGAAGCCATCAGCCAGGGACTTTTCTGCACTGACGTGGGTCAAGAGCAGCTACAGCACCAACGACGGCCCCGAGTGCGTGGAGGTCGCCTGGTTCAAGAGCAGCTACAGCCCCAGCGACAGCAACGACTGCGTCGAGGTCGCCGGCACCCCCGGCGCAGTCCTCGTCCGGGACTCCAAGCGCCCGCACCACGCGCACCTCAGCCTGTCCCCCGCCGCCTGGGGCGCGTTCCTCGGGCTGGCCGCCGCGCGCGACTGACGGGGCCCGGCACCGGCCGCGCGCGGCAGACTGACCTCAGACGCCTCGCGCGGCAGCCAGCCGCCAGTGCCGGTGGAGCTGCCAGGCCGTGTACGCCACGACCGGCACGGCGACCACCGGCACGACCCACGAGGGCACGTCGAGCCACAGGGCGAGGAATCCCACGGCGAAGCAGGTGATCGTCACGACGGCGAGCAGCACCCTGCCGTACGGGCGCCAGGTGAAGGGCGCGTGGTCCTCGGGCCTGGCCAGCCGCACCGCGCCGAAGACGAGCCCCAGGGCCGCCAGGGCGCCCGCGAGCGTGCCGAGGGCGACTGTCATCTGGGCCTCGTCTCGGGGTTCGTCGGCCGAACTCTGCCGGGCATCGCCCTTGCTGATCGTCATGACGTCGCCGCGCCAGACGGTACCGGTGATCCGGTCTCCCGGCCGGAGGTCCCGCAGCAGCGGGTCCTGATCACCGAAATCCACGAGGCCGTTCCAGAAGGGCGCGCCGGACAAGGTCGCCGACAAGTGGGGCTCGTCGTGCTTCCCGTCGTTCAAGCTCGTCGTCACCACGGTGAACGGGACCGTGCGCAGGCAGTCCTCCCGCTCCGCCACGGCCGCCCGGGCGGGGCACGGCTCGGCCGCCCCGTAGTCCCGGTACCGCTCGATATCGGAGGGCAGCCATGCCGCGAACACCCCCCAGCAGGCCGCTGCCGCGATCAGGGCCGCGACAATCAGCAACGCCCCTGCCGACCGCGCCCGCACACCCCCTGATGCCGGACGACCCGTTTGATCCCGCTGGTCCGTCCCCACTGCTTCCATCACGTGCCTCCCCCCGTGCGCTCCGATGCTCCGGAGCCCCCTCCGCCAGCGTCACCGGAGGGAATCAGTCCGTCAAACGAGGCGCACACGACAGCGCCGGGGCCCTGGACAGCGGGCCCCGGCACCTGGCGGGGTCTCGGGGATGTGCCCCGAGTTCGTGGGGCCCCTTAAAGGGCAGGGGCCTGGGCGGTGGAGCCGCGTACGACCAGCTCCGGCTGGAAGACGAACTCCGTGCGCTGGACCGGCGTACCGCCGACCGCCTCCAGCAGGGCGCCGACCGCGGCCGTCGCCATGGCGCGCACCGGCTGGCGTACGGTCGTCAGCGGCGGGTCGGTGAACGGGATCAGCGGGGAGTCGTCGAAGCCGACGACCGAGACGTCCTCCGGCACGCGCAGGCCCCGCTCGCGGGCGGCGCGTATCGCGCCCAGCGCCATCGGGTCGCTGCCGCAGACGATGCCGGTGCAGCCGCGGTCGATCAGCGCCCCGCCCGCGGCGTGACCGCCCTCCACCGTGAACAGGGTGGGCTGGACGTCCGCCTCACTGCACGGCAGGCCCAGTTCCGCCAGGGCCGCCCGGAAGCCCTCCGCCTTGCGGGCCGAGGGCACGTACCGGGTCGGGCCGATGGCCAGGCCGATGCGTTCGTGCCCGAGGTCGGCGAGGTGCCGGACCGCCATGCGGGCGGCCGCCCGGTCGTCCGGGGAGACGAAGGGCGCGTTCACGTGCTCGTTGAAGCCGTTGATCATGACGAAGGGCAGACCGCGCGCCACCAGCCCCTGGTAGCGGGCCGGGTCGGCGGCAGCGTCGGCGTGCAGGCCGGACAGGAACACGATGCCGGTGACCCCGCGCTCCTCCAGCTGCTCGACCAGCTCGTCCTCGGTGGCCCCGCCCGGGCTCTGCGTGCACAGCACCGGCGTGTACCCGTGCCCGGCCAGCGCCTGTTCGATGACCTGCGCGAAGGCCGGGAAGATCGGGTTGGTGAGCTCGGGGATGAGCAGGCCGACCAGGCCGTTGCTGCGACGGCGCAGCCGGACCGGGCGTTCGTAGCCGAGCAGGTCCATGGCGGCCAGCACCTTGTGCCGGGTCGCGGCCGCCACGCCCGCCTTGCCGTTGAGCACACGGCTGACCGTCGCCTCGCTGACCTGGGCCTGCGCGGCGATGTCCGTCAGCCGGAGAGGTGAGGTCACCCCGACGTCACCTGCCACCACACCGTGGTGTCGGCCGGCAGTACGCCGCCCTCGGCCGCCTCACCGCTGGACAGCAGGGCCTCGCCGGCCACGGGGAGCGTGACCGCCGTGCCGGTGGTGTTGGCGGTGCAGAGGAACTCCCCGCGCCGGAAGACCAGGACGCCCTCGGGCGCCTCCTGCCACTCCACCGACTCGCCCGCGCCCAGGTCCGGCCGCTCACGGCGCAGCCGCAGGGCCTCCCGGTACAGCTCCAGGGTGGAGGAGGGGTCGCCGGTCTGCGCCTCGACGCTCAGTCCCGCCCAGGAGTCCGGCTGCGGCAGCCAGCTGCCGCCGGTGCCGAAACCGTACGGGGCCTCCGTGCCCGACCACGGGATCGGTACGCGGCAGCCGTCGCGGAAGCCGTCCTGGCCGGCCGCGCGGAAGAACGACGGGTCCTGGCGGACCTCGTCCGGCAGGTCGGTGACGTCGGGCAGGCCGAGCTCCTCGCCCTGGTAGACGTAGGCCGAGCCGGGCAGCGCCAGCATCAGCAGGGTCGCCGCGCGGGCCCGGCGCAGGCCGAGCTCGCGGTCGCCGGGCTCGCGCAGCTGGGTGCCGAGGCCGGCCGGGTTGGCGAACCGGGTGGCGTGCCGGGTGACGTCGTGGTTGGACAGCACCCAGGTGGTGGGGGCGCCGACCGGGCGCATGGCGGCCAGCGAGCCGTCGATCACCTCGCGCAGCGCCGCCGCGTCCCAGTCGGCCGTCAGGTACTGGAAGTTGAAGGCCTGGTGCATCTCGTCCGGGCGCACGTACCGGGCGGTGCGCTCGACGGTCGGGGTCCAGGCCTCGGCGACCAGGACGCGCTCGCCCTCGTACTCGTCGAGGATCCGGCGCCAGGAGCGGTATATCTCGTGGACGCCGTCCTGGTCGAAGAACGGCATGATGTCGTTGCCGAGCAGCTTGAGCTGGTCCTTGGCACCGATGTCGGGCAGGCCGGGGGCCTTGACCAGGCCGTGGGCCACGTCGACGCGGAAGCCGTCGGCGCCCAGGTCCAGCCAGAAGCGCAGGATCGAGCGGAACTCGTCCTGGACGGCCGGGTGCTCCCAGTTGAAGTCGGGCTGCTCGGGCGCGAACAGGTGCAGGTACCACTCGCCGTCCGCGACGCGGGTCCAGGCGGGGCCGCCGAAGATGGACTCCCAGTCGTTGGGCGGCAGCTCGCCGTTCTCGCCCTTGCCCGGGCGGAAGTGGAAGCGCTCGCGCAGCCGGGAGCCGGGGCCCTCGCGCAGCGCCTGCTTGAACCAGTCGTGCTGGTCGGAGCAGTGGTTGGGCACGAGGTCGACGATGATCCGCAGGCCCAGGCCGTGGGCCTCGCGGATCAGCGCGTCGGCGTCGTGCAGGGTGCCGAACATCGGGTCGATGGCCCGGTAGTCGGCCACGTCGTAGCCCGCGTCGGCCTGCGGGGAGGCGTAGAAGGGGCTGAGCCAGACGGCGTCGACCCCGAGCTCCTTGAGGTAGGGGAGTCTGCCGACCACGCCCGCGAGGTCGCCCATGCCGTCGCCGTTGCCGTCGGCGAAGCTCCGGGGGTAGACCTGGTAGATCACCGCGTCTCTCCACCATCCCGTGTGCGTGCCGGTGGTCGGTGCGGCGGGGGCAGCGAGGTGCTGGGTCATGTCATCCCTGAGGTTTCGGGGTGGGACGGCGCCGCCGTGGTCGGGGGCGGTGCCGTGCTGGAACGGGTACGTGCGTCGGGCGGTGCGTGCGTCGCGCGGTGTGCGCTTCGGGCGGTACGCGCGTCGGGCGGTGCGTACGTCGGGCGGTGTGTGCTCGGGGCGGGCCCGGGCCCTGTGCGGAGGCCCGGGCCCGCGGGGACCGCGGTGGGGTCAGCCCCGCGGTCAGCCCTTGGTGGCGCCGGCCGTCATGCCGGCGACCAGGTGGCGCTGCGCGAAGACGAAGAACACGGCTGCGGGGATGGCGATGAGCACCGACGCGGCGGTCATCGCACCCCAGTTGGAGGTGTACTGGGTGACGAAGGTCTGCAGACCGCCGGCCAGGGTGAGGTTCTCCTCGCCGACCATGAAGGCGGAGGCGTACGCGACCTCGCCCCAGGCGGTGACGAAGGAGTAGAAGCCGGTGACG
This sequence comes from Streptomyces sp. NPDC043853, assembly GCF_056436025.1. Taxonomy (NCBI): domain Bacteria; kingdom Bacillati; phylum Actinomycetota; class Actinomycetes; order Kitasatosporales; family Streptomycetaceae; genus Streptomyces; species Streptomyces sp. NPDC043853. The sequence continues at coordinate 334,516 of NZ_JBWKDJ010000002.1, forward strand.
GCCAGGCCGGGCTTGGCCAGCGGCAGGATCAGCCGCCAGAAGGTGCCGAACGGGTTGAGCCCGTCGACCCGGCCCGACTCGTCGATCTCGACGGGGATGGTGTCGAAGAAGCCCTTCATCATCCAGGCGCAGAACGGCACCGCGATGGTGAGGTACGTGATGATCAGGCCGAGCGGCTGGTTGAGCAGCCCCATGTCGCCCATCAGGTTGTAGAGCGGCACGATCAGGATGGCCATCGGGAACATCTGCGTGATGAGCAGGGTCCACATCAGCGGCCGCATACCGGGGAACTTGAAGCGGCTGACGGCGTAGCCGGTGGTGGCGGCGATGAACACACCGAGGACGGTGGTGACGCCGGCGACCAGGACCGAGTTTCCGAACCAGTCGAGGAAGTGGGTGTCGCCGATCAGGTACTCGTAGTTGGCGGTCGTCGGGTTCTTCACGAAGTCCGTGGTGAGCGCCTGGTTCGCGGGCTTGAGCGAGGTCAGCAGGACCCACAGCACCGGGAAGACGGCGATGACGGACGCGACCACGAGGGTGGCGTGCAGGCCGACGGAGGCCAGCGGCGAGCGCTGTCCGCGCGGGCGGGGGTTGCGTACGGAGGTGGCCACGGTCACCACACCTCTCCCTGCTTGCGCAGCGAGCGCCGGTAGACCAGCGCGAACAACATGAGCAGCAGCAGGATCAGCACGCCCCAGGCGGCCGAGCCGGCGAAGTCGCGGGGGCTCTCCACGAAGGCCTCGCGGAAGGCCTGGGTGACCAGGATCTCGGTGGCGTCGCCCGGCCCGCCCCGGGTGAGCAGGAAGATCACCGGGAACATGTTGAAGGTCCAGATGGTGGAGAGCAGGATCACCGTCATGCTGACGGCGCGCAGGCCGGGCAGGGTGATGTGGCGGAACCGCTGCCAGGCGCTCGCGCCGTCCATCTCGGCGGCCTCGTAGAGCTCGCCGGGAATGGACTGCAGGCCGCCGAGCAGCGCGACCATCATGAAGGGGACGCCCAGCCACACGTTGACGGAGACGACCGCGATCTTGGCCCAGGTCGGGTCGTCCAGCCAGGGGACGCCCGCGATGCCGCCGCCTTCCAGCAGCTTGTTGAGGATGCCGTTGTCGCGGTTGAAGAGGAACCGCCAGGCGAAGACGGAGACGAAGCCGGGGACGGCCCACGGGAGGATCAGGGCCATCCGGTAGAAGCCCCGGCCGCGGAAGCTCCGGTTGAGCATGTTGGCCAGGGCCAGGCCGAGCACGAAGGTGATCGACACACAGGCGACGGTCCAGATCACCGTCCACACCAGCCGCTGCATGAACACCGGGTCGCCGAGCACGGCCGTGTAGTTGTCGAGACCGACGAACTCGTACGTGGCCTCGATGTGGTTGGCGCCGATGGTGCGGGCGACGTTGCGCTCGTTGGCGTCGGTCAGCGACAGGTAGACGCCGCGGACCAGCGGCCAGCCGATGATCACGCCGAGGACGAGCACCACGGGGGCGACCATCGTCCAGGCGTACCAGTGGGTGGCCAGTGCGCGGCGGAGCCGCCCGCGGCTCGGGCCGCGGGTGATCTCCTCACCCGCGGCCTCCGCCACCGACTGGCTGGTGTGGACAGCCATCGTGATCCTTACTTCCAGCCCTTGAGGATCTTGCGGAACTCGGCGCCGGCCGCCTTGGCCGCGGCCTCCGGGCTCGACGCACCGGTGACGGCCTTGGTCCACTCGACCTTCAGCGGCTCGAAGAGGCTGCCGTTCTCCGGGATCCAGGCGCGCTCGACGGCCTTGTCCACGGCGGGCTTGAAGAAGGCGACCATCTCGTTGCCCTTGACGTCGGGCTGCTCGTAGGCGGCGGTCCGGGTCGGGAGCAGGCTGAGCTCCTTGGTCGTCTGCACCTGGACCTGCTGGGAGGTCATGTACTCGACGAAGGCGTGCGCGGCGGAGCGGTTCTTGGAACCGGCGTAGACGGCGAGGTCGTGGCCGCCCTGCGGGGCGCCCTGGGCGGCGGAGCCGGCCGGGACGGGGGCGACGCCGAGGTTGGCCTTGTCCTTGAACTGCTCGCCGGCGTAGGTGTCGGCCACCGCCCACGGACCGTTGATCATCATGGCGACCTGGCCGGTCTTGAAGGCGGTCTGCTGGTTGACGTAGCCGTCGGTGGCGTTGGTGGTCGCGGCGCCGGAGGTCACCAGGTCGCGGGCGGCCTTGAAGGCCTTCACGCCGGCCTCGTTGTCGACGGTGACCGTCTTGGTCTTGGCGTCGACCAGGTCGCCGCCCTCGCCGTAGAGGTAGGGGAGGCTCCAGTAGGAGTCGTCGCCGCGGAGGTAGAGGCCGGTCTTGCCGGTCTTCGCCTTGATCGTGGCGGCGGCGGTCTTCAGCTCCTCCAGGGACTTCGGGGGCTGGACCCCGGCGTCGGCCAGCATCTTCTTGTTGTAGAAGAGGCCGAGGGTGTCGATGACCTGCGGGACGGCGTAGGTCTTGCCCTCGTACTTGCCGCTGGCGGCCGCCTGCTTCAGGAACTCGGCGTCGACCTTCTTGGCGGTCCCGGCGGGCACCTCGTCGAGGTAGCCGAGCGAGGCGAAGTCGGCGACCCAGCCGACGTCGGCGCGGATCACGTCGGGCGCGTCGGAGCCGCTGCTGAAGGCGTTCTTCACCTTGTTCTGCGCGTCGCCGTACGGGACGTTGACGTACTTGACGGTGACCTTCGGGTGCTGGGCGGTGAACGCCTCCGCGATCTTCTGGAAGGTCGCCTTCTCGGCATCGCCGGAGGTGTCCCACCAGGTGACCGTGCCGGAGAGCTCCCCGCCGGTCTGGACGTCGCCGCCGCTGTCCTTGTCGTCACCGCCGCAAGCCGTCGCCGCGAGCGCCAGGGCCGCGACCAGCGCGGTGGCCGCTATGCCACGCCGCATATGAACTCCTTCGATGATCCCGGCCGCGCCCTCGCGGTCCCGAGTTGCCAGGAACGTAACAAGGCTGAAAGCAGACCGAAAGACCTTGCCGCAATTTTCTGCAAGCGGAGGCGATTGTTACATCCGCGTGTCCGTACGGTGCCCCCCGCGTTGACCCGGTATGACCCAGGAGCTCACCGATCGCGCCTCTGCAAGCGCTTACTGCAAGGCCGGAAGCGACGCCCCGAGCGCTGCAAGCGCTTGCCGCAACGCTGCCGATGCTGCCGCCGGGGCCGCCGGCGGCGGGGCCGCGGTGAGCCGCGGCTGGTGGCGGGACGCCGTGATCTACCAGGTGTACGTCCGCTCCTTCGCGGACAGCGACGGCGACGGCATCGGCGACCTGCGGGGGATCCGCCGCCGGCTGCCGCACCTGGCCCGGCTCGGGGTGGACGCCGTCTGGCTGACCCCCTTCTACGCCTCCCCGCAGGCCGACGGCGGCTACGACGTCGCCGACTACCGGGCCGTCGACCCGCTCTTCGGCGAGCTCGCGGACGCCCGCGAGCTGGTCCGCGCGGCCCACGCCCTGGGCCTGCGGGTGATCGTGGACGTGGTCCCCAACCACACCTCCGACGAGCACGCGTGGTTCAAGGAGGCGCTCGCCGAACCTCCCCCCGCCTCCGGCGGTGGGGGTACCCCCGGCGCAGCCGGGGGGAGGACCCCCACCCGCCGGGACCGGTACCACTTCCGGCCGGGCCGCGGCCCCGGCGGCGCCGAGCCCCCCAACGACTGGGAGTCGGTCTTCGGCGGCCCCGCCTGGACCCGGGTCACCGGCCCCGACGGCACCCCCGGCGACTGGTACCTGCACCTGTTCGCCCCGCAGCAGCCGGACCTGAACTGGGAGCACCCCGAGGTCGCGGAGGAATTCGAATCCGTGCTGCGCTTCTGGCTGGACCTCGGCGTGGACGGCTTCCGGGTGGACGTCGCGCACGGCATGGTCAAGGCCCCCGGGTTCCCCGACGTGGGCGCCGCCGAGCAGGCCACCCTGATCGGCTCCCAGCCGCTGCCCTTCTTCGACCAGGAGGGCGTGCACGCGATCCACCGCTCCTGGCGGGCCCTGCTCGACCGGCACAGCACGCCCGGCGCCGAGCGCATCGGGGTCGCGGAGGCGTGGGCGCCGAGCTCGGAGCGGTTGGCGCGGTACGTCCGCCCCGACGAGATGCACCAGGCGTTCAACTTCCGCTTCCTGAAGTGCCCGTGGGAGGCCGCCGCCATCCGCACCGTGATCGACGAGTCGATGGCCGCCACCCACGCCGTGGGCGCCCCCACCACCTGGGTGCTGTCCAACCACGACGTGGTCCGCCACCGCACCCGCTACGGCTCCCTGCGCCGGGCCCGGGCCGCCGCCCTGCTGATGCTGGCCCTGCCCGGGTCGGCGTACCTCTACCAGGGCGAGGAGCTGGGCCTGCCGGAGGTCGCCGACCTGCCGCCGCACGCCCGCCAGGACCCGGCGTACCGGCGCACCGCCGGCCAGGACGGGCTCCGCGACGGCTGCCGGGTGCCGCTGCCCTGGTCCGGCAGCGAGCCGCCGTACGGCTTCGGGCCCGGCGGGAGCTGGCTGCCGCAGCCCGCCGACTGGGCCGGACTGACCGTGGCCGCGCAGACCGGCGACCCGCACTCCACGCTGGAGCTGTACCGCGCGGCCCTGGAGCTCCGCCGGGAGCTGCCCGGCCTCGGCTCCCCCGACGCCGGCCCGCTGCGCTGGCTGCGCTCCCCGGAGGGGGTGCTGCTGTTCTCGCGGCCCGGGTTCGCCTGCACGGTCAACACCCGCCCGGATAGGGTGGAAATGCCCGTTCCGGGGCGTCCGGTGCTGTCCAGCGCTCCGGTCGAGCCGGGTGCCCGTAGCGTGCTGCTTCCCGCGGATTCGTGCACGTGGTGGGCAGTATGAGCGAAGGCCCGGTAAAGTCCGGCCCTATGACCGCGCGGCTTGCCGACATCGCAGCTCAGGCGGGGGTCAGCGAAGCCACGGTCAGCCGGGTCCTGAACGGCAAGCCGGGTGTGGCCGCGGGCACCCGCGAGTCCGTGCTGGCCGCGCTCGACGTCCTCGGGTACGAACGGCCGGTGCGGCTGCGGCAGCGCAGCGCCGGACTGGTCGGGCTGATAACCCCCGAGCTGGACAACCCCATCTTCCCGGCGCTGGCCCAGGTCATCGGACAGGCGCTGACCCGGCAGGGATACACCCCGGTGCTGGCCACCCAGACCCCCGGCGGCTCCACCGAGGACGAGCTCACCGAGATGCTCGTCGACCGCGGGGTCTCCGGCATCATCTTCGTCTCCGGACTGCACGCCGACACCACCGCCGACATGACCCGCTACGACCAGCTGCGCGGGCAGGGCGTTCCGTACGTCCTCATCAACGGCTTCTCCGACAAGGTGCAGGCCCCCTTCGTCTCGCCCGACGACCGGGCCGCCATGCACCTGGCCGTGACGCACCTCACGGCCCTGGGCCACAGCCGGATCGGGCTGGCGGTGGGGCCCAAGCGGTTCGTGCCGGTGCTCCGCAAGATCGAGGGTTTCCGGGCCGCCGTCCAGGAGCGGCTGGGCCTCTCCGAGGCGGAGGCGGAAGAGCTGGTCCAGCATTCCCTGTACACGCTGGAGGGCGGGCAGGCCGCGGCGACCGCGCTCATCGCGCGGGGCTGCACGGCGATCGTGTGCGCCAGCGACATGATGGCGCTGGGCGCCATCCGGGCCGCCCGGCAACAGGGGCTGAGGGTCCCGCAGGACATTTCGGTCGTCGGCTTCGACGACTCCCCGCTGATAGCTTTCACCGATCCGCCGCTCACCACCATCCGGCAGCCGGTGCAGGCCATGGGGCAGGCGGCGGTCCGGACGCTGCTGGAGGAGATCGGCGGTACGCCCGCCCCGCACAGCGAGTTCGTCTTCATGCCGGAGCTGGTGGTCCGGGGCAGCACCGCCTCCGGGCCGGGCCGGGCCTGAAGCGGGCCGCCGTCCGCATATCCGGAGCCGCCTCGGGAGGGGCTCCCGCACGTGTCGTCCTGAAGGTGGACGGGCGGGTCGGAAGACCGTTCCGAGGGAGGATCGGCCGCGGTGTCGGCCATCTGGCAGACTCTCTGCCCATGGGTGAATCGAGCGTGAAGACACTGGGAACCCGGACGGACACCTCGTCACCCGCCACAAGCGGAACGGAGTCCCGCCCGGCTGACCGGCGTGCGACGCTGGACCGGCTCCGCGCCCCCCGCCGTCCCCGGATCTGGTTCGAGATCCTGCTCATCGCGGTGAGCTACTGGACGTACTCGCTGATCCGGAACTCGGTGCCCGAGCAGAAGGCGGCCGCGATGCGGAACGCCGACTGGATCTGGGAGGTCGAGCGCACCCTCGGCATCGCCGTGGAGCAGACGGTCAACCACACCGTGAACTCGGTGACCTGGCTGATCGTGGGCATGAACTACTACTACGCCACGCTCCACTTCATCGTGACCATCGGCGTGCTGGTGTGGCTCTACCGCCGGCACCCGGGCCGCTACGCCGCCACCCGGCTGGTCCTGTTCGCCACGACCGGTGTGGCCCTGGTCGGGTACTACCTCTACCCGCTGGCGCCGCCCCGGCTGATGAACGGCCAGGATTTCATCGACACCGTACTGGTGCACCACACCTGGGGCTCGATGGCCTCCGGCAACCTCAAGAACATGTCGAACCAGTACGCGGCCATGCCCTCCATGCACATAGGGTGGTCGCTCTGGTGCGGCCTGACGATCTTCGCCGTGGCCGCCGCGCCCTGGGCGCGGATCCTGGGGCTGCTCTACCCGGCCGCGACCCTCGTGGTCATCGTCGCCACCGCCAACCACTTCTGGCTGGACGCGGTCGGCGGCATGCTGTGCCTGGCCTTCGGCTACGCCGTCTCGCGCTCCTGGTACGGCGCCCTCCCCCACCGTCTGCCCCGGCACCCCCGGGAGACCGGCCCCCACCCGGCGGCGGCGCTGCTGCACCGGGTCAGGGCCCGGGCCTGAGCGAACGCCGGCCGTACCGGGCCCCCGCCCCGAACCCCGCCTGACCTCCGGGCGCTACGGGTTCCACACCTCCGCCACCGCAGCCGCGCACGCGGCGGCCTGGGCCCGCCCGGCACGGGCCGCGCCGGCCCGGCTGTCCTGGTCCAGCATGTTGCGGCCCATCGCCTTGCGGGCGGTGCGGTCCGGGGAGAGGACGGCCACCCGCGTCCCGGCTGCGGCCAGTTCGGCACCTTGGGCCGGGGCGCTCGGGTGCGGGCCCACCGCGTTGGGGATCGGCGCGAGGGCGACCACCCGCTCGCAGCCGCTCGCGAGGTGCACGTTGGCGGTCGAGCGGCAGCCGCCGTCCATCCAGCGCCGCCCGGCGGCCGGCATCGGCGGCCAGACCACCGGCACCGCGCAACTCGCCGCGACGGCCTCGCGGAGGGGGACACCGGAGCCGGCGGCGAACACTTCCAGCTCCCCGGTCAGGGCGTCGATCGCGGTCAGCCGCAGGTCCCGGCCCCCGCGGGGCCACTCCCGTACACCGTCCAGCAGGACGTCGAGGGTGTCGCGGACCTCCGACTCCGGGACCGTACGGGCGGCCAGCGCGGCCCGGCCGAGCCGCCGGACCGCCCGCTCCGGGTCGCGGGAGCCGAGAGCGGCCCACAGGAACCGGAGGGTCTGGCCCGCGGTGACCTCGGCGTCGACCGCGCACGCACCGGCCAGCTCGCCCTCGTACAGTTCCGCGATGCCGGTGCCGGCGCCGAGCCGGGCGCCGAGCACCGAGCCTATGGAGGTGCCGATGACCACCTCGGCGCGCGAGAGGTCGACACCGGCATCGGCCAGTCCGGCCATCATGCCGATCTCCCACGCCCCGCCGACCGTCCCGCCGCCGCCCAGTACCAGGGCCGTCTTCGCCATGGCCGCCACCCCTCCCCCGAATCAAAACGGGGAGTATCCCCCGTTTCTGCGGCCGAGGGTACCATCCGTACCGGGGAGCAGTCCCCGGTACGTCGGGGAACGAGGAACACGGAGGAGTCGGGAATGACGGAAGCCAAGGAGCGGACCGGGGCGGCGCCGGGCCCGGACGGGCCGGTGCGGCGGGACGCGCGCCGCAACCGCGAGGCACTCGTCGCGGCGGCCCGCACGGCCTTCGCCGCGCACGGCCTCGACGCCCCGCTGGACGACATCGCCCGCCGGGCCGGCGTCGGCAACGCCACCCTGTACCGGCACTTCCCGACCCGCGCCGCCCTGGTCGAGGAGGTCTTCCGGGGCGCCCTGGCCGGGACGGTGACCGCCGGGGAGGAGGCCCGCGCCGCCGAGGACGCGTGGTCGGGCCTGACCAGCTACCTGGAGGCGGTGTTCACGGTGCTCGCCACCGACCGGGGCACCAACGACCTGATGACCACGGGCCTGGAGGGGGTCCGTTCGCTGGACGAGGTGCACGTGCACAACGGCGAGACGGTCCGGCTGCTGCTGGAGCGGGGCCGGCGGGAGGGCACCGTACGGCCCGACCTCACCACCGAGGACCTGCTGTTCACGCTGGCCGCCCTCGGCCGCGCCGTCCCGGCGCTCACCGCCGTCGCCCCGGACGCCTGGCGCCGCTACCTCTCGCTGTTCCTGGACGGCCTCCGCCCGCAGGCCACGGCACTGCCGCCGGCACCGCTGAGCGGACCCCAGCTCGCGGACGTCCTCCGCGAACTGGGGCCGCACCGGTCCAAGGGCTGAAGGGGCCCGTGTGCCGGTACCGGTACGCCGGTACGCGGGCGCACCGGGCGTACCCTTACGCGCCGTAGAACAGCTCGTCGACCACCGCGCGGGCGCGGCGGGTGATGCGGCGGTAGTCGTCGAGCATCTCGCCCACCCGGCCTTCGCCGTAGCCGAGGTAGCGGCCGACCGCGGCCAGTTCGCGGGCGTCGGCGGGGAAGGTGTCGCCGGCCCGGCCGCGGACCAGCATCACCGCGTTGCGGACCCGGGTGGCCAGGACCCAGGCCTCGTCGAGGATCTGGGCCTCCTCGGTCGGGATCAGTCCGGCGGCGCCGGCCGCGGCCAGTGCCGTGCGGGTGCGGGTGGTGCGCAGGCCCGGTTCGACCCAGCCGTGGCGCAGTTGGAGCAGCTGGACCGTCCACTCCACGTCGCTGAGGCCGCCACGGCCGAGCTTGGTGTGCAGGGTGGGGTCGGCGCCGCGCGGCAGGCGTTCGGACTCCATCCGCGCCTTGAGCCGGCGGATCTCGCGGACGGCGTCCTCGCCGAGCCCCTCCACCGGGTAGCGCAGCGGGTCGACGAGCTCGGTGAAGCGGCGGCCGAGGTCCTCGTCGCCGGCGACCGGTTCGGCCCGGAGCAGGGCCTGGCTCTCCCATACCAGCGACCAGCGCCGGTAGTAGGCGGCGTACGAGGAGAGGGTGCGGACCAGCGGGCCGGAGCGGCCCTCGGGGCGCAGGTCGGCGTCGATGAGCAGCGGCGGGTCGGCGGTGGGCAGCTGGAGGAGGCGGCGCATCTCGGCGATGACGGTCTGGGCGGCCTTCGCGGCCTCCTGCTCGTCGACGCCCTCGCGCGGCTCGTGGACGAAGAGGACGTCCGCGTCGGAGCCGTAGCCGAGTTCGTGGCCGCCGAACCGGCCCATGCCGATGATCGCGAACCGGGTGGGCAGGGTCTCGCCCCACTGGTCGCGGACGGCGGCGCGCAGCGCTCCGGCGATGGTGGCGGCCGTGAGGTCGGAGACGGCGTCGCCGACCCGGTCGACGAGGGCGCCGGGGTCCTCCATGACGGGCTGGTCCTCGGTGCCGTACGAGGCGATGAGGTCGGCCGCGGCGGTACGGAACAGCTCGCGCCGGCGGACCCCGCGGGCGGCGGCGACGCCGGCCTCGGCGCCGTCGGCGCGGCCGACGGCGGCCAGCACCTCCTGTTCCAGGGCCTCGTGGGTGCGGGGCTGCAGGCCCTCGGGGTCGCCGAGCAGGGCCACCGCCTCGGGCGCGCGCATCAGCAGGTCGGGGGCGAACCGGCCGGCGGACAGCACCCGGGCGAGGTTCTCCGCGGCGGCGCCCTCGTCCCGGAGCAGCCTCAGGTACCAGGGGGTCTTGCCGAGGGCGTCGGACACCTTCCGGAAGTTCAGCAGGCCGGCGTCCGGGTCGGCGGAGTCGGCGAACCAGCCGAGCAGCACCGGCAGCAGGGTGCGCTGGATCGCCGCCTTGCGGGTGACTCCGGAGGCGAGGGCCTCCAGGTGGCGCAGGGCGGAAGCCGGGTCGGCGTAGCCGAGGGCCTCCAGTCGCTGGCCGGCGGCGGCCGGGGAGAGCCGGATCTCGCCGGGGGCGAGCTGGGCGACGGCGTCCAGCAGCGGCCGGTAGAACAGTTTCTCGTGCAGCCGGCGGACCACGGAGGCGTGCCGCCGCCAGGCCTTGTTGAGCTCGGCGACGGGTTCGGTGCGCAGGCCCATGGAGCGGCCGAGGCGGCGCAGGTCGGCCTCGTCCTCGGGGACGAGGTGGGTGCGGCGCAGCCGGTAGAGCTGGATGCGGTGCTCCATCGCCCGCAGGAAGCGGTACGCGTCGCCGAGCTGGGCGGCGTCGGCGCGGCCGACGTAACCGCCGGCGGCGAGGGCGTGCAGGGCGTCGAGGGTGGTGCCGGAGCGCAGGCCGGCGTCGCTGCGGCCGTGCACGAGCTGGAGCAGCTGGACGGCGAACTCGACGTCGCGCAGGCCGCCGGGGCCGAGTTTGAGCTCGCGGTCGACGTGCGAGGCCGGGATGTTGTCGACGACGCGGCGGCGCATCTGCTGCACGTCGGCGACGAAGTTCTCGCGTTCCGCGGCCTGCCAGACCATGGGCGTTATGGCTTCGAGGTAGGCGGCGCCGAGGTCGGCGTCGCCGGCCACCGCGCGGGCCTTGAGCAGGGCCTGGAACTCCCAGGTCTTGGCCCAGCGCTGGTAGTAGGCGAGGTGGGAGGCGAGGGTGCGGACGAGGGGGCCGTTGCGGCCCTCGGGGCGGAGGTTGGCGTCGACGGGCCAGATGGTCCCCTCGACGGTGGTCTCGGAGCAGATCCGCATCAGGTGGGAGGCGAGCCGGGTGGCGGCCTGCAGGGCCTTGCCCTCGTCGGCGCCGTTCGCGGCGTCCCCCACGAAGATCACGTCGACGTCGGAGACGTAGTTGAGCTCGTTGCCGCCGCACTTGCCCATGGCGATGACGGCGAGCCGGCACTGGGCGGCGTCCGCGGGGGCGGCGGCGGAGGCGATCCGCAGGGCCGCGCGGAGGGTGGCGGTGGCGAGGTCGGCGAGCTCGGCCGCGGTCTGGGCGACGTCGGTGGTGCCGCAGACGTCGCGGGCGGCGATGGAGAGCAGGCAGCGGCGGTAGGCGACCCGGAGGGTCACCGGGTCGTGGGCCTCGGCCAGCCCCTCCTCGAACTCGGCGAGGCCGGGGTGCAGGTCGGCCGCCTCGTAGGTGACCAGCGCCTGCCAGTCGCGCGGGTGGCGGGCCAGGTGGTCGGCGAGGGCTTCGGAGGCGCCGAGCACGCCGAGGAGCCGGTCGCGCAGCGGCTTGGCGGTGACGAGGGTGGACAGCAGGGCGGGCGGGTCACCCTCCTGCTGCGCCTCGGCGAGCCGGACGAGGCCGCGCAGGGCGAGGTCGGGGTCGGCGGTCGCGCCGAGGGCGTCGAGCAGGACCGGGTCGTCGCGTACGGCGGCCAGCGCGTCGGAGTCGAGTAGCCGCGCGGCGGCCTGGGGGTCGGTGAACCCGCTGCGCAGCAGCCGGATGAAGGTGCTGCTCCTGCGTCCCGGGACCGTCATCCCGCCGCCTTTCGTCCCGCTCCTGAACCGTGGTGCCCTTGATCCCGTTGATCCCGTCCGAGCCTATCCGCAGCACGCCCGCGGCGCCGGACCCCCGCCGCCACTGCGTCAGATCCCGCCGCGGCCGGTGTCCGGGGCCCGCTTCGGCACCGCAGGGCGCCGCGAACGACCCCGACGTGGCGAAGATCACACGACCGGCCGGTTCGCGGGGCGGCGGCGCGGGCAGCGCGGGCGGATGACCTCGTACGGACCGACCGGCGGCCGGGCGCCGAATCCGTGAAGGCTACTCTGCCGTAACCCCGAACACCCGCCCCGACCAGGCCTTTTCCTGCCACGCAGGCCAAGGTCCGGGCACTGCGGGCGGGCGGCGATGCGACATCGGACCGCACCGTGAATCGGTCGATAAGGCAACGAACCGCCGTGATCATGATCAATCACAGATGATCGCGGACAAGCTGACGCCCACTCACCGTCCGTATCCCGGGCGATTTTTCCTTTCACAAATGCGCGGGGCACAATCACCTCCGGTCGCAACCGGAATGAGTGGAGTCATCGGCTGACGCGGTGAACCAAGTTCCCCGTATTGACCTCTATCTGACTGCTCGGCGAATTTCCGCACCGTACCGACCAATCAGGGGTGACTGATGCTTCCCGCCCTCCGCATCCGCCTCGCGGCCCTGCTCACCGTCGTCACCGCCGGGGCCACCGGCGTCCTCGCCGTCGCCTACGGCCAGGAGACCGGAGTGGACGCCGCGCGCGAACCCGCGGACCGGAAGACGAGCATCCGTCCGGCGGGCGCCGGCGACGGCTCGGTACTGCAGATCGTCGCCCACCCCGACGACGACCTCTTCTTCATGAACCCGGACGTCAGCCGCACGCTGCTCGCCGGGACCAAGGTCACCACCACCTACCTCACCTCCGGCGAGTCCGACGGCATCAACGCCAAGGGCAAGGAACCCAAGCCCCCGGCCGACACCGCCGCCTACGCCGAGGCCCGGCAGAACGGCATACGCGCCGCCTACGCCGAGATGGCCACCGGCGACCGCACCTCCGCCTGGAACCGCATCTCCATACCCACCGCGGGCGGCGGCCAGGCCGAGGTCGACACCCTGATCGCCAAGCCGCAGGTGAACCTGGTGTGGCTGCAGCTCCGCGAGGCCGGCCACATCGGCGCCGACCGTCCGCACAGCCTGCGCGGCCTGTGGAACGGGCGGATACCCGCCCTGAACTCCGTGCTCACCAAGGACAGCCCGGTCAAGCAGCCGTTCACCTACAACAAGGACCAGGCGATAGCCACCATCGCGGCCGTCATCGAGCGCTACAAGCCGACGACGATACGCATGCAGGACCCCACGCCCGGCAAGCACCCGAAGAGCGGCACCCCGGACGACCACCAGGACCACATGTACGGCGCCCGGTTCACCCAGGCCGCCGTCGAGCGCTACGCACAGGTCAAGAACCGCCCGCACTTCACGGTCCAGAACTACCTCGGCTACCACAACGGCGTCCTGCCCCGGAGCCTGGACCCCCAGACGGTCCAGGCCAAGGTGAACTCCCTCCGGACCTACGGCTGGGCCGACCACCGGAACACCTGCGGCTCCGCCTTCGGCTGCGGCGACCGCAAGGTCGGCAACCTGCCGACCGGTCACATCTGGGCGCACAGCATCCGCTACACCCGCGCCGACAGCACCTCCTGGCTCGTCCAGGGCGCCGGCGGCAAGCTGTGGGCCTTCGCCTCCCTCGACGGCCGGATGGCGTACTGGACCCGGGCCGGCGCCGGTCCGCAGGCCGCCTGGACCGGCCCGGTGCTGCTCCCCGGCACCGGCATCGACCCGGGCGTCTCCGCCGCCCGCCTGCCCGACGGCCGGATCACGGTCGTCGGCACCCGCACCACCCTCGGCCAGCGCCCGCAGGACTACCGCCGCGAGGTCGTGTACGCCGTTCAGAACGCGCCCGACGGCGAGTTCGGCCCCTGGCAGTCGGCCGGCACTCCGGAGGTGGCCGACACCGACGGATTCTCGGCGATCAGCGGGCCCGCGGTCGCGGTGGGCCGCAACGGCCTGCTGACCGTCTACGTACGCGACGCCAAGCGCAGCCTGCGCTCCGCCACCCAGCTGCCGGCCGGGAACTTCGGCCCGTGGCAGCGGCTGGGCGGCGGCGACCTGCAGAGCGACCCGGTGGCCGCGACCGATGCCGCCGGCCGCACCCACGTCTTCGCCTCCACCGGCCGCACCATCCTGGCCTGGACCCGGCCGGCCCCGGACGCCCCGCTCCAGGGCCCGTTCGTGACCGGCCTCCCGCCGACCACCGTCCCGCTCACCGCGGTACCGGAGGGCCAGGGCGTCCGGCTGTACTTCCGCCGCCCCGACTCGGGCACGGTCCGCTCCGCCCTGATCACCCCGGCCCCCGCCGGCAAGCCGACCGTCACCCCCGTGACCGAGCACGGCGGCCAGGCCGGCTACGGCGCGGTGAGCGTCGCCGGCCCCCTGCTCTCGGGCCGCGCGGACAAGGGCACCGTGGGCTCCACCCTGCTGGCCGGCGCCCCGTCCTGGGCCCAGTCCCAGACGATGTTCACCGGTGCTCCGGCGGGCCTGGTCGAAGCCACCGGCACCACCACGGCGGTCCTCGGCATCGACGCCCGCCTGCACGCCACCACGGTCCCCGGGACCCCGCCCGCCACCACCTCCACCCCTTCCGGGACCCCGCGCGCGACCTGGCGCCCGGTCGTCAACTAGCCCCGACGGGGCGGAACACGGAACAGCGTGAGAGCCGGGGCACCCGCCGGGTGCCCCGGCTCTCTCGTACGGCGGAAGCCATCGACCCGGCCGACCCGCACCGTCCTCCGACTCCGGCCACCGGCCACCTCCCTCCGACCACCGACCACCGCCCTCCGGCATCCGGCATCCGACATCCGGACGCAAAGTAACCGGACCTTCACTATCCGGTTGCTCGGTGATCACGAATGGCCGATGCTGGGCCTCGCCCGTCCCCGCGCCCGCGCACGCGGCCGACGGACCGACAGCATCCAGGGGGATCACACGCATGACCGAAAACCACGGGTCGGCTCCCGGCCGCCGCGTCGTCCTCGGCGCAGCCGCCGGCGCCGCCGCCGCACTCGCCTCGGCCGGCACCGCCCACGCGAGCGGCCGCGGCCCCGGCCGGTCCCGCATCGCCCAGTCCGCCGTGGACCGGGCCGCCGCCCGCCTCGACGCCGACCTGATCGCCGTCCGCCGCGACCTGTACAAGAACGCCGAAACCGCCGGCCAGGAGGAGCACGTCGCGGGCGTCATCGCGACCCGGCTGCGCGCCGCCGGACTGGAGGTGGAGCCGGTCGCCGGGTACGGCGTCGTCGCCGTGCTGCGCGGCGCCCTGCCCGGCCGCACCGTCGCCTACCGGGCCGACGTGGACGCCGTCCCCGCCAACGGGGTCCAGCGCAAGCCCGACGGAACACCCGGTGCGACCGTTCCGGTGCACGCCTGCGGCCATGATCTGCACGCCACCATCGGCATCGGAGTCGCCGAGGTCCTGGCCGGCCTGCGCCACCGCCTCGCGGGCACCGTCGTCTTCCTCTTCCAGCCCGCCGAGGAGACGCTTCAGGGGGCTCGGGCGATGATCGACGCCGGCGTCCTCGACCGGGACCGGCCGCGTGAGATCCACGCCCTGCACTGCGGCCCGTTCCCCGTCGGCACCTTCGCCGTCACCCCCGGGGTCGGCCTTCCCGGCCAGGACGAGGCCACCGTCACCTTCGGCGGCTCCGACCGGGCCGCCAACGCCGCCGCCTTCGCGGCCGCGTACGAAGCCTTCGGCACCGTCCCGTTCCCGAAGGACAACGCCGACCTCGAACGGCTCGTGACCCAGGTCCGCACCCCGGACGGCCCGCTCGCCGAGTTCCTCGTCACCAGGGCCCAGGCCAACCCCAAGGACGAGGGCCAGTTGCGGGCCGGCTACCGCTGCTGGCCCGAGTCCCGCTGGCCGGAGGTCCGCGAGCGGATCCGTACCCTCGCCCGCACCTTCCCCGACACCACCGTGGTCTTCCGGCCGGAGCCCCACCCGGCCCTGATCTGCCCCGAGGACGACGCGCACGCCCTCTCCCGGCACCTGCGCCACCGGCTCGGCCCGCGCGCGGTGACCACCCTGCACGCCGCGTTCCCCTTCAACGGCGAGGACTACAGCCTCTTCCTGAAGAAGATCCCCGGCACCTACACGTTCCTCGGCGTCCGCACCCCGGGCGCCCCGATCGACACCGCCTTCCCGCACTACCCGGCCTTCACCCCCGACGAGCGCGCCATCGGCGTGGGCGTCCGCGCCATGGCCGGCTGGCTCGCCGAACGCACCGCCCACCGCGCCTGACCTTCCGCCGGAAAGACCCGTGGGGCCCCTGATCACGGATCGGGGGGCCCCACGGTGTCCGGGCCAGGCGCAGCCCGCCGGGCTGTGCCTGCAGCACCCGCAGCGGCTGATTCAGGCTGCCGGGGCTTCCTAGGCCTCATCCGCTCCCGCCGATGTCAGCGGTCGGCTACCACCAGGCCCACTTCCTCTTCCGGACCTCCCGGAGCTTGGCCTCGGCCTTCCTCCACTCCTCACGGCAGATGACGTACTTCGACCAGGATCCCTGGTGGTCGTGGCAACGGCGGCTACTCTTCATCGCTGGCCTAGTACACCGACCGCACCCTGCCGACGCCAGAATGTGAGGTCGATGGGCGCAAAGAGGTAGCAGCGGAAGCACGCCGCCTCAGGTGGAATGCCTGAGGGTGACGCCTAGAATTCGCGGAACAGTTGTGCTCGAAGTCTGGCGCGAGTGCCCGGCTCATGAACACGTATACGGGCCGTGCGGCGTCTCAGTCCTGATGGTCTCGAACTGTCCTGACCCTGATATTCAGAACGCTCATTTGGCAGGGCAGGATCGCGCTAGGCGCGCCCTCCGAATCCGCTACAGCGCGTCGGCCAGGGCGCTAAAGAGCTGTCCTTGACAGTGGCAATCCGAACTCGTCTTCATCCCTGCGGAGGCTTTGATCTTGCGATGCGAGAAAATCGTCGAGCGTGTCGGTGAGCAACGCCTGCACGGGCGGGTATTCGACGTACTGAAGGCATTTTTGCGTAAAAGAGATCCATTCGGACGCGTCTTCCCTGGTGTCGCTATTTGCATTTGCCCTCAATGCGATGAGGACAGAATTCGCAGTCTGAAGGTCCCGGCAGGCGAGAATCGCATCGTAGAGAATGCTCCAATCCTCGCGAGTTTTCGGCGCCCGGACCGCGAAAAGGCAGATGCCTGCATTCCTCTCCGCTTCTATCTTAGATTTCGCAAGCACGCGATGCATGCGCGTGAAGCCTTTTAGGCGAATCTGCACGTTGCGTGCACCCGAGCCTGCCCCGAGGGAGGAGTGGTAGGAATGCATGTAACTAAAATCCTTGATCATTATCAATGCCCCACTGCGGCTTTCTGGATTCCGAGCATTGAATGCGACTTCTAGCAGCTTCTTGTAAACGACAGAAGTTGCATGGCCGGGGATTCTAAGGAGATTAGCGCGGCGCAGTTCGTCGCTGCCTCCAACCACACTGCAGGCTCTGTCCAGAATTGGATATGGGATGTCTCCTGACTCCAGGCAAGAGCGCACGGCGATCGGCAGCAAATCAGCGCTACCCGCAGCATGAGGCGCGTTAAGGATAACGGCGAGCATGCCCAGCCTCATATCATGCAACTCTGGCCCCGACATAAAGTGCGGCATATTGGTGTACAGCCTGCCGGCGACGTCCCGTAGCACAGATGGCACCGAGTGATTGGCGAGTAGATGATTGACGGCCTGCTCGAAGACAGAACCATCTACGGCGTATCTATCGGTCCTGTGCCTAACGGCAATTCCCCACGTGTAGTCTGCAAGGGCAGGATAGAGCTCCTCGGGAATGTCGGCGATTGTCTGATCCGGAGGGGAGATGGCCTGCGCGTTTCGGAGAAAATCAGAAAAGGCCTGTGTGCGCTCGATTGCCGGCGTGTCCAGCAGGTGCCTATTGATCGCATCGTAGACTCGGCGCCACCGAGCTGCTCCGGTTCTCCCTCCCCATCTGACCACAGCCTGCTCGGCGACCCTCCAGGCGTCGCCGCCCTTCTCGATCGCTGCATAAATTAGGTCAACGGCCGGAGAGGCTTCGTACGGGATTCCACCGAAGACGGCCATCAGAGAGGACGACGTACCTGGCAGAGAATGGAAGAACTTCACGGCCGCTTGTGCCGATTCAGATGTTACGTCACCCATCAGCACGTGTAGCAACCACAGCGGAGCGGTGGCCAACTGCCGATCAAATGACGCTTCTTCGGTCCCCAGCAGGCCGATATCTCCGGCCATTACATTTCCTGGCACGAAAGTGTGGCCTTCTGGAAATGCCGAGCCAGCGTTCGCCGTGGACCGAACAATCGAGGAGATCTGAAGCAGGGCCACAGAACGAAGGATAACTGCGGAGCAGTCCGACGGCCATGGGCGCTGAATGAGTTCACTCAAGAACTCACGTTCTTCCGTCCGCACCCAGGAAAATACTCCGCTTTGGGCAGCTGCCAGTAGCGCTTGTGAAACGAAGTCGTCACTTATGCCGGCGTGCCTCAAGTCCTCGACGGCTCGCCACATAGTTTGCAGGCGAAGGCGCGACAGGACTTGTCCAACGGCCGCAGCGCCCAAATCAAGCGCTACCTTGCGCACAGTAGTTATGGCTTGGTCGGCTCCCGACCGATACTCGAAGTATAGGGCAAGGGCCTCTCTGGCGTGATCAGCATTCTCCGACATTCTTTCAAAGCCGAGAATTATGTGTCGATTCTTCGCGTCCAGATGATGCAGAGTACGTATCAATGGCCCCAAGTAGGCCGAATTCAGAAGAATTATCTTTTTCTCGATCAGGGGTATTGCAAGATCCCTCTGGTCTTCGACTGGAAGTCGCAAGAGCAGATCCTGCACCTGCTGACGTCGCCCCTCAGAAATATGCCGATCGAAAACTTCAACGCCAAGTTCAAGGAGGGCGTTCTGCCTCCTTCTGTTTGGGCCAAAGGCTCGATCGGCTGCAAGTTCCAGTGCCAAGGTGCCGCCGCGGTGAACAAAGATGTCTGGGGCGTCGCGATCAATGGCGCGACACACCTCGATGATGTTGGCAGCTTCTCCTGCGTAGTTCCTACCCACGCGGCCGACGAAGAACAAAGCCACGTTTCGCCAGTGCGGAAGGCGGGCAATTGCTTCAAACCTGCTGTATCTTTGCGCGGTATCCGAAGATGTATCCGCCAAATGGCATGCGGCAAAGAATTCCTGGATCGATCGAAGCTCAAACCCAAACACATCTGCTTCCGGTTCGACGATCAAGACCAAGCGCTCACCGGCCTCGGTTGTAATCGCCTTCAGCTCCGCCTGTCGCTTGGTTGGCGGTGAGAACGGGTCATGCCACACCAGGAACTGATTCACATGCTTTTCGTAATCTGGCCTCGGAAGCACTGAAGCCATGGCCACTGCGCGCGTTGTTTTCTCGTGCAGGATATACCCAACATACTTATGAAGTCCGAGCAGCAGTTCTTTCTCGGACTGGATAATATTTCTCCCCTTCGCCATTTCCCGCCGATACATGATGTCCAAATACTCATTGAAGAGTGCTTCACGCTGTCGGGGTGGCGTACCGCCAGAAGAAATAATGAGCAGAAGGATGGTGACTTGCAGCGGCGTATTCGTGAGCAATCTAATCTGCTCATCTTGAAGGCACTCATCCATGGTTTGCCTTACGCGTCGGGACTTGGACTCGTCGAGAGACTTAGCCTTGGCCCAGCGCGAAACATACGACTGGACCTGAGTCGGCTCCAGTTTAGCCAAGCGCATATGTAGAAAGATCGAAGGATCAAACTCCTTCGTGTAACCGGTAGGGCGAGTGCTTGCGAGTATTTGAAGGTTGGCTTCGATCATGTCACAGCGATCGACAAACTCACCGACTCGGCTGAGCAGAATCTTGCGCAAATCGGGATCCGTTACTTCGTCCAGACCGTCCAAGATCAGAAGTGCAGGATTGGCCCTCAGGATCTGATGCAGGTCATCCGAAGTTATATGTCTGGACGTGACCGCCGAGATCTGCGAGGAGATAAATTCATCAATTGTTCCCGCGCTGAGTTGACCTCGATCCTTTTTCTCGGCAAGCCACTGGCCGAAATCCTTCAGGATGATCCTGAAGGGGATACGTGGGGTGAGTGGTATATACGTCTCGTCGATCTCGAGCCCTTGATGCAGAGCCACGTCCCTCACATGTCCCAGAAGCATAGAGCGATGGACTTGTGCCACATACTGACCGACTGTCGACTTCCCCTCACCGGGGCCTCCTACGATGACCAGCCGGCCTACCCCTTCTGAGAGCAGCAGGCTGCCAAGCCTCGCCCCCAAGGATCCGGTAGACCTTTGCGGAGATCGATGCTTCCTCAATGCATCCCGAACCCGCTGATTCCTGTGCAGATGTGCGGTACCCCGCTCCTCGTCGACCTCTGCATACAGATCAAAGAAGACATCCTGGAGCCGCACAGGTTGATCGGAAACATCTCCGGCTTGGTCAAGTTGTGCATGCATTTCCCGGGTGTAACTGGTTCGCAGGTAGGTCTTAATGGTTGTAGCTAGCTCATTAAGTCGAGCGTCGCGCTCGTTTAACAGCTGCGCGATAAGGTCGCCCGTCACTAGCAGGTGGAGATAGGGTTGCCTCACGGAGGGGAATGCGTCGAGAAGCCTGCAAACTTCGTCTGCCCCCCAGAAGGCGAAATTCTTAAGAGCCTTATACTTGGTGTTGACCAGCCTCTGTGCGGCATCGATCGTTCCCGTCTCGGCGACCGCCGAAATGGGAACGTTCGTGATCATAACGAAATTATCGCAACGATGCTTATACTTGTTGAAGACTTTGTCGAGTTCTCTGTCGACTTCGGCCAGGACAGAGCTTCTAGCCTTCTCGGGTGTGGTCAGGGAAAGGTCATGAAACTTCACTTGAAATATCCAGTTTCCCTTCCAAGGGCTGCTGGAAGATGGGTAGTTCGAGGAAGTTCCAATGAAGGTGGCCTCGCGGGCGCCGTCTCGTCCCGCTCCAAAGGTGACCGAACCTAGGCCAACTGCCTTTTTCACCAATGCCTGCGCGAGCCGTTCGAACTCCGACGCGCCAAGTGCGTTGAGGTTGTACTGCGGCAAAGTTACTTTCCCTCTTCCTCGGGTTAAGCCCGTGGGCACGGAAAGCTCAGCATAGAAGAGAGGATGATGGTGCGTCAGCTGGTTGGCTGACTTGAGGACTCTCACAACTCCGCCCCGGGGGGAGTGACTTGCGGTCTCGGTGGAGCAGGGCTCCGAGTGTCGCGCCCCTCGAACCTCGAGCGTCAAGGTAGGTCGGCGGAGCGGCTTTGGGGGGGTGGAGGCGCGGCTCAGCGACTTGGAGCGGGCATTGCTGGTGTCCTCATACCGGTGCGTGATCTTCACGAGCGTTTCCACCGTTCTCGCGGCGGCCGTGGATGACGAGCTGTTGGCGAGGAACCCATGCAAGCCGTACTGTCCGGGCTCCCGCTCCGGTGGCACCACGGGTTTAGTGGATCCAGGAGCGACTGTTCGCCGTGCGGGCCGCTCCGCCGAAGCGCTATCGGGCGATGGCTGACGCGGTAGTGGCCTCGGGCTTCGCCAGGGCGACATCTGCGGCTTGTCGACGACGCCGACGACTTCTCTGGCGAATCATGTGAAATCGCAAATGGGCGGCTCGTCTTCGGGCCCGCCCAAGCGGGGGAAGGAGCGGGACGTACCGCTCCCCCGCCGCGTGGCGCAGGTCCGCCGGGAGCAGTGGGAGGAGTTCCCGCCCGTGGACGTGACGCTTCCCGGGCTCAAGCCGGACGGGCGGCTCGTCACCAAGCCGTTGTTGCTCTCCCTGCCGGTTGGGGGCGCCGTACGACGGACCGACTTCAACACCAGGGGCTGGAGGTTCGACCTGCTGCAAGCTGGTGTGGTCCCCGAGCCACGGGATGACGGGCGCCACCAGGCCTCACACGAGCACGGAATGTACGCCCTGCGGCCCTTCTGCGCCTCCGTCCCGCTGGACGCTGGGGAGAACATCGGTGCCTGAGCACGTATATCGGACGCACGACGATCAGGGCTTCTCTCCGGGTCTATACGCACCTGATGCCGGGCAGCCACGAGCGCACCCTGAAGGCCCTGGACGATTTCTGCAAGGCCGTCGGCCCGACGCTTATCGGCCCATAGACGGCCCAGGAGGTCTGGAACGTATCCGGGCCGTGGACGGGCTCTACGAGGGCGCCGATCCCCGCCGGACGGCCCACAGGCGGCCCAGGGCCGGAACCACGCGACGCGTGGTCGCCGGCCCTGAGTGGGGTTCCGGCCCCGAAGGCCGTCTGCGGTGCGGTCAGAGCACGGGGAGGTTCTTGCGGAGTTCGAAGGCGGTGACCTCGCTCCGGTACTCCTCCCACTCCTGCTTCTTGTTGCGGAGGAAGAAGTCGAAGACGTGTTCGCCGAGGGTTTCGGCGACCAGTTCGCTGCGCTCCATCAGTTCGATGGCCTCGCCCAGGTTCTGCGGGAGCGGGGCGATGCCCATCGCGCGGCGTTCCGCGTCGGAGAGGGCCCACACGTCGTCGTCGGCGCCGGCCGGGAGTTCGTAGCCCTCCTCGATGCCCTTGAGGCCCGCCGCGAGCAGGACCGCGTACGTCAGGTACGGGTTGGCGCCCGAGTCGATGGAGCGGACCTCGACCCGGGAGGAGCCCATCTTGCCCGGCTTGTACATCGGGACGCGGATCAGGGCGGAGCGGTTGTTGTGGCCCCAGCAGATGTAGGCGGGGGCCTCGCCGCCGGAGCCCGCGGTGCGGCCGGAGCCGCCCCAGATGCGCTTGTAGGAGTTGACCCACTGGTTGGTGACCGCCGCCGTCTCCGCCGCGTGGCGCAGCAGGCCGGCGATGAAGGAGCGGCCCACCTTGGAGAGCTGGTACTCGGCGCCCGACTCGTAGAACGCGTTGCGGTCGCCCTCGAACAGGGAGAGGTGGGTGTGCATGCCCGAGCCCGGGTACTCGGAGAAGGGCTTGGGCATGAAGGTGGCCTGGACGCCCTGTTCGAGCGCGACCTGCTTCATGACCAGGCGGAAGGTCATGATGTTGTCCGCCGTGGAGAGGGCGTCGGCATAGCGGAGGTCGATCTCCTGCTGGCCGGGGGCGCCCTCGTGGTGGCTGAACTCGACCGAGATGCCCATGGATTCGAGCATGGTGATCGCCTGGCGGCGGAAGTCCATGCCGACGTTCTGCGGGGTGTGGTCGAAGTAGCCGGAGTTGTCGGCCGGCACGGGCCGGGAGCCGTCCAGCGGCTTGTCCTTCAGCAGGAAGAACTCGATCTCCGGGTGGGTGTAGAAGGTGAAGCCCAGGTCGGAGGTCTTGGCCAGGATCCGCTTGAGGACGAAACGGGGGTCGGCGAAGGAGGGGGAGCCGTCCGGCATCAGGATGTCGCAGAACATGCGGGCGGTGCCCGGGGCCTCGGCGCGCCACGGCAGTATCTGGAAGGTCCCCGGGTCCGGCTTGGCGATCATGTCGGATTCGTAGACCCGTGCGAAGCCCTCGATCGCGGAGCCGTCGAAGCCGATGCCCTCGTCAAATGCCTGTTCCAGCTCGGCGGGGGCGACCGCGACCGACTTCAGGAAGCCGAGCACGTCGGTGAACCACAGGCGCACGAACCGGATGTCGCGTTCCTCGAGCGTCCGGAGGACGAATTCCTGCTGCTTGTCCATGGGCTCATCCTCGCAGTTCAGACGACCTGTGCACCACTCCCGCCGGCACCTTGCGAGGCAAGTATCGCGGGCCGTGGTTTCCGCCAGATTACGCACCCCGGAAGTCACCGGGCACCCCGCACTGACCGCACGGGCGTCATGAGCACTACGATCGGCGCCCATGGGGGGCAGGTCTCACACACAGCGCGGGCGCGGAATGCGCCGGGTGGCGCTGCTGTGCGCCCTCGGGACGCTGGTCGGAGCGCTGTTCCTGTGCGCGCGTGCCGGGGGCGGTGAGGCCGCGGGAAATGCGGCGGCGCACGGCTCCGGAGCGCTTCCCGGGCCGCTCGCCGTGCGCACGGTGGCTCCCGCCCCCTTCGCCGCGCACTGGGCGCACGCCTCGTACGTCTGCCCGTACGACCTGCCCGCCTGCGCCCCCTTCCCGCACGTCACCCCCGGCCTGGTGCCCGTGCCGCCGCCCGCCGTGGCCGCGCCGGGGGCCGAGCCCCCGCCCGCCCCCGCGGTGCGGGCGGCGGGCCGGGCCCGGCCGGTGCAGCCGCCGGCCCGGGCGCCCGACCTGCATGTCCTTCAGGTGCTGCGGACCTGACCGGTCCGGTCGCCGACGACCCTCGCCGATCCACCCACCCCCCTCAGCAGAAGGACAGACAGACCGAGATGGCCACCAAGACCAACAACCAGGGCGGCAACTCCCGCCAGCAGCGGATAGCCGAGATGCGGCGCGCCGAGCAGTCCCGGGACCGCCGCATCAAGATCATCACGATCACCGCCTCGGTGTTGATCGTCGCCGGCATCGTCGGCGGCGCCGGCTACGTGGTGATGGACCAGAAGGCCGAGGAGCGCGAGCGCGTCGAGGCCCTGAAGAAGCCGGTGGACGGCGAGAAGGCCTGGGACGCCAAGAAGCTCGGCCGCAACCACGTCGAGACGCAGGTCAAGTACGAGATGACCCCGCCGGTGGGCGGCGACCACCACCCGCGCTGGATGAACTGCGACGGCGACGTCTACCCGAGCGCGATTCCCGAGGTCAACGCGGTGCACTCGCTGGAGCACGGCGCGGTCTGGGTGACGTACAACGAGAAGGCGCCCAAGGCCGAGGTCGACAAGCTCGCCGAGAAGGTCAAGAAGACCCCGTACTCGCTGATGAGCCCGGTGAAGGAGCAGTCCGGCGCGATCATGCTCAGCGCCTGGGGCAAGCAGCTGACCGTGGACAGCGCGGCCGACCCGCGGGTCGACACCTTCTTCGGCAAGTACGTGCAGGGCCCGCAGACCCCTGAGCCCGGCGCCGCCTGCACCCAGGGCGTGACGGCCAAGTGAGCCGCGCGGAATCCGGGACCGGGACGGACATCACGGCGGACATCAAGGCGGACGACGCGGCGGACGACGAGGCGGGTGCCGCGGACGGGGCCGTCTCCGCTCCCCCGTCGCGCCCCGCGCGTACGGTCCGGGTCGCGGTGGGCGCGGTGCTGCTGGCGCTGGTGCTCGCGGCGGCGGCCACGGTCGCCGTGGCGAGCGGCTCCTCCGGCTCCGGGGCGGACACCCCGGACGCCGCCTCGGCGGACGCGGGCTTCGCCCGGGACATGTCGGTCCACCACCAGCAGGCGGTGGAGATGTCCTTCATCGTGCGGGACCGGACCAAGGACGAGGCGGTCCGCAGCCTCGCCTACGACATCGCCAACACCCAGGCCAACCAGCGCGGCATGATGCTGGGCTGGCTGGACCTGTGGGGGCTGCCGAAGGTGGAGCCCGGTCAGGCCGCGATGGCCTGGATGGCGGGGTCCGGCGGTCAGTCCGGGCACGGCGGCGGTCACGACACGGGCGGCGGCCACGACACGGGCAGCGGTCACGACACGGGCAGCGGTCACGACACGGGCGGCGGCCACGGCGGCCACGACATGGGCGGCGTCAAGACCAAGCCGGGCGCGCTGATGCCCGGTATGGCCACCAAGGAGGAGCTGGCGCAGCTGAGCTCCGCCGAGGGCGTGCAGGCGGAGATCCTCTACCTGCAGCTGATGACCGAGCACCACAAGGGCGGCGTCGAGATGGCCGAGGGCTGCGCGAAGCTGTGCGAGACCCCGGTCGAGCGCAAGCTGGCCCAGGGGATGGTGGACGCCCAGCAGTCGGAGATGCTGCTGATGGCGGACATGCTCAAGCAGCGGGGCGCGAAGCCGGGCGCGTAGGGCCCATGGCCCGGTGCGGCCGTACGTTCACCCGTACGGCCGCACGGTTCGGGCGGTTCAGGTGGTTCGGGCGGTCCGGGCGGTCCGGCGCTTCGCCCGGCCGGAGCGCCGCTCAGGCCGCCGGAGCGCCCGCCGCGCCGAGCACCGCCCGCGCGATCTCGTGCGGGCGGTCCGGCATCACCAGGTGGCCGGCCGGTTCGGCCACCTCGAAGCGGGCGCCCAGGGTGTCCGCGAGGGCGGCCTGGCGGGCCAGCCAACGCAGGGCCGGGGCGTTCGCCGAGCCGTCGTACGCCGCGAGGACCACGGTCGGCGCGGTCAGCGGGCGGACGCTCCGCAGGGCCAGGACCTCGGCGGCCGTGTCGGGGTAGCGGGCGTTCTCCAGCAGGGCCCCGCGCCAGACCCGACCGGTCCGGTAGCAGCGGCGTACGAGGTCCCGCGCGGCCTCGTCGGCGCCGCCGGTCCGGGCCAGCCGCACGCCGGTACGGCGGAGCAGTGGTCCCAGCGCCGCGGGCAGCCCGGCGGCGGTGACCGCCGAGCCGAGGGCGCGCGCGGCGGCGGTCCGCAGCGCGGTGCCGACGGCACTCGTGCGGACCTCCTCCTCCACACTGCTGTCGATCAGGAGCAGGGCCGCGGTGCGTTCCGGGTACAGCCGGGCGAAGGCCTCGGCGTGGAACCCGGCGATCGAGTGCCCGGCCACCGTCACCGGCCCGGCCGGCAGGCGGGGGGCCAGCGCGTCGAGCAGGGCGGCCATCCGGTGCGCCTCCCCGGCCGCCGTGGGCGGTACGAGGGCGGGGGCGCTGAGCCCGTGGCCGGGACGGTCGAACCGGACCACGGTGCGGTACGGGGCGAGCAGCGCGGCGACGGGGTCCCAGTCGAACCAGCCGAGGGCCAGCCCGGCGGAGAGCACGCAGACCGGTCCACGGCCCTCGACCCGCACGTGCAGCGGCACGCCGTCGCGGCCCGCCCGCACGAAGCCGGACCAGACCGGACCCGGCGGCCGACCGGGCTCCGGACCCGGCTCCCGCTGCGCCCCCCGGCCCGCCGGCGGCCCCGTCCCGGCGCTCACGTACGGCGCTCCCGGTGGACGGAGTACGCGAGCACGCCGAGCCAGACGGCGACCAGCAGCACCTGCAGTCGCTGACCGGCGCCGAGCGCCCAGGTGCCGTGTCCGGCCGTGAACAGGGCGATGGCGCCGAGGGTCCAGACGGTGGCGAGCAGCTCCAGCACGACCAGTGCGGGGCCGTACCGGGCGAGCGGGGCGAACCAGCCGTAGCGGCGGGCGGCAACGGTGAGGGCGACGATCGCGAGCAGCGCACCGCACATGGCCAGGCTGCTGCTGATGGCGTGCGCCTGGTGAGTGGCGGGCACCAGGCCGGCGGTCTCCCGGGAGGCGCAGGCGGGGTCCACGGTGGGCTTGCAACTGAGCGGCAGCCAGGCGTCGGCGGCGGTGGCCGCGCCGAACAGGGCGACGCCGTGCCAGCCGATCACCGACCAGGGGCGGCGGGCCTCGGGGTACCTGGCCAGCCGGATCAGCGCGAGCAGACCGCCGGCGAAGGCGAGCAGACCGGCGGTGAAGTCGGTGGCCCGGAACAGTCCGCCGAGCGGCTGGTCCCGGGCCGCGAGCTCGCTGACGTACGTCTCGATGGGGTTCAGTCCGGTGGAGAGGACCACTTCGAGCACCCACGCGGTGTAGGCGGCAGCGCTCAGACCGAGGAGGGCGGCGATCAACCGCGTACCTTTGGTGGACATGGTGTGAATAATCCTATGCAGGGCGGGGCCAGGGCTGCGGCCGGATGCCCGCGGCTCCGGATCCGCCCCGCAAGACGCGGCACCCGGTGACCGGGTTGCCCCGGAGGCACGTGAGGCGCGCAACCCGCGGAGGGGGCGGACCGCACGGGCAAACCCCCTTTCAGGGCGGGTCAGGCTCATGACAGGCTGGGCGGCCACTGCACCACACCATCGCCACGTGAGGAACCGTCCCAGGCATGAGCACGCCGCCCTCGAACCCGCCGCACCACACCCCGCCCGCCGGCTCGCCCGAGCCGACGGTCGCCGAGGGCGTCGCGATACCCGCCGCCGAGACCCCGCCCGCCGAACCGGCGGACGCGGCACCTGCCACGCTCTCCCTGGACAAGGCGCCCGCCCGTGCGGCGGCTCCGGCAGCCCCGGTCCCGGCCGAGGCGAAGGCCGAAGCCGAGGCGGAGGCGGCAGCTGAGACCATCGCCGGGGCCGCTGCCGCGGCCCCCGCCGAACCCACGGCCCCCGCCACGACACCGGCTCCGGCCGCGGAGGCGCCGGCGGCGCCCACGCTGTCGCTCGACAAGGCCCCCGCCCCGGCGGGTGCCCCGGCAGCCCCCGCGGTCGACGAGACCCCCTCGGCGCCGACCCGCGCCGACGCCCCGGCCACGGCCCCCGGCGCCCCAGCTACGGCCCCCGCCGGGCCGGCCGCTCCCGCGCCGGGCCCGTTCGCGCCGCCGGTCCCGGCTCCCGCCGTGGCTCCCGCCGGGGCGGCAGCCCCCGCCCCGAACCCCTTCGCGCCCCCGGCCGCGGCCCCGGGCGAGGCGGTCACCGCCGCGCAGTCCGCCGGGTTCGCCCAGCCCGCCCCCGCGGCCGCGCCGTACGGAGCCCCGGGCCTGCCCGGTGGGCCCGGTGGTCCCGGTGGTCCGGCCGGCCCCGTCAACCCGTGGGGCCAGTACCCCGGTTACCCGGCCCCGCACCCGGGCGGCCCGGCCTTCGCACCGCCGGCCGACCAGAACGGACTGGCCCTCGGTTCGCTGATCGTCGGCGCCTTCGCCTTCCTGGGCGGCTTCGTGCCGTACCTCTTCGCGATCGTGTTCACCTTCGGCGCGACCGCCATCGGCATCGGCATCGCGGGCCTGGTCAAGGCCAACAAGGGCGGCGGCCGCAAGGGCATGGCCATCGCCGGCATCGTCCTCGGGGCGCTGTCCTTCGTCTCGATGATCGCGGGCATCGTCTTCACCATCCAGCTCTCCGAGAAGCTCGACGAGCGCGGCGAATCGCGCTACGAGCGGAGCCTGGACGACTACGAGGACGACTACTACGAGGACGGCCACGACTCCGGGCACGACGGCAGCCAGGACAGCGAGGACAGCGAGGACGGCAAGGACGGCACGGACAGCGGCTCAAAGCCGGACACCTCGATCCCCGGCGACCTGCCCGGCCCGGACACCCCGCTCGCCTTCGGCAAGACCTACCGCTACCAGGACGGGGTCGAGGTCACCGTCACCGAGGCCAAGGGCTACAAGCCCGAGCCGAACCGGTACATGCCGGACCGCCCCACCTGGGCGGCGAAGGTGACGGCCACCATCAAGAACAACTCCGACAAGAAGATCGAGATCCGGCTGGCCCTGCCCGCCGCCCGCGACGACAAGGGCGTGGAGGCGAACCGGATGTTCGACGACGAGGTCTACAAGCCCTTCGACGGCACCCTGCTGCCGGGCCAGTCGGCCACCGCGGTCTTCGGGTACGGCCTGCCCGAGGGCACCAAGGGCATCCAGTTCGAGATCTCCCCGGCGGCGGTCGGCTACGACAACGCCATCTGGTCGGGCAACCTCGGCTGACCGCCGGGAGACGGGCGTCACGCGGCCGGATCCAGGACATCGCGTCAGAAAGACGATTACTCGATTACACTGGATCCGTGCCTCAACTTCGCCTCGCGCTGAATCAGATCGACGCAACAGTCGGCAGCATCACGGCCAACGCCGACGCGATCGTGCACTGGACCCGGCACTCCGCCGATCAGGGCGCCCACTTGGTGGCGTTCCCCGAAATGGCCCTGACCGGCTACCCGGTCGAGGACCTCGCCCTGCGCTCCTCCTTCGTCGAGGGGTCCCGGGCCGCACTCCGCGAACTCGCCGCCCGGCTGGTCGCCGAGGGGCTCGGCGAACTCCCCGTGGTCGTCGGCTACCTGGACCGGGCCGAGCAGGCCGGAGCCCGGCTCGGCCGTCCGGCGGGCGCCCCGGAGAACGCCGCCGCCGTCCTGCACCGCGGGGAGGTGGTGCTCCGCTTCGCCAAGCACCACCTCCCCAACTACGGGGTGTTCGACGAGTTCCGCTACTTCGTGCCCGGTGACACCCAGCCGGTGGTCCGGGTGCGCGGGGTGGACGTGGCCCTCGCCATCTGCGAGGACCTGTGGCAGGACGGCGGCCGGGTCCCGGCCACCCGGGCCGCCCGGGCCGGCCTGCTCATCTCGGTCAACGCCTCGCCCTACGAGCGCAACAAGGACGACGTACGCCTCGAACTGGTGCGCAAGCGCGCCCAGGAGGCCGGATGCACCCTCGCCTACCTGGCCATGACGGGCGGTCAGGACGACCTCGTGTTCGACGGCGACTCGATCGTCGTCGACCGCGACGGCGAGGTCATCGTCCGTGCCCCTCAGTTCGCCGAGGGCTGCGTCCTGGTCGACCTGGACCTGCCGGCCGCCGTCCCGGACGCCCCCGAGGGTGTGGTCGCCGACGGCCTGCGCATCGACCGCGTCGTCCTGTCCGAGGAGCCCGTGGAGCCGTACGCTCCGGTGGTCACCGGCGGTCGGGCCGACCCCTTGGACGACGACGCCGAGGTCTACGGAGCGCTGGTCACCGGCCTGCGCGCGTACGTCCGCAAGAACGGCTTCCGCTCGGTGCTGATCGGGCTCTCCGGGGGCATCGACTCGGCCCTCGTGGCCGCCCTCGCCTGCGACGCCATCGGCGCGGAGAACGTGTACGGGGTCTCGATGCCGTCCAAGTACTCCTCGCAGCACTCCCGGGACGACGCCGCCGAGCTGGCCCGGCGCACCGGCCTGCACTTCCGGACCGTGTCCATCGAGCCCATGTTCGACGCCTACATGGGCGCGCTGGGCCTGAGCGGGCTGGCCGAGGAGAACCTGCAGTCCCGGCTGCGCGGCACCCTGCTGATGGGCCTGTCCAACCAGGAGGGGCACATCGTGCTCGCACCGGGGAACAAGTCCGAGCTGGCGGTCGGCTACTCCACCCTCTACGGCGACTCGGTCGGCGCCTACGGGCCCATCAAGGACGTCTACAAGTCGGACGTCTTCCGGTTGGCCCACTGGCGCAACAAGGCCGCCGCCGAGCGCGGGGAGACCCCGCCCATTCCGGAGAACTCCATTCGGAAACCGCCGAGCGCCGAGCTGCGGCCCGGCCAGGTGGACACCGATTCGCTGCCCGACTACCCGGTCCTGGACGCCGTCCTCGCGCGGTACGTCGACCGGGACCAGGGGCTGGCGGAGATCGTGGCGGCCGGCTTCGAGGCGGAGCTGGTGGCGCGGACCATCCGCATGGTCGACCGGGCGGAGTACAAGCGCCGCCAGTACCCGCCGGGCACCAAGATCTCCGCCAAGGGATTCGGCAAGGACCGGCGGCTGCCCCTCACCAACGGCTGGCGCGAGCACCCCTGACGCCGGGGGCGGGGGCTCGGGACCCGCGGGTCCGCGCCCTCGCCCTTCGTCCCCCGCCCTTCGTCCCCCGCCCTTCGTCCCCTGCCCTTCGTCCCCTGCCGGCGGACGGGCCCCTACGGGCGGACGGTGACGCGGGCGGCCACGGGAAGGTGGTCGCTGCCGGTGCGCGGCAGGGTCCAGGAGGCCTCCGGCCTGATCCCGCGCACCATGATCTGGTCGATCCGGGCCATCGGGAACTGGGCCGGCCAGCTGAAGCCGAAGCCGTCGCCGGCCGCCCCTTGGGTGGAGCGCATCTGCGAGGTCACCGGGGACAGCGCCCGGTCGTTCATGGTGCCGTTGAGGTCCCCGAGCAGGATGACCCGGCGCAGCGGCTCGTGGGCCAGCGCCTGGCCGAGCGCCTCGGCACTGTTGTCGCGCTGGTTGGCGGTGAAACCGGCGTTCAGCTTGACCCGTACCGACGGCAGGTGCGCGACGAACACGGCCACATCGCCCTGCCCGGTCTTCACGGTGGCGCGCATCGCCCGGATCCAGCCCATCTTGATGTCCACCGGCAGGGCGCTGGTCAGCGGGTACTTGCTCCACACCCCGACCGTTCCCTCGACCGCGTGGTACGGGTACACGCTCTCCAGGGCCTTCTCGTAGACGGGCACCGCGCTCGCCTTGAGCTCGGTCAGGGCCAGCACCTCCGCCCCGGCCTTGGCCACCGACTCGGCGGTACCCCGGGGGTCGGTGTTGTCGGCGTCGACGTTGTGGGTGGCGACGGTGAGGTTGCCGCCCGAGCCGGACTTGTCGAAGACCAGGCCGCCGAAGAGGTTGAGCCAGACCGCGGCCGTCAGCAGTATCGCGATCAGCGCGGTCGCGGACTTGCGGACCCAGGCTCCGGCGAGCAGAAGCGGAACGGCCACGCCCAGCCAGGGCAGGAACGTCTCGATCAGGCTTCCGGTGTTGCCGATGTCGTTCGGCAGGTGCGCGTGGAAGATCATCACCAGCGAGAGCAGCGCGGCGAGCACCGCCAGCACGATCCCCCGCCGCCAGATGCCCCCGTTTTTCCGCAGGTCGGCGAGGCGGCGCCGGACTCGGGATCCGGAGGGCTCGGGCTCCGAGCCGCCGTTCCCGGTGTCCGTCATGTACGCCTGTGCCATACCACTGTCCTCGCTGCCGTGCTCGCGCTCCGTCCCCGCCCCTTGACCCTAGGCGATATCCGGAGCCTTCCGTGACGTACCGTTCCGGTTCGTCCGACCGGGAGGACGAAGGTGCGCAGCACACGGGTTCCCCTTGTCACGAAACGCGCACATTCGGCCCGCGCGCGCCGCCGCCGGGCCGCGGGGGTGCCGGCCTCCCGGTGCGCGCGGGCCGCGGGGCCCGGTCCGTACGGGCCGTGTGGGCCGCGGGGCCCGGTCCGTACGGGCCGTGTGGGCCGCGGCGCCCGGTCCGTACGGGCCGTGTGGGCCGCCGCACCCGGACCGATACTTCCGCCCCGGCCCGCCCTGGTGCGACGATGTGGGGGAGTCCGGGGACGCCGTCAGGGCGCCTCGAGATGACACAAGGAGCAGTTGCAATGACGCATGCCCCCGTTTCGCCTGCCCGCGAAACATCCGGCCCCGTCCTCTACGGAGGAAAGGGCACCCGGCGCATCACCGTCCGCGACCTCACCCTCGCCAAGGAACGCGGCGAGAAGTGGCCCATGCTCACCGCCTACGACGCGATGACCGCGTCGGTCTTCGACGAGTCCGGCATCCCGGTCATCCTCGTCGGCGACTCGATGGGCAACTGCCACCTCGGCTACGACACCACCGTCCCCGTCACGATGGACGAGATGACCATGCTGTCGGCCGCGGTGGTGCGCGGCACGAGCAGGGCGCTCGTCATCGGGGACATGCCGTTCGGCTCGTACCAGGAGGGCCCGGTCCAGGCCCTGCGCAGCGCCACCCGCCTGGTCAAGGAGGCCGGGGTCGGCGCGGTCAAGCTGGAGGGCGGCGAGCGTTCGCTGCGCCAGACCGAGCTGATCGTGCAGTCCGGCATCCCGGTCATGTCCCACCTGGGGCTGACCCCGCAGTCCGTCAACGCCATGGGCTACCGCGTGCAGGGCCGCGGCGACGAGGCCGCGCACCAGCTGCTGCGCGACGCGAAGGCGGCGCAGGACGCGGGCGCCTTCGCCGTGGTGCTGGAGCTCGTACCGGCGGAGCTGGCGGCCGAGGTGACCCGGTCGCTGCACATCCCGACCGTGGGCATCGGGGCCGGTGCCGCGTGCGACGCCCAAGTGCTGGTGTGGACCGACATGATGGGCCTCACCGGCGGGAAGATGCCCCGCTTCGTGAAGCAGTACGCCGCTCTGCGCTCCGTCATGGGCGACGCGGCGAAGGCATTCGCGGAGGACGTGGTGGGCGGGACCTTCCCGCTGGAGGAGCACAGCGTCCACTGAGGCGACGGCCTCACCGGCCGCGTCCGACGGCCCGCCGACACCTCGGTGTCGGCGGGCCGTCGGCTTCCTGTAGGGACTCTGTCGGTGCGTTGTCGGTGGCTCCTGTTCTCATGGTGGCCATGACGCGAATCGACAAGAACCCCCGGCACGGCGCGGTGAACGCCGTGGAGGTCCGGGGACTGGTCAAGCACTACGGCGAGACCAAAGCACTGGACGGCGTGGACCTGAACGTCCGCGAGGGCACCGTCCTCGGCGTGCTCGGCCCGAACGGCGCCGGCAAGACCACCCTGGTGCGCTGCCTGTCCACCCTGATCGTCCCCGACGCCGGGACCGCCACCGTGGCCGGCTTCGACGTGGTCCGCCAGCCGCGTCAGCTGCGCCGCACCATCGGCCTGACCGGGCAGTACGCCTCGGTCGACGAGAGGCTCTCGGGCTGGGAGAACCTCTACATGATCGGGCGGCTGCTCGACCTGTCCCGCAAGGACGCCCGCCGGCGCGCGGACGAGATGCTGGAGCGCTTCTCGCTGACCGACGCGGCCAAGAAGGTCGCCGGGCTGTACTCCGGCGGTATGCGCCGCCGCCTGGACCTGGCGGCCTCGCTGATCGGGAACCCGGCCGTGATCTACCTGGACGAGCCGACCACCGGCCTGGACCCGCGCACCCGCAACGAGGTGTGGGACGAGGTGCAGCGGCTGGTCGCCGAGGGGGCGACGGTGCTGCTCACCACCCAGTACATGGAGGAGGCGGAGCAGCTCGCGAGCGAGCTGACCGTCATCGACCGGGGCAAGGTCATCGCCAGCGGCAAGGTGGACGAGCTGAAGGCCCGGGTCGGCGGCCGCACCCTGCGGATCCGGCCGGCCGACGCGGCGGACCTGCCCGGCATGGCCCGGTCGCTGGCCGAGGCCGGCCTCGACGGGGTCGCCGGCTCGCAGGCCGTGCCCGACGAGGGCGTCCTGCTGGTCCCGATCCTCAGCGACGCGCAGCTGACCGCCGTGGTCGGACTGCTGGCCGCCCGCGGCTACGCGATCGCCGACATCGGCACGTACCTGCCGAGCCTGGACGAGGTGTTCCTCTCCATCACCGGCCAGAAGCCCCTGTCCCCGGCCGACGCAGCGGACTCCGTTGCCACCGCCACCGGCACGACCGAGGAGGTCGCGGCATGAGCACGACTACCACCACCGCGGCCCGTGAGGCGGCTCCGGGCACCACCGCGGGCGCCGCGGCACCGGCCCAGGACACCCGGATCAGCCTGCGCGGACACCTGCGGCACATCGGCGCCCTGTCGCGCCGCAACGCCCTCCAGATCAAGGCGAACCCGGAGTCGATCTTCGAGGTCGTCCTGATGCCGATCGTCTTCATCCTGCTGTTCGTGTACGTCTTCGGCGGCGCCATCGCGGGCAAGGGCAACCAGGACGCCTACGTCAACTACCTGGTCCCGGGCATGATGGCGATGATGGGCCTGAACATCGCCATGGCGGTGGGCACCGGTATCAACGAGGACGTCCAGAAGGGCGTGATGGACCGGTTCCGGTCCATGCCGATCGCCCGCTCCTCGGTGCTCACCGCCAAGATCGTGGTCGAGATCGGCCGGATGCTGCTGGCCACCGCCATCCTGCTCGGCATGGGCTTCCTGCTGGGCCTGGACATCAAGACCTCGGTGCTCGACCTGTTCGCCGCGATCGGCCTGTCGATGGTCTTCGGCGCCTCACTGATGTGGATCTTCATCCTGCTGGGCCTGACCATGAAGACGGCCCAGGCCGTCCAAGGGGTCGCGATGCTCGTCCTGATGCCGCTCCAGTTCGGCAGCTCGATCTTCAGTCCGCCGTCCTCGATGCCGGGCTGGCTCCAGACCTTCACGGACTACAACCCGCTGTCCAACCTGGCCGACGCGGCCCGCAACCTCATCAACGGCGGCCCGGTCGCCCACTCCGCGTGGATGACGCTGGGCTGGGCCGTGGTGATCACCGCGGTCACGGCACCGCTGGCGGTGCGGAAGTTCCGTACCAAGACCTGACCGTTCCTAAAGACTGAGTGGGAGTGAGTCCTGTAGCCAGGACTCGTGCTCAGCCGTGTGCCCCGAACGGTGTTGGGCACGCTGGTCGCCCGCCTTCGCTCCGCGTCCGGGCCGGGCGCATCGTGTGCGCGGTCCGGGGATGCGGGGGCGGGTTTCCTCACGCCCAGGGGCGTCCGGTGGGGCCTGGACGGTCCGATGCCCCTGCTCATCGCTCCGGCGAGCAGGGGGCGGTGCCGTCCGTCGCCGGACCAGGTGTCCTAGGCCACCGCCCGGTTCGCTTCCACGCGGTCGGTCCACTCCGTGCCCCGGTGCGGGAACGTGATCCGGCAGGCCAGGACGTACCGGCCGTGCCGGCTGTTGGCCGGGTGTGCCAGTGGCGCGGGGAGTTTGACCGACACTTCGCCGTCGGGGGTGACGACGCCTTGGTGATGCTGCCTGCCCACCGGGACGACGACACCGCCGTCAGCTCCCGCTTCCGGCCCGCCCACGTATCGGCGGAGTGGTCCAGGCCATCACGGCAACGGGCCGCGAGATCCATCGAGGCGAGCGAGCCCAGGTGCGTACCAACCAGGGCCAGCACCTCCTCGTCCCGCGGCCTCAGGCCCTTCAGCCGGGTCCGGACCGCCACGCCCGTGGGCCCGAGCGCGACGAACGGCGCCGACAACTCCCGCAGCCCACCCGTCACCTGTCGCCCACCCCGGCATCGAAGAACCCCTCCCCCCCCCGCCCAACGACCACCGCCGACGAAGGTCACCCATTCGATGCAAGAACCTTCGTTCCCGCTCGGCGTCAATCCACCGCCACGGCCGCGGCACTCACTCCTGCACACCAGAACACACTCACACCCAGCCACAACACAGCAGTTCCAGCCCCCGGCGGTCAGACCAGGGCGGTGGCCTCCTCGATGTCGAGGCCGCCGCCCTCGGCGTACGCCGCCTCGAAGGCGGTGTCGCCGAGCACCGCCCGCGCCAGGTCCTCGGCGCGGGCCGCCGCCTCGCGCTCCTCGGTGACCGGGAAGTGCCCCGAGGGCAGGTGGGCCCGGTAGGCACCGAGCAGCCGGGCCGCGTCGGCGGCCCGCTCCGGCCCGCCGAGCCCGGCCAGCGCACCGGCCGCGTGCATCAGCCAGACCGCCAGCATCTGCGGGAACACCATCCGGGCCATCGGCTCCTCGACGAGGACGAGCGCCTCCCGAAGCACCCCGAGGGCGTGCTCGTACTCCCCCTCCTTGTTGTCGAGCCAGGCCACCAGCCCCAGCAGGAGCGCGTCGAAGACGGCGTACGCGCCGAACGCGAACTCCTCGCGCATGTACCGCACCTGGGCGCGGGCCTGCGCGAAGCGGCCGGTCCGGCCGAAGCGGACGGCGAGGAAGATCCGGGCCATCGGCGTGGCCTCGCTGCCGTACCCCTGCCGGGTGGCGAGCACGTCTGCCAGGATCGCCTCGGCCTCCTCGCCCTCGCCCTGCTCCTGCAGGGTGCCGGCCAGCCGCACCCGGAGCAGGGTCACCTGGGCCCTGGCCCCGAGCCGTTCCGCGTGCCGGATCGCGGCCCGGAAGTCCTCGGCGGCCAGGGCGTGTTCGCCGCGCTTCTCACGGGACTCGGCGCGGGCCGAGAGGGCCTCGGCGCAGCCCCAGTCGTCGCCGAGCTCACGGAAGACGGCGAGGCTCTCCTCGGCGTCGCGCGCGGCGTCACCGGCCCAGTCGGCCCGGTTGGCGAGCACGTTGGCGCGCAGCTGGAGCGCGGAGGCCAGCTCCCAGCGGTAGCCGAGCTCGCGGGACGCGTCCACGGTGGCGTCGACGACCTGCCGGAGCAGCGCCGCGTCCCCGGAGATCATCACGGCGTAGATCCACATCCCGGCGGGGAGCCGACAGGTCTGCGGGAGACCCGGCCGGTACGCCGCGAGCACCCCCTTGATCTCGGCGGCGACCACCGGGGACTGCCAGGACTCGGCGCTCTGGTCGCGGGAGGCCAGCCGGATCAGGTGGATGCCGCGCCATCCTTCGGCCAGCAGGTCCCCGTCGTAGGGCGGGGGCGTGTCGACGATCTGCCGGTACACGGGCGGAGCGGGGGCGACGGGCGCCCGGAAGGGGTCGGGGCCCAGGGTGGCGGCGGCCTCGGACCAGTGCCGGGACTCCGACTTGAGTTCGTGCGTGCTCCAGTACCAGGAGAGGCTGTGGATGAGGCAGAGCACCTCCTGCCCGTCCTGCGCGGCCACGGCCCGGCGCAGGGCGGTGCGGAGGTTCTCGTACTCGGTGACGAACACCCGGACGGCGGCCCGCTGGCCGTGCCCGCGCAGCAGCGGCTCGGTGGTGCGGGCGAGTTCGCGGTAGTGGACGAGGTGCCGCCGCTCGGTTGCCTCCCGGTCGCCGGGGACCTCGCCGAGCCGCTCGGCGGCGTACTCGGCGACGGTCTCCAGCAGCCGGTACCGCATCTCCCCGTCCGGGCCGGGGGCGGCGGTGACCAGGGACTTGTCGACCAGCGCGCCGAGGACGTCGGTGACGTCGACGACGGCGGGGGTGCCGGAAGTGCTGGAAGTGCCGGGGGTGCCGGTGATGTCCCGGGCGCCGGCCGGCCCGCCGTCGCCGCAGACGGCCTCCGCGGCGGCGAGGCCACAGCCGCCCGCGAACACCGACAGTCGGCGCAGCACGGTGCGCTCGGCCCCGTCCAGCAGGTCCCAGGACCAGTCGACGACGGCCCGCAGGGTCTGCTGCCGCGGCAGTACGGTCCGGCTGCCGCTGGTCAGCAGCCGGAACCGGTCGTCCAGCCGGTCGGCGATCTGCCGCGGCGTCAGCAGCCGCAGCCGCGCCGCCGCCAGCTCGATGGCGAGGGGCAGTCCGTCCAGCCGGCGGCAGATCTCGGCCGCCGCGGCCGGGTCCTCGTCCGTGCGGAAGCCGGGCCGGGCGGCGGCGCCGCGGTCCTGCAGGAGCCGCAGCGCCACGGGGTCCGGCAGCGGCTCCACCGGCCGCAGGGTCTCCCCCGGCACGCCGAGCGGCTCCCGGCTGGTCGCCAGGATCCGTACGCCCGGGCAGCGGGCCAGGAGTTCCTCGGCGAGCCGGGCGGCGGCCCCGACCACGTGCTCGCAGTTGTCCAGCAGGAGCAGCAGGCGGCGCCGGGAGCAGAACTCCACGAGCCGCTCCAGCGGGTCGTCGCCGGTCCGGTCGGTCATGACGCGCAGTTCCTCGGCGGCGCCTCCGCGGAGCTTGGTCTCGCGGCCGCCGAGCGCGGCCAGGACCGCCTCCGGGACGTCCTCCGGATCGTCCACCGGCGCGAGCTCGACCAGCCAGACCCCGTCGGGCCGGCCGGGCCCGCCGGTGGCCTCGGCGGCCTCCTGCGACAGCCGGGTCTTCCCGGCCCCGCCGGGCCCGAGCAGCGTCACCAGCCGTGCCCCCGCGAGGTCCCGTCCGATCGCCCGGATGTCATCCTCCCGCCCGACGAAGGTGGTGAGCCGGGCCCGCAGGTTCCCCACCGTCCGGCCGTCGGGGACGTCCCCGGCGGCATCCCCCGCCGGGGCTCCGGCGGAACCCGAGTCGGCGGCCCGGGCAGCCCCGCCGGGGGCCGGGGAGACGGCCGCTCCCGGGCCGGCGGCCGAGGCCCGGCCGGGAGCCGGCGCCACCGGTCCGGGAGCCGGGGACAGCAGGTCCGCGTGCAGGGCCCGCAGAGCCGGGCCGGGGTCGGCGCCGAGGCGGGCGGCGAGATCGCGGCGGACGTCCTCGTACGCGGCGAGTGCCTCGGCCGGCCGGCCGGCGTCGCGCAGCGCCGTGATCCGCAGGGCCTGGAGGCGTTCGTCCAGGGGCCGCTGCGCGCACAGCGCGGCGAGCTCGGGCAGGGCCCGGTCGGGTTCGCCCAGCGCCAGCTCCGCGGCCAGCCGGCCCCGGCGCGCGTCCAGCCGTACGGCCTCCCAGCGCGCGGCCTCGGCGGCCGGGTCCGGCAGATCGGCGAGGGCGGGGCCGCGCCACAGCGCGAGGGCCTCCCGGTAACGGGCGGCGGCCCGCGCCGGGTCGCCGGCCGCCAGGGCGCCGGCGGCGGTCCGGGCGAGCTCGTCGAAGCGGAACAGATCGACGTCGCCGCGGTCCGCGGCGAGCCGGTAGCCGCGCGCGTCGGAGGCGATCGCGATGTGCCCGACGGCCCGCCGCAGGCGGCCGACCAGCGCCTGCAATGCGGCGACCGCGTCGGCGGGCGGGCTGCCGCCCCACACCTCGGCGACCAGCACCTCGGCCGGCACCACCCGGCCGGGCCGCAAGGCGAGCGCGGTCAGCAGGGCGCGCAGCCGCGCACCGCCGAGCGCGACGGCGCTGCCGTCGTCGCGGACCGCCTGGGCACTGCCGAGAATCCCGTAACGCACCGACCCATTGTCCCCGTTCGCCGGACCCGCTCCGGGGGACCTGCCGGATCTCCACCGGAGCCGTTCCCTCCGGCGCGGAGCCGGGCCGGATCCTCCCGGCCCGTTCCGGGCCCGCCCGTCCGGGCGACGGAGACGGCCGGTATGTTGCCGCGCATGGGTCATCCGGCAGGCCGCGGCGAGCGGCAGATCAGTTCCGTCTTCCTCGGTATCGCCGCGATCATGGCGGTGACCGGCTGGGCCGTGTGGACCGGCT
Organism: Streptomyces sp. NPDC043853; assembly: GCF_056436025.1. Classification (NCBI taxonomy): domain Bacteria; kingdom Bacillati; phylum Actinomycetota; class Actinomycetes; order Kitasatosporales; family Streptomycetaceae; genus Streptomyces; species Streptomyces sp. NPDC043853. The sequence goes on from NZ_JBWKDJ010000002.1 coordinate 374,521, forward strand.
ACGCCGCGAGCACCGGCCTCGCGATCTTCCTCTTCGTGACCTCCGCCTGGATCGTGTCGCTCTGCCTGCACGAGTACGCGCACGCCCGCACCGCCCTGCACAGCGGTGACCTGACGGTGGGGGCCAAGGGCTACCTGACCCTGAACCCGCTCAAGTACACGCACGCCCTGCTCAGCATCGTCCTGCCGGTGCTGTTCGTGATCCTGGGCGGCCTGGGCCTGCCCGGCGGCGCGGTGTACATCGAGCGGGGCTCGATCCGGAAGCGCTGGCAGCACAGCCTGATCTCGGCCGCCGGACCGCTCACCAACGTGGCGTTCGCCATCGTGTGCACGGCCCCGTTCTGGCTGAACGCGCTCGACGGGGTGCCGTCCGCCTTCCGCTTCGCGCTGGCCTTCCTGGCGCTCCTCCAGGTCTCGGCCGCGATCCTGAACTTCCTGCCGGTGCCCGGCCTGGACGGCTACGGGGTGATCGAGCCCTGGCTCTCGTACAACGTGCGGCGGCAGGTGGAGCCGCTGGCACCGTTCGGCCTGATCGCGGTCTTCGCGCTGCTGTGGATCCCCGAGGTCAACCAGTTCTTCTTCGACGCGGTGTACGGCCTGCTCGGCTCGCTGGGCGTGTCCGAGCTGGAGCGGTACTGCGGCTGGGACCTCTACCGCTTCTGGCAGGACAGCGCCGAGATCTGCACGGCGGCGGCCGGCTGAGCCGGCCGGCTCCCCGAGGGCGGCCTCAGCCGAGCCGGGGTGCCCGCGCCGCCTTCTCGGCCTTCGCCTTGCGCACGTAGAACCAGGCCATGTTCGAGGTCAGACCGGCGAGCAGCACCCACACGATCCCGAGGAAGCTGCCCTCCACGAAGGCGACGACGGCCGCGGCCACGGACAGCGCGCAGACGACAAGGGCGAACACGGCAAGGCGGGGCATGGGGCGTGGCTCCTCGGGGGCACTGGGGGGTGGTGCTCCACCAGTGTCCCTCATGGCGCGCATGGCCCCCGTAAGGGCCCCGGGTACGTCCGGCGAGCCCTCCGCCGTCCCCACATCGGCCTGATTTCCCGTTCTTGCGATCTTCACCGTTCTGTGGCGCTACGGTTCCCCCGGGCGTGTAAGGCACATCACACCTCGCGCCTCGGAGCGCGCGAGTGGGGGGATCATGCAGGAAATTCCGAAGGGCGCCAACATCGGCCTGGACGCACTGAGCGACGACGCGGAAGCGGTCGTCATCAGTCTGAGCTGGACTAGTGCGTCCGGGGCCGGCGACGCCGATGTCTCGGTGCTGCTCCTCGACGGCGACGGAAAGGTCCGGAGCGAGGGCGATTTCTATTTCTACAACAACCCGGCGGCCACCGACGGCAGCGTGCAGCTGCTCGGCAAGACCCCGACGGAGAACGGCGACGAGGACCGCATCAGTGTGGACCTGTCCGCCGTGCCCGCGGAGGTCGAACGGATCGTCGTTGCAGCCAGCCAGTACGGCGGCGCCCGCTTCGGCGACCTGGACGACCTGCGGATGACGGTGGCAGACCGGTCCGGTGAGGTCCTGCTCGGGTTCTCGATCCACGATGCGAGCGTCGAATCGGCCTTCATCTTCGGAGAGCTGTACCGGCGCAACGACGCGTGGAAGTTCCGGGCGGTCGGCCAGGGATACGAGACGGGCCTCGCCGGCCTGGCGACAGACTTCGGGATCACCGTCGTCGATGACTCGGATGCCGAGGCGGACGCCTTGGACGAGGCTGCCGAAGCCGGCCCGGTGGCGGCCGGGGCCCTCCGCGCGCCCGCGCCGGACAGCACGCAGGCACCCGCACCGGATGGTGCACGGGCCCTGGACCCGGCACCGGCGGACATCCCTGCGGCCGGCCTCCGGAAGGACGAACTTCCCCCGGTCCCGGCCATCCCCGCGCAGTCCCGCGAACGGAGCCCCCGGACCACCCGGAAGAAGATCACCCTGCCCCGGGCCGCCCCCAAGTCGCTCGCTGAGAACGATTCCTGGCGGCCTGCCCTCCTCTTCCCTGCTCCTTCTCTCAAGAGCGACCGGGAGCGGGAGACCCGGGCCACCTCCGTTCTGCTGTCCGTCATGGCCCAGGTACCCGAGTTCGGCCGTCGCCTTACGGCGGCGTTCGGCGCCCCGGCCGGTCGGATGCAGACCTTCACCGAGGTGTCGCTGCCGCACGGCGATACCCCCAAGCGGCCCGACGGCGTCATCCGAGTCGAACGAGCCGGCAAGCTGTGGACCGCCCTGGTGGAGACGAAGACGAACGGCAGCCCGCTGAAGGCCGAGCAGGTCCAGCAGTACATGGACATCGCGGCTCGCCGCGGGTACGAGGCGGTCATCACCCTCTCCAACGACGTCGCCGTGGAAGGCACGGCCATGGTCGACGTCAAGACCGACGGCCGGCGCAAGCACAAGGTCGCCCTCTGGCACCTTTCGTGGGCGGAGGTGGCCCACCAGGCTCAGATGCTCATCCGGCACGAGGGGGTGGGGAATGCGGCGCACGCCTGGCTCCTGCAGGAGCTCCTGGAGTACCTGCAGCACGAGAACTCCGGGTGCCACGGCTTCCAGAACATGGGGGCATCCTGGGTCCCCGTGCGCAAGGGTATCGAGGACGAGACCCTCGGGCAGGGCGACCCGCGCGCGGTAGAGGTCGTGGAGAACTGGGAGCGGCTCATCCGCCAGGTCTGTCTGCGGCTGGGTGGCGAACTGGGCCAGAAGGCCCTTCCGGTCCAGCGGTCGAGGAAGGACGGCGATCCGTCCGCCCGTCGGCTCGCCGCCGCAGACCGGCTCTGTGCGGAAGGGCGGCTCTCCGCGGAGCTGCGGATCGACGGTACGACCAGCGTCATCGCCGTGACCGCCGACCTCCGGACCAGCCGGATCCGCACCTCGATCGACATCCCTGCACCGGCGGGCTCGTACCCGCTGTCCACCGCCAAGAAGCTGGTCCGGCTGCTTTCCGACGCCCCTGCCGACCTGCACGTCGAGAGCCTGGTGGAGGCCCAGAACGGACCTCGGGGAACGCTCGAGCGGTTGCGCCCGGAACCGGGCGACCTCCTGCCGAAGGACGGCGGCCCGATCATCGGCTTCCGGCTCACGCTGCTCAAGGGCATGGGCAACACCCGGGGCAGTTCGGAGTCCGGTTTCATCCGGAGCGTCGACGACGCGGTTGACCGCTTCTACCAGGGGGTCGTGGCGCACGTGGCGTCCGGGCCCCGCCGGACTGCACGCCGCGGCTGAAGTGGCGGGCGGCCTGCCGCAGGGGAATCTCCCTGCGGCAGGCCGCCCGTCGGAACCGGCCGGCGCAACCGGCGGCGGAAGCCGGCCGCGACGGCTCAGACGTCGGTGACGCGGAGGCCGGCGTGGGCCTTGTAACGGCGGTTGACCGAGATCAGGTTGGCGACGAGGGCCTCCACCTGGTGGGCGTTGCGCAGGCGGCCGGAGAAGACGCCGCGCATGCCGGGGATGCGGGCGCAGAGGGCCTGGACCAGGTCGGTGTCGGCCCGGGACTCGCCGAGGACCATCACATCGGTGTCGATCTCCTCGACCGACGCGTCCTGGAGCAGGACCGCCGAGAGGTGGTGGAAGGCGGCCGTGACCCGGGAGCCGGGGAGCAGGGCCGCGGCCTGCTGGGCGGCGGAGCCCTCCTCCGGCTTGAGGGCGTAGGCGCCCTGCTTGTCGAAGCCGAGCGGGTTGACGCAGTCGATCACGAGCTTGCCGTCGAGCTCCTCGCGGAGCGACTCCAGGGTCTTGGCGTGGCCCTCCCAGGGGACGGCCACGATCACGACGTCGCTGCGGCGCGCGCACTCCGCGTTGTCCGCGCCCTCGATGCCCAGGCCCAGCTCCTCGGCGGCGGCGACGGCCCGTTCGGCCGCCCGCGAGCCGATGATCACCTTCTGGCCGGCCCGGCCGAACCGGTAGGCGAGGCCGCGGCCCTGGTCGCCGGTGCCGCCCAGGACGCCGATCACGAGGCCGGAGACGTCCGGCAGGTCCCAGGGGTCCTTCGCGGGTGCCTTGGCGGGGGCCGCGCCGCCGGTGCTGTTGCTGCTGTCAGTGGAGGTCATGGGGGCGAGGGTACTGCCGGGTAGCGCAAGGCCGAACGGGTGAGGCCGCGGCAATCGCCCGCCGTCACGCGCTTCCTGCGGCAGGATGCCGCGCATGGACGCCGTCAGGGTCGCGCTGCTGCGTGAGGTGCTCGCCGGTACGGAGTGGCCCGGGGCGGCCCGCCGGTTCGCGGGTTCGCTGCGGCGGTCGGTGACCCCGTCCGGGGCCGGTCTGCTGCTGGTGGGCACCGAGGAGTACGAGCCCTGGCACCTGGCGGCGCACCTGGTGGACGAGGCGGCCTGGTCCGGACTGCCGGAGCTGGCCCCGACGCTGGTCCGGCACCGGGTGCTGCCCGGCGATCCGGCCCACCTGTCGGTGGGGCTGGGGCGGCTGGAGGCGGCCCGGCGCGGCGAGACCCTGCTGGTGGTGGCGCCGGAGCGGCCCCCGGCCGGGCTGCTGGAGCGGGTGCACGGCGCCCGTCGCGCCGGGGCGACCGTACTGTCCCTGGACGGCGGCGACCCGGAGCTGGGCACCCTGGCGCACGATGCGCTGTCGGTCCCGGCGGGCGCGGATCCGGGCCTGGACCTGGACACGGTGCAGCACCTGGTCAGCGCGGCGGCCGGGGAGAACAGCCTGCCGGCGCAGCGGGGCCCGCGCCGCTTCCGGGACCGGCTGGCGCGGCTGGCCGACCGGCTGGCGGACCAGCTGACGGCGCCGCCGGCCGGCCGCTGGTGACCGTGCCGGACCAGGGCCGGACCAGAGTGGGTCGGGGTGGGGCGGGGTGGGTCGGACGGACCGGGAGTGGATCAGGGGCTGCCGGTGGCCGCGCCCCCGTCCTCCTCGCGGGAGACGTCGTTCCACTTGGGGTCGGTCTGCCAGTCGAGGTTGCGCTCCTGGGCGGTCTCCATCGCGTGGGCCGCCTCCTCCGGGGTGGCGTACGGCCCGAACCGGTCCTTGGCCGGGCACTCGGGTCCCTCTTCCACCTTCTTGTGGACCAGGCAGTAGTACCACTCGCCCGCCTTGCCGACCTGACGCTTCTTGAACAGAGCCATCCTGTGCTCCTTCCTCTGCCGCCATGCTGCCCGATCCCCGCTGGATACACTCGCATGCATGTCTGGCCAGTCGCTGCTCGTACCGGGGACGCTCTCCCCCACCCGTTCCGTACCCGGAAACATCCGCCGTCCCGAGTACGTGGGGAAGCCCGCGCCCACTCCCTACTCCGGACCGGAGGTGCAGTCGGCCGAGACGATCGAGGCCATGCGCAAAGCCGGCCGGATCGCCGCCCGGGCGATGGAGGAGGCGGCCAAGCTGATCGCCCCGGGGGTGACCACCGACGCCCTGGACCGGGTCGCGCACGAGTACATGTGCGACCACGGCGCCTACCCCTCGACGCTGGGCTACCGGGGCTTCCCCAAGTCGCTGTGCGCCTCGGTCAACGAGGTCATCTGCCACGGGATCCCGGACTCCACGGTGCTCCGGGACGGCGACATCGTGAACCTGGACGTCACGGCGTACATCGGCGGGGTGCACGGCGACAACAACGCCACCTACCTGTGCGGGGACGTCGACGAGGAGTCGCGGCTGCTGGTGGAGCGCACCCGGGAGGCGCTGAAGCGGGCCATCAACGCGGTCAAGCCGGGCCGCCAGGTCAACATCATCGGCCGGGTCATCGAGTCGTACGCGAAGCGCTTCGGCTACGGCGTGGTCCGTGACTTCACCGGTCACGGCATCAACTCCTCGTTCCACTCCGGCCTGATCATCCCGCACTACGACAGCCCGCACGCCACCACCGTGATCGAGCCCGGGATGACCTTCACCATCGAGCCGATGCTGACGCTGGGCACCCACGAGTACGACATGTGGGAGGACGGCTGGACCGTGGTCACCAAGGACCGGAAGCGGACCGCGCAGTTCGAGCACACCCTGGTGGTGACGGAGAGCGGGGCGGACATCCTCACCCTGCCGTAGGTTTCCGGCCCGCGCGTTCTTCCGCCCGCGCGTCTTCCGCCCCGGATGTTTTCCGAGGGGCCGGACAGGGGATGCATTTACCGACAGCCTGTCGGCAACACATTGACTTAGGTAAACCTAAGTAGCAGGATCGGGTGCGGCGGCGCTGCCGCCGCACCCGTCCGCCTTCCTCTGGAGGTCCTGTCTTGGACGCCTTCTCCACCGTCATCCGCGTCGCGTCGCACGAGCAGCACACCGAGGCCGAAACCTCCAGCTTCATGAGCGACCTGCTGGGCGGCCGGCTCGGGGTGGACGCCTACGCGCGCTACACCGAGCAGCTGTGGTTCGTCTACCGGGCCCTGGAGGACGGGGCCCAGGCTCTGGCTGGCGACCCGGTGGCCGGTCCGTTCATACGGCCCGAGCTGATGCGGGTGGCCGAGATCGAGCGGGACCTGGCACACCTGCGCGGGCCGCAGTGGCGCGAAACCCTCGTCGCCCTGCCGGCCACCGCGGCGTACGCGGCCCGGGTCGCCGAGTGCGCGGACGGCTGGCCCGGGGGCTACGTGGCCCACCACTACACCCGCTACCTCGGCGACCTCTCCGGCGGTCAGATCATCCGCGACAAGGCGGAGCGGACCTGGGGCTTCGAGCGGAAGGGCGACGGAGTCCGCTTCTACGTGTTCGAGGCGATCGACAACCCGGCCGCCTTCAAGCGGATGTACCGGGGCCTGCTGGACACGATCGCCGCCGACGACCTGGAGAAGCAGCGCATCATCGACGAGTGCAAGCGGGCTTTCGACTTCAACGGCGCGGTCTTCCGCGAGCTGGGCGCCGAGTTCCCGCTGAGCGCATGAACGCCTGCGCGCCTGAACGCCTGAGCGCCTGAGCGTGCGGACTGTGACGGCCGAGGCCCCGATCCGGGTGCCTCGGCCGTTCACGGACGCCGTCGGTCAGCTGTCGTCGCTGTCCTCGTAGTCCTCGCCGAAGCGCTTCTCCCACTCCGCCTGCGGCATGTTGTACAGCTCGTGGCAGTTGAGCCCCTCGGTGTTGTCCCCCCAGGTATCGGGGTCCTGGTGCGCGTACGCGCAGGTGCTCAGGCGGTGCTGCTTCTCGAACTCCGTCGCGGTGTCGGGCTGGTCGGAGTACATCAGGCCGGTGAACACCGCGGTGGCCACGAGCGAGGCCACCGCTATCAGCCCGCCGGCCAGCACGAGCGGACTGCTGCCGGAGCGTACCGGCCCGGAGACGGGCGGCTGCACCGCGCCCACCTGCTGATAGGTGGGCTGCGGCGGAATGCCGTACTGCTCGGGCGGCACCGGCGGCTGGGGCGGCGTGGTCACATGACCTCCAGAAGAGGGCCGTTCATCCTCAAACGGCGTTCAAGGGACCATACTTCGGCAATGCGCTATCGCACCCCGGCGTCCGCGAAACGGACCCGGCCGCCTATCTCTATCGTGCCGTCGGGTCCCGGTGCCGTCAGGATCTGCGAACCCTCGCCCTGGGTGATGTTCAGGGCCCGGTTCAGCTGTGCCGTCAGCAGCAGCGCCGCCGAACCGGTCGCCTCGTCCTCGGTGATGATGCCGTCCGGGCGGCGCGGGAAGCCGCGGGCCCGGATCCGGCCGGCGGTCTCGTCCTCCCAGGCCCAGGCGTAGAGCCAGCCCTCGCCGGGCGGCGGCGCCGGAAGCGCGTCCACCTCCTCCGGACTGGCGTACTGCCGGGTCCGCTTGGCCGTGACCCACTCCGGGCGGGCCGTGATCCAGGTGAACTCGCCGTCGTCGCGGGCCCAGACCGGTCCGGCCGGCGGGTTCAGCTCCTCGATGTCCAGCAGCCAGGCCACCCCGACCAGCGGGTGCCCGGCGAAGGACATCCGCGTGCCGGGGGTCCGGATGTCGACGATCCCGCGCTCGGGGTCGTCGACGAACACCGTCTCGCTGTAGCCGAGTTCGGCGGCGAGGGCCTGGCGGCCGGCGTCGTCGGGGCAGGTGCGGCCGTCCCGGACGACACCGAGCCTGTTGCCGTACCGTCCGTCACCTGCGCAGAAGACCATGAGCACGTCGAGATCGTTCACGCGGGCATTGAAGCACGCTCAGCGGCGGAACGTCCGGCTCCGCCGGGCGAGGAACATCGAGCCGGCACCCGCGGCGACCACCACCCCGGAGGCGGCGAGCAGGCTCCCGGCCGGGACTTCGGCGCCGGTCGAGGCCAGGCTGCCGCCGCCCTGGGCGGTGGTGCCGCCGCCGGAGGAGCCACCGGTGCCGGCCGGGAGGGACGCACTCTTGTCCAAGGCCACGGACAGGGTCAGCGGGTCGATGGCCTGGCCCGCCCGGTACATCGAGCCCGTGGTGCCGTTGGCGAAGACGGCGGCGCCTTCGGCGGTGAAGACCGCCGGGACCCCGTTCAGTGCCAGCACCCCGTTGGCGGCCCGGTAGTCGGCCTTCGACAGGTCGAGTGTGGCGAAGGGGACCGCCGTCTTCGTGCCGGAGGCGGTCTTCACGTCGAGCACCAGGGTGCCGGTCTTCCCGGCCGCCTGAACGCGCAGGTTGCCGAAGGTCATGTCGATGCCGTGGGCGGCGTAGAGGAAGCGCAGGCTGCCGTTGAAGGAGGCGTTCAGCTTCTTGTTCTTCGTGTCGAGGTCGCCCTTGCCGAGGGTGAAGTCGAAGAGTGCGCCGTTCCGTACGGCGCCGCCGGTCGGGGTGACCGTACCTCCGGCGTTCTGCACGTAGCTGCGGAAGGATTCCTTCATACCCCAGGTGGCCTTGCCCGCGACGAGCTTCTGCGGACCGCCGGGGGCCGGGCTGCCGGTCCGCGGCGGCGTGGAGGTCTTCGTCGGGCTCGGGGTCTTCGCCGGGGTCTTCGTCGGCGTCGGGGCCTTGGTCGGGGTCTTCGTCGCCGTCGGGGAGGGGGTGGTGCCGGTGGTGCCCGTCGGCTTCGGGCTCGGCCGGTCGAACTGCAGCTTCGCGGTGAGCGGGTCTCCCGGCTTGTTCTCGTACGTGGCCGAGCCGAGCGAGTCCGCCGCCTGCTTGGTGAGGGTGGTGGCCAGCCCCGTCATGTCCGGACCGGTGAAGGCCGCGGTGGCCAGCGGCACGTCCTGGGCGGTGGCGCCCCCCTTGGTGACGTCCGCGGTCACCTGCCGGGTACCGCTGTCGATGCGGAAGTCGGAGAGCTTGACCTCGAAGCCGTGGCCGGTGGGCGGGGCGGGCGAGAAGAAGGTGACGCTGCCCTTGAAAGCGGCCCTGACCACGTGGGTGGCCGGGTCGTACTGCCCGGTGGCGGACCCGAACCGGAAGGTTCCGTCGGCGTTGCGCTGCGCCCCGTCCGCGACGGTGATCGTGCCGGCGGCCATGCCCGTGACGTAGGCGCGGTAGCTCGCCTTGACCCCCCAGTCCAGGGTGCCTCCGGTGACCTTCAGCGGAGTGGTGGGGCGTTCCGCCGCGGCGGCGGTGCCGGGGAGGGAGAGGGTGGTCGCGCCGAGGGCGACGGCGGTGAGGGCGGCCGCCGCGAGGGCGAGCGGGCTGCGGTAGGGGGAGGAGGACATGACTGAGGAACTCCTGAACGGATGAGAGGGGAAAGGAGGAAAAGAGGAAGGGAAGAGAAGCGGGGAGGAGAAGAAGGGGAAGGGGGCGGACCCGGGGTCAGTCCTGCGGGGCTGCGGCAGCCGATGCCCGGCGTCTGCGGACGGCGAGCCAGGCGCCCCCGCCGGCCAGGACCAGCACGGCCGCGCCGAGCGCGACGTAGGTGCCGGTGTCCGAACCGGAGCCGGACCCACCGCCGGCGAGCCCGGCGGTACCGGACGGGTCGGCCTGCGGGGCGGTCGTCGGCGGGGTCGAGCCGGTGGTGCCGGTGGAGCCGGTGGAGCCGAGGTCGGGCAGGGCCGGCAGCTTCGCCGAGGGGTCGAGGGCGACCGACAGCGAGACCGGGTCCATCTCCGTGCCCGCCTTGTACATGGAGTTGAACGCCTTGGATCCGCCCTCGGTGAGGGTGGCGGGCGCCTCGGTGACGGTGGCCAGACCGCCCTCGGTCTTCAGTCCCCGGGCATCGAACTCGACCAGCGCGACCGCCGGTTCGGTGCGCCCGCCACTGGTGACGTCGGCGGACAGCACGCCCTTGCCGTCGGCGATCCGGACGGCGACCTTGCCGAGCGTGAGGTCGAGGTGGGCCCCGGTGAAGCGGACGGCACCGGCGAACGCGGCGTCGAGCGTGCCCTTCCGGCCATCGTGGGTGCCCTTGCCCTGCGGGAAGCGGAAGAGCGCGCCCCCGTCCTGGGCGCCTTCGGTGAGCTCCCACCCGCCCTGCCCGATCGGGCCGGTCACGTACTCGCGGAAGGTACGGCGGACCCCCCAGTCGACGGCGGCGTCGGCGAAGGCCCCTGCCCCTGCGGGCTGCCTGCCGGTGTGCCGGCGGCGGGCGGGGCGCTCGGGGCGGGCGATGCCGCTCCGGGGGCCCGTACGTCCGCGGACAGGCTCACCGGATCGAGTTTGGTGCCCGCGGGGTAGTAGCCGGCGAAGGACTGCGCGCCCTCCTCGGTGAGGGTGGCGGGTACGCCGTCCAGGGCGATCCGGCCGCCGTCCCCGCCCTTGAGGTCCGCCAGGTGGGCGCCGGTCAGGGAGAGCGAGGCGAAGGGCACGTCCTTCCGGTCGGTGACGGCCCCGGTGCCCTTGGCCCGGCCCACCACGTCCACGTAGAGGGTTCCGGTGCCGCCGTTGATCCTGACCGTGGGGTGGCTCACGGTCAGGTCCAGCTCGTAGGAGCCGTCCGGCTTCTGATGGCCCTGGAACTGCACCCCGCCGGTGAACGCGGCGTCCAGGCTGCCGGCTTCGGGGTCGTGGGACCCGGCGGCGGAATGGAAGCGGAACAGGCTCCCGCCGGCCGTGGCGGCACCTCCCTTCAGCCGGAAAGCGCCTTTCCCGACGGGGCCCGTGACGTAACTCTGGAAGGAGGACTTCACTCCCCAGTCGAGCCGGCCGCCCTGCACCGTGCGGGGCGCGGCCTCGGCGGTGTCTGCCGGGAGCAGCACCACCGAGAGGGACGCCAGCAGGGCCACCGGGAGTACGGCGCCGAGCGCGCGGGCTGGTCGTACGGACATGGAAGTCCCCTTCAAGGCCTGGCGGGTAAGGTTAGGCTAACCTAAGCTATCTCGGCCTGGGTTTGGCAAGACCCCGGTCCCCAGAACATCGAAAACCGGACCCAGCCGGACGAGCCGGACGACAGGACGGTGCCTTCGTGCCCACGCCCGCCAGACCAACCCCCTTGCGCCGCACGCTCGTCGCGCTGGCCGCCCTGACCCTCGCCCTGACGGGCTGCGGTACGGGCGGCGGCGACGGCCCCGGCCCCGCGGCGGCCCCCTCCGCCGCCCCGGACCGGGTGGAACCCCTGGCCTCCGTGCCCGTACCGGCGCTGCCGGCCACGGTCCGCTCGGCCGAGGGCCGCGAGGTCACCGTCGGTTCGGCCGACCGGATCGTGCCGCTCAGCGGAAGCCTGAACGAGCTCGTGCACACCCTCGGACTGGGCGGGAAGGTGGTCGCCCGGGACATCACCGCCACCTTCGAACAGGCCGCGCACCTGCCGGTGGTGACCCGGGCCCACGACGTGTCGGCGGAGAGCGTGCTCTCACTGCGCCCGACGCTGGTGCTCGCGGAGAGCACGACCGGTCCCGCCGAGGCGGTCCGGCAGATCCGCGACGCGGGGATCCCGCTGGTGGTGCTGCCCCCGGCCAAGTCCCTGGCCGACGTGCCTGTACGGATCCGCGCGGTGGCCGCGGCGCTGGGCGTCCCGCAGGCCGGCGCCGAGCTCGAACGGCGCACCGCCGACCGGATCGCCGCCGCCCGGAGCAGGGTTCCCGGCTCCGCGCCCGGGAAGCCCAGGGTGGCGTTCCTGTACCTCCGCGGCTCCGCCTCCGTCTACCTGCTGGGCGGCGCCGACTCGGGAGCCTCCTCGCTGCTGGAGGCGGCCGGCGCGACGGACGCGGGCAAGGAGGCGGGACTGACGAAGGACTTCACGCCGATCACCAGCGAGGCCCTCGTCGCCGCCGCGCCCGACGCGATCCTGGTCATGACCAAGGGGCTGGAATCGGTCGGCGGGATCGACGGACTCGTGAAGATCCCGGGGGTCGCCCAGACCCCGGCCGGCCTGGACCGCCGCGTGGTCACCGTCGACGACGGCGTGCTCCTCAACTACGGCCCGCGCACCGACCGGGTGCTGGCCTCCCTGATCGCCCAGCTCTACCGTCCGGACACCGCGGGGACCGGGTGACGGCGCCGCACGACGAACTGCGCGGCCCGGCCCCGGCCCTGACGCACCCGGCAGCGGAGTCGAGGCCGGAGACCGGCCCGGCCGCCGCCCGCCCGCGCCCGAGCCGGGCCCCGTGGCTCGGACTCGCCCTGGTCGCCGCCCTGGTGGCGCTCGCGCTGGTGTCCGCCGGCACCGGCGCCTACCGGATCCCCGCCGGCGACGTCCTCTCCTCCGTCCAGTACCGCCTGGGCCTGGGCGGAGCCCCTCTCGACCGGGTCGGCGAGAGCGTGCTGTGGAACGTACGGCTGCCCCGGGTGGTGCTCGCGCTGCTGGTCGGGGCCTCTCTCGGGTGCGCGGGCGCGCTCATGCAGGGCGTGTTCGGCAATCCGCTCGCCGAGCCCGGGGTCATCGGCATCTCCGCCGGGGCCGCGGTCGGCGCGGTGGCAGCCATCGCGCTCGGGCTGTCGTTCCTGGGCAACTGGACGGTGACCGCCTGCGCGTTCGCCGCCGGACTGGCCACCGTCACCGCCGTCTACCTGCTGTCCCGCAGCGGCGGCAGGACCGAGGTGGTCACCCTCATCCTCACCGGCATCGCCGTCAACGCCTTCGCCGGTGCCCTCATCGGGCTGTTCGTCTTCTTCGCCGACAGCGGCCAGGTCAACCAGATCACCTTCTGGCAGCTCGGCTCGCTCGCCCAGGCCACCTGGCCCAAGGTGCTCGCCGTACTCCCCTGCGCCGCCGCCGGCCTGCTGGCCGCTCCCCTCCATTCCCGCCGTCTGGACCTGCTCTCCCTCGGTGAGCGGCCGGCCCGGCACCTCGGCGTGGAGGTGGAACGCCTGCGGATGTCGCTGATCCTGGTGGTGGCCCTGCTGACGGCCGCCGCGGTGGCCGTCGCCGGGGTCATCACCTTCGTCGGCCTGCTCGTTCCGCACCTGCTGCGGATGGCGGGCGGTCCGGGCCACCGCTTCCTGGTCCCCGGCAGCGCCCTCGCCGGAGCCGTGGTCCTGGTCGCCGGCGATCTGGCCGCCCGTACCCTCGCCCAGCCCGCCGAACTGCCGCTGGGCGTCCTCACCGCACTGCTCGGCAGCCCCTTCTTCTTCTGGCTGCTGCGCCGGACCCGCCGCAAGCAGGGAGGCTGGGCATGACGCCTGCCCGAAGGCCGTTCGCCCGGAACCGGCGCAGCCTCCCCGCGCCCGCCGCACCCGGCACCGTGCTCGCCGAGGCGGCGGCGCTGCGGGTCCGGCTCGGGCAGCGGGACGTCCTGGCCGGTATCGACCTGGCCGCCCGGGCCGGCGAGGTGCTCGCCCTGGTCGGCCCCAACGGGGCGGGAAAGTCGACGCTGTTGGCCGCTCTGGCCGCCGACCTGCCGGCCGCGGGCGGCGAAGTGCGCGTCGGCGGGCGCCCGGTGGGCGAGTGGTCCGCGCCCGATCTGGCGCTGCGCCGCGCCGTGCTCCCCCAGGCGGCCGCGCTGTCCTTCCCGTTCCCGGTGGCGGAGGTGGTGCGGATGGGCCGGGCGCCCTGGTCCGGCACGCCCCACGAGGACGAGGACGAGGTGGCGGTGGCCGCCGCGATGGCCGCCACCGAGGTCGCCGGTTTCGCGGCCCGGCCCTTCTCCGCGCTGTCCGGCGGCGAGCGCGCCCGGGTGGCGCTGGCCCGGGTGCTGGCCCAGCGGACCGCGCTGCTGCTGCTCGACGAGCCGACCGCGGCCCTGGACCTGCGGCACCAGGAACTGGTGCTGCGGATCTGCCGGGAGCGGGCCGCGGCAGGGGACGCGGTGGTGGTCGTCCTGCACGACCTGGGACTGGCGGCGGCGTACGCGGACCGGGTGGCGGTGCTGCACGGCGGACGCGTCGCGGCGGCCGGGCCCCCGGCCGCGGTGTTCGAGGAGGGGCTGCTGAGCCGGGTGTACCGGCAGCCGGTGGAGGTGCTGCCGCACCCGCGGACCGGGGCCCCGCTGGTGGTCCCGGTCCGCGGATGAGCCCCGGCCGGGTGCGGGCCGGGGGCGGGTCCCGTCCGGTCGTACCCCGTCGGCCGCACGCGACGTACAGAACATAAAGGGCATATGTGCATATGCAGCCAAGAAATCCCCCTACTTGACCGGCACTTGACTCCCGCTTGGGAGCTCCGTGCCCGCATCTTGAGGTGACCGTGATGACCCCGTGACGGGGCGGCGACCCGCCCCGAATCCTGTGACACGGATCACGACGGGAGGGTTCTATCCGCAAGTAAGGCTCGGCTAAGTTAGGGGCGCCTCACCGGCCCGTCCTCCGCTCTGGGCGGCCCCACGCCGAATCTGTCAGGAGCCTCCATGCGCCCCGCCCGCCGTACCGCCCGCCTCACCGCCGCCACCGCGGCCGCCGTCGTCGCCGCCGTCGTCGCGGCCACCGGCTGCTCGAAGAAGACCGAATCGGGCTCCGCGGACCTGGTCAAGATCACGGCCACGGACAGCGCCTGTGAGGTCTCCGTCAAGGAGTTCCCGGCCGGCAAGGTCTCCCTGGAGGTCCAGAACAAGGGCTCCAAGGTCACCGAGGTCTACGTGCTGTTCCCGGACGACCGGATCGTCACCGAGCGCGAGAACATCACCCCCGGCACCAAGGCCACCATCACGGCCGAGATCAAGGCCGGCGACTACGAGATCGCCTGCAAGCCCGGTATGAAGGGCGACGGCATCCGCCAGCAGGTCAAGGCCACCGGCGGCGCCGTCGTCGCGAAGCGCAGCCCCGAGCTGGACACCGCGGTCGCCGCGTACCGCAGCTACGTGCTGCAGCAGGCCGAGGAGACCCTCCCCAAGGCGCAGGCGTTCGCGGACGCCGTCAAGGCCGGTGACGTGGAGGCCGCGAAGAAGGCCTACGCCGTCTCCCGCATCGGCTGGGAGCGCACCGAGCCGGTCGCCGAGTCCTTCGGCGACATCGACCCGAAGGTCGACGTCCGCGAGGACGGCCTGGAGGCCGGCCAGGACCCGGCGAAGGACTGGACCGGCTGGCACCGCCTGGAGAAGGCGCTGTGGCAGGACGGCAAGATCGGCGACGCCGAGAAGCAGCTCGCCGACAAGCTGATGGCCGACCTCACCGACTGGCGGAAGAAGGTCGGCCAGGCGGAGATCACCCCGACCTCGATGGGGAACGGCGCCAAGGAGCTCCTGGACGAGGTCGCCACCGGCAAGGTGACGGGCGAGGAGGAGCGCTACAGCCACACCGACCTGGTCGACTTCAAGGCCAACGTCGAGGGCGCGCAGAAGGCGTACGAGCTTCTCAAGCCGGTCGCCTCGAAGAACGACCCGGCCCTGGCCGCCGAGCTGGACAAGCAGTTCGCCGCCATGAACACGCTGCTCGACAAGTACCGCGCCGACAAGAACACCTACGAGTTCGAGTCCTACGACAAGGTCGGCGAGCCGCAGCGCAAGGAGCTGTCCGACGCCGTCAGCGCGCTCGGCGAGCCGCTGTCGAAGCTCGCCGCGGCCGTCGTCAAGTAGTCCGGGAGTCCTGAGATGACGGAAAAGACGGACAAGACAGGCGAGACGGAATCGGCGCCCGCGGTGGACGCGGCGCCCGTGGCGGTCCCGGCGGACGGCGGCACCCCCGCCGCCGCCCCCTCCCGCCGCTCGGTCCTCGGCTGGGGCGGTGCCGGGCTCGCGCTCGGCGCCGCCGCGGCGGGCGGCACCGCCGCCGTGCTGCGCGGCGGCCCGGACCACGTGCCGGCCGCGCTGACCGGGGCGGCCGTGCCCTTCCACGGCGAGCACCAGGCGGGCATCGCCAGCGCCGTTCAGGACCGGCTGCACTTCGCCGCGTTCGACGTGAAGACCAAGGACCGGGCCGAGCTCGTCCAGCTCCTCAAGGACTGGACCCGCGCGGCCGAGCGGATGGCGGCCGGCCTGCCGGTCGGCGAGGGCGCCGTCGGCGGCCTGCCCGAGGCCCCGCCGGACGACACCGGTGAGGCGCTCGGCCTCAAGCCGTCCCGGCTCACCCTCACCATCGGCTTCGGTGCCTCGCTGTTCGCCAAGGACCGCTTCGGCCTGGAGGGCAAGCGCCCCGAGGCGCTGATCGACCTCGAACTGTTCCCCGGCGACAACCTGGACCCGGCCCGCTCCGGCGGCGACATCTGCGTGCAGGCCTGCTCCGACGACGTCCAGGTCGCCGTGCACGCCATCCGGCAGCTGGCCCGCATCGGCTTCGGCAAGACCGTGATGCGCTGGTCGCAGCTCGGCTTCGGGAAGACCTCCTCGACCACCCCCGAGGAGCAGACCCCGCGCAACATGATGGGCTTCAAGGACGGCACCCGGAACATCTCCGGCACCGACACGGCCGCCCTGGACAAGCACGTCTGGGTGTCCGGGAAGGACGTCCAGGGCCCTTCGGCGTGGCTGGCCGGCGGCTCGTACCTGGTGGCCCGGCGGATCCGGATGAACATCGAGATCTGGGACCGCACGCCGCTCCAGGAGCAGGAGGACATCTTCGGCCGGGACAAGGCCGAGGGCGCCCCCGTCGGCAAGTCCAAGGAGCGCGACGAACCCTTCCTGAAGGCGATGAAGCCGGAGGCGCACGTTCGCCTGGCGCACCCGGACACCAACGACGGGGCGATGATGCTGCGCCGCGGCTACTCCTTCACCGACGGCACGGACGGACTGGGCCGGCTCGACGCGGGCCTGTTCTTCCTCGCCTACCAGCGGGACGTGCGCAAGGGCTTCATCCCGGTGCAGCGCAACCTGGCCAAGGCCGACGTCCTCAACGAGTACATCCAGCACGTGGGTTCGGCCGTCTTCGCCGTTCCGCCGGGCGTCCGCGACAAGGACGACTGGTGGGGCCGGGCGCTGTTCTCGTAGGGGGCCGCCGGACATGTTCAGCAACTACCTGATCGGTCTCCGGGAGGGCCTGGAGGCCAGCCTGGTCGTCTGCATCCTGGTCGCCTACCTGGTCAAGACCGGCAACCGGAAGAAGCTGCCGGCCATCTGGCTCGGCGTGGGCATCGCGGCCGGGGTCAGCCTGGCCTTCGGCGCCGCGCTGGAGTTCGGCACGCAGGAGCTCACCTTCGAGGCGCAGGAGGCGATCGGCGGCACCCTGTCGATCGTCGCCGTGGGCCTGGTGACCTGGATGGTCTTCTGGATGAAGCGCACCGCGCGGACCCTGAGGGCCGAACTGCACGGCAAACTCGACGCGGCACTCGCCATGGGCACCGGCGCGCTGGTGACCACCGCCTTCCTCGCCGTGGGCCGGGAGGGCATCGAGACCTCGCTGTTCGTCTGGCGCTCGGTGAAGGCGGCCGGTGACGGCGCCGGCCCGCTGACCGGCGTCCTGCTCGGCATCGGCTCCTCGATCGTGCTGGGCTGGCTGTTCTACCGGGG
Source organism: Streptomyces sp. NPDC043853 (assembly GCF_056436025.1). Taxonomy (NCBI): domain Bacteria; kingdom Bacillati; phylum Actinomycetota; class Actinomycetes; order Kitasatosporales; family Streptomycetaceae; genus Streptomyces; species Streptomyces sp. NPDC043853. The sequence goes on from NZ_JBWKDJ010000002.1 coordinate 392,055, forward strand.
TGCGCTGCGGATCAACCTGGCCCGCTTCTTCACCTGGACCGGCGGACTGCTGCTGGTCGTCGCGGCGGGCGTGCTCGCGTACGGCGTCCACGACCTGCAGGAGGCGGACTTCGTGGGCGGGCTGACGAACAAGGCGTTCGACGTCAGCTCCACGATCCCGCCGGACAGCTGGTACGGCACCCTGCTGAAGGGCACCGTCAACTTCCAGCCGGACCCGACCGTGCTGCAGGTGTGGGTGTGGGCCCTGTACCTGGTCCCGGCGATGCTGTTGTTCCTGGGCACGGCCTGGGTGGGCCGGCTGGTGAAGCTGGCGTCGTCGGTGGCCAGGGCGAGCACCGACTGATCCTCCGCGGAACGCCGGGGCCGGAGGGGCATGCATGCCCCTCCGGCCCCGGCGTTCCGGTATTCCGGTTCAGCCGATCCGGGCGCCCTCGCCGCCGACCCGCACCCGGGGGTCGCCCGCGCGCAGCTCGACGGTCAGCACGCCCGGCCGGCCCATGTCCTCGCCCTGGTGGAGGGTGAGCACGGCCTCCTCCGGGACCAGGCCCAGTTCGCGGGCGTACGCGCCGAAGGCGGCGGCCGCGGCCCCGGTGGCCGGGTCCTCCACGACCCCGCCGACCGGGAAGGGGTCCCGTACGTGGAACACCCGGTCGCCGGCCCGGTGTACGAGCTGGACCGTGGTCAGGTCCAGGCGGCGCATCAGCGCCTCCAGGCGCGGGAAGTCGTAGGCGAGTTCGGCGAGGCGGGCGCGGGTGGCGGCGCCGAGCACCAGGTGGCGGGCGCCCGCGTAGGCGATCCGCGGCGGGAACGCCGGGTCGAGGTCGGCGGCGGGCCAGCGCAGGGCGGCCAGTGCCTCGGCGAGGTCCTCGCCGGCGATGTCCTCGACGTGCGGCTCGACGCTGGTGAGGGTGGCCCGCAGGGTGCCGCCGTCCTCGGTGACCGTCACGGGGACCGGCCCGGCCTGGGTGGCGAACAGCAGCTCGCCCGGCCCGGTCCGCTCGGCCAGCGCCACGGCGGTGGCCACGGTCGCGTGTCCGCAGAAGGGCACCTCGGCCTTGGGGCTGAAGTAGCGGACGGTGAAGGCCCGTACGCCGTCCCCGCCCAGCCCCTGCGGCGGCGCGGTCAGGAAGGCGGTCTCGCTGTACCCGAGCTCGGCGGCGATGCCGAGCATCGCCGCCTCGTCGAGTCCGGACGCGTCCAGGACGACCCCGGCGGGGTTGCCGCCGTCCGGGTCGGCGGAGAAGGCGGTGTAGCGCAGCACATCAGTCATGCCCACCCCAACTGCCTCTCCGGCCACAGCATTCCCGGCCCTTCCCGGCCCGTCATACCGGCGGCGGCCCGGATCTCACTGCTTGCGCGGCTGGTTGAAGCGGAGCATGTTGCCGGAGGGGTCGCGGAAGGCGCAGTCGCGGACCCCGTAGGGCTGGTCGATGGGCTCCTGGAGCACGTCGCCGCCCGCGGCCTGGATCCGCTCGAAGGTGCCGTCGACGTCGTCGGTGGTGAAGATGACCCCGCGCAGCAGGCCCTTCGCCAGCAGCTCCGCCATGGCCTGCCGGTCGGCGGGCGAGGCGTTCGGGTCCGCGAGGGGCGGTTCGAGGACGATCTCCACACCGGGCTGCGAGGGCGAGCCGACCGTCACCCAGCGCATCCCCTCGAAGCCGACGTCGTTGAGGACCTCCAGGCCGAGCACGTCGCGGTAGAAGGCGAGCGCCTTGTCGTGGTCGTCGACGGCGATGAAGCACTGCGAAAGCTTGATGTCCATGCGCCACACGCTACGCGCGGGGGTCGGCCTTCGCTTCTCCGTTCCTGACCGGTCGGGTGTGGAGTCTGGCGATGCAGGCCGGGATGACGGCGCCCTCGTCGTGGTCGCGGGCCCGGTAGGCGCTCGGGGACTCGCCCACCAGCTCGGTGAAGCGCGAGCTGAAGGATCCCAGGGAGGTACAGCCGACCTCGAAACAGACCTCGGTCACCGTCAGGTCGCCGCGCCGGAGCAGCGCCTTGGCCCGCTCGATCCGGCGCGTCATCAGGTAGCTGTACGGGGTCTCGCCGTAGGCGGCCCGGAAGCTGCGGGAGAAGTGCCCGGGCGACATCAGGGCGACCTTCGCCATCGCCGGGACGTCGAGCGGCTTGGCGTACTCGCGGTCCATCAGGTCACGCGCCCGGCGCAGCCTGACGAGGTCCTCCAGTGTGCTCACCCGACCACCTTCCCACAGCCCCGGGCGCCGCCGCCCGGGTCGGCCCCGGCCCGCCCCGGCGGCCCCGGCCCGGTCAGCCCCGCCCGATGTACGGCATCGCGGTCGCCATCACCGTCGCGAACTGCACGTTCGCCTCCAGCGGGAGCTCCGCCATGTGCCGGACGGTCCGCGCCACATCGGCCGCGTCCATCACGGGCTCGACGGCGAGCTGCCCGTTGGCCTGCAGGATGCCCGTCTGCATCCGCTCGGTCATCTCCGTCGCCGCGTTGCCGATGTCGATCTGGCCGCAGGCGATCCGGTACGGGCGGCCGTCCAGGGACAGGGACCTGGTGAGGCCGGTCATGGCGTGCTTGGTCGCGGTGTAGGCGATCGAGTTCGGCCGCGGCACGTGGGCGGAGATGGAGCCGTTGTTGATGATCCGGCCGCCCTGCGGGTCCTGCTCCTTCATCATCCGGAAGGCCGCCTGCGCGCACAGGAACGCCCCGGTCAGGTTGACGTCGACGACCTGCTTCCAGGCCTCGTAGGCGATGTCCTCGACCGGCACCCCGGCCGGCCCGAAGGTGCCCGCGTTGTTGAAGAGCAGGTCCAGCCGGCCGTACCGGTCGCGCACGGCGGCGAACAGCGCCGTCACGTCCTGCGGGTCGCTCACGTCCGCCGGTACGCACAGCACCTCGGCGCCGGGCCGGGCCGCCCGCGCCGCCTCGGCCATCGCCTCCAGCGGCTCCGGCCGGCGGCCCGCGACCGCCAGGGACCAGCCGCCTTCGGCCAGGGCCAGGGCCACGGAACGCCCGATGCCCGAACCGGCGCCGGTCACCACAGCGATCTTGTTCCTGCTCGTGTCGTTCATGCTGCCGGAGATTACGTCACACGGCGCTCACCGCCCGGGACCTTCCGACAGCTGAGAACATGAACCGGTCGGGGATGTTGAAAAGAAGACGATCAGACTGGAGCAGCAGATGCCCGAGAGAGGTCCCACGCCGGTTTCCTCCTCCCCCACGTCCCCGCCGACCGCCTCGGGCACGCCCCCCGCGACGCCCGCCGCCCGCCGGACCGGGCTGCTCGTCACCTTCGTCCTCGGCGGGCTCTCCGCCCTCCCCCCGCTGTCCATGGACATGTACCTGCCGGCGCTGCCGCAGGTCACCACGGCCCTGAACAGCCCGGCCGCCACCATCCAGCTGACCCTGACCGCCTGCCTCGCCGGCATGGCCGTGGGCCAGCTGGTCATCGGCCCGATGAGTGACAAGTGGGGTCGCAAGCGCCCACTGACCGTCGGCATGATCATGTACGTGCTGGCCACCGCCGTCTGTGCCTTCGCGCCGACCGCCGAGATGCTCATCGGCTTCCGGCTGCTCCAGGGCCTGGCCGGATCGGCCGCCATCGTGATCGCCCGGGCGGTCGTACGGGACCTCTACGACGGCGTGGAGATGGCCCGGTTCTTCTCCACCCTGATGCTCATCTCCGGGGTCGCCCCGATCGTCGCCCCCCTCATCGGCGGCCAGGTGCTGCGCTTCTCCGACTGGCGCGGCGTCTTCCTCGTCCTGACCGCCGTCGGGGTGCTGCTGACCGTGGTGATGTGGCGCGGTCTCGGCGAGACCCTGCCGCCGGAGCGGCGGCAGACCGGCGGGGTCGGCGCGGCCCTGCGCACCATGCGCGGACTGGTCGCCGACCGGGTGTTCGCCGGGTACATGCTCGCTGGCGGCTTCGCCTTCGCCGTGCTGTTCGCCTACATATCGGCCTCGCCCTTCGTGGTGCAGGAGATCTACGGCGCCTCCCCGCAGACCTTCTCCTTGCTCTTCGGCCTGAACTCGGTCGGCCTGATCGCCGCCGGCCAGGTCAACGGCAAGCTGCTGGTCGGCCGGGTCAGCCTGGACAAGGTGCTGGCCGTGGGACTGGCCGTGATCACGGCCGCCTCGCTGGCGCTGCTGCTGATGTCCGCCGGGGTGTTCGGCGAGGTCGGACTGGTCCCGATCGCCGCCGCGCTGTTCGTCGTGATGTCCGCGATGGGCATCGTCCTGCCCAACACCAACGCCCTCGCCCTGATGCGGACCCCGCACGCGGCCGGGTCGGCGTCCGCTCTGCTCGGCACCTCCTCCTTCCTGGTGGGAGCGGTCGCCTCCCCGCTGGTGGGGATCGCCGGGGAGGACACGGCGGTGCCGATGGCCGTGGTGCAGCTGACCTGCGCGCTGCTCGCGGTGGCCTGCTTCGCGGGCATGGGCCGCCCCTGGCAGCGCCGGGGGACCGAGGGCCAGGGGGCGCGGGCCGGGGAGGACGGGAAGGCCGGGGTCACGCCTCCCGCGGCCGGCGCCGAGGCCTCCCGGGAGCCGTAAACTTCGCGGGTGAACCCCGACTCCACCTCCGCCGAATCCCTGCGGGCCGCGCTCGCCGGCCTCCTCGACGGGCTGCCGCCCAAGCAGGCCGCGGCCGCCGTCGACCGGCTGATCGCCAACTACCGCGGCCGGACCCCGACGGACGCCCCCGTGCTGCGCGACCGCTCCGACGTGGTGGCGTACGCGGCGTACCGGATGCCGGCGACCTTCGAGGCGGTACGGGCGGCCCTGGACGGCCTGGCGGCCGCCGCCCCCGGCTGGGCTCCGGACTCGCACGTGGACGTGGGCGGCGGCACCGGCGCGGCCACCTGGGCCGTGGACGCCACCTGGTCGGGGCCGCGCGAAACGGTGGTCCTGGACTGGGCGGAGCCGGCCCTGACCCTGGGCCGGGAGCTGGCCGTCGCCTCCGGATCGGAGGTGCTGCGCGGCGCCGAGTGGCGCCGGGCGGTCATCGGCACCGGGCTGAGCCTGCCGGAGGCCGGCCTGGTCACCGTCTCCTACGTCCTGGGCGAGCTCACCGAGCAGGCCCGGCGGGCGGTGGTCGCCGAGGCGGCCCGCGCCGGACAGGCGGTGGTGGTGATCGAGCCGGGCACCCCGGAGGGCTACCTGCGCATCCGGGAGGCCCGGGAGCAGCTGATCGCGGCGGGGCTGCACGTGGCGGCGCCCTGCCCGCACGACGGCACCTGCCCGATCGAGGTGGGCCAGGACTGGTGCCACTTCGCCGCCCGGGTCAGCCGGTCCTCCCTGCACCGGCAGGTGAAGGGAGGCTCACTGGCCTACGAGGACGAGAAGTTCAGCTACGTGGCGGCGGTCCGCTTCCCGGTGGCCCCGGCGCCCGCCCGGATCACCCGGAAGCCGCAGATCCGCAAGGGGCTCGTGCTGCTCGACCTGTGCGGCCCGGAGGCGGAGGGCCTGACCCGGGCCAACGTCAGCAAGCGCCACGGCGACCTGTACAAGGCGGCGCGTGACGCGGAGTGGGGCGACGCCTGGCCGCCGGCCGCGGACTGACCGCGGCCGGGGCCGGGGCGTGTTTCCGGCGCCGGGCGGTGAGCACCGGACGCCGGCTCCGGTCAGTCGCGGAGCTCCATGGTGCAGCACTTCACGCTGCCGCCGCCCTTGAGCAGCTCGCCCAGGTCCAGGCCGACCGGTTCGAACCCGCGCGCCCGCAGCGGCTCGAACAGCCCGGTCGCCGCCTGCGGCAGGAACACGTGCCGGCCGTCGGAGACGGCGTTGAGGCCCAGTACGGCCGCGTCCTGCTCGGTGGCGATCAGCGCGTCGGGGAAGAGCCTGCGCAGCACCGCCCGGCTGCCGGGCGAGAACGCCTCCGGGAAGTACATGACCTCGTCGCCGTCGAGCACGCTGAGGGCGGTGTCCAGGTGGTAGTAGCGCGGGTCCACCAGGTCCAGGCCGATCACCGGCCGCCCGAAGAACTCCTGGGCCTCGTCCGCCGAGAGGGGACTCGACCGGAAGCCGCGGCCGGCGAGCAGGTAGCTCGCCGTGACGGCGAAGTCCCCCTCGCCCTCGTTGATGTGGGAGGGCTCGTGGACCTCGGTGTAGCCGTGGGCGCGGAACCAGGCGAGGTGGGCCTCGGCCTCGGCGGCGCGTTCGGGGTAGGCGAACCGGGCGCCGAGCACCCGTCCGTCCACGACGGTCGCGCCGTTCGCCGCGTAGACCATGTCGGGCAGGTCCTCCACCGGGTCGAGGACCTCGACGGTGTGGCCGAACGAGCGGTAGCGGTCACGGAGGTCCTCCCACTGGGCGAGTGCGAGGGGCAGGTCCACCGGTTTCGTGGGATCCATCCACGGGTTGATGGAGTACGTGACCTTGAAGTGCACGGGTGGGCACATCAGGTAGCGCCGGGGTGTGGCGTCTCTGCGCAAAGAAGGCTCCTTACGAAGACAGGTAAGAGAATCGTCGCTCCTCCGCCCGCACCGCGCAGTGAACTGTCCGGGTGGTTTGACTGACGAAACGATTTCCGAACCACAAAGACGATACGTCTCGGCTCGTACTACACTCGCGGGATGGCAAAGACCCCCGACGCCTCGCGCCGCAGCGACCGCTCCCGCCGGGCCATCCTGGACGCGGCCCTCGCCCTCGTCGGCGAGGTGGGCTACAACAAGCTGACCATCGAGGCCATCGCCGCCCGGGCCGGGGTCGGCAAGCAGACGATCTACCGGTGGTGGCCCTCGAAGGCCGCGGTCCTGCTGGAGGCCTCCCTCTCGCTGGCCGGGGACGCGGCGGAGGAGGGCGGCTGGACGGGCTTCCCGGACACCGGCGACCTGGCCGCCGACCTCAAGGCGGTGCTGCGCGCCACGGTCGACGAGTTCAACGACGAGACGTACGAGGCGCCGGCCCGCGCCCTCACCGCCGCCGGGGCCACCGACCCCGAGCTGGGGGCCCGCTTCACCGAGCAGCTCCTGGAACCACAGCTCGCCCTGTACGAGCAGCGGCTGCGCTCCGCGCGAGAGGCCGGCCAGATCGCCGAGGACACGGATCTACGCCTGGCGGTGGAGATGCTGCTCGGCCCCCTGACGTACCGCTGGCTCCTGCGCACCGCCCCGCTCACCCACGCGTTCACGGACGCCCTGGTGGACCGCGTCCTGAGCGGCCTGGCACCCCGCTGAACACGGGGGCGCACAGCGGCCACACCCCCACCGCATGAACTTCCGATGTGCGCCCCGTGACCCCCCGGTGAGCAAAGTCACCGCCGTCCCCCGGCCGGAAACAACCGTCCGAAACCAGCCCATTCACGCACTATCAGGACACCCCCCGGCGGGTGAGGGCGGTCAAGGGGCCCGCGGGATGGTGGGACGATGTCAGGGTCTGCCTGAAGGTCTGCCGGGCATCGGTGAGGTGAGGGGATACATGGGGTCCGTGGGGTCTGAGTCCGGCCGCTTCAAACGCGGTGCGCAGAGCAGGATTTCCCAGTGGCTGCGGCTGCGCCCGAAGCCCACCCCCGAGGACCCCGGACGAGAGCGCGAGCGGCTGCTGCTGGCGGTGGCCTCGGCCGGCCTGCCGATCGCCCCGGCCGCCCACCCCGTCGGCTACCGCTGTTCCTGCGAGCGCATCGGCTGTCCCACCCCCGCCCGGCACCCGCTGTCCTTCGCCTGGCAGACCCAGTCGACCACCGACCGCGCGCAGATCGAGCGGTGGGCCCGCAACCACCCCCAGGCCAACTTCGTCACCGCCACCGGCATGGTCCACGACGTCCTGGACGTGCCGCTGGAGGCCGGGCGCGACGCGCTGGACCGCCTGCTGGCCGCGGACATCGCGGTCGGACCGGTCGCCGAGTCCGGGGCCGACGGTCCCGCCGAGAAGGCCCGGATGCTCTTCTTCACGGCCACCCGCGGCACCCCCGAGGACGAGGACGAGTGGTGGCCGTGCGAACTGGACTGTCACCCCGAGACGATGGACGAGCACCCCGGCCTGCGGTGGCACTGCCGCGGCAGCTACGTCCTGCTGCCGCCCGCGGCCCTGCCGGGCGACCTGGCGGTCGCCTGGGTCCGCGGGATGGAACATCCGCTGCCGGATCCGCTGACGCTGCTCGAAACGCTCACGGACGCGTGCGCGCTCCATGCCGGCGCCACCGACCACGATCCGGTCGCCACCGTGGCCTGGCCCCTGAGCCACTAGCCCCTCCGGGGCCGCGCCCGCCCCGTACGGGAGCTCCGCCCCGCCCCCCTGACCTGGGCTCCGCCCCAGACCCCGCACGAGGCTCGGCCCCGACTGCCCACGGGACTTCGCCCTGCCCCCGGGAACGGGCTGCGCCCTTACCCCCGAGCGGGCTTCGGAGCGGGCTGCGCCCGAGCGAGGTACGGTGCTCCGCCCCGGGCAGCGTTTCCGGGGCTCCGCCCCGGACCAGGGCCGGCTTCGGGTGGGGCCGGGTTCCAGCCGCACGCGGCGGTGTCCCGGTGTGCCCACCCTCCCCCAAGCTCTCGACTTCGCTCGAACAGGGGGGACCCCCATCGCCCTGCGGGACGCCTGCCCACACCGCGGTAGTCCGGCAGACCGCGCCGTTCGGCGTCTGTCACCACCTCTCGGACCGGCCGGAGTGCCGCGGGAGGGGGTCGGGGGTGGAGGGTGGGGTGTCCGGGACACTCAAGCGTGATTTGTGGCGCGCCCCCCGCCCGACAACCGGATGCTGCGCAACGCGCCGTAAATCATGCCGTCCCGGATACCCCACCCGGAGCCCACGGCCCCCGCACCCGAAGCCGCCCCAACCCCGGCCCGGCCCGGCAGCCAACGCGCCCGGACCCGGAGCCGCCCGAGACCGGCCCGGCCGGCAGACTCCCGCCCCTCCGGGAAGCATCGGCATCAGTGGATCTGGGTGACCACCACGTCCAGAGACCACGCCTTCGCCGGCTTGGCCGGAGCCTCCGCCTCGACCACGTAGCCCAGGTCCCGCAGCGCCGTCACCAGTTCCGCCGGAGTCGCCGGCACCGCCCCGGCGAGCAGCAGGTCCCGGACCATCCGCCCCTTCGTGGCCTTGTTGAAGTGGGAGACCACCGACCGCTTCTCGACCCCGTCCACCACCTGCGAGTGCAGCACCCGAACCGAAGCCGTCCGCCCCGCGAGCTCCCCCTTCGGCTTCCACGCCGCCCCGTAGGCCGCCGACCGCAGGTCCAGCACCAGCCCGTCCCCGGCGGCAGCCGGCATGACCTCGGCCATCGGCGTGCGCCAGTACGCCCCGAGCGCGCCCAGCCCCGGCAGCTTCACCCCCATCGAGCACCGGTACGACGGAATCCGGTCGGTCATCCGCACCGCACCCCACAGCCCGGAGAACACCAGCAGCGACTCCTCGGCCGACGCCCGCGCCGCCTCCGGCAGGTCCGCCAGGCCCAGGGCGTCGTACAGCACGCCCGTGTAGACCTCCCCGGCCGGCAGGGCGGCAGCGGACCGCAGCAGAGCGTTCTTCGCGACCTCGCCCCGCAGCCCCTCGCTGAGCCCCAGCACCTCGCGCGCCTTCGTCTCGTCCGCCGAGCACAGCTCGACGAGCTCCTCCAGGACGGCCGCCCGGGCCTCCGCCAGCCCCGGCAGGGAGAGCCCCTCGGGGCGCAGGGGTGCGCCGGAGCCGCCGGCGGCCTTTCCTTCGGACGGCGGCAGCAGCACGAGCACGGTGGTTTCTCCTTCTTCGCGTACGAGCGCGGGGGTGCGGCCCCGACATGCCAGCGTAGGCCCTTGCGGACCGGCCCCCTGACCGGCGGCCCGCCCGAACGGACCGCCCCGCCGTGCCGGTGACCGCCTGCCGCCCTACGCTCGGGACATGCCACGTCGCCGCATGCACATGTCCGACAAGGCCAAGGCCGCACTGCGTACCGCCCTGGAGAAGTTGCGGACGGAGGTGGGTGCCTCCGCGGCCTTCCCCCCGAGCGTGCTCGAAGCGGCCGACGCCGCCGCCCGGGCGCCCCGGCTGCCCGACAAGGACGCCACCGACCTGCCGCTCTTCACGATCGACCCGCCGTCCTCACGCGACCTCGACCAGGCCATGTACCTGGAGGAGCGGCCCGGCCGCAGGTTCCGCGTGCACTACGCCATCGCCGACGTGGCCGCCTTCGTGGCACCGGGCGACGCGGTGGACACCGAGGCCCAGAAGCGGGTCATGACGCTGTACTTCCCCGACGGCAAGGTGGCCCTGCACCCCCCTGTGCTCTCCGAGGGTGCCGCCAGCCTCCTTCCGAACCAGACCGTCCCCGCCCTGCTGTGGCAGCACGACCTCGACACCGACGGGCACGTGACCCGCTCGAACGTGACCCGGGCCCTGGTCCGCAGCCGGGCCAAGCTCGACTACGCGGGTGTCCAGCAGCAGCTCGACGCCGGTACGGCCGAGAAGCCCCTGCGCCTGCTGCGCGACATCGGCCGCCTGCGCGAGACCCTCGAGGTCACGCGCGGCGGCATCTCGTTCACCCTGCCGGACCAGGAGGTCACTTTCGAGGACGGGCGGTTCCGGCTGAGCTACCGGGCGCCGCTGCCGGTGGACGGCTGGAACGAGCAGATCTCCCTCATGACCGGCATGGCCGCGGCCCGGATGATGCTGAACAGTGGTACGGGCATCCTGCGGACCCAGGGCACGGCCCCGACCCACGAGGTCAAACGGGTGCGCCAGATCGCCCAGGACCTGGGCATCGACTGGCCGCACCACGTCTCGTACGCCGATCTGGTCCGCTCCCTCGATCCGCAGAACCAGAAGCACGCGGCCTTCCTCAACGAGTCCACCAGCTTGCTGCTCGGAGCGAACTACACCTCGTTCAAGGGGCACCGCATCCCGGAGCTCACGGTCCACGCGGCGATCGCAGCCCCGTACACGCATTGCACGGCTCCGCTGCGACGCCTGGTCGACCGGTACTCCGGTGAGCTGTGCGTGGCCGTCTGCGCGGGGCAGGCCCCGCCCGAGTGGGTACTGGCCGCCCTGGACGGCCTGCCGGACACGATGGCGAAGGGGAAGGGGAACAACGCCGAGCGGGAGTCCGTGAACCTGGTGGAGGCGGCACTGCTCATGCACCGCAAGGACGAGATCTTCGACGCCACGGTCATCGACACCGACGCGGAAGAACGCCCGCCGCGGCCGAACGAGGGCAAGGTGCATCTGGCGGATCCGGCCGTGATGGGCAAGATCATCGCGGACGGCCACCGTCTCGTCCTGGGCGAGACCGTCCGGGCCAGGCTCGACCGGGCCGACCCGAATTCCCCCGAGCGGGAGAAGATCCTCTTCAAGATCCCGTAGTGGACCGCCGCCTCACACGGGTGCGGCCGGAGCGCCGGCCGCCGCCGCCCGCACCGCCGCGACCAGCGCCGCCGGGTCGTCGGCGTGGAAGCGCAGCCCGGTCGCCTCGCCCCGCGCGCCCAGCGGCCGGACGTACGGAAGCGGCCGGTTCAGCGCCACCGTGACCGTGGTCTGGCTGCCCACGATCAGGTCCAGTACGCCGTCCTCGCCGAGCCTCACCAGCCGTCCCTCGGGGAAGCGCCGGTCGACCCGGACCGAGGCGATCGCGTCGGCGGGCACCGGCAGGTCGAACAGGGCGCCGTAGCGGATGCGCAACGACCCGTCGGGGGACACCACATGCGGCCGGGTCACGCAGGCCGCGTGCAGGGCGAGCATCAGCAGCACCCCGTAGACGTCGATCACCAGCACCACCCGGTGCACGGCGGGCCAGGGGATCAGCACGGAGAGCGCGACCGTCTCGACCACCGACACGAAGACGAAGGCGTACATCATCGCCGTCTGCGGGGAGGTGTACGGGACGGCGCGGTCCCCGGCCCGCACCCCGTGCCGGCGCCGCGCGGTCCACAGCGCCAGCGAGTGCGCGGCGCGCAGTTCGTGCACCAGCAGCCGACGGACCTGCACGGGCACCACGGTCCGTACGGCCGCCCGCAGGGCCTCGCCGCGCCCGGCGCCCGCGGCGCGTCCGGCGGCGTACGGGCCGCGCAGCGCCCACGCCTCGAGCACGAACACGCACAGCACCACCACCTCCGCGCCGAGCACCGCCCACTCCGGGATCCGCACCCCGGAGGCGACGCACAGCACCAGCAACAACTCCGCGGGTATCACCGCGGCCGCGACGATCCGCGCCGCACGCAGCAGGCTCATCCCCGCCCCCTCTCCAGGAACGCCTCCATCACCCGGCGGACCACCTCGGCCTGCGCGGGTTCGTACTCGGCCAGCAGGGCCTCCTTGAAGCCCGCGACCACCGGGCCGCCGCCGGCCGGGATCGCCTCGAACACCTCGTCCGGGACCGCCGCCACCAGGTCCTCGGCGAGTGCCGGGATCCGCGGGTCGTCGGCGGCGGCGCCGTGCAGTTCGTCGAGCCTCTCGTACAGGGCCAGTACGGCGGGGTCCCCGGCCAGCGGACCGAGGGCCGCGTAGAGGGCGTCGCCGCCGCCCGTCGCGTGGAGCAGCTCCAGGTGCTCCCGGTCCTTCCGGGCCGTGACCGACCCGGTCTCCGGCGCCTTCGCCAGCAGCGCCGCGAGACCGGGCGGGAGCACGGCCGCGTCCTCTCCGGAACCGCTCTGCGTCGCGGTGAGCAGCGCGGCGAGCCGTTCCCGTCGCGCACGGATCTCCGTCTCCTGCCGGGCCAGGTCCGCGTCGAGTTCCGTGAGGACCTCGGCCAGGTCGCGTCCGGCGTCGTCGCCGAGCACGTCCCGGACTTCGTCCAGGCTCAGTCCGAGCTCGGTGAGCCGGCGCACCCGGGCCAGCAGCACGGCGTCCCGCACCGTGTAGGCCCGGTAGCCGTTGGCCAGCCGATCCGGCTCCGGGAGCAGCCCGACGTGGTGGTAGTGCCGGATCGCCCGGGTGGTGAGCCCGACGACCGCGGCGATCTCTCCGATCCGCATGCGGCCAGTAGAAACCCTGACGCTGCGGCAAGGTCAAGCGGACGGGGCGGGCGGTACGGCGGGTCGGCCGGTACCGCCGCGGCAGGTAGCATGGTCATTCGCAGAACGACACAGGCGGACGGCCGCGTCGGGGTGAGAGCCCCGCCGAGGAACGTCCGGGCTCCACAGGGCAGGGTGGTGGGTAACGCCCACCCGGGGTGACCCGCGGGACAGTGCCACAGAAAACAGACCGCCGGGGGCCGCGAGGCCTCCGGTAAGGGTGAAACGGTGGTGTAAGAGACCACCAGCACCTGGGGTGACCCAGGTGGCTAGGTAAACCCCACCCGGAGCAAGGTCAAGAGGAGTCGTCTCCGGACGGCTCTGCGCGGACGATCGAGGGCTGCCCGCCCGAGTCCGCGGGTAGACCGCACGAGGCCGGCGGCAACACCGGTCCTAGATGGATGGCCGTCTCCCCGGCGACCGCGAGGTCACCGGGTGACAGAACCCGGCGTACAGCCTGTGTCGTTCTGCGGTGCCGCCCCGACCGGGGACTCCCTCCGGTCGGGGCGGCTTCTGCGTGCCCGGGGTCGTCAGCCGGTCAGAGGCCGCTGGTGTCGATCTCGACGTCGAACGGCTCCGGGAGCCTGATCGGCATGCCGAACGGGTGGGGGCCGTCCTCGTGGGCGTAGCCCTGGTGAACGGGCTCGGAGAACAGGGTCCACGCTCCGTCGATCCGGTCGATCAGGAGGTACAGCGGCACGCCGTACTGACCGTACCGTCGCCGCTTCTTGACCCGGTCGTCGGCCGCGTCGGATTCCGAAGTCACTTCCACGACGAGGAGCGCCTCGTCCACGGGCAGGGACTTGGCACCTTTGGCGATCTCCTGCGGGACGGGCCGGGGCCCGCACACACCGTGTGCGGGGCCCTCGGCCGTTCCGACCGCTGTGCCGCTCTACCGCAGGTGCGAGGTGTCGTTCAGCAGGCGGACCGAGGCGTTGCCGTCCGCGTAGTACGCCACCGCCGACAGCGAGGCCGCGGAGAGCTCCATCTTGAACAGGGCCTCCGGCGGGGCGCCGAGCGCGAGCCGCACCAGGGTCTTGACCGGGGTCACGTGGGTGACCAGCAGGACGGTCCGGCCGGCGTACGCGGCCAGCAGCCGGTCGCGGGCGGCCGAGACCCGGCGGGTGACGTGGCCGAAGCTTTCGCCGCCGCCGGTGGGGGCGGCCTTCGGGGAGTCCAGCCAGGCCTGCAGGTCGTCCGGGAAGCGGTCCTTGACCTCGGCGAAGGTCAGTCCCTCCCAGGCGCCGAAGTCGGTCTCGCGCAGGTCCTGTTCGACGGCCACCGGCAGCCCGAGGCGGTCGGCGACGGTCTGCGCGGTCTCCCGGCAGCGGCGCAGCGGGGAGCTCACGACGGCCTGGATGGTGCCGCGTGCGGCGAGGGCCGCCGCGACGGCCTCGGCCTGCCGGCGGCCGGCCGGGGACAGCTCGGGGTCGGTGCCGCCGCTGCCGGAGAACCGCTTCTCGGGGGTGAGGGCGGTCTCCCCGTGCCGCAGCAGCACGAAGGTGGCGGGCGTCCCGAGGTCGGGCGCGGCCCACCCGGCCGTCGGTGCGGCCGAGGTTCCGCGTGCGGCGGAGTCTCCCCGCGCCGGCGCGGGCACCGCGCCGGTGGCCGTGCCGGAAGCAGGGGAGCCGGCCTCCGGGCCGAAGAGCGCGTCGGCCGCCTCCACTTCGACGAGGGATCCGGCGGCGGCACCGGAAGCGGCGGGAGCTCCGGAGCCGCCGGTCCTGGCGCCGGCCAGCGCCGCGCGGGCCGCGGCCGCGCCGGCGGCCTGGTCGCCGGGCACGCCGGACGGCGGCGGGGTGGCCAGGGCCCGGGCCGCCCCGCGGTCCAGGGCGGCGGAGGAGTCCGCCGGCTTCCACTGCTCGCCGCGCCGTCCGGCGTCCATCGCCTCGTTGGCGAGCCGGTCCGCGTGCTTGTTCCGCTCGCGCGGGATCCACTCGTAGGTGACCTGCGCGGGCGGCAGGATCCGGGCCGCCGCGGCGGCCAGCGGCTTCATGTCGGGGTGCTTGATCTTCCAGCGGCCCGACATCTGCTCGACGACCAGCTTGGAGTCCATGCGGACGGTGACCTGCGCCTCCGGCGACAGCTCGCGCACCGCCGTCAGACCCGCGATCAGGCCCTTGTACTCCGCCACGTTGTTGGTGGCCACGCCGATGAACTCGGCGCGCTCGGCCAGCGGTTCACCGGTGGCCGCGTCCAGGACCACCGCGCCGTAGCCGGCGGGCCCCGGGTTGCCCCGGGAACCGCCGTCCGCTTCGACGATCAGCCGCATCAGATGCCCGAGTCGGCCGTACGCACCAGGATGCGGCCGCAGTTCTCGTGGCGCACCACCTTGTTGGCGGCCGCGGCCTTGACCTCGTTGATCTCGGAGAGGTCCAGTTCGAGCTGGCAGCCCAGGCAGCGCTTCTGGTACAGCTTCGCCGCGCCGATCCCGGCCTGCTTGGCGCGGATCTTCTCGTACAGGGCGATCAGGTCGGCGGGCACGGAGCCCACGACGATCTCGCGGTCCTTGGAGACCGCGGCGACCTCGGCGTCGATCTCGCCCGTGGCCGCGTTCCGGCGGGCCGTCGCGTCATCGGTCTTGGCCTGCAGGGCGGCGACCCGATCGGTCAGCTCGGCGACGCGCTCCTGCGCGGACTCGCGGCGCTCCATGACCTCCAGGACCACGTCCTCCAGGTCGCCCTGGCGCTTGGCGAGCGAGACGATCTCGCGCTGCAGGTTCTCCAGGTCCTTGGGCGAGGTGACCGCGCCGGAGTCCAGACGCTGCTGGTCACGGGCGGCCCGCTGGCGGACCTGGTCGACGTCCTGCTCGGCCTTGGTCTGCTCGCGGGCGGTGTCGCTCTCCTCGGTCTGCGCGGCGACGAGCAGGTCGCGCTGCTGGGAGAGGTCCTTGGTCAGGGAGTCGAGCTCGGCGTGCTCGGGCAGCGACTTGCGCTTGTGGGCGAGCTGCGACAGCCGGGTGTCCAGGGCCTGGACGTCGAGAAGTCGGATCTGGTCGGCGGGCTCGGCGTTCAGTTGGGGGCTCCAGGGATAGAGGGTGAGGTGGCGGACGGCGCGTGCACCGTCCAGGGGTCGGTGACCGTGCGCGACACGTGGGTACGCAGGCCCCAGCCGTGGCGCTCGGAGATCGCGTCGAGCTGGGCCGCGGCCTGCTCGCACCAGGGCCACTCGGTGGCCCAGTGGGCGGCGTCGACGAGGGCGAGCGGGCTCTGCTCGCGGGCCTCGGACACCGGGTGGTGGCGCAGGTCGGCGGTGAGGAAGACGTCCACCCCGGCGGCCCGTACCTGGTCGAAGAGACTGTCGCCGGAGCCTCCGCTGACGGCGACGGTACGGACCCGCGCGTCCGGGTCGCCGGCCACCCGGATGCCCTGCGCGGTGCGCGGCAGCCGGGCGGCGGCGCGGGCGGCGAACTCGCGCAGGGTCTCGGGGTGGTCCAGCTCGCAGATCCGGCCCAGGCCCCGGCGGCCCGCCGGGTCGGTCGGGTCGGGCACCAGGGGGCCCGTGACGCGCAGGTCCAGGGCGCCGGCCAGGGCGTCGGAGACGCCGGGGTCGGCGGTGTCGGAGTTGGTGTGCGCGACGTGCAGCGCGATGTCGTTCTTGATCAGGGTGTGCACGACCCGGCCCTTGAAGGTGCCGGCCGAGACGGTGGTGGTGCCGCGCAGGTAGAGGGGGTGGTGGGTGACGAGCAGGTCGGCGCCCAGCTTCACCGCCTCGTCGGCGATCTCCTGGACCGGGTCGACGGCGAACAGCACCCGGGAGACCTCGGCGTCCGGGTCGCCACAGACGGTTCCGACGGCGTCCCACTGCTCGGCCCGGGTGGGGGGCCAGAGGGAGTCGAGCGCGGCAATGACTTCAGAGAGACGAGGCACGGGCCAAGGCTACCGCCCGCCGCGGGCGCCCGGCCGCCCGGCGATCACAGCGGCGGCGGTGACCGGCCCGGGGTCCGGCCGTGACCCGGCGGGCGGGAACGGGGTCCGGGCCGGTCCCGGGCACCACCCGCACATCGCCCCAGCACAACCGCCTCGCCCCGCACAGGGGAACCGCCGGGCGGCCACCCTTATGTGTGAAGCGGAGTTGGTCGTGTTGTTCGGCAGGAAGTGCGAAAACTAGCTTCCTCACCGGAGGTGACGCACGGATGACTGCCTGTGCCGAAGCTACTGCCCCACGCTCCGCCGCCGACCGGGAACCCGTCCCGGAGCGGGAGCCCGCGGCCCCGGGGAACGCGGTGACCGCCCCGGACGCGGCGCACGCGCCGCACACGTCGAACACGTCGAGCACGTCGTTCACCTCGAACGCGTCGTTCACGATCGCCGCGGACGGGTCGTACGCCGCCCGGCTCGCCGGTACCGGCGACGCCCGTTACCCGGAGCGCTGGACCCTGGGCGGGCCCGAGCCCTACGCGGTACCGCTGCCGCTGGAGCAGCCTGAGGAGGCCGACAGCGAGGTGCTGCCGCTGGCCGACGGACGGGTACTGATCCACCGCCGGGTCGCCGACCGGCACTCCTTCGCCCTCCTCTATCCCACCGGCCCGGGCACCGGAGAGCTGGCGCTCGGCTCGGTGGAGGCCGCCGAGGGCCTGCGGCTGCGGCTGCTGCCGCCCGCTCCGGACGGGTGCGGCGCGTACGCGCTGGCCGTGGACGGCACCTCGACCACGGTGTGGCGGGTGGCGGGCGGCACCGGCGGCCCGGAGCAGGTCGCGCGGATCCAGGGCCGCTGCTCCGGCGGGGTCTGGCTGGACCGGACGGGCCGGCTGCTGGCCCTGGACCGGGAGCGGGCGGGACGGGTCAAGGCGGTCGCCGTGGACCTGGGACGCGGCGGGGAGGTGTCGCCGCTGCTGCAGATCGCCGACGCCAGCGACGACCGGCTGCTGCTGGCGGACCCCGACAGCGGGCTGCTGCTGATCCGCTCGGACGCGCCCGGCGAACCGCGGCTGGGCTGGGGTGTGCTGGGCAGCGCCCTGCCGGTCCGATTCCCGGAGTGCCTGCGGGCCGTGGGGGCGACGGCGGTGCCGTTCGCGGTGCAGCCGGGGCAGGTGCTGATGCCGGAGACCTGCGCGGTCGCGCTGCGCCTCGCGCCTCCGGCGGAGGCGGCGGCCGGCGGCACCGGGTTCGGCGGCTCCGGGGAGGCCCTGGCCCTGTGGCGGCCCACCGACCGGTACGTGTTCCGGCTCGGCGCCCCGGCCGGCTGGCTGGGCGGTACGGGCCTGTGGACCCGCGAGGGCCGGCTGAGGCTCCCGTACGCCGTCCCGGGCGTGCCGTGCGGCGTCGCCTCGCTGGGCATGCCGGATTGCCCGCCGGCCCCGGTGCGCATCACCCCGCCCCCGGCGGCCCCGAAACCGGTCCCGCTCCAGCAGGCGCCGCTGGCCGCCACGGCGTAGACGGCGTGGCGTAGACGGCGCGGGGACGCCGCGTCGTCGCGCACGTCCGGTCTCCGGGCTCCCCCCGGAGAGCAGCCGTGTGCGTCCGCGGTGCGTCAGCCCGGGTGCCCTGCGACGAGGGCCTGCAACCTCCCGTGCTGCTTCTGCGGGAGGTCCGCCGGGACCCGGCCGTAATACGTCGCGAGCACTCCGCCGGTACGGACGACGGTGACGGGCACGACCTCGTTCATCGGGATGTCCGGCACGTGCCAACTGAAGGCGGCGCTGTCGTCCCCGACGGCCGGTGCCGGGAGCTCCACCACGCGGATGCGTTCGGACTGACTGCCGTACGACTGGGTGTAGACCATGAACGCGGCGCACACCGGCAGGGCCTTCTTGAGGGACTCCATCACCGCCGATGCCTCGGCAACGCCGTAACTGGACAGGTGGAGGAGATGGAGCTCCTTGAAGTCACGGTTCTTCCCCGACACGTCACTCCGCGGCAGCACGTCGGCGCTGACCCGTGCGGCCGGCCGGTGCAGTGTCCGGTCCAGTTCGAAGTCGACCAACGCCCGGCATTCCTCGGAGTCGACCCCGCTGCTCGGAGCGGCCCCGTCCGGGGTGCCCTCCGGCGCGCGGGGCACAACGACACGGCCCGGCCACGCCTTCCTGGAAGGCAGCCCGGACCTCAGGTCGTCCCAGGTCAACGGCTCCGCAAGCGGTGCCTGGTGCCGTTGCTGCCCGGCCGCGGGCTGCTCTGCGGGCGCACGGGACGTGCCGGCGGTCGCACATCCGGCCAGGACGACGACTGCCGTCGCCCGACGCCCGAGGCGTCGTATCCGATGCCCCATCCCGACGACCCCGTCCTCCGCACTCGTGGCAGGCAGTGGGTCCGGCCCTCCGACCGCCTGTGTCACGCGGTCACGATAGCCGCCCGGACGAGGGGACGGTGCCGTCGTCCGGGCCGCGCCCCAAGCCGCCCCTTACGGACTAGTCGTGCTTGAGGCCGAGTACCTCCACCGCGGCGAAGGTCTCCCCCGCCGGGCGGGACTCGTAGTGCGGGGTGAGCACCTCGTC
Source organism: Streptomyces sp. NPDC043853 (assembly GCF_056436025.1). NCBI lineage: Bacteria > Bacillati > Actinomycetota > Actinomycetes > Kitasatosporales > Streptomycetaceae > Streptomyces > Streptomyces sp. NPDC043853. Next base: position 411,377 of record NZ_JBWKDJ010000002.1, read on the forward strand.
GAGTTCCTCGAAGGAGAAGGACTCCTTCGTGGTGTCGAACTTGGCGGCCACCCGGGGCCGCTCCATCACGACCACGATCCCGCCGTGCACCACGAACAGCTGCCCGTTGGCCTTGGCCGCGGCCGGCGAGGCCAGGTAGCCGACCAGCGGGGAGACGTGCTCGGGCGCGAGCGCGTCCAGCTTCCCCTCATCGGGGACCTGGAAGCCCGCGAACACGTCCTCGGTCATCCGGGTGCGGGCCCGCGGGCAGATCGCGTTGGCCGTGACCCCGTACTTGGCCAGGGCCAGCGCGGTGGAGGTGGTGAGGCCCACGATCCCGCCCTTGGCCGCGGCGTAGTTCGGCTGCCCGGCCGATCCGCCGAGGAACGCCTCCGAGGAGGTGTTGATGATCCGGCCGTAGACCGGGCCGCCCGCCTCCTTGGACCGCTCCCGCCAGTGCGCCGACGCGAAGTGCGTGGTGTTGAAGTGACCCTTGAGGTGGACCCGGATCACCGAGTCCCACTCCTCCTCCGACATCGAGAAGACCATCCGGTCCCGCAGGATGCCGGCGTTGTTGACCAGGATGTCGAGCTTGCCGAAGCTGCTCACGGCCAGCTCGACGAGCTCCCGCGCCTGGTCGAAGTCGGCCACGTCACCGAGGTGCGCCACCGCCCGCCCGCCCGCCGCCTCGATCTCCGCGACGACCTCCTCGGCCGGTGCGGCCGAGGCCTCCCCGGAGCCGTCGCGGCCGGGCCGGCCGTAGTCGTTGACGACCACGCTCGCGCCGAGCCGGGCGAGTTCGACCGCCTCGGCCCGGCCGAGCCCGCGGCCGGCCCCCGTCACGACGGCGGAGAGTCCTTCGAGTGGCAGTGCCATGGAGCCGTTCCTCCCGGGATTCGATTCTTCGGTCAGATCTCTATGCAGGTGCGCAGGGCCACACCCGTACGCATCTGGTCGAGCGCGTCGTTGATCTCGGGCAGTTGCACCCGGTGGGTGATCAGACCCGCGAGGTCGATCCGGCCCGCCCGCCACAGCGAGATGGTCCGCTCGTAGGAGCGGAGCACGTCCCCGCCGCCGTACATGGAGGGCAGGATCCGCTTCTCGTCGAAGAACAGCGAGAACATGTTGACCTGGAAGTCGTCGTCCATGGCACCGGCTCCGACCACGCAGACGGTGCCGCCCCGCCGGGTCATCTCGTAGGCGGTCCGGGCGGTCGCGGACTTGCCGACCACCTCGAAGACGTAGTCGAAGCCCTCGCCGCCGGTGATCCGGTTCTTGGCGTCGCCGAAGGCTTCCGGGGCGACCGCCTCGGTGGCACCGAACTTGAGCGCCGCCTCGCGCCGCGACTCCACCGGGTCCACCGCGATGATCTGCGAGGCACCCTGCACCTTGGCGCCCTGGATCACCGAGATGCCGACCCCGCCGCACCCGACCACGGCGACCGAGGAACCCGCTTCCACCTTGGCCGTGTTGATGGCCGCACCGAGGCCGGTGGTGACCCCGCAGCCGATCAGGGCGGCGATGTCGAAGGGCAGGTCGTCCGGTATGGGGATGGCGCAGTTGGCGGGCACCACCATCTCCTCGGCGAAGGTGCCGGTGCCGGCGAAGCCGAAGACGTCCCCGGTGCCGCGCCGGAAGTTGGGGGTGACCACGTTCCCGAAGCTCTCCAGGCACAGGTGGCCCTGGCCGCGCTTGCAGGCGGGGCAGTGGCCGCACGGCGGCAGCCAGCAGACCAGGACCCGGTCGCCCTCCTGGTGGCCGGTCACCCCGTCACCGATGTCGGTGATCACACCCGCTCCCTCGTGGCCCGGGATGAAGGGCGCGGGCTGCGGCAGCACGCCGTTCATCGCGGAGAGGTCGGAGTGGCAGAGCCCGGTCGCCTTGATCCGGATCCTCACCTTGCCGGGGCCGAAGCCCACGGCCTGCATGTCCTCCACGACTTCGAGCTTGTCCTGGCCGATCTCGCTCTGCAGTGCTGCGCGCACGGTGCGGCTCCTTGGGTCGGTCGGTCGTGCGGGATTCCTTGCCTGCGGCTCTCCGGGCTCGCCGGCCCGGTCAGGCGTGTGTGACGACGGTGTCGGCGAGGACCGGCGCGTCGTCCCGGTCGGCGGCCGTCACCGACACCTGGACGCGGCCGGGCTCCTGCCACATCCGCATGCGCAGCGTCTCGCCGGGGAACACGATTCCGGCGAACCGCGTCCGGTAGGAGGTCACCCGCGACACGTCCCCGCCCAGGGCGGTGTCCACCACGGCCTTGAGGGTCATGCCGTACGAGCACAGGCCGTGCAGGATCGGCCGGTCGAAGCCGGCCGTCTTGGCGAACTCGGGGTCGGCGTGGAGCGGGTTCCAGTCACCGGAGAGCCGGTAGAGCAGGGCCTGCTCCTCGCGGATCAGCCGCTCCTCGGTCCGGTCGGGTGCCCGCTCGGGCAGCTCCATCCGCTCGGAGGGACCGCGCTCCCCGCCGAACCCGCCCTCTCCGCGGACGAAGATCTGCGCGTCGGAGGTCCACAGCGGGCCGTCGGCGTCGGCGACCTCGGAGCGCAGCACGATGACGGCCGCCTTGCCCTTGTCGTAGACGGCGGCGACCTTGGAGCTGGAGGTGGCCTTGCCCTTGACCGGGATCGGGCGGTGCAGCTCGATGGAGTGCCCGCCGTGCAGCACGGCGGCGAGGTTGACCTCGATCCCCGGTGCGCCGAGCCCGCCCAGCATGGCCATTCCGGCGCCGGCCACCGTCGCGAAGCTCGGCAGCACGTGCAGCTTGGACTCCAGGGTGTAGCGCAGCTCGTCCGGGTCGGTCGCGGGGCGGCCGGCCCCCAGCCCGAGGTGGTAGAGCTGGATGTCCTTGTGGTCCCACTCGATCTCGCTGCGGCGGGGATCGGCGGCAAGGGCCTTGGCGGCATCGATCGGCATGAGGATGCTGCTCCTTGTTCCTTTTGGAAGACCCCGGTGCGGCCGTCCGCACCGTCGGCCGCACCGGGGTCGTATGCGGACCGGAGTCCCGAGGCGTTTCTGAAACGCGTTCTATCTGCTCCGGTGAGGGAATGTATAACGCACGTCCCGGCACTTGGGAAGACTGCTGACGTCATGTCAGATCGGGCGCCGGGAGGGGGCCTGACCTACCCTGGGCGGGTGGACGAAATGCCCCGGGACCCCCGCCCCGCCAAGTCCCTGCGGGTCCTGTTGGTTCCGCCCGACCCGGCCCTGGCGGTCCTGCTCGCCCTCCAGCCGGACATCGAGGTGGTCCCCTCGCCGATGCAGCGCCCCCAGGTGGCCCTGGTCGACTCGGTCGCCGCGGTCGAAGCGCTGGCGGCGGAGGAACCGGAGTGCCGGGCCCTGGTCCTGACGGGCCGGGCCCGGCCCGGACTGCCGGAGGCCGCGCTCACCGCCGGCGCGGCGGGCGTGGTCCTCCGTGACGGCCCGGTCGAGGACCTCGCGGCCGCCCTGCGCGCGGCCTCCACGGGCGAGACGGTCGTCGACCCGGTCCTCGACGTCTGACCCCGGGCGCGCCGACACGGGAGCGGGCGCCGTCAGCGCCGCAGCAGGGTCACCACCGCCGCGCCGCCCAGTCCGATGTTGTGGGCCAGGCCCACCCTCGCGCCGGCGACCTGGCGCGGGCCCGCCGTGCCGCGCAGCTGCCAGACCAGTTCCGCCGCCTGCGCCAGCCCGGTCGCGCCCAGCGGATGGCCCTTCGAGATCAGACCGCCCGACGGATTGACCACCCAGCGCCCGCCGTACGTCGTGGCTCCCGACTCCACGAGCTTCCCCGAGGCGCCGTCCTCGCACATGCCCAGCGCCTCGTAGGTGAGCAGCTCGTTGACCGAGAAGCAGTCGTGCAGCTCGATCACGTCCACGTCCTCGATGCCGAGTCCGGAGCGCTCGTAGACCCGGCGCGCGGCCGCCGCCGTCATCGGCTTGCCGACCACGTCGATGCACGAGCCGGAGGCGAAGGACTCCTCGGTGTCCGTGGTCATCGCCTGCGCCACGATCTCCACCGCCGCATCGTGCAGCCCGTGCGCCACCACGAACCGCTCCGAGACCACCAGCGCCGCGGCCGCGCCGTCCGAGGTCGGCGAGCACTGCAGCTTCGTCAGCGGCCGGTGGATCTCCTTCGCCGCCAGGATCTCCTCGACCGTGTAGACGTCCTGGAACTGCGCGTTCGGGTTGTCCGCGCTGTGCCGGTGGTTCTTGGCGCCGACCGCCGCCAGCTGCGCGGCCGTGGTGCCGTACCGGTCCATGTGCTCGCGCGCCGCGTTCCCGAAGATCTGCGCGGTGGGCGGGGACATCTCGAAGCCGTGCCCGGCCGCCATGATCCCGTAGTGCCGGGCCACCGGGGAGGTCTTGAAGTCTCCGCCGTCGGCCCCGCCGCCCAGCGCACCCCTCTTCATCTTCTCGAAGCCGAGCGCGAGCACGCAGTCGCTGATCCCGCCCTCGACGAACTGCCGGGCCGTCATCAGCGCCGTCGAGCCGGTCGCGCAGTTGTTGTTGAGGTTGTAGACCGGCACCCCGGTCAGCCCCAGCTCGTAGGCGGCCCGCTGCCCGGCGGTGGACGCCTGGAAGCAGTACCCGGCCGCGACCTGCTCGACCAGCCCGTAGTCGATGCCCGTGTCGGCGAGTGCCGCCGTCCCGGCTTCCTTCGCCATGTCCCAGTACTGCCAGTCCCGCGACTCCGGCTTCTCGAACCTGGTCATGCCGACACCGACGATGTACGACTTCATGCCTGACATCTCCTGTTCCTCGGGTCAGTCCCTGGGGAGGCCGAGGATCCGCTCGGCCACGACGTTCAGCTGCACCTGCGTGGTCCCGCCCGCGATGGTCAGGCAGCGCGACATCAGCACTCCGTGCACCGCCCGCTCGCCCGCACCCTCGGACACCGCGCCGGCCGGCCCGAGCAGCTCCAGCGCGAGTTCCGCCGTCCGCTGCTGGTGCGGGGTCTGCACGAGCTTCCGTACGGACGCACCCGCGCCCGGCTCCAGCCCGGACACCTGCTGGAGGGTGGTGCGCAGCCCGATGCAGGCCAGCGCGTGGGCCTCGGCGGCCAGCGCGCCTATCCGGGCCCGGTACGCCCCGTCCAGTTCGGCGGAGCGGGCGATCAGCGCCTCCAGCCCGGTGTCGAAGGCCATCTGGTCGGCCATGTGGACCCGCTCGTTGCCGAGGGTGTTGCGGGCCACCCGCCAGCCGCCGTCCGGCTCGCCCACCAGCGCCTCCGCCGGGAGGGGGACGTCGTCGAAGTACACCTCGTTGAACAGGGCCTCGCCGGTGATCTCCTTGAGCGGCCGGACGTCGATGCCCGGGGTGTTCTTCATGTCGACGACGAAGTAGCCGAGTCCCTTGTGTTTGGGGGCGGCCGGGTCGGTGCGGGCGAGCAGGATGCCGTGGTCGGCGGTGTGCGCGGAACTCGTCCACACCTTCTGTCCGTTGACCAGCCAGCCGCCCTCCGGCGTGCGCTCGGCCCTGGTCCGCAGCGAGGCCAGGTCCGAGCCGGCACCCGGCTCCGAGAACAACTGGCACCAGGTGGTCTCCCCGCGCAGGGTGGGCAGGACGTAGCGCTCCCGCTGCTCCGGGGTGCCGTAGGCGAGCAGCGAGGGCACCACCCAGGTGGCGATGCCGAGCTCGGCGAGCCTCACCCCGGCGGCGGCCAGTTCCTGCTGGATGACGAGCTGTTCGACGGGCCCCGCCCCGAGCCCGTACGGCGGCGGCAGGTAGGGGGCCGCGTAGCCGGTGGGGGCGAGCACCCGGCGGGCGGCGACCGGGTCCAGGCCGCGCGCGTCCTGGATGGCCTCGCGGGCCCTGGCCCGGTACGCCTCGGCCTCCTCGGGCAGTTCCAGGCGCAGTTCACGGCGGGTGCCGGCAGCCGCCAGCCGTACGGCGCGCACCCGGTGCCCGTCACCGGGGCCGAGCAGCTGCCGGGCGGTCAGGGCCCGGCGGAGGTGGATGTGCGCGTCGTGCTCCCAGGTGAAGCCGATCCCGCCGAGGACCTGGATGCAGTCCTTGGCGCAGGACCAGGCGGCGTCCAGCGCGGTCCCGGCGGCCAGGGCCGTGACCAGCGCCCGGACCTCGGCGGGAGCCTCGGTCCCGGCGGCCGTCGCCGCGGCCGTCCCGGCGACCGTCGCGGCGTCCCAGGTGAGCGCGCGGGCCTGCTCGACCCGGACCAGCATGTCCGCGCACAGGTGCTTGATGCCCTGGAACTGCCCGATGGGCCGTCCGAACTGCTCGCGCACCTTGGCGTAGGAGGCTGCCGTCCGGAGGGCCCAGGCCGCGGTGCCGCAGGCGTCGGCGGCGAACAGGGCGCAGGCCAGGTCCCGTACGAGGGCGGCGTCGAGCGCGAGCAGCCGCCCGGCCGGTACGGCGGCCCCGCGCGCCCGCACCTCGGCGGTCGGCCGGGTGGGGTCCGCGCTGTCGTGCGTACGGACGTCCAGCGCGGCGGCGTCCACTGCGAACCAGAGGGTGCCGTGCGCGGCCTCGGCGGCGAGGAGCAGGAGATCGGCCTCGCCGGCGCCCAGCACCGGGGGTGCGGTGCCGTCGAGGAGGTGCCCGCCGCCTTCGACCGCGACGGCGGTCATGCTGCCGGAGCCGAGTGCGACGGCACCGATCCGGCTGCCGTCGGCGAGGGCGGCGGCGAGGTCGTCGGCGCCGGCCCGGTGCAGCAGCGCGGAGGCGAGCGCGCTGGGCAGGAACGGCCCGGGCAGCGCCCCCAGCGCGGCCTCCTCGACGACGACGGCGAGTTCGAGCAGGGTGCCGCCCTCCAGGTGCGGGGCGAGCAGCCCCTGCGCGGCGAGCGCGTCCCACCAGCCGGGCCGGCCGCCGGTCCGCGGGGGACCGTCGAGCAGCTTCCGCACGTCCTCGGGCGGCACGGTCCGCGCCACCCACCCGCGCACGGCCCCGGCCAACTCCCGGTGCTCTTGCGTGATTCCGATGCCCATGCGCGGCAGAGTAGAACACGTTCCAATCTGACGGAAGGTCAGATACGTGGGTTCTTGGGCGCCCCCTCGGCACGGTCGGCCCGTGTCTCACACCGGTACCGGTGTGAGTACCGGTGCCGGTACCGGCCGGCGGCTACTCCGCACCCCACAGTGGGGCGAGGGGATCCGAGGCGAGCGCGACCGGCTCGGCCAGGGCCTCGTCGTAGACCGGGCGCGGAAAGACGTACGGCCCCAGGGGCAGTTCACCCCACTGCGGCCGGTGGGGCTGGTGGAAGCCGGACCAGGTGACCTCCGTCGCCGTGGCACGGACCGTGGCGAGCAGGGGCCAGCAGGCGTCGATCCCGCACGAACAGCCCAGCAGGCACACGGCTCCGGTGTCCTGGTGGCGGAGATCCGGCTGGGCGTCGCCCAGGAAGTGGGCCCGGGCCCGAGCGCCGTCGGCGTCCAGGTGCAGCGGGGCGTGCTGGCGCAGCAGGAACTCCTCGCGCTCCTGCGGGGTGTCGTCGTCCTCGTCGAGCTCCTTGCCCCAGAGCGCGCGCGTCGCGTCCGCGACCAGGACACGCAGATCAGTGCCGTCGATACGGATACCCCAGGCCATGAGGTGCGGGTATCCGGGGTGGGGGTGACGCAGGAACTCCACCCGGTGCGTGACGGTGACGGTCGGTGTGTACATACGCCCCATCCTGCGGCGCCCACCCGACCGGCACCACCGACTATCGCCGCGACGGGCCGGACACCGAGCCCGGGGCCGGGCGGCCCGGCCAGGCCCGGTCCGTTCACATCCGAGCCGGGCCAGGCATCGGAGACCCGCCGGCTCAGCGCCGCAGGGCGTTCAGAGCGGTCCGGGCCAGCTGCTTGGCGTCTTCCTCACACTTCTCCCCGGGGTGCTTCGACGTGCCGAGCGTCACTCGTACCGCCACAGCGGCGTCGCGAACGTTGAGGGCACAGCCTTCGTTGTATCCGGGGGTGTCCCAGTACGCCTCCTCCCCGACCCCGAGATCGGACACCGCCTGCCCTCCGGCGGCCGCCGCCTCGGCGAAGTTCTTCTCCTGGGCCGTCTTCGCATCACCGGACTCTCCCCCGGCCAGCAGCTCATCCCATCGGATCACCTCGCTCGGCGAGGCCGAGGCCGTCCCGTACCAGGTACATCTCGTCTGCACGCGGCGGGGCTCCGCGGAGTAGAAATCGTGGTCCGCCGACCGGTCCGGCGGCAGTTTGCCGGCCATCTCCGCGCAGGTCCCCACCCTCTCGTAGTCCGCCCCTGCGGACCACAGCGCGTACGCGCCCCACGCGATGACACCCGCCGCGAGCACACCGGCGACCGTGAGCCCCGTGAACAGGGCGGAGCGCGGGCGCTGCGGGAGGAACCGCCGGCCCTCCGGATTCGCACCCTCAGCCGACGCGGTGCTCCGCGCTGCCGTGGACGGCCCGGCGGGCACCTCGACAGGCGGTTCCGGGGTCACCGGGGCGGGCACCGGCTGCGGAGACACTGCCGTCGGCTCCAGGACCGGCTCCGGCGAGCCCGCCCCGCCCGAAGAGCCGGCGCCGGGGGCGGGGAAAGGGGCGGGGGCGTCGGGGATGGGGACGACGCCAGGGACGGCCTTGAGGGCAGGCTCCGGCTCCGGCTCCGGCTCCGGCTCCGGCTCCGGCTCCGGCAACGACTCCCCGGGCGCGACGCCCAGCAGGCGGTCGATGTCCGCCCGCTGCGCGGCGATCATCCCGAACACGGCGGGCGGCCACTGCCGGCCCACCGGGGCGACCGGCCCCAGCAGTTCGAGCAGCTGCACCGGGGTCGGCCGGGCGGCCGGGTCCTTGGCCAGGCACCGGGCGACGACCGGCCGGATGCCCTCCGGCACCCCGCTCAGGTCCGGTTCCGCGTGCACCACGTCGTAGAGGGTCTGCAGGGTCGACTCCCCCGCGAAGGGACTCCGGCCGGTGGCCGCCATGACCAGGACGGAGCCCAGCGAGAACACGTCACTGGCCGGGGTGAGCTCCTTGCTCTCGGCCTGCTCCGGCGACATGAACGCGGGCGAGCCGATCACCCAGCCGGTCCGGGTGAGCCCGGTGCTGCCCTCGCCCTCGACCACCCGCGCGATACCGAAGTCGATGACCCGTACGCCGTCCTCGGCCAGCAGGACGTTGTCGGGCTTGAGGTCCCGGTGGATCAGCCCGGCCCGGTGCACCTCAGCCAGCGCCGTGGCCAGTCCGGCCGCGAGCCGCCGTACGAGCCCCTCGGGCAGCGCCCCGACCGCTCCGACGGCGGCGCCCAGCGACGGCCCGGCGACGAACACCGAGGCCAGCCACGGCGCCGGCGCGTCGGCATCCACCCCGATCACGGCCGCCGTGTAGGCACCGGACACCTTGCGGGAGGCCGCGACCTCGCGCCGGAACCGGACCCGGAACCCGTCGTCGTGGGCGAACCGGGCGTGCACCTGTTTGACCGCGACGAGCCGCCCGTCCGGAGCGGCCCCCAGCAGCACCCGGCCCATACCGCCCTGCCCGAGCACCGCGAGGATCCGGAACCGCCCCACCTGCGCGGGATCGTCCGGCCCCAATGCCTCCATCGTTCCTCCCCTGGGCCCTCGGCCTTCCCACATCCAAGCGTTCGAGGAGGGGGCCGCGCAGCGGGATGACCGAATCCCCGGCCCGCCGCGTCCGCCGTCGTCCCGAGGTCACCGGGCCGTACCGGCCGGCGGCCGGCGGCCGGCGGCGGGGTCAGGCCAGATTGACGTACAGGACGTCCACCCTGAGGCGCAGATCGCGCGGCCAGTCGACGTGCGCACGGAAGGTGACGGTGTTCGTGCCCGGGGCGACGTTGTGGACGGTGAAGCCCGAGGCGCCGACGAAGGGCATGTCGTCCTCACTCCGCAACTCGGTCAGGGACACGAACACCCTGCTGCTCGGACGCACGCCGTTGAGGGCGAACGTCTGCGTGAACATGCCGTGGGCCCAGTACTCGAAACTGGCGGTACCCAGTACCGGGGTGTACCCGTCCATCAGTGTGGGCCAGCGCTCCCAGCTCACCGTGCTGCCCGGGATGGGGGCAACACCCGCCTGCTGATCCGCTTCAGCCACGTCGACCACCTCTCACTCTCCCCCACTCGGAGTGATCATTCCATCACCCCGAGTGGCGGGCATGGGTGACATCCCGCTCCGCCGGACCCCGTCGGGCCCCCGCCATGGACCCCTACCGGACGGTAGGGCAGCATGAGCCCCGCACCGTCCACCACGCACCGCCGGAGGCACCATGGCCGCCGCCCCCAAGCCGGAGATCCTCGCCGCCTTCGAAGCGGCCAAGGGGTTCATGCCCGTACGCGAAGGCCTCGCGCTGTACGAAGCCGCGGCCGGGGCCGCGCGGCTGGGGCTGCCGCTCCTGGAGGTCGGCACGTACTGCGGGCGCTCGACCATCCTGCTCGCCGACGCCGCCCGGGAGGCGGGGGTCGCCGCGATCACCGTCGACCACCACCGGGGCAGCGAGGAGCAGCAGCCGGGCTGGGAGTACCACGACCCCACCGTCGTGGACCCGGAGATCGGCCTGATGGACACCCTGCCGACCTTCCGCCGGACCCTCCACCGGGCCGGCCTGGAGGAGCACGTGATCGCGATCGTCGGGCGCTCCCCGCAGGTCGCGGCGGCCTGGGGCGGCCCGCTGGGCTTCGTGTTCATCGACGGCGGCCACACGGACGAGCACGCCACCGGAGACTACGAGGGCTGGGCCCCGCACCTGGCCGAGGGCGGCGTCCTCGCCATCCACGACGTCTTCCCCGACCCGGCGGACGGCGGCCAGGCCCCCTACCGCGTCTACTGCCGCGCCCTCGCCTCCGGCTCCTTCGAGGAGATCTCGGTCACCGACTCCCTCCGCATCCTGCGCCGTACGGCGCCGGGCATCTAGCGCCGGGCCAGGGGGGCCGACGGCGACACGCCGCCGTCGGCGCAACGTGGTCGACTCCCGGGTCCGGCCTCGCCACGCTGTGACCGATGGAGCCCGCCGATGCCACCGATCCCCCGCCACCACGCCGCCGCCTCGGCTGGTTCCTCAGCCACCCCGGCTGGACGGGCGTCGGCGTCATCCTGACCTTCGGGCTGGGCATCGGCACCGCGTTCGACCTCTTCGGCGGGGAGAACCGGCCCGACGTGCCCCCACCGGCGACTTCCCCTCCCCCACGCACCTCGGATCCGTCCCTCTCCGGTGCCTGGTTGGGCGAAGTCAAGGGCGGGGGCCTCACCATCACGGTCACGGCCGTACAGAGAACCCCGGAGAACTCCCTCCGCCTGCGCGTACGGGTCGTCAACCATTCCGCGCAGAGCCGGGTCCTGCCGGTCTTCGACAACTTCACCGGCCACGACGACCAGGGGCAGGTCTACACCCCGTTGAACGACCCCGCCCGCACCCAATGGCCTGCGAACCTTCCGCCGCACGGGTCGTTCACCGGGATCATCGAGACCTGGGAAGGTCCCCGGCCGGAGGCCAGGTACCTCAGGGTCGTCTTCAGCCGGGTCCAGGGTGAAGGCGCCACCACACCGCCCGACGGCCTCGCCATCTCCGGCATCGTCCTGCCCGCCTGACCCCAGGGCAGAACGCCGGCCCCGGGCCGTCGGTGCCCCCGCCGACCCCGCCCCGACCCCTCTCCCGCCCCGCCCCACCGCGGGCGGCGGGCCTCCGGGAAGGGCGGGTGCCCCGCCCCCGGATGGCCCAGGGTGCGTACAGGGGCCCGTTTCGCGGTCTAGCATCACGACGTGCCGTACGACGACAGCCCCCCGCCCCCGGAGTCCGCTTCCGCCGTGAGCCCGGACCGGCCCTGGTTCGCGCGCCGCTCGACGCTCGCCGTCTGTGCGGCGGCCCTGGCGCCGACGATCCTGGCCGGCTGGGTCCTCGTCCAGGTGACGGGCGGAGGCGGGTCCGAGGACCAGTCCCCGCCGCGGGTGATGCCGCTCCCGGTCTCCCACTCCGCCACCCCCTCCGCCCCGGCCGACGCCAAGGCGAGCGGGACCCCCGCCGCCCCGAGCACGAGCGCGAGCCCGGGCGCGAGCCCGGAGACGGCGGCCGGCCCGGGTACGGCCGCGGGCACGGGTTCGGGCGCGGCGAGTACGACGCCGTCACCGGGCAGCGGCGCGCCCGCCACCGGCCCGCTGGCCGGCAAGACCGTGGTCATCGACCCCGGCCACAACACCGGCAACTTCAAGCACTCCCGCGAGATCAACCAGCAGGTGAACATCGGCACCGGGCGCAAGGAGTGCGACACCACCGGCACCACCACCAACTCGGGCTACCAGGAAGCCGAGTTCACCATGGACGTGTCACGGCGCATCAAGGCGGTTCTCGAAGCCCGCGGCATCCGCGTGGTGTTCACGCACACCGCAGAGCGCCCCTTCGGCCCCTGCATCGACGAACGCGCCCGGATCGGCAACGAGCGGCAGGCCGCCGCCGTGGTCTCCGTCCACGCCGACGGCTCCTCCGCCGGCAACCGCGGGTTCCACGTCATCCTCCCGGCCCGGGTGAAGGGCGGCGCGGCCGACACCGCCCCCATCGTCGGCCCCTCCCGCGAGCTCGGCGAGCGCATCGTCGGGAACTTCGTCCGCAACACCTCCATGGCTCCCTCCAACTACGTCGGCGGCGGTACCGGTTTGGTGGTCCGCGACGATCTCGGAGGTCTCAATCTGTCCACGCAGCCCAAGGTGTTCGTCGAATGCGGCAATATGCGTGACGCCAAGGACGCGGCGCTGCTGACGGATCCGCAGTGGCGGCAACGCGCGGCACAGGGCATCGCGGACGGCATCGTCGGCTTTCTCGGGGGCTGAGACAGGGTAGGGATCGGGCACCGGGTGCCCCGACCCCCTCGGACCCGGACCCGGGAAACATCCGTACGATGGTCCCCGCCCGCGACCGAGACCGAGAAGGACACCTACGAAGTGAACATCCGCTCCCTCACTCGAGGCGACGGCGTGGTGATCGGAGCAGCGGTGCTGCTGTTCATCGCCTCGTTCCTCGACTACTACTCCGCCGACGGACTGGACCTCCCCAGCGCCTGGGACACCGACGTCTACGGTCTGGCCCTGCCGACCGTCTTCCTGCTCGGCTTCGCGGCCACAGGACTGATCGTCGCCTCGCGCTTCCTGCCCGAGGGCCGCAAGCTCGCCGGCATCCCGCTGGCGGCCTGGGGCACCGTACTCGCCGTCGCATCGGCCTGGTCCGCGCTGTGGGCGATGATCATCGCCCCGGACAACGCCGACCTGGGTCCCGGCGTCATCCTCTCCTTCCTCGGCGCACTCGCCCTGGCCGGCGGTGCCATCGCCGGCCCGAAGGTCGCGGCGCTGAGCGCCCCGCTCGTGTCCGCCCCGGCCCCCGGCGCGCACCCGCAGTACGGCGCCCAGCCCGGCCAGCAGCTCGGCCAGCCCGGCGCCGGCTACGGCTACCCCGGCGGCCAGCAGCCGTACGGCAACACCCCGCAGCCGGTGCCCCCGTACGGCGGCCAGGAGCACACCCCGGCGTCCGCGCCGGTGCCGGGCCCGCAGGACGCGCAGCCGATGCAGGAGCCCGCGCCGGTGCCGGCCGCGGACTTCACCCCGTTCTGGTTCGCGGTGCCGGTGGCCCGCCCCCTCTTCCCGGAGGACGGCTCCCCCAACCCGATCGCCGAACTCGCCCCCGGTACCTGGTACCTGGCGGTGGAGCAGCGCGGTGCGGCCCTGGTCGCGCAGACCCAGGACAACCGCCGAGGTGTCCTGAACGACACCTCCGGCATCCAGCGCGGCTGACGCCCGGCGCACCTCCCGAGCACCACCCGACAACGGCCCCTTGCCCCTTCCGGCAAGGGGCCGTTGCCCTTACAGTCACCCCTTGCAGTCAACTGACGTCTCGTCAGAATGAGTCTTCGGGCCGCCACTTGGGGAGGGCTTCGGCGAAGATTTCGCGAAGATCCGACGAACGCCCCAGGAAGGTCCGGCACAGGTTCCGCGCAGATTCGGGCACTTCACCAAGGGGAGGGGACGGACGTCCATGCGCCTCGGACTCGCACTCGGCTACTGGGGCCGCGGCCCCACCCCCGGCCACCTCGACCTCGCCGTCGAGGCCGAGCGCCTCGGCTACCACTCCGTCTGGACGGCGGAGGCCTGGGGTTCGGACGCCTTCACCCCGCTCACCTGGATCGCCGCCCACACCTCCCGGATCCGGCTCGGCACCGCCATCGCGCAGATGGCCGCCCGCAGCCCCACCGCCACCGCCATGCAGGCCCTGACCCTGGACCACCTCTCCGGGGGGCGGATGACGCTCGGGCTGGGCCTGTCCGGGCCGCAGGTGGTCGAGGGCTGGTACGGCCGCCCGTTCCCCGCCAGTCCGCTCACCGCGACCCGCGAGTACGTCGAGGTCATCCGGCAGGTGCTGCGGCGCGAGGCGCCCGTCTCCCTCGACGGCCGCTTCCACACCCACCCCTACACCGGGCCGGACGGCACCGGTCTGGGCAAGGCCCTCAAGCCGATCACCCATCCGCTCCGCCCGGACCTGCCGGTCCTGCTCGGCGCGGAGGGTCCGAAGAACATCGCCCAGACCACCAAGATCGCGGACGGCTGGCTGCCGCTCTACTGGTCGCCCAGCCGGACCGACGTCTATCAGGCCTCGCTGGCGGACCTCCCCGACGGCTTCGTGATCGCGCCGATGGCCCGCGCCAAGGTGTGCGACGACGTCGCCGAGGGCCTGTTCCCGGTGAAGGCGATGCTGGGCTTCTACATCGGCGGAATGGGCCACGCGGCCCGCAACTTCCACGCCGACCTGATGGCGCGCATGGGGTACGAGGCGGAGGCCCGCCGCATCCAGGAGCTGTTCCTGGCCGGACGCAAGGAGGAGGCGGTCCTGGCCGTCCCCGACGCGTTCGCCGACGAGATCTCCCTGGTCGGCCCGCGCGAGCGGATCGCCGAGCGGCTGGAGCTCTGGCGCACGGGCCCGGTGACGGACCTGCTGGTCACGGCACCGGACCCGCACACCCTCCGGGTCCTGGCGGAACTCAACGGCTGACCGGCGGCCGGACGGGCCGGTCCGGAGGGCACGGCCCCGCCGCCGGCGCGGGACCGGACGGGGGCCGGCCCCGCCCGGGCGGGTCAGCCGCCCAGCTGGGACAGGCTGGGGACCTGATCGGTGACCGGCGCGCCCGCGCTCTTGCCCGCGTCCTTCACCCCGGTGATGACGTTCTCGAAGGAGCTGATGTCGGCATCACCGGCCTGGCCCTTGCGCAGCTTCGTGGCCAGGTTCTTGAGGGACTCGACGCCCGCCGTCAGCGGGGCCACCGCCTTGGACAGCAACGGGTCGCCCTGCGCGTTCTTGATCGCCGCCTTCAGCCGGTTGTACGCGAACGCGCCCGCGAGGCCCGCCTTGACGAGCGCGAAGGTGCGCCCCTTGGCGCCCTTCTGGAACTTGCCCGCCCGGTAGGGCTTCACGATCCACTGGTACGTCGCCCCGGCCGCGAGACCGGCGTTGGCCACGAAGCGCGCCTTCGCGAACTTCTGCCGCTCCGCGGAGGTGGTGGGCGTGGGCGTGGGATCGGTCTGGCCGGGCGCCGCCGCCCCGGCCAGTGCGGCCACCCGCGCGAGCGCGGCCTGCACCTGCACGGCCTCGACCGGTTCCGCATACCCCGCCGCGGGGACGGACAGGGACATTTCGCCGCCCTGGCCCCTGACCCCGTCCCAGCCCCCGATCGCGCTGCCGCATCCGGTGGTTCCGGCGAGCAGCGCGGAGGACAGCGTCAGCGCCGTCAGACCGCGGCGGAGTCGGATGGTCCTGCGGTTCGACATGGACACGGTTTCCTCCAGGGGAGTGAGGTGTGTCCCCCGCAGGGTCGCCCGGCCGTCCGGACCCTGCCACTCGGACCACCCGTCCGGCCTCCCCCGGTGGCGCGGGACCGGACCGACCCGCATCATCCGCCCCGCGCCTGCTCCCGGCGCGGGGTTGCGGCACGACCCGAAGGGTGCGGTACCGCGCGCGGACCGGGGCCCGGCCCCCGGGAGACGCCCCCTACACGCAGCAGGAGGGATCCAGCCCCACCGGCAGCCGCTCGCCCCCGAAGACCGCCGTCGTCGCCTCGTCGCCGCCCAGCGCCGCCACGGCGAGGAGCAGCGAGCCCGCCGTCCAGGCGGTCTTCTCGACCGGCCAGACCGCCCGGTCCTCGAAGACGTAGCCCGTCCAGTACATGCCGTCCTCGTCCCGCAGGTGCGCGATCGACCGGAGGATCTCCAGCGCCCGGTCCGACTCCCCCATCGCCCACAGGGTGAGGGCCAGTTCGCAGCTCTCGCCGCCGGTCACCCACGGGTTGGGCAGCACGCAGCGCACGCCCAGCCCGGGCACGACGAACTCCTCCCAGCGCTCCTCGATGCGCGCCTTGGCCTCGGCGCCGGTGAGCGCCCCGCCGAGGACCGGGTAGTACCAGTCCATGGAGTAGCGGTCCTTGTCGAGGAACCGCTCGGGGTGCCGGCGTATCGCGTGGCCGAGGGCACCGGCCGCCAGCTCCCAGTCGGGCTGCGGCTCCTCGCGGTGTTCGGCGATCGCCAGGGCGCAGCGCAGGGCCTGGTGGATGGAGGAGGAGCCGGTGAGCAGGGCGTCGGTGACGACCGTGCCGTCGGCCTCGCGCTTCCAGCCGATCTCGCCCCCGGGCTGCTGGAGGGCCAGGACGAACTCGACGGCCGCGTAGACGGCCGGCCACATCCGGTCCAGGAAGGTGTCGTCGCCGGTGGCCAGGTAGTGGTGCCAGACGCCGACGGCGATGTAGGCGGTGAAGTTGGACTCCTTGCCGGAGTCCTGCGGCCGGGCGGTGTCCACCCCGTCGGGGCGGTCGGCGTAGGCCGCGTACCAGGAGCCGTCCGGGTTCTGGTGCCGGACCAGCCAGGCGTAGGCCCGTTCGGCCGCCTCGTGCTCGCCGGCGGCGTCCAGGGCCATGGCGGCCTCGGTGTGGTCCCACGGGTCCAGGTGGTGTCCGCGGAACCACGGGATGGCTCCGTCCTCGCGCTGCACGGCGAGGATGCCGGCCACCGTGTCGGCGGCCTGGCCGACCGTCAGAACGCCCGGCAGGACCAGGTGTTCGGTGCGGCGGGGGGTACTCACCGGCCCTCCGCCGGGGCCGCAGCGGCGACCGGGAGATGGGGCTTGGTGGCGTAGGCGACGAAGCTCTTGCCGATGAGCGGGTTCAGCGCCTGCTCGGCGAGGCGGGTGGCGAGGGGCTTCTTCATGATGTCCCAGACCAGCAGCTTGTGGTACGCGCGGACCGGCAGGGCCTTGTCGTTGTCCACGCCGAAGGCGCACTTGAGCCACCAGTACGGGGAGTGCAGGCCGTGCGCGTGGTGGGTGCCGTAGGGCTTGAGGCCGGCGGCCTTCATCTTGCCGAGCAGCTCGTCGGCCCGGTAGATGCGGATGTGGCCGCCCTCGACCTCGTGGTAGGCGTCGGAGAGCGCCCAGCAGATCTTCTCCGGCCCGTACCGGGGCACGGTGATCGCGATGCGGCCGCCCGGCTTGAGCACGCGCACCATCTCGGCGAGCACGCCCTTGTCGTCCGGGATGTGCTCCATGACCTCGGAGATGATGACGACGTCGAAGGAGTCGTCGGGGAAGGGCAGCGCGAGGGCGTCACCTTCCATCGCGGTGGCGGTGGCCCCGGCCGGGGCCTCGCCGGCCTCCTTCATCGCCGCGAACCACTTGGCGACCTCGCGGATCTCCTCGCCGTTGCGGTCGAGCGCGACCACCTGGGCGCCGCGCCGGTAGCACTCGAAGGCGTGCCGGCCTGCGCCGCAGCCCAGATCGAGCACACGGTCACCGGGGGCGAGCGGGAACCGGGAGAAATCGACGGTCAGCACGAGGTCCTGCCTTCGCGGTCGAGGGGGTGGGGCGGGTGGTGATGGTGTGGGTGAAGGTGCGGGTGAAGCGGGCGGGTGGCTCTTCACGTCGTACGGATCACCGGGTGCCGCGGGCGGTACGGGTGCCGGGGGCGGTACGGGCGCTGCGGGCGATCGCGGCACGGTAGTGCGCGACGGTGCCCTCCGCGGCCTTGGCCCAGGTGAACCGGGACAGCACCCGGTCCCGGCCGGCCGCGCCGAGCCGGGCGCGCAGTTCCGCGTCGCCCAGCAGCCGGCCGAGCGCGGCGGCGAGGGCGTCCGCGTCGCCGGGCGGCACGGCCAGGCAGGTCTCCCCGTCCGCTCCGGCGACCTCGGGGATGGCGCCGCCGGTGGTGGCGACCAGCGGGGTGCCGGTGGCCATGGCCTCGGCGGCGGGCAGCGAGAAGCCCTCGTAGAGGCTGGGCACGCAGGAGACCTGGGCGCTGCGGACCAGGTCCACGAGTTCGCGGTCGGTGATGCCCTTGACGAACTCCACGGCGTCCGCGAGTCCGTGGGTCTCCATGGCGCGGGCGACCGGTCCGCGCTCGGGGCGCTTGCCGACCACGACGAGGTGGGCGTCGGGCC
Organism: Streptomyces sp. NPDC043853; assembly: GCF_056436025.1. NCBI lineage: Bacteria > Bacillati > Actinomycetota > Actinomycetes > Kitasatosporales > Streptomycetaceae > Streptomyces > Streptomyces sp. NPDC043853. The sequence continues at coordinate 429,706 of NZ_JBWKDJ010000002.1, forward strand.
GTTCGGTGCGCAGTTTGGCGAGGGCCTCGACGAGGTGGACGAGGCCCTTGAGCGGTACGTCGGCGCTGGAGGTGGTGACGATCCGGCCGGGGACCTCGGCGACCGACGGGTCCGGGGACCACAGGTCGGTGTCGGCGCCGATGTGCACGACGTGGATGCGGTCCTCGCGCACGCCGAGGTCCTCGATGATCTCCTCCCGGGAGGAGCCGGAGACGGTGAGGACGGACGGCAGGCGGCGGGCGACCCGCTTCTGCATGCGGGTGAAGCCGTACCAGCGGCGGACGGAGGCGCGCTTGACGCGGCCCTTGGCGGCGGCGAGGTCCAGCCTGCGGTCCACCGTGATGGGGTGGTGGATGGTGGTGACCAGCGGGGCCCCGAGGCCGGCCAGCAGGCCGTAGCCGAGGGTCTGGTTGTCGTGGACGACGTCGAACTCGCCCGCGCGGGCGGCCAGGTGCCGTCGGGCGCGGAGGGAGAAGGTGAGCGGTTCGGGGAACCCGCCGGTCCACATGGTCCCGACCTCCAGGAGGTCGATCCAGTCGCGGTACTCGCCGCGCCGCGGGGTGCGGAACGGGTCGGGCTGGCGGTAGAGGTCCAGGCTGGGCAGTTCGGTGAGCGTGGCGCCCTCGTCGAGCACGGGATACGGCTGGGCGCCGATCACCTCGACGGAGTGGCCCAGCTTGACCAGTTCGCGCGAGAGGTGGCGGACGTACACGCCCTGGCCGCCGCAGAACGGGTTTCCTTTATAGGTGAGGAGCGCGATGCGCAGCGGACGGTCGCCGTCGGCGGCGGTACCCGCGAAAGGGCTCGTCACCATGGCCTCAGCGGTCACTCTCGGCCCCCTTCATCCCTGCACTTTCGCCGGAGCGTAACCGCTCGGATAATGTAGAACAAGTTTCAGACTTGATCCGTCAAGGAGATTGAATCTACCGGTCGGAAACCACACCGTAAGAGGCGGAGCAGGTGATTCGCGCCACGGCGTCCGCTGCTGAGATGCTGGCTCCCGGCCCAGTCCGGAACAGCGCGAATTGAACCACCTGAACCACTCGGAACGGCTCGGAACGGGACAACGGGACATATGACAGCGGAAGCCAAGGGCGTCGGCACTCCGGGCATCACTCCGGCTTCCCCGCCGCTGACGGAGCGCCAGGAGGCGCGCCGCCGCCGGATCCTGCACGCGAGCGCGCAGCTCGCCAGCCGCGGCGGGTTCGACGCGGTGCAGATGCGGGAGGTCGCCGAGTCCTCCAGCGTCGCCCTCGGCACGCTGTACCGCTATTTCCCGTCGAAGGTGCACCTGCTGGTCGCCACGATGCAGGACCAGCTCCAGCACATGCACGCGACCCTGCGGAAGCGCCCGCCGGCCGCCGAGGAGCCGTCGGCCCGGGTGGCGGAGACCCTGATGCGGGCGTTCCGCGCGCTGCAGCGCGAGCCGCACCTGGCCGACGCGATGGTCCGCGCGCTGACCTTCGCGGACCGCAGCGTGAGCCCCGAGGTGGACACCGTCTCCCGGCTGACCACGGCGATCATCCTGGACGCGATGGGGCTGGACGCCCCGCCGACCGCGGAACAGCTCTCCGCGGTCCGGGTGATCGAGCACACCTGGCACTCGGCACTGATCACCTGGCTGTCCGGCCGCGCGTCCATCGCCCAGGTGAAGATCGACATCGAGACGGTGTGCCGCCTGATCGACCTGACGGCGCCGCCGGCGGCCGCCCCCGCGCCGGCCGCGCCGGCCGCGCCCCGGTCCCGGGAAAAGTCCGGTTCCTGACTCCTCAGGAGTCCTGCTCCAGCAGCTCGAAGTCCTCGTCCGAGAACCGCGCCACGCAGGCGTCCTCGGTCGCCATCAGGCTCACCAGTGTCATGGTGCCCCCGATGCTGTTGTAGCCGGAGATCAAGGTCCACCCCCGTTTCTTCATGGTCTGCCGGATGATGACCCCGTCGCGGTCCCGCCCCGTCAGCACCTCGGGCTCGTGGGCGGGCTGCCATCCGCCGCGCCGGAGCTCCGCGAGCGCCGCGTCGTGCGGGGCCCGCAGGGGCTCCCCTCCCTTCCCGGAACCGACGTGCTGGTAGGCCGCGGTGCACGGCCGCATACGGGCCAGTACCGCGTCCTTCTCGGACGCCGGCCGCCCGGACGGTGGCGCCGGCGGCTCGGCCGGCGGCCCGGCAGGCAGCCCGGCGGCGGACACCGCCCCGGTGATGTCGGCCTGGACGGCCTCGCGGTCGAACGGCCGGGAAGGCGGGACCGAGACCGGCGGTGCCGTCGGGGCGACCCCTGCGGAGGAGGCGGCCGGTCTGCCCGCCTCCGGCGGGCGGGCCTCGCCACACCCGGCCAGCAGCACCATCCCGGCGGTCAGCAGGACCGCCCCCCTGACCGTTCCACGCATGGATCCCCCCGGTTCACGGCGCCGCCGGACAGGTTCGTGCAACGGTCGCGCCAGGAGTGTCACACGCCGCCCGGGCGCAGGGGGCCGGGTTTTCTACTCCTCCGGCGGGAACACCGGCTCGCCGGAGCCCAACAGGGTGATCATGATGGCTTCGACGGGGCAGCCCTCCGCCGCCGCCAGCACACCCTCGTTCGCGTCCGTCTCCGCCGACGCGGGGTGGGACTGACGGGCCGAGTCCAGCGTGAACCCTTCCGGGGCGTGGTTCACGCACATGCCGGAGCCGATGCAGACGCCCCGGTCCACCTCCACGTGCCAGCGGTCACCCATCAGGCACCGGCTCCGGCGTCCGGCCCGGCCGCCGCCGCCGCCGCCGGGGGCGCGTACCCCGCCGGCAGGTGGATCATCTTGTGCTCCAGGTACTCGCTCAGGCCCTCCGGCCCGAACTCCCGCCCCAGTCCGCTGTTCTTGTAGCCGCCGAACGGCCCGAGCATGTCCAGGCTGAAGGTGTTCACGTTGTACGTGCCCGTGCGGATCCGCCGCGCGAAGTCGATGCCCCGCTCCACGTCACCCGTCCACACGCTGCCGCTCAGCCCGAAGTCGGAGTCGTTGGCGATCCGCGCCGCCTCCTCCTCGTCCCCGTACGGCATCAGGCAGACGACCGGGCCGAAGATCTCCTCACGGGCGATCCGCATGGAGTTGTCCACCCCGCCGAACAGCGTCGGCTCCACGTACCAGCCGCGCTCCAGCCCGGCCGGCACCCCGCCGCCGGCGAGCACCTTCGCGCCCTCCTCCTGCCCGATCGCGATGTAGTCGAGCGAGCGCTTCTGCTGCCGCTGCGCGACCAGCGGGCCGATGTGCGTGGCCGGGTCCAGCGGGTCGCCGACCACCTGGGCACGGACCGCCGCCACCAGCGCCTCGGCCACCTCGTCGTAGCGGCTGCGGGGCGCCAGGATGCGGGTCTGCGCCACGCAGGCCTGCCCGTTGTTCATCCAGGCCGACTGGATCAGGCCGGGGACGGCCGCGGCGAGGTCGGCGTCCGGCAGCACCACGGCCGCGGACTTGCCGCCCAGCTCCAGCGTGACCCGGGTCAGGTTGCGCGCCGCGACCTCCATGACCCGCTTGCCGGCCGCGACCGAGCCGGTGAAGGACACCTTGTCCACGCCGGGGTGCCCGACCAGGTACTCGCTGACCTCGCGGTCCGCCGGGAGGATCGACAGCACGCCCTCCGGCAGCCCCGCCTCGCGGGCGATGTCGGCCAGGATGTAGGAGTCCAGCGGGGACTCCGGGGACGGCTTGAGGATCACGGTCGAGCCGCTCAGCAGGGCCGGCGCCAGCTTGGCCGCCGCCACGAACTGCGGCACGTTCCACGGGATCACCGCCGCGACCACACCCACCGGCTCCCGCCGGACCAGGATCGGCCCCAGCGCCCCGGCGCGGTACTCCTCGTACGGGAAGTCGCGGGCCACCGTGATCGCCGCGTCGTAGACCATCATCGGGCCGAGCGCCTGGGCGAGCACGCTCCAGGAGTACGGAGAGCCGTTCTGCGAGCTGATCGCGCGGGCGATCTCCTCGTGCCGCACGGCGATGGCGTCCTTGATACGGGTGACCACCGCGACCCGCTCCTCCAGCGGGAGGCGGGGCCACGGCCCCTCGTCGAAGGCGCGCCGCGCGGCGGCGACGGCCCGGTCCACGTCCTCCCGGGAGGCGTGCGGGACGCGGCCGATGACCTGCTCGGTGTGCGGGGAGACCACCTCGATGGTGCCGCCGCCCAGCGGATCCGCCCACTCCCCGCCGATGAACAGCTTTCCGTGTTCCACGAGCTCGGTCATGGCTGATGCCTCCTGCGCTGCCTGCGACGCCCACCCTGACGATGTTTCAGAACGTGCAGAACTGATACCAGTTCTAGTTCCAGGAGTCCACGCCCAGGACAGAAGTGCGACGGGAGATCCAATACGGCGCCAACAGGTGCGCGAGATGGTCGACTTGGGCTACTACTGATGACTGGAACAAGTTCTCGTGGCCATACGAGACGGAAACCGGATGGGGGACCCCATGTCAGAGGTGTCAGCGGTGCCGGAAGCGTCGGAGACTCCCCGGTCGACCGCTCCCCAGGTGACCGACCACGGCGGCGGGGTCCACTCCCTGAAGGTCCCCATCCCCGACAACCCCCTGGGCCACACCCTCGTCCACGTCCTCGACACCGACCGCGGCCCGGTCCTCGTCGACACCGGCTGGGACGATCCCGCTTCCTGGGACGCCCTGACCGCCGGCCTCACCGCCCTCGGCATCCCCGTCTCCGACGTCCACGGCGTGGTCATCACCCACCACCACCCCGACCACCACGGCCTCTCCGGCCACGTCCGCGAGGCCTCCGGCTGCTGGATCGCCATGCACCCCGCCGACACCGAGGTCGTCCAGCGCACCCGCGCCGCCGAACCGGGCACCTGGCTCGACTACCTCGCCGACAAGCTCGCCGCCGCCGGCGCCCCCGAGGACCACCTCGCCCCGCTGCGCGCCGCCCGCGAGGCGGGCAGGATGCGCACCCTGCCCGGACTCCGCGCCGCGATCCCCGACCGGGACATCGTCCCGGGCGAACTGCTGCCACTGGCCGGCCGCCGGCTCCGCGCGATCTGGACCCCCGGCCACACCCCCGGCCACGTCTGCCTGCACCTGGAGGAGGAACACCCGGCGAACCTGCCCGGCAGCGGCCGCCTCTTCTCCGGCGACCACCTCCTCCCCGGCATCTCCCCGCACATCGGCCTCTACGAGGCCCCCGACGAGAACGGGGTCACCCGGGTCACCGACCCCCTCGGCGACTACCTCGACTCCCTGGAACGGATCGGCCGGCTCGCCCCGGCCGAGGTGCTCCCCGCCCACCAGCACGCCTTCACCGACGCCCCGCAGCGCGTGCGGACCCTCCTCGCCCACCACGAGGACCGCCTGGCCGGCCTGCACCGGCTGCTGAGCGCCGAACCGCTCACCCCCTGGGCCCTGGCCGAGCGGATGGAGTGGAACCGCCCCTGGGAGCAGATCCCGTACGGCTCCCGCAACATCGCGGTCTCGGAGGCGGAGGCCCACCTGCGGCGGCTGGTGAAGCTGGGCCGCGCGGAGGCCGTCCCCGGCTCGTCCCCGGTGACGTACCGGGCGGTGTGAGCGGTCACGGGGAGGCGGTGCAAGGCCGGCCAGGGAAGTGACGTACCGAACGGTATGAGGGGGCGGAGCCGCCCGGAGGCGGGCCGGTAGAGTGGGCGGGTCGTCAACACTTCCGTTCGGGGGGAAGCCGGTGCGAATCCGGCGCTGACCCGCAGCCGTGAACCCGCCCCGCCCGCCGGGCGCCGGGAAGCCGGAATGCCCCGTGCCGGAAGGGTGGCCGGCACCGTCGAGGTCAACGGAGCCGGAGCACGCGGCGCCCGTCCGGGCGCGCCTGCCTCCCGCTCCCCAGCAGAAGAGGCACCCGCCCCGCCATGAACATCCGCCGCAGCGCAGCCACGCTCGCCGCCTCCACCGCGCTGTGCGCGGCCGCCGCCTCCACCGCCCTCGCCGCGCCGTCCCCCTCACCGTCCCCGGTGGTCGTCCCCTCCGGTCTCTACGGCACCGCCGACCCGACCTACGACGGCGTCTTCCGCCAGTCGCTGGCCTTCGTCGCGCAGGACGTCGCCGGGGTGAAGCCGGCGCCTCAGGCGGTGGACTGGCTGACCGGCCAGCAGTGCGCGAACGGCGCCTTCGCCGCGTTCCGCCCGGACCCCGCCAAGGCCTGTGACGCCTCGACCGTGCTCGACACCAACGCCACGGCGGCGGCCGTGCAGGCGCTGGCCGCGCTCGGCGGGCACGAGGCGCAGGTGAAGAAGGCGGCGGACTGGCTGAAGTCCGTCCAGAACGAGAACGGCGGCTGGAGCTACAGCCCCGGCGGCGCGATGGACATGGGCACGGACGCCAACTCCACCGGCATCGTGGTCGGCGCGCTGGCCGCGGCCGGCGAGAAGCCGGCCGAGCTCAAGTCGAAGGCGGGCAAGACCCCCTACGACGCGCTGCGCGGCCTGCAGCTCGCGTGCGCGGAGGAGGGCTTCTCCAAGGACGCGGACCTCGGCGCGTTCGCGTTCCAGCCGGACAAGGCGGGCAAGCTGATCGCCAACGCGGACGCGACCGCCGCGGCCGTGCTGGGCGTACTGGGCAAGGGCATGGTCGTGGCGCCCCCGGGCGCCGACCAGCCGGTCGCCCCGAACCCGGTCGCCTGCGCGGCGGGCGGCGCGAAGGACCCGGCACAGGCGGCCGCGGGCGGCGCGGGCCAGCTGAGCCGGACCATGGCCGCCTCCGGCGACCACCTGATGTCGGCGATGCCCGGCGCCACCGACCAGCCCGACTTCGGCAACACCGCCGACGCGGTGGTCGCGCTGGCCGCAGCGGGCCACAAGGCGGCCGCGGCGAAGCCCCTGTCATGGCTGCAGCAGAACGGCGCCGCCTGGGCGAAGACGGCCGGCCCGGCCGCGTACGCCCAGCTGGTCCTGGCCGCCCAGGCGGGCGGCGCCGACCCGCGCGCCTTCGGCGGCACCGACCTGGTGGCGGCCCTGAACGACCAGGGCCCGGCCCCGGCGGCGACCCCGACGAAGGCCACCGGCGGCATGCCGACGGAGAAGGAAGAAGGGGACAACGACTCGAACTCGGCGCTGTGGTGGACGGTCGGCGCCGGTGCGGCCGCCGGTATCGGCATCGGCATCCTGCTGAGCGGCCGCCGCAAGAAGCAGCAGCCGTGAAGCGGGTGACCGCCGCCGCGTCCCTGCTGCTCGCCGCGGTGCTCGCCGTCCTCGTCGCCGCGCCCGCCCATGCCGCGGGATACCGCTACTGGTCGTTCTGGGACGGCGCGGCGGACGGCGGATGGTCGTACGCGACGCTGGGGCCCTCGACGGCCCGCCCGGCGGACGGCTCGGTGCAGGGCTTCCGCTTCGTGGTGAGCAGGGACGCCTCCGCGGAGGTCGCCAAACCCCGGGCGGCGGCGGAGTTCGCCGCGATCTGCGGGGCGACTCCGGTCGCCGCCGGCAAGAAGCGGGTCGCCGTGGTCGTGGACTTCGGCCTCCCGGCGGACGCCCCCTCGGGCGAGAACCCGCCCCAGGCCGAACCGCGCACCGCCTGCGCCCTGCTGGACCCGGCGGGCACCGCGGCGGAGGCCCTGGCCTCGGTCGCGAAGCCCCTCCGCTACGACAGCGCCGCCCTGCTGTGCGCGATCTCCGGCTACCCCCGCCAGGGCTGCGGCGAACAGGTCGCGAACGCCCCGTCGAAGACCACGGCCCAGTCCCCCGCACCGGCTTCGGCGTCGGCTTCGGCGGACCTGACGGATGACTCCGGCTCCGGTCCTTCCGCCGGCCTCCTCGCCGGTATCGCCGCGATCCTCGCCCTGGGCGCGGCAGCCATCTGGCAGTCCCGCCGCCGCACCCGATGACACCCCCGCACGACCCGACGCCCGCCGCCGGCCACGAGGGACCCGGGGACGGGCCGGACACGGCCCCGTCGGCCGACCACCGGCCCGCGGCCGCCGACAGCAGCGACCGGCCCTCGCCGGCCCAGGCCGACCCCGGGCCTGCGGTCGTCGACGCCGATGACCGGCCGGAGCCGTCCCCGGCCGCGGACACGGCCGCCCCCGACCCGGCCGGGGACGGGCCAGGCACGGCCGCGTCTGCCGACCACCGGCCCGCGGCCACCGACGGCGCGGCACCACCCACCGGGGCCACCCGCACCCGACCTGCGACCTGCACGGGTGGTGCGGATGGGAACACAGCCGGGCCGCAGGCCGGGCACGGCGAAGCCGCCCCCGGCGCACCCGGGGCCCCGGCCCCACCGGCACCCCGCAGGCCGGCCGCCCCACGGGCGACCGCGCAAGGGGCCGCGTACCGACCGGCGCGCCCCGACCAGCGGAGCCAGAGGCGGAGCTGGGGAGCCCCGGAGGCGACCCGCGCCAACTCCCTGCACGCCGGAGCCTGGTGGCTGTGGGCACTCGGCCTCGCCACCGCCGCCTCCCGCACCACCAACCCCCTCCTCCTCGGCCTGATCGTCGCCGTCGCCGGCTACGTCGTCGCCGCCCGCCGCGAGACCACCGCGCCCTGGGCCCGCTCCTACGCGGCCTTCATCAAGCTGGGCCTGTTCGTGCTCGCCCTCCGCCTCGCCTTCTCCGTGCTCCTCGGCTCCCCGATCCCCGGCACGCACGTCCTCTTCACCCTGCCCGAGGTCCCGCTGCCCGCCTGGGCACAGGGCATCCGCTTCGGCGGCCGGGTCACCGCCGAGCAGCTGGTCTTCGCCTTCTACGACGGTGCCAAGCTGGCCGCCCTCCTCGTCTGCATCGGCGCTGCCAACTCCCTCGCCAACCCGGCCCGTCTGCTCAAGTCCCTCCCGGCCGCGCTCTACGAGGCCGGGGTCGCCGTCGTCGTCGCCATGACCTTCGCGCCGAACATGGTCGCGGACGTCGCCCGCCTCCGCCGCGCCCGCCGGCTGCGCGGCCGCCCCACCGGCGGCGTGCGGGCCATCGCCCAGATCGGCCTGCCCGTCCTGGAGGGCGCGCTGGAACGCTCCGTGGCCGTCGCCGCCTCCATGGACGCCCGCGGCTACGGCCGCACCGCCGCGGTCCCGCCCGCCGTGCGCCGCACCACCGCCGTCCTCACCCTCGGCGGCCTGGTCGGCATCTGCGCCGGCACGTACGGGCTGCTCGCCGCCGCGGGCGCCGCGTACGGCCTGCCGGTGCTGCTCGGCGGGCTCGCGCTGGCCCTGGCCGGACTCCGGCTCGGCGGCCGGCGCAGCGTCCGCACCCGCTACCGGCCCGACCGCTGGGGCCCGCGGTCCTGGCTGGTCGCGGGCTCGGGCGCGGCCGTCGCCGCCCTGATGATCCAGGCGGCGGCCGCCGACCCGGCCGCCCTGAAGCCGGGCGTGGTGCCGCTGCTCGCCCCGGGACTTCCGCTCTGGCCCGCGGCCGCCGTCCTCATCGGCCTGCTCCCCGCCTTCGTGGCGCCCGTACCGCCGAAGGAGGCGTCGTAACCCGTGATCCGCTTCGAGCAGGTCTCCCTGTGCTACGACGGCGCGCCCGAGCCCGCGCTCCGGAACGCCGACCTGACGATCCCGGAAGGCGAGCTGACCCTGCTCGTCGGCCCCTCGGGGGTCGGCAAGTCCACCCTCCTCGGCGCGGTCTCCGGCCTGGTCCCGCACTTCACCGGCGGCACCCTGCGCGGCCGGGTCACCGTCGCGGGGCGGGACACCCGCACCCACCGGCCGCGTGAGCTCGCGGACGTGGTGGGCACCGTCGGCCAGGACCCGCAGGCCCACTTCGTCACCGACACCGTCGAGGACGAACTCGCGTACGGCATGGAGTCGCTGGGGCTGGCACCCGCCGTCATGCGCCGCCGGGTGGAGGAGACCCTGGACCTGCTGGGCCTGGGCGAACTCCGCGACCGGCCGCTCAGCACCCTCTCGGGCGGGCAGCAGCAGCGCGTGGCGATCGGCTCGGTGCTGACCACGCACCCGAAGGTGCTGGTGCTGGACGAGCCCACGTCCGCGCTGGACCCGGCGGCCGCGGAGGAGGTCCTGGCGGTCCTCCAGCGGCTGGTGCACGACCTGGGCACCACGGTGCTGATGGCGGAACACCGCCTGGAGCGCGTGGTCCAGTACGCCGACCGGCTCCTGCTCCTGGAAGCGCCCGGCGCGACGCCGGTCCTCGGCACCCCCGCGGACATCATGGCGATCTCCCCCGTCCACCCCCCGGTGGTCGCCCTCGGCCGCCTGGCCGGCTGGCACCCCCTCCCCCTCTCCGTCCGCGACGCCCGCCGCCAGGCCCCCACCCTCCACGACCGCCTTCCGGCAACTCCGCCCCCGGCGGCCCGCGCGGCCTTCGGACGCACCGTCCCGGCCACCCCCACGGCGCCCGGGGGCGCAGCCCCTGCCGGGTGCGGGGCGGCGCCCGGGCACGACGGGCCCGGGGGCGCAGCCCCGGCGGGGCACGGGGCCGAGCCCCGGGACACGGCGTCTTGGGGCGGAGCCCCAAGTTTCGGGAAGGGGCGGGGTGGGGCGATCCTCCGCCGGCTCCGGCGCACCCTGGCCGCGCCCCCGCAGCCACGGCCCGGCCCCACCCCGCTCGCCGCAGCGGAATCGCTGACCGTTCGCCGCGGCCGCACCGAAACCCTCCGCGCCGTCGACCTGACCGTCGCGCCGGGCGAGACCATCGCCCTGATGGGCCGCAACGGCGCCGGGAAGTCCACCCTCCTCGCCACGCTGGTCGGCATGCTCGCACCCGCCTCGGGGTCCCTCACCGTCGGCGGCGCCACCCCCCACCGCACCCCGCCCCGCGCCATGGTGCGGCGCGTCGGCCTCGTCCCCCAGGACCCCCGCGACCTCCTCTACGCCGACACCGTCGCGGCGGAGTGCGCGGCGGCCGACGCCGACGCCGGCGCCGCTCCCGGCACCTGCCGGGCCCTGGTGTCCGCGCTGCTCCCGGACGTCGCGGACGACACCCACCCCCGCGACCTCTCCGAGGGCCAGCGCCTCGCCCTCGCCCTCGCGCTGGTGCTGACCGGCCGGCCCGCCCTCCTGCTGCTCGACGAGCCGACCCGTGGCCTGGACTACGCCGCGAAGGCCCGGCTGATCGAGCTGCTGCGGGACCTCGCGGCCGACGGCCACGCCATCGTGCTCGCCACGCACGACGTGGAGCTCGCCGCCGAACTCGCACACCGCGTGGTCATCCTCGCCGGGGGCGAGATCGTGGCGGACGGTCCGACGGCCGAGGTCGTGGTCTCCTCCCCCGCCTTCTCCCCACAGGTCGCGAAGATCCTCGCACCGGCTCCCTGGCTCACGGTGTCGCAGGTCGCCGAGGCCCTGCCCGACACACCCGCCCCGGACGACGCCGCGGACCCCGTCCCCCGCCCCGGCCGCACCTACCGCAGCGGCCCGGCCCAGGCCCCGGGCCGCCGGCCGGCCACGGGAGCGGCCGACCTGTGAGCCGCACCCCTCTCACCCGCCGTACGTCCCGCACCGCACGGGTCGCACGCACCTCCCGCCCCGTCCCGATCGGCCCGCGCGCCGCCGTCGCCCTCGCCCTGGTCACCCTCATCGGCATCGCCGCCTTCGGCTGGCCGCTCCTCGCCTCCGGGCAGTCCGGCCTGGCGCACTCCCAGGACGCCCCCTGGCTGTTCGCCGCGCTGTTGCCGCTCCTCGTGGCCGTGGTGGTCGCGACCATCGCCGACGACGGCATGGACGCCAAGGCCGTGGCCATGCTCGGGGTCCTCGCCGCGGTCGGCGCCGCCCTGCGCCCGCTCGGTGCGGGCACCGCCGGGCTGGAGCCCATGTTCTTCCTGATGGTGTTGAGCGGGCGGGTCCTCGGCCCCGGCTTCGGGTTCGTCCTGGGCGCCGTCACCATGTTCGCGTCCGCCCTGCTCACCGGCGGGGTGGGCCCGTGGATGCCGTTCCAGATGCTCTCCCTGGGCTGGTTCGCGCTGGGCGCGGGCCTGCTGCCCGGCCGGGGCCGGCTCCGCGGCCGCGCCGAGCTGTGCCTGCTGGCGGCGTACGGGTTCCTCGCCTCGTTCGGGTACGGCCTGGTGATGAACCTGCAGGGCTGGGTGTTCTACCGGTACGCCGAGAGCATCTCCTTCCAGGCCGGCGACCCGCTGCCGGAGAACCTCGCCCGGTTCGTCGCCTACTACCTCGCCACCTCCCTCGGCTGGGACCTGGGCCGGGCCGTGCTGACCGCCGTACTGACCCTCCTCCTCGGCGCCACCGTGCTGCGGGCACTCCGCCGGGCGACTCGGAAAGCGGCGTTCGACGCCTCCGCCACCTTCGAAACCGGGGGCGAAGTGGCCCAGGACACACCCCCAAAACAGGTACAACCAACCACAGAAGGTGAGATTCAGGCCCCTACCCGGTGAGGCGCCCCACAGGACCCAGGTCACATACGACCCGGGACAGTAGCCCCGACGGGCACCCTTCCGCCGCATGACCGGGCCCTTCCGCACCTCCCACTACCCCCGCTCGTAGACGGGGGTCGTTGCCAGCCCGTCGGCGGCCTGGCTAACTGGTTCTCGTCGCCACGGCGGCCGGGTCGACCGCCCGCCGCAGACGAACCCCTCTCCTCCGCGTGAGTGGCTCACGCATGTCTTCGGCATGCACGCGACTTCCCTGTTCCCGACGAAAGGCCCTCCCTTGAACATCTCCGCCATCCGCCGCATCGCCGCTTCCAAGAAGACCCTTGCGGGCACCGTGGTCGGCCTCGCCGCCGCCGGTTCCCTGCTCGCCTCGGTTCCGGCGCAGGCCGCTCCCGGTGGCGCCAAGGCGATCGCCCAGCAGATGATCAAGGACCCGGCCCAGTTCGCCGCCTTCAGCAAGATCGTCGAGCACGAGAGCGGCTGGAACCCCTCCGCCACCAACGCCTCCTCCGGCGCCTACGGCCTGATGCAGGCCCTGCCGGCCTCGAAGATGGCCTCGGCCGGCGCCGACTGGAAGACCAACCCGGCCACCCAGATCAAGTGGGGCCTGGACTACATGAACTCCCGCTACGGCTCCCCCGTCGGCGCCTGGAACTTCTGGCAGGCCAACCACTGGTACTAAGCCGATGGCAGCTCCGCGCACACGGCGCGACAGCACCGGCAGTACCGGCGGCAGCACCAGCGGCAGCCGTACCAGCAGCACCACCAGCACCGCCAGCACCACCGCACGACGTGACGGCACACGGCCGGTAGGCGCCCGACGCGACCGCCCGCCGCACGCAGACACCCGACGCGACGGCAGAGGGCCAGTCCGCGCACAGCGCGACGGCACACCGCGCGTCGGAGAACGGCGCGACGGCGCCGACCCGGACGCACGCGAAGGCCCCGGTTGACCGACCTCCCCAGGTCCGGCCACCGGGGCCTTCCGCATCCCATCCCACAGGGTCCTTGGGCCGGCGGCGCCCCTGCGCACCCGCCGGCACCGCGCCCGCCAGGGGCGCGGCCTCACGCGCTCACGCGCTCACACAGTCGCGCGCTCACGCATTCACGGCGTCAGAGCCGCTGGATGATCGTGCCGGTGGCGAGCGCACCGCCGGCACACATCGTGATCAGCGCGAACTCCTTGTCACGCCGTTCCAGCTCGTGCAGGGCGGTGGTGATCAGGCGGGCGCCGGTGGCCCCCACCGGATGCCCCAGCGCGATCGCCCCGCCGTTGACGTTCACCTTCTCCAGGTCCTGGTCGAAGACCTTGGCCCAGCTCAGCACCACCGAGGCGAACGCCTCGTTGATCTCGACCAGGTCGATGTCCTTCAGCGACATGCCGGCCTTGCCGAGCACCGCCCGGGTCGCGTCGATCGGCCCGTCCAGGTGGTAGTGCGGATCCGCTCCGACCAGGGTCTGCGCGACGATCCGGGCCCGCGGTTTCAGCTTCAGCGCACGGGCCATCTTGCGCGAGGCCCACATCACGGCGGCCGCGCCGTCGGATATCTGGGAGGAGTTCCCGGCGGTGTGCACGGCCGTCGGCATGACCGGCTTGAGCCGGGCCAGCGCCTCCATCGACGTGTCGCGCAGGCCCTCGTCCCGGTCCACCAGCCGCCACATGCCCTGACCGGCATGCTGCTCCTCCTCCGTGGTCGGCACCTGCACGGCGAAGGTCTCCCGCTTGAACCGCTCCTCCGACCACGCCACGGCCGCCCGCTCCTGCGAGAGCAGACCGAGCCGGTCCACGTCCTCCCTGGTCAGTCCGCGGTTGCGGGCGATGCGCTCGGCCGCCTCGAACTGGTTCGGCAGGTCCACGTTCCACTCGTCCGGGAAGGGCTTGCCCGGGCCGTGCTTGGACCCGGAGCCGAGCGGCACCCGGCTCATGGCCTCGACCCCGCAGGCGATGCCGATGTCCATGACCCCGCCGGAGATCATGTTGGCGACCATGTGGTTGGCCTGCTGGCTGGATCCGCACTGGCAGTCCACGGTGGTCGCGGCGGTCTCGTACGGCAGGCCCATCGCGAGCCAGGCGGTCCGGGCGGGATTCATGGACTGTTCGCCGGCGTGCGTGACGGTACCGCCGACGATCTGCTCGACGCAGTCGGGCTGGATGCCCGTACGGGCGAGCAGCTCGCGGTAGGTCTCGCCCAGCAGGTAGGCGGGGTGGAGGTTGGCGAGCGCGCCGCCGCGCTTGCCGATGGGGGTGCGTACGGCTTCGACGATGACGGGTTCCGCGGCCATGAGCTCGTCCTCTCCTGCACTTGCTGCACAGCGGGCCGTCCCGGCGCCCCGCTGACCTGACCTGACCTGACCTGAACCGAACCGAACCAGACCGGATCGAACCAGCACGCGACGCCGGCTACCCGAGGTAACTAGTACGCGTTCTAGTTCTCTCCGCAGTCTTAGTGGCCATCAGCCCTGTCACGCAAGGGTCTTGCACGCCTTGTGCACCGTATCCACACGCGGCGCCGCGCAACAGTTGCTGCCGCGACCCTTGCCACTTCTGGAACTCGTTACTACGTTCAGGACAAGTTTCTGATGGGCCGTCAGAATTCAGTCGGATCGGATCAGATCAGATGTGGAGAGCCCCGATGACCTGTCCCGCGCTGCCCGAGGGCTTCGACGCCACGGACCCCGATCTCCTCCAGTCCCGCGTCCCCTACCCGGAGTTCGCGCAGCTGCGGCAGACCGCCCCGGTCTGGTGGTGCCCGCAACCCCGCGGCATCACCGGCTTCGACGACGACGGGTACTGGGCCGTCACCCGGCACGCGGACGTCAAGTACGTCTCCACGCACCCGGAACTCTTCTCCTCCCGCACCAACACCGCGATCATCCGCTTCAACGGGCACATCCAGCGCGAACAGATAGATGCCCAGCGGCTGATCATGTTGAACATGGATCCGCCGGAGCACACCCGCGTCCGCCAGATCGTGCAGCGCGGTTTCACCCCGCGCGCCATCCGCGGCCTGGAGGAGGCCCTGCGCCACCGGGCCGGGCAGATCGTCGCCGAGGCCAGGGAAGCGGCGCGCGGGGGATCCTTCGACTTCGTCACCCGGATCGCGTGCGAGCTGCCGCTGCAGGCCATCGCCGAACTGATCGGCGTCCCGCAGAAGGACCGCGCGAAGATCTTCGACTGGTCGAACAAGATGATCGCGTACGACGACCCGGAGTACGCCATCACCGAGGAGGTCGGCGCCGAGGCGGCGATGGAGCTCATCGGCTACGCGATGAACATGTCCGCCGACCGGAAGCAGTGCCCGGCCAAGGACATCGTGACCCAGCTGGTTGCCGCCGAGGGGCAGGGCAACCTGAGCTCGGACGAGTTCGGCTTCTTCGTGCTGCTGCTCGCGGTCGCGGGCAACGAGACCACGCGCAACGCGATCAGCCACGGCATGCACGCCTTCCTGACCCACCCCGACCAGTGGGAGCTGTACAAGACGGCCCGGCCCTCGACGGCCGCCGAGGAGATCGTCCGCTGGGCCACCCCCGTGGTCTCCTTCCAGCGGACGGCGACCCAGGACACCGAGCTGGGCGGCCGGAAGATCCGGAAGGGCGACCGGGTGGGGATGTTCTACTCCTCCGCCAACCACGACCCCGAGGTCTTCGAGAACCCCGAGGCCTTCGACATCACCCGCGACCCGAACCCGCACCTGGGATTCGGCGGCGGCGGCCCGCACTTCTGCCTGGGCAAGTCCCTGGCCGTGCTGGAGATCGACCTGATCTTCAACGCGCTGGCGGACGCCCTCCCCGACCTCCGGCTCGCCGGCGAGGACCCGCGCCGGCTGCGCGCGGCCTGGCTCAACGGGATCAAAGAACTCCGGGTCGTCCACGGCTGACCCGGCGGTCCGGGACGGCGGGGGCGACCAACCTCCACGCCGGGCTCCCGCCGTCCGCGGGCGCGGCCGCCACCGCGTCCGCCCCGTCCCTCTCCCCTGCCCGCCCCTCCGCATCCCCTCCACGTCCCCCTCGCCCGCGCCCGCGCCCGAGTGGCGGAACGGGCGGCCCGGGCGGATCATGACAGGAGCGGCGATCCAGCCGAAGGGGCGCCGGGGCGAGCGGGCCCCGGCGCCCCTTCGGCCTGCGGTCGGCCTGCGGTCGGCCCGCGGTCGGCCGGCGGCCGGGCCGGCAGCGCCGCTCCGGAGCCGAAAGCGTTATCCGTCCTCGTCGTCCCCGTGTCCTGGGCCGGTTAGGTTTCCCCGAGCAACCGAATGACCCGCACCCAAGGGACACCACCACATGCGCCGTACCCGTGCGCTCCTCATCGGAGCCCTCGCCGCGGTCCTGACCGCCGCCTGCGCACCCGGATCCGGTACGGCGGCCAGGACGACGGCCACACCGGCCCCGGCAGGCACCCCCACCACGCCGGCCGTGCCCGCCATGCCTGCCACGCCTGCCTCCCCGTCCTCGCCGGCCTCGCCAGCCTCCTCGGCCTCGTCGACTTCACCTGCCTCCTCGGCCTCCGCGGCACCGGCTGCCTCCCCCGCCCCCGGCACCGGCACGCCGGCCACCGGCTCGAAGGCCGTGGCCAGGCCGCCCGTCCCCACCCGGCTCACGATGACGGCCGGCACCCCCGGCGGCCGGCTCCTGCTGAAGCCCGGCGGTCCGGCCGGGGAGTTCACCGTCACCCTGCGCAACGGCAACACCCGCGCCTATCGCCACCTGCTGCTCGCCTTCCAGATGGAGGCGATGCCCGGCGGCACCCTCCCGGGCTACCGCCTGGAGCGCCGCGACCCCGCCACCGGCTCCTGGCGCCCGGCCCCGCTGCGCATCGCCAACGACGTCATGCCGTACGGGCAGCTCACCGGCGGCACCCCGCTGGCCCGCGAAGCGGTCACCACGGTCCGCTACCGCCTCCGCGCCCTCGACGGCGCCCCGGCCGGACCCAACCCGCTGATCGTGGCACTCGTCGACACCGACGCCGACACCGGCCCGGCCTCGACCTCACTCCCGCAGACCACCCTCGGCTGATCCGGACCGCCCTCGGCCGATCCGGCCACGCGCCGTTCCGGCCGCCCGATGCCAGAGCGGGAGCATGCCCATGCCGATGGCCAGGGCCGCGCTCGACCCGTCGCCGTTCCGGGGACCGCTGGTGCGCCCGGGGGACGAGGCGTACGAATCGTCCCGCCGGGTGTGGAACGCCTCGATCAGCCGGCGCCCGGACCTCATCGCCTACTGCACGGGGGTCGCGGACGTGATCGCGGCGGTGCGGCTGGCCACCACCGGCGCCGGCGCCGGACTGCCGCTCGCCGTCCGCTCCGGCGGGCACAGCTTCCCCGGCCACTCCGTCTGCGACGGCGGCATCGTCACGGAGTTCGAGTTCCGGCTGAACCCGCTGGGCCCGGTCGTGCTGGCCGGCCCGATCCTGTGGCGGGTCGCCGACTCCGCCCGGATGCTGCGTTTCTACCAGAACGTCCCGCCGGCCTGAGGCTCGTCCCGCCCCGGCCCGGGCCCGTGCCCGGGCCCCTGTTCAGCGGGACCCCAGCTCAACGGGTACGCCGACCAGCGAGCCGTATTCGGTCCAGGAGCCGTCGTAGTTCTTGACGTCCGGATAGCCGAGCAGCTCGTGCAGCGCGAACCAGGTGTGCGAGGAGCGCTCACCGATGCGGCAGTAGGCGATGACCTCGCGGTCGGAGGTGACGTCCTTGCCGGTGTACAGGGCCTTCAGCTCGTCCGCCGACTTGAAGGTGCCGTCGTCGTTGGCCGCCTGCGCCCAGGGGATGTTGGCCGCGCCGGGGATGTGGCCCGGCACCTGGGCCTGCTCCTGCGGGAGGTGCGGGGGTGCCAGCTTCTCGCCCCGGTACTCCTCCGGGGAGCGGACGTCGACCATGCGCACGCCGGACCCGGCGCTCTCGCTCTGCAACACCTCGCCGCGCATCGCCCGGAACTGCGGGTTCTCCTGGCCCGTCACGGTGAAGCCGGTGCGCTGGTACTGCCTGACCTCCTTGGTCATCTCCCGGCCGTCCAGATCCCACTTCTTGCGGCCGCCGTCGAGCAGCTTCACCTTGTTGAAGCCGCGCAGCCGCATGATCCAGTAGGCGTACGCGGCGAACCAGTTGTTGTTGCCGCCGTAGAGGATCACGGTGGTGTCGTAGTCGACGCCCGCCTCGGCCAGCAGCCGCCCGAGTGCGTCGCGGTCCAGGTAGTCGCGGCCGACGGGGGCGTGCAGGTCGGTGGTCCAGTTCCAGCCCAGGGCACCCGGTATGTGCCCCTGTTCGTACGCGGTGGTGTCCTCGTCCACGTCGATGACGCGCACCGTCCCGTCGTCGAGGTGTGCGGCCAGCCAGTCCGTGTCCACCAGGGTCTCCGGATGTGCGTAGCCGTTGCCTCCCATGGCTCCCATGGTGCTCTCCTCTCTTCTCTCCTCCCCTACGTGTGCAGGTGGTTCCTCAACTCCCCCACCCCGCCCCGGACCACGGCCGTGACGGGGATGCCCGCCAGGTCGAGGAGGCTCGCGGCGATGGTCGCCCGGCGGCCGCT
This sequence comes from Streptomyces sp. NPDC043853, assembly GCF_056436025.1. Classification (NCBI taxonomy): domain Bacteria; kingdom Bacillati; phylum Actinomycetota; class Actinomycetes; order Kitasatosporales; family Streptomycetaceae; genus Streptomyces; species Streptomyces sp. NPDC043853. The sequence continues at coordinate 448,493 of NZ_JBWKDJ010000002.1, forward strand.
GCCGCAGACCGTCCAGATCTCCCGGTCCCGGGGCATCTCGCCGAGCCGTCGCGGCAGTTCGGCGAGGGGGACGGCGAGCGTGCCGGGGACGCCGCCCTCGGGGCGCTCCGGCCGCACGTCCAGCACCCGGGTGCCGTCGAGCCGGGCCGCGAGTTCGGCCGCGTCGGCGGCGCGGAAGGAGCGCACCGGGTGGCCGGCGGCGGACCAGGCGTCGATGCCGCCCGCCAGGTACCCGGCGATGCCGTCGTATCCGATGCGCAGCAGCTGGCGGGCCGCTTCGGCCGCGGCTTCCGCGGCGGGCTCGGGCAGGACCAGCACCAGGCGGGTGCCGAACGGCACCACCTCGCCGACCAGGCTCGCGAAGCGGTCGTCCAGTTCGAAGCAGAGCGCGCCCGGCACGTGCGCCGCGGCGAAGGTGCGGCGGTCGCGGCCGTCGACGATCTGCGCTCCGCGCCCGGCCGTGCCCTCCACCTGCTCGGGAGTGAGCGGACGGGGCGCGGGCGGGCGGCCGAGCACCTCCGGTCCTTTCCGGTTGATCGGGGCCATGTGGCGGTAGTAGGCGGGGTACGGGGGCAGCCCGAGGAGGCGGCCGCGGACGAACTCGTCCTCGTCCCGCGCGGTCAGCGCGGGGTTGGTGAGCCGTTCGGCGCCGACGGTGGTGGTGCGGTCCGCCGACACCGGGCCGGCCGCGCAGGAGCTTCCCGCGCCGTGCGTGGGCAGCACCCGGGTGGGGTCGGGGAGCTGTGCCAGCCGCCGGACCGTGCGGTACTGGGCGCGGGCGAGCGCCTCGGTGAGGTCGTCGCCGGACAGGTCGGTGCGGCCGGTGTTGCCGACGAGCATGCTGCCGCCGGTGAACACGGCCGCGGGGGGCGGGCCGGGACCGTCGAGGACCAGGTAGGAGGTGTGTTCGACGGTGTGGCCGGGGGTCGACATGGCGCGCACGGTCAGGTCGCCGAGGGTGATCTCGTCGTCCTCGGCGAGCGGCAGGTGGTCGAAGGCGTACGGGACGCGGGCCGGGACGGCCACGGTGGCGCCGGTCGCGGCGCGGACCTCCAGGGCGCCGGAGACGTAGTCGTTGTGCACGTGGGTCTCCAGGACGTACCGGATGCGGAGCTTCCGTGCGGCGCACGAGGCCACGAGGTCCCAGCTGTCGCGCTGCGGGTCGACCAGCGCGGCCTCGTCGCCGCTGACCAGGAGGTAGCTGGTGTCTCCCAGCCCGGTGGTGGTCACCGTCTCGATCTCGTGCACGTCATCACCGCCGTGGGTCCGTCCGTCCGTCTCTCCGCCAGTCAGTTAGTCAGTCAGTCCGTCCGTCACATCCCGTCACGTCAAATCACACCACCGGGGTCGTGTCTCATACGACGACCACGTCGACGGAGGCCACCGGATTGCAGCCGTAGCCGCGGGCGTTCCACGGCGTCCGTACGGGCTGGATGTCGCCGTGCGTGTCGGCGGCGCGGGCCAGCAGCCGGTACGGGCCGGGGCGGTGCGGGGTCCAGCGGAAGGACCAGCCGGCCCAGGCGTACGGGCCGGCCGGGGGTTCCAGCACGGCCTCCTGCCAGTCCGCGGCCTGCGGCCGGTCTCCGGCCCGTTCCCCGGCCGCCGCGGTCCACCGGTCCGGGCCGGGGCCGGGTCCGGGGCCGGGTCCGGGATCGTCGTCCTGGAAGACGGCTTTCACCTCGACCTTCCGTACCTGGAAGCCCCCGCCGGACCAGGCCCGGCCGCGTACGACGGTCTCGTGGTCGCGGAGCACGGCCGTGTCCGGTTCGGGCGCGGTGACGATGGACTTGACCCGGACCGTGCTCACGGGCCCTTCGGGGATGCCCCGCGCGTCCTCGTAGACGTACTCCTCGGCCTGGAACACGCCGGTGAACGGCTCGGTGACGGCCCGCACCCCGGTCAGCCATTTCACGTCGGCGACCGCGTACCTCCCGGGGACCACCAGGCGGACCGGGGCCCCGTGCTCCGCCGAGAGGGGCGCGCCGTTCATCCGGGTGGCCAGGAGGGTGTCCGGGTGGAGGGCGAGGGCCAGGGGGAGGCTGCGCTCGAACCGCACCCGGCGGTCGTGCACGGTGCCGGAGTCGGCTCCGGCGAAGACGATCTCCACCGTTCCCGGCTGGATCAGGGCTCGCGCGGCGAGGGCGCGGAAGGGCACTCCGGCGAACCGGGCACAGCCGACCGCCCGCTGGCCCCAGGGCAGGCCGGGCGGGCGCGGGGTCATCAGGGCGCGGCCGTTGCCCGCGCACTCCAGGACCACGTCGAGTTCCCGGTGTTCCATCGCCCGCAGGTCCTCGTAGCCGAGCTCGAAGGGGGCGGCGACGGCGCCGTCGATCCGGAGCCGCCAGGTGCGGGGCGCGGTCTCGGGGATCCCGAAGTGGTCGCGGACGAAGAAGGCGCCCACCGGGGTGACCGGTTCGGCCAGCGCGGCCGAGGGCGTCTGCGCGTTGTACGGGTCGGTCGTGACCGTCTCCGGTGCCCAGACGGTGGCTCCGGGCCCGAGGGGAATCGGCCGTTCGGCCATGGCGGCCCGTCCCTTTCCTCGGGCCCGGAGCCATCCATCGGACTCTGGGCGAGCCTGACGCGGGTCTCCTCCAGTTTACGACCGCGGGCCCGTCCCGCCCCGGGCTGTGGACGGGGCTGTGGACGGGGCTGTGGACGGGGCTCGGTCGGAATCGGGGCGAGTCGGGTCGGGGCAGGTCGGGGCTAGCGATTGCCGGCGGCTGTCCTGACCTGGGCCTCCTCGCCGCCGACCGCGGGTGTGGCGCGCTGCGCCGGCACCCGCACCCGGAGCTGCCGCGGCCCGGACAGCACGTGGACGAGGGCGAACCCGGTGCCGACCACCAGGGCGCCGCCCACGGCGTCGAGCAGCCAGTGGTTGGCGGTGGCGACGATCGCGCACACCGTGACGACCGGGTGCAGCGCCCCGAGCAGCTTCTGCCAGGCCTTGGGCGCTATCGCGACGATCACGATGCCGCACCACAGCGACCAGCCGAAGTGCAGCGAGGGCATCGCCGCGTACTGGTTGGAGATGGCGGTCATGGCGCCGTACGACGGGTTGGCGAGGTCCTGCGGGCCGTGCACGGTGTCGGTGAAGCCGAGGCCGGGCATGAGCCGCGGCGGCGCGAGCGGGAACAGCCAGAAGCCGAAGAGGGCGATGAGCGTGGCCAGGCCGAGGGAGGCGCGGGCCCACCGGTAGTCGGCGGGGCGCCGCCAGTAGAGGAGCGCCAGGATGCTCAGCGGGATCACGAAGTGGAAGGAGGTGTAGTAGAAGTTGAAGAAGTCCTCCAGCCACTCCGTGCGCACCACCGCCTGGTTGACGGCGTGCTCGATGTCGATGCCGAGGGCCCGTTCCGCGGAGAGGACGGTGTGCGCGTTGCTCTCGGCCACCTCACGGCTGTTCGGTGCGGCGGCCCGGATGTGCGAGTACATCGAGTAGCCGACCCGGATGAGCAGCAGTTCCAGCAGCAGGTTGGGGCGGCTGAGCACGCGCCGCCAGAACGGCATGAGGGGGATCCGCTGCCAGCGGGCCGCGGCCGGGCTCCCGTAGGAGGTGGGCACCGGCTCCCGCCAGTACGGCGAACTGCGCGGCAGGAAGGGCACGGCGCAGGCCGCCGCGACGGCCGCGAGCAGCAGCACGTTGTCGCGTACGGGCGCCATCGCGGCCATGTTCGGCAGCAGCACCGTGCTGGGCAGGGTCATCACCAGCACCACGGCCACCGGCCACACGGGCCGGTCCGCGGCCCTGCGGCCCACCTTGCCGGCCACCGCCAGCAGCACCCAGAGCAGCTGGTGACGCCAGCCGGTCGGGGACACGGCGACGGCGACGCAGCCGGTCACGGCCACGGCCAGCAGCAGCTGGCCGTCGCGGGCGTAGCGGACGGCGCGGCGCAGCCCGACGAGGGCGACGGCACCGGCGAGGACGAGGTACAGGGCCGTCTCGCCGGTGCCGGCCAGCCCGAAGCGGAGCAGCGCGCCGTGCACGGACTGGTTGGCGAGGCTGTCCGGGCTGCCGCCGAGACGGGTGCCGGCCATGTGGTCCACCCAGTACGTCCACGAGTCGCGGGGCAGCGTCACCAGGGCGAGCAGGGACGCGGCGGCGAAGGTCCCGGCGGTGGCCTTGGCGGCGGACCGGCGGCCGGTCAGCCACAGCAGCGGGGTGAAGAGCAGCAGGGCGGGCTGGAGTGCGGCGGCCAGGCCGGTGAGCACGCCGGCGGGGCGGTCACCGGGGACCCGGAACAGGGCGAACAGCACCAGCAGCACGGGCAGTACGGCGGTCTGGCCGGGGAAGGCGGCCTCCCGGACGGGGAGGGAGACCATCATCAGGGCGACCAGTACGGGGGCGGCGAGCAGGGCGGTGCGGCGGGGCACCGGATCGGGCAGGCCGCGGGCCGCCACCAGCCCGACGGCGGCGACGGAGAGCAGGGTGACGAGGGTCCAGGCGATCTCCAGGGACTGGTCGGCGAGACCGGTCAGGGGGCGCAGGACCATGCCCGCGAAGGGGCTGCCGGTGAACAGTCCGCTGTCATAGAGCGAGCCGGGGGCCAGGTCGGGCAGGTAGATGCCGGTCAGCCACTCGCCCGGCGGCACCCGCAGCACCACCGCGGCCTGCCGCACGGCGAGTACGGCGGCCAGACCCCAGAGCACGATGCGTGCGGCCCCCAGCCGCGCGCCTTCACCGCTTCGGCCTATGACCCCGGCATGGCCTTTCGCCCCGCTGTGCTCCGACGCATTCGCCACGCCCCGCCGGCCTCCCGCCCTGTTGCCTGCAACCCCGACTTCGCCTGGCTGCCGCGCTCAATTACCCGGGACGACGATATCCCGGGGCGGAACGTCAACCGGCCTGTCCCGGGAAGGTCGGGCGTACGGGCTTCCCTAGGATGGCGGCATGAGCATCGTGAAGATCAACGCGTTGACGGTCCCGGCGGAGCAGCGGGAAGTCCTGGAGCAGCGGTTCGCGTCGCGGGCCGGCTCGGTGGAGAACTCGGACGGGTTCGAGTGGTTCGAGCTGCTCCGTCCGATGGAGGGTACGGACCAGTACCTCGTGTACACGCGGTGGCGTGACGAGGCGGCCTTCCAGGCGTGGATGGAAGGCCCGATGAAGGCGGCGCACCAGGGCACCGCCGGCGGCGAGGGCGGCGCCGAGCGCCCCAGGCCGGCCGCTTCCGGCTCCACCCTGTGGTCTTTCGAGGTGGTCCAGCAGGCCTCTCCGAAGCAGTCCTCCTGACCTGGCGCCCGGGCCCGCCCGCTGTGGGCGGGCCCGGGCGGGCCGGGGCCGGCGAGGTGGGCCGGGGTGGGGAAGGAGCAGCCGCTCAGCTCCAGAAGGCGTTCTCCTCGTCGATGTCCTCACTGCACTCGTCGATGTCCGTGATCTTGCCGCCGACGATGGTGAAGAACATCGCGCCGTGTTCCTCGATGCCGCGGTCGCCACGGTCGGCGTGCCACTTGTGGACGGCGATCGCGTGCCCGCGCCCGTCCGCCATCACCCGTTCCAGCTCCACGTACATGGTGCCGTTCGTCTCCTCGCCCATCCTCCGGTAGAGGTCGAGGACGGCCTCCCTGCCCTTGTGGTGTCCGGAGAGCGGGTGGGTGCCGGGCACATGGTGGATGACGTCCGCCGTCATCAGCGTGCCCAGTGTCTCCATGTCGCCCTTGCCGAAGGCCTCGTAACCGCGGCGGACCAGGGCACAGTCCGGGTGCTGCGACATGACGGTCCCCCTTCTCGGGACAGATTTATCAGCTTTTCTCATCATCGGGCCGTGGCTGTGGATATTCCACGCGACAGAATTCGCCGCAACTCCACAATGACGCCATGAACCAGAACACGATCAAGAGCACGATCGAGGACGCGGCCAAGAACCCGGGCAAGGACCCGGCCAAGGGCACGAAGTGGAACGCGAAGCAGCGCACGCACGAGACCGCGCACGAGACCGCGCACGACACGGCGGACCGGACGTGGTGCGTCGCACCGGAGCCCGTCACCACCCCGGACGCCACGACCCTGCGCCGCGCCTATTACGCCGAGGTCGCCGGCCGGTATTGGAAACGGTCCGTCAGCGAGGCGGAGATCGACCAGGGCCTGCTGGACGACCCGGCCGACGGCCTGGCCCCGCCCACCGGCGCGTTCGTGGTGGGACGCCTGGGCGGACGGCCCGCGTCCTGCGGGGGGATACGCCTGCTCGATCCGGGCACCGCCGAGCTCACCCGGGTGTACGTCAGCCCGGACGCCCGGGGCACCGGCGGCGGGGCGGCCCTCCTCTGCGCCCTGGAGGACGCCGCGCGCGGCCTGGGCGCGACACGGATCCGGCTGGACACGCGCACGGACCTGGTGGAGGCCCGCGGGCTCTACGCGAAGCACGGTTACGCGGAGATACCCGCGTACAACTCGGGCCCGTACGCCCAGCACTGGTTCGAGAAGGCACTCGACTGACGGACGGCGGACGCTCCAGGGGCCGGGCGGGGGAGCAGGGGTCAGGGCTTCAGCGGTTCAAGGGGCCGACGGTTCTGGGGCCGACGGTTCAAGGAGCCGGTGGTTCAGGGGGCGGCGTGGTCGCGCGGGGACAGCCTGTCGTACGGCTCCTCCGCGTCACAGCCGCACAGCTCCGCGTTGATCTCCTTGACCAGCTCGGTCAGGTCCCAGGGCCGGTCCGGCCCCCACCAGTCGCCCAGCAGCTCGGCCAGCGACTCCTCCCGGGCCTCGGCCAGCCGCCCGGCCGCCGCGCGACCCTTGTCGGTCAGGACGAGCGGCATCCCTTCGCGCCGGGCGAGGCCCCGCTCCTCGACCTGCCGGGCGGCTTCGGTGATGACCCGCAGGGGAACGGGGGTCCGCTCGGCGAGCCGCCCCGGATCGACCTCGCCGTACTTGTTGATCCGCAGCAGCATCCAGGCGGCCGCGGGCATCAGGTCGTAGCCCGCCCTGCGGGTGATCTTCTCGTAGACGTGCTTCTTCCCCTGGAGGGTGCCGAGGACCGACAGGGCGCGGGCGACCTCGTCACGGGAGGACCGCTCGACCGGGTTGGAGGCGAGCGTCTCGGTGACGTCGGGGGCGGTCACCGAGGCCCTGAGCGGGTCCTCCTTGAGGAACCAGGACACGACGAAGGCGACGAGCACGACCGGCACGGCGTAGAGGAACACGTCGGTGATGGAGGTGGCGTAGGCGTCGAGGACGGTGGGCTGGAGGGAGGCGGGTAGCTCGGCGATGGCCCGCGGGTCCGCCTCCAGCCGGGAGACGCTCGCGCCGGCGGGCAGGGTGACCCCGGCGAGGGCCTCGGCGAGCCTGTCGTCGAGGCCGTTGGTGAAGACGGTGCCGAAGACGGCGACGCCGAAGGAGGCGCCGATGGAACGGAAGAAGGTGGCTCCGGAGGTGGCCACGCCGAGGTCGGCGTAGCTGACCGAGTTCTGCACGACGAGCACCAGCACCTGCATGACCAGGCCGAGTCCGGTGCCGAAGACGAAGAAGTAGAGGCTGGTCTCCCAGGTGGGGCTGGTGCGGTGGAGCTGGTGGAGGAGGAGCAGTCCGAGGGCGGTGACGGCGGTGCCGGTGACGGGGAAGACCTTCCAGCGGCCGGTACGGCTGACGATCTGCCCGGAGAGGGTGGAGGAGATGAGCATGCCGAGCACCATCGGCAGCATGTGCACGCCGGACATGGTCGGTGAGACGCCCTGGACGATCTGGAGGAAGGTCGGCAGGTAGACCAGCGCGCCGAACATCGCGAAGCCGATGACGAAGCTGATCACGGAGCACAGGGTGAAGGTGCGGATCCGGAACAGCTTGAGCGGGAGGACGGGCTCCACGGCCCTCCGCTCCACGAGGAGGAAGGCGAGGAGCAGCACGCCGCCGAGGACGGCCAGGCCGACGATGCGGGCCGAGCCCCAGCCCCAGGTGCCGCCGAGGGAGGCGACGAGCACCAGGCAGGTGGCCACGCTCGCGATCAGGAAGGTGCCGAGGTAGTCGATGGTGTGCTTCTCGCGGCGCACCGGGATGTGCAGCGCCGCGGCGATCACGGCCAGCGCGACGATGCCGATGGGGAGGTTGATGTAGAACACCCAGCGCCAGGACAGGTGGTCCACGAACAGCCCGCCCAGGAGCGGGCCGAGCACGCTGGTCGCGCCGAAGACGGCGCCGAAGAGGCCCTGGTACTTGCCGCGTTCGCGGGGCGGGACGATGTCGCCGACGATCGCCATCGACAGCACGATCAGTCCGCCGCCGCCCAGGCCCTGCAGCGCGCGGAAGCCGATGAGCTGGGGCATGTTCTGGGCGATGCCGCACAGCGCGGACCCGATCAGGAAGAGGACGATCGCGCCCTGGAACAGCTTCTTGCGGCCGTACTGGTCGCCCAGCTTGCCCCAGAGCGGGGTCGCGGCCGTCGAGGCGAGCATGTAGGCGGTGACCACCCAGGACAGGTGGGCCATGCCGCCGAGGTCGCTGACGATCGTGGGCAGGGCGGTGGAGACGATGGTCTGGTCGAGGGCCGCGATCAGGAGGCCGAGGAGCAGGGCGCCGATCGGGACGAGTACCCCGCGGGAGGGGTGCTCGGGGCCCGGACCGGACCGCCGACCGGGCGGAGGGCCGACTGCAGGCGTGGTCGCTTCCTGAGCCATGCAGACCTCCTCGGGCCGCTCTTCACGTCCATGGTGAGCGGTGTGCCCGGTTATGGCCTCCCGGGCAGCAGGGGCCGACGAGGACCGGCGGGGAAAGGGCTACATAATCGCTGGCAGTTGCCAGGGAGGGGTTTGAGTGAGCGCTGAGTGCTGTCCTGATTGCGGTGGTGCCGCGAGAGCCGGTTGCGGGTGTGCGCGCCCCGCCGGATTCGACCCGCTGCGCATCCGTCCGTACATATCCCTGGCGGACTCCGCACCCGCCCCTGCCGGCCCCGCCCCCGGCGGCCCCGTCCCGGCCGAGGCCCCGGCCACGCAGGTCCTGCCGCCGGTGGCGCCCGCGCCGGGCTCCTGGGCGCCCGCGGCCGGTCCGGCGTACGGCGTTCCGCCGGGTGTGGCGGCGTACGAGGCTCCGGCGACCGGGCCCGCGTACGGGACATCGGCGGCCGACGTCGGGTACGGCACGCCCGCGCCCGCCGCTCCCGGTTACGGCACGGTCGGCCCGGGGGCCTCCGGTGACGCGCTGCCCGGGTACGGCGCGGCCGTGTCCGGCACGCTCGCGTCCGGGGCGCCCGGAGGCGGCGTACCGACGTACCCGACCCCCGCGCACGACGGCTCCGTACCGCCCGGACCGCAGGGGTCCTTCACGCCCGCGGCGCCGCCCGGGCCGCCGGCGTGGGGGGATTCCGGCACGTCCGGCCTGCCGGACGAGACCGTGGTGCTGCGGCCGGTCCCGCCGTCCGACCGGCGGCGGAAGGAGGCGGCCACGCGGCGACGGGGCATGCCCCTGCTGGCCGGCGCGGCGGCCGCCCTGGTGATCGGCGGCGGGGTCCTGGCCCTCGGCATGGGCTCCGTCGACGACGGCGGGGACGCCGACCTGGCATTGCCGGACCCCAAGCTCACCGGCGCCGCGCAGAGCGTGGCCCCCGTCGGACCCAGCGCCTCGGCCGCGGGCCCCAGCGACGGCCCGACCGCCTCCCGCCGGCCCTCGCGCGGACCGTCCGCCCCGCACCCCTCCGCGTCGGGCAACGCTTCCCCGAAGGCCTCGTCCTCCGCCTCGTCGAAGACCGGCTCCCGGTCCGCCACCGGCCCGGGCCCCAGCCAGAGCTCCCGTCCGGCGGGTGCGTCGCCGGGGTCTCAGGACGGGACCCTGCGCCCGGGCGACTCGGGGCCGGCGGTTCGGAAGCTGCAGGAAGACCTGTCGCGCATCGGCTACTTCCGAGGCCGCGCCGACGGACGCTACTCCGACAAGACGACGAGCCGGGTCGCACAATTCCAGCGCGACTACGGCGTCACCGGCGACCCCTCGGGCGTCTACGGCCCCTCGACCCGCGCCGCGCTCGAATCGGAGCTGGAGCGCCGCGGCGACTCCGACGACTGGGACGACTCCGATGACTGGAGCGACTGGTAGTCGCCCCGGGGCCGGGAAGACCGTTCGCGACTGCCGGTGGCGCAGTGGGCCCCATGTTTTGTATCGTGGAGAAACAAAGTGGCTCCGCCCGCATTCCCTGACCGGCGTGCGGAGCCACTTGTTCTCTTTTCCCTCCCCCTGGAGCCCGTCGTGCCGGCCAGCACCGCCCCCGCCCCCGTCGTCCTCACCGCCAAGGCCCTGCTCCTGGACATGGACGGCACCATCGTCAACTCGGACGCGGTGGTGGAGCGCTGCTGGGGGGAGTGGGCCCGGGCGCACGGGATCGACCCGCAGGCGGCCATGAAGGTGGTCCACGGCCGCCAGGGCCACGCGACGATGGCGATCCTGCTGCCGGACCGCCCGATGGCACTGAACCACGCCGACAACGCCGAGATGCTCGCCCGGGAGACCGCCGACACCGAGGGCGTGGTGCCGGTCGCGGGCGCTCCCGAGTTCATGGCGGCGCTCGGCCCGCTCCCGCACGCCCTGGTCACCTCCGCGGACGAGGCGCTGGCCACGGCCCGGATGGCCGCCTCCGCGCTGCCGATGCCAGAGGTCCGGGTGACCGCCGAGCGGGTGTCGGCGAGCAAGCCGCACCCGGAGGGCTTCCTGAAGGGTGCCGCCGAGCTGGGTGTGGACCCGGCCGAGTGCATCGTGTTCGAGGACTCGGGCGCCGGGATCGCGGCAGGGCGGGCCGCCGGCATGCGCGTGGTCGGCGTCGGCCCGCGTGCCGGTGAGCACGGCCCGACGGTGCACGTGCCGGACCTCACGGCGGTCCGCGTGGAAGCGGACGGCCACGGCGCGATCCGGCTGACCGTGCACGCGGCCGCCTGAGCCCTCCGGCCCCTCCGGGGGCCCGAGCCGCTTCGGGTCCGGTCGACATGCCACCGAACAGATCAATCCCCGGTCCGCGGAGCCGGACATTTCTATGATCTTGGGGCATTCGCGTCGAACGGCTACGCCCTGGGGCGACTCCTGGCGGCGCGCCGCGCAGGTATGGAGGCCCCAGTGCCGGACAACCCAATCAGATCCTCGATCGCGAGATGGTGGCTCCGCTTCGGCGTGGCCCTGCTCGCGATGATCACCGCGGCCGGGCTGTCGACCCTGACCGCGACCGCCGCCGCGGCTGGGCCGAAGCCACCGCCCGACGGTGCGACGGCCCGGTTCGCTTACGTGACCAACCAAAGCGACGACAACGTGTCGGTGATCGACACCGCCACCAACACCGTCCTCACCACCATCACCGTCGGCGACGCACCGTCCGGCGTGGCGGTCACCCCGGACGGCACCCGCGCCTACGTGGCCAACAGCGCCTCGGACGACGTGTCGGTGATCGACACCGCCGCCAACACCGTCCTCACGACCGTCCCCGTCGGCGACTCACCCTCCGGCGTGGCGGTCACCCCCGACGGCACCCGCACCTACGTCACCAATGTCAACTCCGACAACGTGTCGGTGATCGACACCGTGAGCAACACCGTCCTCACCACCATCCCCGTTTTCGATGCACCGTTCGGTGTGGCGATCACCCCGGACGGCACCCGCGCCTACGTCGTCGGTGTCGGCTTCGGCGATGACGTGGCGGTGATCGACACCGCGACCAACACCGTCCTCACCAACATCAACGCCGGCTTCGGACTCTTCGGTGTGGTGGTCACCCCGGACGGCACCCGCGTCTACATCACCGACTTCGAGCTGGACAGGGTGGCGGTGGTCGATACCGCGACCAACACCGTCCTCACCACCATCCCCGTCGGTGACAGGCCGGAGGGGCTGGCGGTCACCCCGGACGGCACCCGCGTCTACGTCGCCAACGCCTCCTCGGACAACGTGTCGGTGATCGACACCGCCACCAACACCGTCCTCACCACCGTCGGCGCCGGCGACGGACCGTTCGGCGTGGCGGTCACCCCGGACGGCACCCGCGTATACGTCACCAACATCTTCTCGGACAACGTGTCGGTGATCGACACCGCCACCAACACCGTGCTCACCACCGTTGCAGTCGGCGCCGGACCGTCCGCGGTGGCCATCGCCACCGTCAGCACGCCTCCCAAGGGCAAGGTCATCTCCAAGAGGCCCGCGCGGGTGCACGAGTCCCCCGACAAGGACTCGGAGGTGATCGGCAGGCTCGACCGCGGCGAGATCGTCAAGGTCGAGTGCAAGGTCGACACCGAGCGGGCCGCGGGCGGGGGCGACAAGAAGAACACCTGGTACAAGCTCGGCCAGGACCCGCGCGGTTATGTCGCGGCCAAGGACCTGAAGATCCTCGACAAGGCCAAGGTGCCCGCCTGCCCCGCCGACTGATCACACGCTGAAAGACGGGCGACCGCTGCCGGCTGAACGCGGTTGGTGCGCATGTCGCCCTTCAAGGCCTTCCGCCCCGCTGGATGACACCCAGCGGGGCGGAATTCCATCCACAGCGCGTCGCGACTGCCCGGGCGGGCCCTTCGTGTACGTGCGCCCCGGATTCCCGCGTCAGGGCGCGATGGCCTCGTAGAGCGAGAAGACGGCCAGCGCGGCCATGACCGCGGCGGCGATCTTGGTGATCAGGCGCAGCGGAACGTACTTCATGAGGGTGCGGCCGCCCAGGATGCCGATGCCGGCGACGGCCCAGAGGGCCAGGACGGCGCCGAGGCCGACGGAGACGGGGTTGTCGTACCGGGCGGCGAGGTTCGCGGTCATGATCTGGGTCAGGTCGCCGAACTCCGCGACCAGGATCAGCATGAAGCCGGCCCCGGAGACCTTCCAGAAGGACTGGTCCGCGGGCGCCTTGATCTCCTCGTCACCGTCGTCCTTCTTCAGCAGCAGCATGGCCGCGCCCGCCAGGAAGAGGACGCCGACCACCGCCTGGACCAGCCGGTGCGGGAGCAGGGTGAGCACGCTTCCGGCGGCGATGGCCAGGGCGACGTGCACGGCGAAGGCGGCGGCGACTCCGGCGAAGACGTAGGAGGCGCGGTAGCGGGTGCCCAGCATGAGGCCGGCGAGGGCCGTCTTGTCGGGGAGCTCGGCGAGGAAGACGACGCCGAACGCGATCGCCATGACGCTGAAGGTGATCACGGGTGGGAACCTCAATCGGTCGGGCAGGACGCTGCCGTTCCGAGAGACCTGGCTGTTTCAGGGGTCGCTTCGGCTCGACAGCGACCTGTACGTACATGACAGGACACTGCGGCCGAAGGTCTCGCTGGCCGACCGCTGACCGCGGCCTGCCTCCGGGCGCCGGCTGGGTGGCCCAGCAGTATGTCGACGGTCCGGCGAAGAGCTACTCCCCTTCTGCTCCGTACAGAGTACGCGACGGCGCGGCAGGCCCGGAATGAGCCTTTGGTCCCGACCTGCCCCGGCGTGGATGCAGGAAAGCACCACACAACAGCCCGGAGGCTCAACTTCCGTTTGAATGGGGCGCGTTGCACGACTTGATGTGACGTGCCCATGTCGTCACCCTGTCATCTGGCGCCCATCCCTGCGACACCCGGCGCCGCCACCATGGCCGGGCCCCGCCGGGGCGCACGGCCGCTCACCCCCCGCACCAGGGAGCCCCTCATGTCCGTCATGCCGAAGTTCTACGCGCGTCGCCTTGGCGTGCTCGCGTCAGCAGCCGGTCTCGCCGTCGCCGCCCTGATCACGGCCCCCGCGGCCCAGGCCGCCCCGCCCGCCCCGATGAGCGCCGCCGCGGCCCGCGCCTACCTGGCCACGGTCACCCCCAAGGCGGAAGGTTCCTCCAGCGGCTACAGCCGCGATCTGTTCCCGCACTGGAGCACCGTCTCCGGCTCCTGCAACACCCGCGAGACCGTCCTCAAGCGCGACGGCGTGGGCGTGGTCACCGACTCCTCCTGCGCCGCCGTCAGCGGCAGCTGGTTCTCCGAGTACGACGGCGCCACCTGGTACGCCGCCTCCGACCTCGACATCGACCACGTGGTGGCGCTCTCCGAGGCGTGGCGGTCCGGGGCCGCCTCCTGGACCACCGCCAAGCGCCAGCAGTTCGCGAACGACCTCACCCGGCCGCAGCTCATCGCCGTGACCGACAACGTCAACCAGGCCAAGGGCGACCTGGACCCCGCCGAGTGGATGCCCTCGCGCACCTCCTACCGCTGCACGTACGCCCGGATGTGGGTCAACGTGAAGCAGTACTGGGGCCTGAGCATGGACTCCGCCGAGAAGAACGCCCTGGTGAACACCCTGAACGGCTGCTGACGACTGCCGAGCGGAATCCCCCGGGCGAGGGAGGACAACTCCCTCGCCCGGGGGACGCAGACTCCTCCTCCGCCACGTACCTTGAATCATGGGTTCGAAGGGTCCCGCCAGATCCCTCGAAGGGGTTCAAGGGCCGAAGGACGAGGGGGAGTTGCATGGCCGACCTGCGCTTGGGTCCGCTGCTGCGGCACGTCGACTGGGACACCGGCGACTCGGCGACCGTATGGGTCGAGACCAGCCGGCCGTGCACGGCCGAGGTGCGCTGCGCCGACGGCGCCGGCGGGTGGACGCGCACCTTCGCGATAGCCGGACACCACTACGCCGTGGTCCCGGTGACCGGCCTCAGCCCCGGCACCGCCACGGCGTACGAAGTGCTGCTCGACGGGGTGCGGGTGTGGCCGCTCCCGGACAGCACCTTTCCCGCGAGCACCATCAGCACCCCGGCCGTGGCCGGGCCCGGCCGGCCGGCGCCCGGGCCGCGGATCACCTTCGGCTCCTGCCGACAGGCCGCCCCGCCCGCCGACTCCCACGGGCCGCACGGCCCGGACGCCCTGGACACCCTGGCCGCGCGGCTGGCGGCGGACCCGGAGGCTGAGCGGCCCGACCTCCTGCTGCTGCTCGGCGACCAGGTGTACGCGGACGCACTGTCCCGGGAGACCCTGCGCTGGCTGGAGGCCCGCCGCGACCTGAGGGACCCACCGGGGAAGCAGGTCGCGGACTACGAGGAGTACACCCGGCTGTACTACGAGTCCTGGCTGGACCCGGAGATCCGCTGGCTGCTGTCCACGGTGCCCAGCCTGCAGATCTTCGACGACCACGACGTCATCGACGACTGGAACACCAGCGCCGCGTGGGTCGCGGAGATGCGGGCCACCTCGTGGTGGCGGGAGCGCGTGCTCAGCGGACTGATGTCGTACTGGGTGTACCAGCACCTGGGGAACCTCTCCCCGGCGGAACTGGCCGCCGACCGGCTGTACGCGGCGGTCCGGGACCGCCCGGACGGCACGGAGGCCCTGCGGGCCTTCGCCTGCCAGGCGGACGCCGATCCGGCCTCGGTCCGCTGGAGCTACCGCCGGGACTTCGGGCGCACCCGGCTGCTGATGGTCGACACGCGCGCCGCCCGGGTGCTGGCCGAGGACCGGCGGGCCATGCTCGACCCGGCGGAGCAGCAGTGGCTGCGGGACAACGCCCTGGCCGGGCACGGGGGTTACGACCACCTGCTGGTGGGTTCCTCGCTGCCGTGGCTGCTGCCCCCGCTGATCCATGACGCGGAGGCGTGGAACACCGCCCTGTGCCGCGGCGAGCGCGGGCCGCGCTGGGCGCGGATCGGCGAGGACCTGCGGCGGCGCAGCGATCTGGAGCACTGGGCCGCTTTCCCCGCCTCGTTCGCCGCGCTCAGCGATCTGATCGAGGAGGTGGGGACGGGCCCGCGGGCCCCGGCGACGGTGGCCGTGCTCTCCGGAGACGTCCACCACGCCTACGTCGCCGAGCCCCGGATACCGACCACGGCCCGGGTGTTCCAGCTCACCTGCTCCCCCGTCCACAACTCCATCCACCGGGCGGTGCGGCTCGGGTTCCGGCTGGGCTGGTCGCGGGCCGGCCGCCGGCTCGGCCGGATGTTCGCCAAGCACGGACGCACCGGACGGCCGCCGTTGACCTGGCGGCGGACCGGAGGACCCTGGTTCGGCAACCAGTTGATGACCCTGTCCCTGTCCGGGCGGTCGGCCCGGCTGCGGCTGGAGCAGGCCCGGCGCACCCGACGGGGCGCCAAGGGCGCTCGCCTGGTGACGGTCTTCGACCGGGACCTGACGGAGTCCGCATGACCTGCGACAGAGCGGTTCGCCCAGTCCCCGCAAGGGTTGCCGCCGGTTTCGGGGACGCACGCACGGCCCCGCCCCGATACCCCCCGTCCACCCCGCGTACGCTGTATGGCTGTCAGCCGCCCCTGCCGCCCCAGCGACGTCGCGGCGCTTCAAAGCCGAGGCACGTCAACCGGACCGGGGGGTCCTGTTTTGTTCGAGACTGTGGGGGCGCTGACCACTAGCCCCTGGATCTACGCCCTGGTGGCCGTTTCCGTCATCCTCGACGTCTTCGTACCGGTTCTGCCGAGCGGCGTCCTGGTGATCACGGCGGCGGCGGCCGCCGCCGCAGCGGGAGCGGCCGGCTCGTCCGAACCCGTACCGGAGCAGGTCCCCGACATCATGGCGCTGCTGGTCATCGCGACCACCGCCTCGGTGCTGGGCGACCTGGCGGCGTACCGGCTGGCCCGCCGCGGCGGTCCCCGCCTGGACCGCGCCATCGCCCGCTCGCGCCGGCTGACCCGGGCCCACGAACGACTGGGCACGGCCCTGGCCCGTGGCGGCGGCACCCTGGTGGTCATCGCCCGCTTCGCCCCGGCGGGCCGCTCGGTGGTCTCGCTGGGCGCGGGCAGGATGCAGCGCAAGGTGAAGGACTTCCTGCCCTGGTCGGCCCTGGCCGGCATGGCCTGGGCCGGCTACAGCGTGGCCCTGGGCTACTTCGGCACCCAATGGCTGGGCACCACCTGGCTCGGCACGGCAGTCTCCCTGGTGGCCCTGTTCGCCGCGGGCGCCCTGGCCGCGTACCTGGTCCGCCGCCCCACCCAGACCGCCACGCCGTAACATCCCCGGCGCCTCCCCCGGCCGGCGCAACCGCTCACCCGTTCACCCGGCCCCGATCGCCGCCCCACCCCTCCGCTCCTAGCGTCGAGGCACGGTGCGCAACCGACCCCGCGTCACATCCGTGCCCCGACCGCGCCGTGCTTCCCGGAGCCGAGGAGTACCACCATGCCCGCCACGCACAGCCCGTACGGCCCCACGCCCCCCACCCATGCCACGGCCGAGGGCCGGGCGAGGACGGCAGCCAAGAACACGGCCAAGGCGGCGGCAGCCGCCACCAGCGCAGCCCTCATCACCCTCGCCTCCCCCATGACCGCCTCCGCCGCGCCCACCGCCAGCATGTCCTCCACCACCGCCTCCCCGGGCGGCCGCGTCGGCCTCAACCTCCAGGGCTGCGGCACCCGCACCGGCAGGGTGACGTCCACCGCCTTCGGCGAGCTCTGGCTCACCCCCGGCAACCTCGAATCCACCACCCTCCTCGGCACGGCCCAGGTCTACCGGGACGCCCGTTCCGGCGCCCACTCGGTCGTCTTCGAGTGCGGCGGCGCGGGCGGCCAGCGGGTGACCCTCACCCTCCAGATCACCCCCGGAGCGGCCCGCGGCGGCACCGGTGGCAGCATCGGCGGGGTCAGCCCCGTGGAGATCGCGGTCGGCGGTTCCCTCGCGGCGGGCGCCCTCGGCGCCGGCGTCTGGCTGCTGCGCCGCCGGGCAGGCACACACTGACGCCCACGGCCTGACGCCCACCGCCCTCACACGGCCGCCGCGTGCCCCCTGACCTGCAATCCGTCGAGCAGCACCCGAGTCGCCTCGGCCACCGCGTCCACGGCCGCGTCGAACACCTCCTGGTTGTGCGCGGCCGGCCGGTGGAAGCCGGACACCTTCCGTACGTACTGCAGGGCGGCGGCCCGGATCTCCTCCTCGGTGGCCTTCTCGGGGAGGGCGGGCGGGCGCAGGGTCTTGATGCTCCGGCACATACCACCACTATGCCTCGGGGAGCACCGCCCCCGACAACTTCATGATCAGCCCGGCCTGCAGTCGCGCCCGCAGCGCCGGATCCCCCACGTCCGCGAGCAGCTGCACGGCCTGCTGGATGGTCTCCGCCGTCCTCCGGTCATCGCGCAGCGCGGCGGTCTGCTCGGCCATGTGCCGGAGCGCGAGATCCGCCCGCCGGTGGAACAGCTGCCCGATCAAGGTCACCACCACCCCCACCGAGCTGGTCACGATCCCCAGGTAGAGGTCCCCGGTGGTCTCGGCCTTCCACACGGCCAGCGCGATCCCGAGCAGCAGGATCCCGGCGCCGAACGCGGCGAAGACCTGACTCACCACGAAACTGCTGCGCGCCTGGGTCAGCCCGTACGCGTAGTACT
Organism: Streptomyces sp. NPDC043853; assembly: GCF_056436025.1. Taxonomy (NCBI): domain Bacteria; kingdom Bacillati; phylum Actinomycetota; class Actinomycetes; order Kitasatosporales; family Streptomycetaceae; genus Streptomyces; species Streptomyces sp. NPDC043853. The sequence continues at coordinate 466,693 of NZ_JBWKDJ010000002.1, forward strand.
CGACCAGCAGCGGCGTGAAGTCGTCCCGCCGGTCGCCGAGCACCGCCCGCCCGCCCGCGGAGGAGTCGGCGTACTTCCCGCCCCCGGGCTCGCCCCGCGGGAGGGGCACGTACGCGGCCCGCAGCTGCTCCAGCAGCCGCTCCCGCTCCCGCTCCCGCCTCCGGTCGAACCCCTGCCCCCACGACCCCAGCCACTCCGCCATCCCCTTGGCCATCCCCCGACCATCCCACGCGGACGCCCCCCGGCCAACCCCCGTCGCCCCGGCACCCACCGGCCCGGCCAAGGCGAAACCCGGCGGCATCGGTTGCGGCGTTATGGGATCTTGCTGCCATGAGCAACCAGTCCCCGCCCCCCATAACGGTGGCCGACGATGACATCCTTGCCCGCCGCATCCTGCCGGGTATCAAATCCCTGAGGGAACACCTCGGCTGCTCCCTCCAGGACGCTCTCATCGCCTTCACGGACCGTTACGAGGTCCTGCGACTCGAGCGACCCGACGAGTTCGCGGAGACGCCCGATGAGTACTGGGACGGCTTCTACTCCTGAGACACGCCGGTCCGCGGAGTCGACCGGCAAGCCGGCACGAGGCGGTAGGGCGCTCAGGTCGCTTTGTGGAACCTCTCGGCCGGCGCCGGCCACGGGGGGACTTCGCCCGGCAGCTCCCAAGTCCCGGGGAAGGCGTGGGACTTGAGCGGCGCGGGAGCCGACTCCGCGTGCCGGAAGAGCGGGTCGGCCGGAAAGCGCAGACGCGAAGGGCCCTCGCCGATCCTGGCGAGGGCCCTTCCGCCGGTGAGCGCGGAGGATTTCGAACCACCCACATCTGCCTGCGAGTTGGTTCGATCGCGGCCGCCGCTATCGCCCGAGGCAGGCACCCCGTGGGACTGGGGCCTCACGCGGCTCTGTGCGCCTACTTGATGTTGAGCTTGACCTCCTGGCCTTCGGTGAGGTTGTTCAGCGATATCGGCCTGGTGAACGTCTGGGCCGTCTTCCCGGGCGCCTTGCACGTGACCTCGGCAGTGATGGTGAACGCCGAGTCCAACGGGGCCTCCAGAGAGAGGGGCCCGTACGTCGCCCTACGGTTGCTCCCGCCCGCGGCGGGTCCCCCCGCGTCGTCCTCACCGCTGTCCAGCGATACCGCGGTGGGGACGGACGTATTGGGGGCCGGGAATGCGTTCTTGCAGGTCACCGTGCCCTTGAAGGACACCGTCCCGACCGGAGGCGCTGCCGAGGCCGGAGCGGCCATCAGGAGACCTCCGACCATCGCCGCGGTGACGACCGGGGCCATGGCCGCAGAAACACAAGCGCTGCGGGTCATGCGCGTAGACATGGCATCACCTGCTCATGAGTAGCGTGGGTTCTGTGCGGTCCGACCCGGACGCCAGAATGACAGGCGTGCCTCGAAGAGGAGCGTTGGCTTTCGCAGGGTCGTCCACAAAGAGGCACGGATCCCGCTGCCGTGCTTTCACCAGCTGGTGCGGCAGCCCCAGGCCGTCCCTCACTCACCACGCTCCTACAACGCCTCCCGGCCCGCAACCGGAACGGATTCCCGTGCATCGCGCGCAACTCATGGCGATGGACGTCCTGTTCACCTCGGTACGGACGGGCGAGAGCCCCGCAGCGGCCGGGGTGCCACTTCCGCGTACCCGTGGTAGAGCAGCCGCGACCTTCGGTACGGGTCGCTTGGCGCACACACTCGCCCCGCCTGTCGATTCACCCGTCCGGGTCTCTCGGAGTATGCAGACGGTGCGCTCGGCAGGACGCTGGAAACCAAGCCCACGGGACGGTCGGACAAGCAACCCGTCGAGCCGAGGAGCGGCCGGGTCACCGCGCCGCGCTTCACAGCTGCCGAGCGTCTGCTCCGCCGGACGTCCCCATCCCGGGGACGCCATGACGGGGGGACGCCGCCATGCTGCCCATCCTCCAGGAGCGTGATCATGGCCCGGAACCGCCGTCTGATCCTCAGCTCGCCGTCCGAAGTCTGGCGCCTGCTGTCCGATGGCCACCGCTACGGGGAGTGGGTGACCGGAACCCAGCAGGTCCTCGCCGTGGACCCGCATTGGCCGGACGTCGGCGCACGGCTGAAGGTCCGCGTCGGCGCCGGCCCTCTCACCCTCGACGACACCTGCGTCGTCCGCATCTCCGAACCACGACACCGCCTGCAACTGGAAGCGAAGGCAGGACCTTTCGGTGCGGCTCGCATCGCCATGGAGTTGGTCCCCTGGGGCGAGCACACCCTCTTCACGCTCGATTGGCACCCCCTCCGGGGCCCCGGCACCCGGATGCACGGCCTCCCGGTGGACTACTTCGTCGCGGTCCGCAACGGCATGATGCTGACGAAGCTGGCTCGGATCGCGGTGCGCGAGCACGCCCTGAGTGTTTGAGGAAGGCTGGTCTTTTGAGGCGAGGCCGTAGCGGTACTGCGGCACGAACATGCGCTGCTTGGACACCCTCAGCTGGGTGGCGCAGTGACCCGCGGTGAGCACCAGGTTCTTGCCCTTGCTGCGTACGACGCTGCCACTGCAGTACGTGCTGTCACCGCTGACCGGTGTGCCTTGGAAGAAGAACGTCCCGACCAACGGGAGTCCTTCGAAGTGCGTGGCAGTAGGGGTGCCGGCAGGGGCGGCGGCCATCCCCGGGGTAGCCGGAGGCTCCTTCTCGCTCACGCCGTCGATCGGCTTGGCTGGGCCATCCGCTCAGCTGTCCAGTACTCCATCTCGGAGGCGAGCAAACGGGATCGCGCGGCGGGCGCGACCGTTCCTGACCGCCCGCGTTGATGTCAGATGTGGATGCCAAAGGCCCCAGCCGAGATCGACTGGGGGCCTTTGTACTGGTGGGCGCGGACGGTTTCGAACCGCCGACATCTGCGGCTCGAATCGGGGCGCTGTCGCCGCGCGGTCTGGGACAACGGCCCTACAGTTTGATCATCTTGGCGTACGGGCTCAAGATCCGCTGTCGCGCCGAGCCGAAATCGACGAGCGTCGCGGTTCCGTCCTCGACGCCGATCACTCGGCCGAGTCCGTACACGTCGTGCGTGACCTGGTCACCCACCGCGAAGTGCTTGGGGGGTGGCGCGGTCGGGGCTTTGAAGGGGCTGCTCGGCAGATGGCGCTTCGGTGCGGCTGGCTTTGTCATTGCGCCCAGTATGCGCCCGCCGGGCTCCGACCGGACCGCCGTGCGCATCACCGTTCGGTCCCGATCCCCGCGCCTTCCGGATCGGCGACGGGGAAGGGCCGGAGAGGATCCGAACCGCCGATACCTGCCATCCGGGTGCCCTCGACGTGCTCGGGCCGGTAGTAGCTGGTCAGCGTGTGTGTCGGCTGCTCGCCTTCGTTCACCAGCCGAGCCCGAGCGTGGACCGGAGCGCCAACGGGGATCCCATGCGCCGCCGCGACCGGCCCTGTCGCTTCAACGCGGCTGACGATCTGCGTCTGCTCGTTCCGGTTGTACGCGCGGCCGGACGCCACCCTGTCCGCGATGAAGGCAACTTCGTCGCCGTCGCGCCACTTCGCCTTGTCGTAGCGGGCAACGCCGAGTCGTTTCAGCGGGGTCTGGCCCCGCACGATCGTTCCGACGCCACGTGATGACGTGACGAGCCTCTCCGCTTCCAGTGCCTTGTACGCGGCGTGGACGGTCGCCTTCGCCCCTCCCCGGCTTCCACCAGGTCGCGGATCTGAGGCAGGCGCTGCCCGAGGTGTAGTCGCCGTTCCTGATCTGCTCGCCAGCCTTTCGGCCAGCTCGGCGCCGCCCTCTGCGGACTCCTGCGCCGCCATGTGCGACCCCGCCGACACCCCAGCGATCACGATGAACATCTACACGCACGTGACGGAGGAGACCCGGCGCGAGGCCATCGGGCGCATGGACCGGATGCTGCGGCGCCGGCGTCCGTAGGGACGACTGCCGTCAAGAACTACCGTCAAAGGCCCCCAGCCGGATGCGGCTGGGGGCCTTTGCACTGGTGGGCGCGGACGGTTTCGAACCGCCGACATCTGCTTTGTAAGAGCAGCGCTCTACCCCTGAGCTACGCACCCGTGGATGAATGGACAGCCTACAACGAGGGCGTACCCCGGACGCAAACGCGTAGGGCTGGGAGAGAATGGAGCAAGGCAGGCGGGGCAGGGCCGCGCGCGCGTACGGGAGAGGGATTTTGACTCCTCCCTCCCCTGAAGGGAGGGGATTCCTAGCTCACTTTGCCTGGCACCTAGCAGGTGGCAGGGCTTACAAGATCAGCACTAGCCGGATTGAGACCAGCCCGGACGAGCATCACGCGGGCGGAGTTTTTGTCCCTGGGGGACACCGCTCCGCAGGCGGTGCACGTATACGTTCTCTCGGAGAGGGGGAGTGCGTGCTTGGCTCTCGCGCCGCACTGCGCACAGTCCATGGTGGTGTGCGCGGGGTGGACCAGGTACACGGTGCGTCCGTGCTTGCGGGCCATTTCGACCAGGGCGGCCCTGGTGGCGCCGATCGCGGCGTCTGCCGCCTTGCGGGCCATGGTGGTCTTCGCCAGGAATCTCGGGCGGAAGTCCTCCACGGCGATGTGGCCGAAGTCCCGGACCACGGTCTTGGCCCACTTCCGGCCGGTGTCCTGCCGCTGCCGGGCGGTCTTCTTCGACACCTTGGCCGCAGCCTTGCGGGCCTTGCGGTACCCGGCCGTGTCGGGTCGGTTCTTCGGGGTGCGACTGCGGGCCATCATCCGCTGGTAGCGGGCGAGTTTCTGCGTGGCCGCCTTTCCGTGCTGTGCGTGCGGCAGGTCGTGGGCGTCGGATGTGGTGGTGGCGGTCTCCTTCACGCCCCAGTCCACACCGATCACGCGTCCCGTGGCGGGCAGCGGCTCGCTGGGGGCGGCCACGACGAAGCTGGCGTACCAGTGGCCAAGGCCGTCGCGGTACACCCGCACCGACGACGGAGCGGACGGCAAATCCCGCGACCACACCACGGTCAGCTCAATCCCGCCGGCCAAGTGCAGACGGCCGTCCCTGAGACGGAAACCGCGCCGGGTGTAGCTCAGGGACGGCGCCGCGTCCCGCTTCCGCTTGATGCCCGGCATCCCGGCCCGCTGCCGCACCGGCAGCTTCGCCACGATGTCTTTGAGTGCCTTGGCGCGGGACTTGGCGAAGTCCCGGATGACCTGCTGCTGGGGAACCGAAGCACCCTCACGCAACCACGTCAGCGACCGCCGGGCCTCGGTCAGCATCCTGTCGAGCTGCGCCGGACCACACGTGATCTTCTCAGGGGCAGTCTTGTTCAGGCCGTGGACCTTGCGGGACATCGCCACGCACTCATTCCACACCCAACGACACCGCGCCCACTCCGTGTTCAGCGCCGTAAGCGCCGTGGACGACACACGCAGCCGGTACGTGTACCGGGCACGCCCGGCCGTCCCGGCCATCGCAGATGTCGCAGATGTCACCATGATGATCAACCTACCAATCACCACTGACAACGCCGGAAAGCACAGGTCAGAACAGATGTGCAGCGAACTCCGCCGCCTCGCGGCCCCGCTCCAAGGACCCATTCCTCCCCGGCCTGAAGGCCGGGGCCTTCTGGGAGAAATCAGGTGACGACGGCATCCCGGCGGTGGTTCGGCGGGCGGGACGAGAGCCGGCGGGCGGAGGCGCAGGCCGCGAAGGATGCCGCCGCGGCCGCGTTCTACGAGCTGGACACCGCGCAGCGGGACCTGCGGATCTCCATAGAGACCATCGCGGCCGTGGACGGGAGTCCGGCCGGGCGGCAGGCCGTGGAGGGGTTCGGGGCGCTGGGGCGGCGGATCGACGAGGTCAGCCACGCGTACATCGAGGCCGTGGACGCCTACGACCTGGACCGGGTCGACCTCGACGGCGGGACCGCCGGGCGCGCCAAGCAGCAGTTGGACCGGGCGCGGGACGAGCTGGTGCGGGTCAAGGGTGAGCTGGAGCGGTTCGCGGAGGGGCTGCGGCCGCTGCTGGACCGGGCGGAGAGCCAGCTCGCGCAGGTGGCGCCGGCCCGGGAGCGGGCGCGGGCGGCACTGCTGGCGGCGAGCGACGCGCTGGACGCCGTACGGGCGCAGGGCATGCGGGCCGACGAACTCGCGGCGCGGCTGGCGGCGCTCGGGCCCGAACTGACCAAGCTGACCCAGGGTGCGGGGCAGCACGGCGTACCGGAGACCCTGCAGCGGGCCGACCGGATCCTGCGGGAGGCCGAGGGCATCCGGGCCGAGGCCGAGCGGCTGCCGGAACGGGCCGCCGAGATGGACCGGCGGATGGTGAGCCTGCGGACCCGGGCGCAGGCCCTGCGGAACCGGGCGGAGCGGGTGGATCCCGTGCTGAGCGAGCTGCGGCGCCGGTTCTCCGCGGCGTGCTGGCAGGACCTGCAGCCGGTCCCGGAGCAGGCGGCGCGGGACGTCGCGCAGGCGGAGGAACGGCTGCGGGAGGCGGGCAAGGCCCGCGAGGAGCAGCGGTGGGCGGACGCCACCGCGCTGTTCGGGACGGTACGGGCGCTGCTCGACGCGGTGGACGGCGCGGTTTCGGAGGCGCAGGACCGGCTGGAGCGGCTGGAGGCGGTGGCGCGGGACCCGGAGGTCGAGGTCTCGCGGACCCGGTTCGCGATCCGGGACGCGCAGCGGCTGGCGATGGACGGGCGTACGGTGCCGGATCCGCGGCACGCGCGGCCGCTGGACGAGGCGGTGGCGCGGGTGGACCGGGCGGTGGCGGGCCTCACCGGTCGGCACCCCGACTACTGGCAGTTCCTGAAGGAGCTGGAGGACGTCCGGGTCGGTGTGGGGCGCGTGGTCTCCGAGATCCGCGCCCACCGCGGGCTCGGGTGACCTGGCGGACGGCGAGGAGTCGGGCGGGCGGCCCGCCTCGTCGTGCCGTCCGGGGCCGGCACCGGTTGTCCCGGAGCGGTGGGCGGAGCACGCTGGAGGTATGGATCTGGACCGTAATGGTGCGGTCGAGCCGCACCTTCGCGTACCGGTCACCGCCCGGCTCGACGAGCACCTGCCCGTCGACCACAAACTGAGCAAGGTGTACCGGGTCGGCGCCGGGCTGACCGGGCTGCTGCTGGTCTGCTTCGGGATCCTCGGGCTCACCGACAACGTCGGGTTCTTCGACACCGGCGGCGACCGGGTGCTCGGGCTCAACACCAACGGCGCGCTGAGCGTGCTGTCGATCTGTGTGGGGCTGCTGCTGTTCACGGGGATGGTGATCGGCGGGAACTTCGCCTCCACGCTCAACATCGTGCTGGGGCTGGCGTTCATCGCCAGCGGGTTCGTGAACCTGGCCCTGTTGGACACGGGGCTCAATTTCCTGGCGTTCCACATCCAGAACGTGCTGTTCAGCTTCGTGGTGGGCGTGATGCTGATGTGGTTCGGGATGTACGGGCGGGTGGGTAGTGCGCTTCCGCACGACAATCCGTACTGGCGGGCCCGCCACCCCGAGCAGGCGGCCCGGGAAGACCGTGCGAAGGCCAGGTCCCACAGCCGGTCGCGCGGCCACGAGCGCTACCTGCGGCAGCAGCTCCCCCACTAGGCCGTCTCTTTCGGATCTTGCCTGACCCGCGCCGCCGGGCAAGATCCGAAAGAGACGACCTAGTCGTGAGCCTTTAGCATGCCTGCATGCCTCGCTACGAATACCGCTGCCGGACCTGCGACGACACCTTCGAGCTCAGCCGTCCCATGGCCGAGTCCGGTGATCCCGCCGACTGCCCCGCCGGGCACCCCGACACCGTGAAGCTGCTGTCCGCCGTCGCCGTCGGCGGCACCAGCAGTGCCCCCGCCCCGGCGGCCGGTGGCGGGGGTTGCTGTGGTGGTGGGGGCTGCTGCTGACACCCGCCCCCACCGCACCCGGCTTCCGCTAGCGCTTGCGGGAGAGCGTCAGGCCGTCCGAGATGGCGAGCAGGACGCTCTCCATGCGCTTGTCCTCGCGGACGTGCTCGTTGAAGGCGCGTACGCCGGCCACCGAGCCCGTCGCCTGCTCGTCCAGGACCCTGCCGTGGAAGAGGGTGTTGTCCGTGACGATCAGACCGCCAGGGCGCATGCGCGGGACGAGTTCCTCCCAGTAGTCGATCTGGCTCGTCTTGTCCGCGTCGATGTAGGCCATGTCGACGTGCGGCTCGGCCGGGAGCGACCGGAGGGTGTCCAGGGCCGGGGCGATCCGCAGGTCGATGCGGTCCGCGACGCCCGCCTCCGTCCACGCCTCGCGGCCGTAGGCCGTCCACTCCTCCGAGACGTCGCAGGCGATGATCTTGCCGTCGGCTGGCAGGGCCTGCGCCATGGAGAGGGTGGAGAAGCCGGTGAAGGTGCCGATCTCGACCACGAGGCGGGCGCCGGTCAGTCCGATCAGGAACGCCAGCAGCGGGCCCTGTTCCTCCGCCGACTGCATGCCGGCGGAGTCCGGGAACTTCTCCCAGGTCTTCTCGATCAGTCCGCGCTGCACCGCGGTCAGCGGTGGGTTCTGCGCGAGCATGTAGGCGTACAACTCATCCGTGATTTTGGTGGTGTTGCCCTTTGTCATGATCAAGGAGCCTACTCCGCCGCCGCCTCCCGCGCCGCCTGATTCGCCACCCCGTTCGCAGCCTCCGCCGCCGCCCCGAACGCCCTGATGATCTCCTCGCCCGCCAGCACGCCCGCCGTTTCGAGCGCGGCCACCCCCGGAGCCCGCCACTGCGCCTCCGCCAGCTCGCCGTGCCCCGGCCGCCAGGCCCGGTCCGCCGCCAGCAGCAGGTCCGCGTCCAGCAGCGAGTCCCCGGCGGCCAGGGTGTGCGTGGCGCCCGTACGCCGGGCCACCTCCCGCATCGCCGCGCTCTTGGTCAGCGGGCGCGGGACCGCGTAGATCTTGCGGCCCTGCAGGGAGACCGTCCAGCCGCGCGCCTCCGACCATTCCGTGAGCGCCTTCAGCCACTCGTCCGGCACCAGCGCCCGCTCCACCACCAGGTACGCGAAGAGGTCCTCCGCCACCCGGGCCTTGCGCAGCCACGCCGGGTCGGCCGTGCCGGTCAGGCGCTCGTACACCTCCTCCAGCGGGGCGCACTCCCGCGCCAGCCGTCCCGCGACCGCGCGCCGCCAGTCCCGGTCGGGGACCCCGTCGACGAGCAGCTGGCCGCCGTTCGCGCAGATCGCGTACCGCGCGGCCGGCCCGGGGAAGCGGATCCGCTGGTACTGCTTGCGCGTCCGGGTGGTGGTCGGGACGAACACCACGTCCTCCCGGCCGGCCAGCTCCGCCAGCAGGCCGGCGGCCGTCTCCGTCATGAAGGACAGCGGCCTGCCCTCGTGGATCTCCACGCACAACAGCCTCGGCGCCTCCGGGTCCGGCACGTTCAGCGCCAGGGCGGCCGAGGAGTAGATCAGCGTCCGGTCGAGATCGCTCGCTATCAGGACGGTCACCGGTTGACCACAGCCTTTCCGTCGGCGCCCGTGGCGCCTCTCGTGAAACGGGGATGGATGAGTCCGACGCAGGTGTACGGCAGGCCGTCGACCTCCTCGACCGGCACACCACGCTGCTCGGCCAGCAGCCGTACGTGGTCCAGGTCGGGCCCGGCCCCGCGGCGGGCCAGGATCTTCCACGGCACCCGGCGCAGCAGCACCCGCGTGGTCTCCCCCACGCCCGGCTTGACCAGGTTCACGTCGTGGATGCCGTACTCCTCGCTGATCCGCTCCACCGCCGCCCAGCCCTCCCAGGTCGGGGTGCGGTCGGCCGCGAGGAGCTCCTTGACCTCCTGGTCGACGGCGTCGGCGACCTCGTCGAACCGGGCCGCGACGGTGTCGACGAAGGCCGTCGAGACGTCCGCCCCGGCCAGCTCCCGGTAGAACTTGGCGCCGTGGAAGTCCTGCGGCCCGACCAGGTCGGCGCGCAGCACCGTACGCGAGACCAGGCCGGAGACGGTGGAGTTGAGGCAGGCGGAGGGGATGAGGAAGTCCTCGCGGGTGCCGTAGGTGGCGACGCAGCCGCCCGGGTCGGCGAGCACCACGATCTCCGGGTCGAAGCGGTGGGAGCGGTGGGAGCCGTCGGAGCCGTGGGAGCCGTCGGAGCCGTGGGAGCCGTGGGAGCCGGGGCCGCCTTCCCGCTCCTCGTAGGCCGCCAGCGCGGCCCGCAGCTCCCGGGTGATCGCGCCCTTCCCGGTCCAGCCGTCGACGAAGACGACGTCGGCCGGGTCGTGGTGGGCCGCCAGCCAGCGCAGCGCGTTGCTGTCGATGCCGCGGCCGCGCACGATCGACACGGCGTAGTGCGGCAGGTCCAGGCCGTGCCGGTGGCGGGCCCAGCGGCGCATCAGCACGCCGACGGGGGTGCCGGCCCGGGCCAGCGAGACGAGTACCGGGGACGGGGAGCGCTCGGCGAGCACGGTCTCGGTGACGGTGCCGACCGCGCGGGCGATGCGGGAGGCGGAGGCGTCGAGCGCCGACCTGTAGAGCTCCTGGTACTGCGGACTGGGCTGGTACTCCACCGGCAGGGACTCGGCGTAGTGGGCTCCGCCCGCCTGGATGGCCTCCTCGCGCTCCTCGGTCGGGGCCTCCAGCTCCGCGTCCGAGAGGTCCTGGAGGAGCCAGCCGACGTCCTCGGGGGCGTAGGAGGAGAAGGCGGGCCCGCGGAGGGGCTCGGGCAGCATGATCGGCTCCTGCCGGTCGGTGGCGGATGCGCGGGCGGATGCCGGGGCGGAGGCGGGGGTGGAGGCCGGGGCGGATGCCGGGGCGGATGCGGAGGCGGAGGCCGGGGCGGCGCCGGAGCGGTCCGCCGGGGTCCCGGCAGCGGGCGCGTACGAGGGGACCACCGCGAGCAGCACCCGCCCGGTGTGCCGGCGCAGCCGGTCCAGCAGGCCGCCCGGGGCGTGCAGGGCGGGGGTGTCCCCGGCCGAGTCGACGACGGCGAGGACGGTGTCGAAGCCGCCGCCCGCGACGTTGTACGCGTACCGGTCGCCGGGGCCGTCGGCCGGGTCGTCGTGGGCGGGGAACACCAGGCGGGTGCGTATGGCGTAGCCGGGGTCGTCCACGGCGAGCACCGGCGAGCGGGTCGTGGTCGAGAACCGGACCTCGGCGGCCGCGCCGTTCTCCTCCAGGGCCTTCGCGAGCCGCAGCGGGGTGTACATCAGCTCTTCGTTACCGAGTACGAGAACCCTCCCGGGCCGCGTCCCGAGCGCCTCGGCGAGCTGCGCGCCCAGGCGGGGGACCGCTCGTTCCAGCCGCCTCCGGTGCCCGGACGTGAAACCGTGGCGCCCGCCGTCGGGAACCCCGGCCGGCCAGTCCAGACGGACGCGCTCGACCCCGGCGGCCGGCTCCGGCCCCGCGGCGGCGGCCGGACCGGACTCGCCCGGACTGCCGTCGCCAGGACCGCCGTCGCCCTGAGCGCCGTCGCCCGGACCGGAGGAGCCGGCCTCGTACTCGGCCACCAGCGCCTGCCCCTTCGCCAGCACGTCCGGCGGCAGGGCCACCGTCCCGGAGGCCATCGCGACCAGGTCGATCCGGGCGCCCAGCTCCGCCGCGAGGGCGGCCAGCCGGTCGCGGTCCGCCGGGGAGCGCATGTCGACCAGGGCGACCACCACGTAGTGGCCGCGCGGGTGGCGGACGTGCAGGTCGCGGATGGTGTTGAGGACGGTGTTGCCGGTGGAGAACTCGTCGTCGACCAGGACCAGCGGGCCGGTGCCCGCCAGCTGCGCCGGGTCCTCGGGCAGCAGCAGGTGGGAGGTGGCGTGCGAGTGGGACTCCTCGAAGCCGCCGGCCGGGGTCAGCCCGTCGACCGGACGGCGGGTGGAGTGCAGGTAGGGGGCGGCGCCGAGGCCGTCGGCCACGCAGTGGCCGAGACCGGTCGCGGTCTCGGCGTAGCCGAGGACCACGGCCGAGCCGGCGGCCTCGCCGAGCAGCTCCCGGACCCGCTCACCGAGCCGGTACCCGGCGCCGTACACCACGGAAGGGAACTGCGGCACGTGCTTGCCCAGCACCTGGGACACGAGCAGGTGGGCCCGCTTGGGGTTGCGTCGCAGGGCGAGCCCGAGCAGGCCCGGCAGCTCCTCGGCGCCCTCCAGGCGCACCCCGAGCCGGTCCGCGACCCAGGTGCCCGGCCAGACCGCCGTGCCCGTGCCCGTGTCCGTGCCCGTGTCCGGTCCTGCTGTCGTCTCGGTTACCGCCGTGTCGATCGTCTTGCCTTCCGTGGTCCGCGTGCTGCCGTGGTTGCCGTTGCCGTTGCCGTTGCCGTGCCCGGACATCAGACCTGCAGTCCGGCCGTGAGCAGGTCGACGAAGCCGACCTCCTCCTTCGCCACCCCGAACACCTCGGCGCGCAGCATGGTGCGCTCGGCCCAGGCCCGGTGGGGCTTCACCTCGTTCATCTTGTTCGTGTAGGCGGATCTCATCACTCCGCCGCCGCCCCGCTCCGGGCGCAGGATGTCCCCGGCATCGCTGAACTCCTCGTGCGAGACGACCGACAGGGCGTGCACCGGGGTGGTGTGCGCCGGGTGGATGCAGGTCTTGCCGAGGAGTCCGTTGGCGCGGTCCAGTTCGATCTCGCGCAGCAGCCCGTCCAGGTCGTGCTCGATGAGGGTGGTGCGGAGGTCCTCCGCCTGGCCGTCCAGGAACGGGCTGCGGCGCAGCTGGGGCTTGAACATCCGCTCCTGGTGGCGGAAGTACTCCCAGACCGGGCCGGTGATGGTGAAGCCGGTGCCGTCCGCCCGGCTGAGCACGTTCACCACGTCGGCGATGACGCCCGCGACGATCTGGACGTCGTAGGCGGTCATGTCGGGGGAACGGCGCAGGCCGTAGGCGGAGCAGAAGTCGGTGACGCCGAGGCGGAGGGCGAGGACCCGGTCGCGGTAGCGGTTCACGGTGCGGGAGATCCCGGCGAGGGCCTCGACCCGGGTTTCGAGGTGGAGCAGCTCGGGGGATTCGAGGACGGGCATGGTGTAGAGGCGCCGCCCGCTGGATTCCTCGGCGGCCGCGACGGCGTCCAGGAAGGCGATCCCACGGTCTTCGGTGAATTTCGGAAGTACGAATCCGGTCAACCATCGGACGGAGGCGCCCAGCCGGGTCACCAGGTCCGGTATCTGCTCGGGTGTGCGGACCCGGATGAAGAGGAGGGGCGGCTCGGCGGCGTCGCCCTCGCGGGCCTGCGCGTCGAGCTCGGCGAACTGCCGGACCAGGTTCTCCTCACCCGCCTTGACCTCGACATCGCTGATGGAGTCCTCCAGGCACAGCACCATGGAGACGACTCCGCGGGCCGCCTGCTTGCGGATGTCGGAGGCCAGGTGCGGCCGGACGGCCGGACTGTAGAGGGTGGCGCCCAGGGCCGCGGCAAGGATGCGGGCCGGGGAATCGGCCGTGAATTCGGCCGGTTCCCGGTGGAAGAGACCCTCACGGGCCGCGGGCGATATGTGCCCGAAATGACGCATGTGCTTCCCCCGTACTGCCTCGGCGGCCCAACTGGCGTGGCCGGTAATAGTACGTACGAATGAGATGCCGAGTTCCTCGCGCACATGAAATCCAGGTAACCGTCCTGAAGACTGGGCGGTAGCGGCACCGGGTACCTGCCCCGGGTACCCGGTGGCGGGCGTCGGATCCTCCGCTCCGGAATCCCGGAGCCCCTTGCACCATGCACGGGAGCCGGCGTTCCCCACAAGGGTCGGGCGCGCTCCGTCCTCCGCCGGCCACGGCCGGGCCGGCGTTCCGGCTGCGCCTCCGCCCCCTCGGCGCGCATCGCGACACCCCGCACCGGGGGGCCGCATTGTCCCGCTCCGGCCCGGGAGGGCAGGATGACGGGCATGACGCACGCGATGCAGAAGGGCTCCAACATTCCGGTCACCGCCGCGGCGGTCCGGGCGGTGCTGCGCTGGACCACTGGCCCCGAGGTTCCGGACGTGGACGCTTCGGCGCTGCTGGTGGGCCCGGACGGGCGGGTGCGTTCGGACGAGGACTTCGTCTTCTACAACCAGCCCCGGCACCCCTCGGGGGCGGTGTGGCGGCTGGGCAAGAAGCTGATCGGGGAGAGCGTCACCGACGCGGTGCAGGCCGATCTCGGCTCGGTCACCGCGGCGGTGGACCGGATCCTGGTGGTCGCCTCCGCCGAGGACGTGCCGTTCGAGCGGGTCCGCGACCTGCGGATCCTGCTGTACGACGCCACGGGCGCGGGCGGCACGGACCCCCTCGCCCACTTCGACGTGCGGCCGGAGACCGGGGCCGAGACGGCGCTGATCTGCGGGGAGCTCTACCGCCGGGGCGAGGGCTGGAAGTTCCGGGCGCTCGGCGAGGGCTACTCCAACGGGCTGGTGGGACTGGCCACCGACCACGGCATCTCGGTGGACGAGAACCCCGAGGCCGACGCGGCGGTGGCCCCGGCCGACCCCGAGGCCACCACGGCCATGCGGCCGCCGACCCCGGCCCACCCGGTGCCGCCGGTCCCCTCGGCGCCGCCCACGCAGGCCCCACCGGCCGCGCAGCCCGCCTACGGGTACCCGCAGCCGGTGTCCCCGGCGCCGGTGCCGGGACCGGGCGGGGACCCGTCGTTCCGGCTGCCGCTCCAGGGACCGCAGTTCGTACGCCGCTAGGCCGTTTCTTACGGATCTTGCCTGACCCGCGCCGCCCGGCACCGCACCTCGCTGCGTTGTCGAGGCTCCCGAGTACGTCCAGTACTCGGGAGCCTCTCCGCCTTGCGATGCACGGCACCGGACGACGCGGGCTCAACCGGCAAGATCCGAAAGAGACGACCTAGGTGTATTCGGCCGGGCCCCGAGCCCGGTCGGCCCGGGCCGTCCCGGGAGGGACGGCCTATCGCGCCCCCGACTTGTAGCCCCGGCCCCACTGGAGCCCCCACCCGTACAGCCGGTCCAGCTCGGCCTGGAAGCCGTACACGAACCGCACCTCGCGCCGTACGACCAGCTCGCCGCCGGCGTTCTCCAGCGAGACCACCGCGCAGGACCGGGCCTCGGGGTGCCGTTCGTCGAGGGCGATCTCGATGCGCGGCCCGCTGATCGGGTACAGGGTGACCACGGCGTGGGTCCGGTCGAAGGCCGGGGTCTGGTCGTAGATGTAGACGAAGACCAGCAGCCGTTTGATCTCCTCGGCGTGGTCCAGGTTCACGTAGAGGGTCTCCCCCGAGGGGGAGCCGAAGCGGTCGTCTCCGCTGAGCTTCACGTACGGCGGGTCGTTGAGGTCGCCGAGCAGGTTGCCCAGCGGCTGGACCACGCCCCTGCTGCCGTCCGCCAGCTCGTACAGGCAGCCCATGTCCAGGTCGACGTTGACCATTCCCTGGGTGTGCGCCTGCACCACCTCCGGCTTGAACAGCTTGAACGGATGGCGGAACAGCTGGCCGCTCTGCCCCGACCGGCCGCCGAAGTCCGAGCTGCGCATCCGCCAGGAGAGGTTCACCCGCAGGTTCCCCGTGACGGCGCCCTGTTTGGTCAGCGAGACCTGCGGGTGCCTCTTGGTCAGCTCGATCGCGTTCGACGAGGCACTGCCCGACTGGAACTGCGCCGCCCGGCCTCCCCGGAGCCCGTCGAAGAACCCCATGCCCTTCCCCCCACATCACGGCCCCCGCCGGAGTCATCCGGCGGCGGGAACGCCGACAGGGGGTGGCCGGACGGCCACCCCCTGTCAATGGTTCCGCATACACGCCCGGCTCATGCCTCGGACGCGCGCCTCGGCATCACGCCTTGGCGCCGGCCTCCTCCAGCTCCAGCCGCTTGTTGCGGCGGACCGAGGACCAGAAGGACGCGGCGATCAGCACCACGCCGATGAGACCGGTGATGATCTCGCTGATCTCGTGCTGGATGGTGATCAGCAGGATCACGGCGAGCGCGCCGATCGCGTAGTGCGCGCCGTGCTCCAGGTAGACGTAGTCGTCCAGGGTGCCCTGGCGGACCAGGTAGACCGTGAGCGACCGGACGTACATGGCGCCGATGCCGAGGCCGAGCGCCATCCAGAAGATGTGGTTGGTGATCGCGAAGGCGCCGATGACCCCGTCGAAGGAGAACGACGCGTCCAGCACTTCGAGGTAGAGGAAGAGGAAGAACGCGGCCTTGCCGGCCAGGCCGACCGCCGAGACCTCCTTGCCCTCGGCCTTGGCCTTCTCCTCCTCCTCGTGCTCGCGCTCCTCTTCCTCTTCGAGCTTGTCCTCGAAGTAGGAGGAGAGACCGCCCACGATCAGGTAGGTGATCAGGCCGGCGACTCCGGCGAGCAGCACGGTGGCGGACTTGTCCGCGTGGCCGGTGCTGGTGTGGGCCTGGGTCGCGAAGGTCATCGCGGAGACGAGCAGGGCGATCAGCGCGATGCAGACCGACAGCATGTCGACCTTGCCGAGCTTGGCCAGCGGCCGCTCCAGCCACTGGAGCCACTTGATGTCCCGGTCCTCGAAGATGAAGTCGAGGAAGATCATCAGCAGGAACATGCCACCGAACGCGGCGATCGCGGGGTGGGCGTCGGTGACCAGCGCCTCGTACTGCTCGGGCTCGTCCAGGGCCAGCTGGATGGCCTCGATCGGGCCGACCTTGGCGCTGATCGCGACGATCGCCACGGGGAAGACCAGTCGCATACCGAAGACCGCGACGAGAATGCCGACCGTGAGGAAGATCTTTTGCCAGAAGGCGTTCATCTTCTTCAGGATTCCGGCGTTCACGACCGCATTGTCGAAGGACAGCGAGATCTCGAGGATCGACAGGATCAGTACGACCCCGAACGCCTCCCACCCCCACTGCCAAGCGGCGAAGGCAAGGCCGAGCGCCGTGATGGCGAACGACCAGCCGAAGGTTTTCAGAACCACTGGCACCCCATGATCTTGTACGGCTTTACGAAACGTTGACCCCGAAGTCTAGAGCGATGCCCCTCAGGCCGGACGCGTACCCCTGCCCCACCGCCCGGAACTTCCATTCGCCGCCGTAGCGGTACACCTCACCGAAGATCATCGCGGTCTCGCTGGAGGCGTCCTCGGAAAGGTCGTAGCGGGCGAGTTCCTGGCCGTCCGCCTGGTTCACCACGCGGATGAAGGCGTTCGTGACCTGGCCGAAGGTCTGCCGGCGGGCGTCCGCGTCGTGGATCGAGACCGGGAAGACGATCTTGTCGACCTCGGCCGGCACCTGCGTCAGGTCGATGATGATCGACTCGTCGTCGCCCTCGCCCTCGCCGGTGAGGTTGTCGCCGGTGTGCTCGACGGATCCCTCGGGGCTCTTGAGGTTGTTGTAGAAGACGAAGTACTGGTCCCCGAGCACCCGGCCGCCGTTGCACAGCAGTGCACTGGCGTCGAGGTCGAAGTCGGCCCCCGTGGTGGAGCGCGCGTCCCAGCCGAGGCCGACCAGGATCCGGGTCAGGTTCGGTGCGGCCTTGGAGAGGGAGACGTTGCCTCCCTTGGCGAGCGTGACGCCCATGTGTGGTCCTCCCCGGAACACGTGGTGGTGGCAAAGCCGTCCGGCGCCGCACACGGACGGGTGCGCGGCGCCGGACGGAAGGGCTGCCGGACGGGCCGGCAGAAGGAGACTCAGACGTTGACGCCGAAGTCCTGCGCGATGCCGCGCAGACCCGAGGCGTACCCCTGGCCGATGGCGCGGAACTTCCACTCGGCGCCGTTGCGGTAGAGCTCGCCGAAGACCATGGCGGTCTCGGTCGAGGCGTCCTCGCTCAGGTCGTAGCGGGCCAGTTCCGTGTTGTCGGCCTGGTTCACCACGCGGATGAACGCGTTGCGCACCTGGCCGAAGCTCTGCTGACGGGTCTCGGCGTCGTAGATCGAGACCGGGAAGACGATGCGGTGCACGTCGGCCGGCACGCCGGTGAGGTTCACCTTGATCTGCTCGTCGTCGCCCTCGCCCTCACCGGTGATGTTGTCACCGGTGTGCTCCACGGAGCCGTCGGGGCTCTTGAGGTTGTTGAAGAAGACGAAATTGCCGTCGCTCGCGACCTTGCCCTGGTCGTTGGTGAGCAGGGCGCTGGCGTCGAGGTCGAACTCGGTGCCGGTGGTGGTGCGAGCGTCCCAGCCCAGACCGACGATGACCGCCGTCAGGTTGGGGGCGGCTTTGGTCAGCGAGACGTTGCCGCCCTTGCTGAGGCTGACTCCCACGGGTCCTCCATTGGGTTTTGTGTGGGGCGGTGCCCCGTCGTGCGTTTGCTACCGGGTCAACGGTCCGATCCTAGTGACGGGTTCCCACCCGGCGGCACCTTTAGGCCGATACCGTCACGGCGGTGCCCTCCGGCACCGTCGCCGCCGACGTCCCCGCGGGGACGGTCAGAGGCTGTCGAGCGCCTTGACGTACTCGTTCAGGTCACGGGCGTCCGGGAGGCCGTTGACGACGGTCCAGCGGACGATGCCGTCCTTGTCGATGATGAAGGTGCCGCGCACGGCGCAGCCCTTGTCCTCGTCGAAGACCCCGTACGCGCGGGAGGTCTCGCCGTGCGGCCAGAAGTCCGACAGCAGCGGGTACTCCAGGCCCTCCTGCTCGGCGAAGACGCGCAGGGTGGGCACCGAGTCGTTGGAGACGGCGAGCAGCTGGACCTCGTCGTTCTGGAAGCGGGGCAGCTGGTCGCGCAGCTCGCAGAGCTCGCCGGTGCACACGCCGGTGAAGGCGAACGGGTAGAAGAGCAGGACCACGTTCTTCTCGCCCCGGTAGTCGGACAGCCGGACGGTCGCGCCGTGGTTGTCCTTGAGCTCGAAGTCCGGGGCCTTGTGGCCGACCTCGATCGCCGCCATCTCTCGCATCCCTCCGTTGGGCTGTTCGGGTGGGCCCAGCCTATCGAGGGCGCGCGCCGAACGCGGAAACCCCGCCGACCGGGGGTCGGCGGGGTTCTCGTGGTTCCTGTCCGCTCGGCTGCGGAACGCGGGTCAGCGCTTGCCGGTCTTGGCCGCCTTGGGCGTCACCAGCTTGTTGGCGGTCCAGTCCTTGCCCACGCTCACCGGCTTGCTCGTCGAGAGGCCAGCGGTGGTGGCGGCCTCGTTGACGTCGCTGGGGATCACGTGACCGGAACGACCGGTCTTCGGCGTCATGAGCAGGATCACCGCGTTGTTTTCGACGAACTCGGTGGCGTCGACCAGCGTGTCCGTCAGATCGCCGTCTTCGTCCCGGAACCAGAGGAGCACGGCGTCGGCAACGTCGTCGTAATCCTCGTCGACGAGATCGCTGCCGATCTGCTCCTCGATGGCCTCGCGGAATTCCTGATCGGCGTCGTCGTCGTAGCCGATCTCCTGGACCACCTGGTCGGACTGGAAACCCAGCCGGGCGGCCAGGTTGCTCTCCGCGTGGTCCGCGGTCGCGCTCACGGGGTGCCTCCTGCTCATGTTCGGGGTATGTCTTCGGCTGCGCGCGGACGCGCAGCATTGGGCGTAGTCCACACGGGAGCGGCGGATCGCGCAAGTACCCGGTGGGCGAGACCGTCGAAACGGTGACGATTGCGGCCGTCTCGACGCTCTCGGATTACCCATCCCACACCATTGCAGCGCATTCGGCATCGGATGGGGACCTTCCTACCCGTTCGAGGGGCGAACTGCCTTTCGGGCGTGCCGAACGGGGTGGGCACAATGGGGAGGCTTCGACGGATCCGTCCCCGGGCCGTTCCGGAGCGTCACCGCCCTCCCGCCGGCCCTCACCGGCCCGTCGCCGGGTCTTCCCGGCCGCCCCTCCGGCCGGGCCGCGAGCCGGGCCGGAGGGGCGGCCTGGAGCCCGGCCGGGAAGGCAATTGCCCGAAGTTCCACGGGTTACCTAGCGGTAAAGGTGACGATTGGGGTCCGGCGGTACACGATGGGAGGCGGTGTGACCCATGACACGACCTCCCCAGACAGCGAAGGAACAGCGTGGCTTCCGCATCCGATCGCAACCCGATCATCATTGGCGGCCTGCCGAGCCAGGTCCCGGACTTCGATCCGGAGGAGACGCGGGAGTGGCTCGACTCCCTGGACGCAGCCGTCGACGAGCGCGGGCGTGAGCGGGCCCGCTACCTGATGCTGCGGCTGATCGAGCGGGCCCGCGAGAAGCGCGTGGCCGTCCCCGAGATGCGCAGCACGGACTACGTCAACACGATCGCCACCAAAGACGAGCCGTTCTTCCCCGGCAACGAGGAGATCGAGCGCAAGGTCCTGAACGCCACCCGGTGGAACGCCGCGGTGATGGTCTCGCGAGCGCAGCGCCCGGGCATCGGCGTCGGCGGCCACATCGCCACCTTCGCCTCCTCCGCCTCGCTCTACGACGTGGGCTTCAACCACTTCTTCCGGGGCAAGGACGAGGGCGACGGCGGCGACCAGATCTTCTTCCAGGGCCACGCCTCGCCCGGCGTCTACGCCCGCGCGTACCTGCTGGACCGGCTCTCCGAGCAGCAGCTCGACGCCTTCCGGCAGGAGAGGTCCAGGGCCCCGTACGGCCTGTCCAGCTACCCGCACCCGCGGCTGATGCCGGACTTCTGGGAGTTCCCGACGGTCTCGATGGGCCTCGGCCCGATCGGCGCGATCTACCAGGCCCGGATGAACCGGTACATGGAGGCGCGCGGCATCGCGGACACCTCCAGGTCACACGTTTGGGCGTACCTCGGCGACGGCGAGATGGACGAGCCGGAGTCGCTGGGCCAGCTGACCCTGGCCGCCCGCGAGGGCCTGGACAACCTGACCTTCGTGGTCAACTGCAACCTGCAGCGGCTCGACGGCCCGGTGCGCGGCAACGGCAAGGTCATCCAGGAGCTGGAGTCGGTCTTCCGGGGGGCCGGCTGGAACGTGATCAAGCTGATCTGGGACCGCTCCTGGGACCCGCTGCTGGCCCAGGACCGCGACGGCATCCTGGTCAACAGGATGAACACCACGCCGGACGGACAGTTCCAGACCTACGCGACGGAGACCGGCGCGTACATCCGGGACCACTTCTTCGGCGACGACCAGCGGCTGCGCGCCATGGTCGCGAACATGACCGACGACCAGATCCTGCACCTGGGGCGCGGCGGCCACGACCACAAGAAGATCTACGCGGCGTACGCGGCGGCCAAGGCCCACAAGGGCCAGCCGACGGTCATCCTGGCCAAGACGATCAAGGGCTGGACGCTCGGACCGAACTTCGAGGGCCGCAACGCGACCCACCAGATGAAGAAGCTGACGGTCGCCGACCTCAAGGGCTTCCGCGACCGGCTGCACATCCCGGTCACGGACGCGCAGCTGGAGAGCGGTCTGCCGCCGTACTACCACCCGGGCCCGGACTCCGAGGAGATCCAGTACATGCACGACCGGCGCAGCGCGCTGGGCGGCTACGTACCGACCCGGGTGGTGCGGGCGAAGCCGCTGCCGCTGCCGGAGGACAAGACCTACGCGGCGGCCAAGAAGGGCTCCGGCCACCAGTCGATCGCGACGACCATGGCCTTCGTCCGCATCCTGAAGGACCTGATGCGGGACAAGGAGATCGGCAAGCGGTTCGTGCTGATCGCGCCGGACGAGTACCGCACCTTCGGCATGGACGCGTTCTTCCCGAGCGCCAAGATCTACAACCCGCTGGGCCAGCAGTACGAGGCGGTGGACCGCGACCTGCTGCTCGCCTACAAGGAGTCCCCGACCGGCCAGATGCTGCACGACGGCATCTCGGAGGCGGGCTGCACGGCCTCGCTGATCGCGGCGGGCTCGGCGTACGCCACGCACGGCGAGCCGCTGATCCCGGTCTACGTCTTCTACTCGATGTTCGGTTTCCAGCGGACGGGTGACCAGTTCTGGCAGATGGCCGACCAGCTGGCGCGCGGTTTCGTGCTCGGCGCGACGGCGGGCCGGACCACCCTGACGGGCGAGGGCCTGCAGCACGCGGACGGCCACTCCCAGCTGCTGGCCTCGACCAACCCGGGCTGCGTCGCCTACGACCCGGCGTACGGCTACGAGATCGCGCACATCGTGCAGGACGGTCTGCGGCGGATGTACGGGCCGGAGTCGGAGGACGTCTTCTACTACCTGACGGTCTACAACGAGCCGATCCAGCATCCGGCCGAGCCGGCCGACGTGGACGTGGAGGGCATCCTCAAGGGCATCCACCGGGTCTCGGCGGGCACCTCGGGCGCCGTGCCGGCGCAGATCCTGGCCTCCGGCGTGGCCGTGCCGTGGGCGCTGGAGGCGCAGCGGCTGCTGGAGACGGAGTGGAACGTCCGGGCGGACGTCTGGTCGGCGACCTCCTGGAACGAGCTGCGGCGCGAGGCGGTGGAGGTGGAGAAGCACAACCTGCTCCACCCGGAGGAGGAGCAGCAGGTCCCGTACGTGACCCGGAAGCTGTCCGGTGCCGAGGGGCCGTTCGTGGCGGTGTCGGACTGGATGCGCAGCGTCCCGGACCAGATCTCCCGGTGGATTCCGGGCGCGTACACCTCGCTGGGCGCGGACGGGTTCGGCTTCGCGGACACCCGCGGCGCGGCGCGGCGGTTCTTCCACATCGACGCGCAGTCGGTGGTGCTGGCGGTGCTGACCGAGCTGGCCAAGACCGGGCAGATCGACCGGTCGGTGCTGAAGCAGGCGATCGACCGCTACCAGCTGCTGGACGTCGCGGCGGCGGACCCGGGCGCGGCGGGCGGCGACGCCTGACGCAGCGGGGCGCGGCCCGGCGGGCTCCGCGGTTCACCCGGACGGGGCACGGACGCGGGCTCGGGCCGGGAGGCGGACGCGGACGCACCGGAGCGTGCGTCCGCGTGCGCGGGGCGGCACCCCCGACGATGCCGTCCGATGACGCGGCCCCGGCTCCGGCCGGGGCTGCGTCCGTCTTCACACGTTCCTTACGATGCCTGGCATGAAGGAACAGCCCGCGCAGGTCCGCTGGGAGCGGCGCACGCAGAACCCCTTGCTGGCCCTCGCGGCCCTCTTCGCCGTGGCGTGCGCGGTACCGATCGTCACCCCCGACGCGGATCCGGCGGTCCTGCGGGGCTGTCTGTACGCCGAGTGGGCGGTCTGGGGGGCCTTCGCCGCGGACTACCTGATCCGGCTGGGACTGGCACGGGACCGGCGGCTGTTCGTCCGCACCCACTGGCTGGACCTGGCGGCCGTGCTGCTGCCGCTGGTGCAGCCGCTGCGGCTGCTGCGGCTGGTCGCCACCCTGCTGCTGGTCGGGCGGCGGGCCCGGATGGCCCCGCAGGTCCGGCTCACCACGTACGTGGCGGGCGCCGTGGTCGGGCTGATGATGTTCGGCTCGCTGGCGGTGCTCAGCGTGGAGCGGGACGCGCCGGACGGCAACATCAAGACCCTGGGCGACGCGGTGTGGTGGTCCTTCACCACGATGACCACCGTCGGCTACGGCGACCACTCCCCGACCACCGGCCTGGGCCGGGTGCTCGCGGTGGGCCTGATGCTCTCCGGCATCGCCCTGCTGGGTGTGGTCACCGCGAACATCGCGGCCTGGTTCATCTCCCGCTTCGACCGCGACGACGCGGCGGAACGCGCCCAGCTGGCCCTCCTCACGGACCTCCGGGCCGAGGTCCGCGCCCTCCGCGCGGAGGTGGCCCGCCTCACGCCCGCGGCGGCTTTCCCGGGTGCGGCCGGCTCCGCCCCGTCGGCGGGCGGCCTCGCGCCGGCCTCCGCGACGGCATCGGCGACGGCATCGGCGACGGCAACCGCCCCGGCACCGGCCGCCCCCGGCCCCTGACGGGGCACAGCCGGGCCTGACGGCGGGGATCGCCCGAGGCCGAGCGACCCGCACCGGGGGCGGGGTGGGGGAACGAGCCCTGCGCCCGCCCCGGCGGCGCTAGTTCTCCCAAACCTTGAACGCGCGGACCTGGTACGGCGACCTCGGCAGCCACACCCCGTCCCCGGGGTAGGTCTGGAACTCGCCGGTCTCGGCGCACTCGGCCGACTGGTACGTGGTCACCGGGCGGCCGGTGCGGTTGGCCAGTGCCTGCGCGGGCGGACCGGGCGGCAGCGGGACGCAGCTGTCCACGTCGAGCTGGTGCAGCTCATGGACCTGCCGTTTGCCCTGGAAGTCCGTCTTGGGCCAGAGGCAGAGCTGGCCCGGCCCGCAGGGCCCGAGCGGCGGCGGCGCCGCGGCCCGGGGCGCCGGAGCCGCCCCGGGCCGGACGGCACGGGCGGCGCCGGCCGCATCGGTGCCGGCCCGCGGCGCCGCCGCCGCCGGCAGGAGCGCGGCACCCACCAGGAACACGGCGGCCGCAACGGCCGCGGCTGCTGTGCCCGAACCGGAAACGGCCGTGGCGCGGAAAGACGTGCGCATCGCGATCAACTCCTTGCGCGGCGAACCGCCCGTACGGGTGGCCAGGTCGGCCGGGAAGCCCGTACGGATCGCCGCACCCCCACGCTGACCTGCGGCAACACGGTCGCGGAAGGGGTGTCGGAGCGGACCACCCGGATAGGGGACGGCGCCCCGGACGCCCCGGCAACCGCCCTCCGCAGCCCCGGAATTGACCCCTCCGGCGGCGGTGCCGGACCGGTTCCGGACCGGTGCGGGGCCGGTGCGGGGCCGGTGCGGGGCCGGTTCCGAGCCCCGTACCGGGCCCGGCCCGCCGTCCTCGTCGCCCGGACGGGACCCACCCGAACGTGTCATGCCCGCCGGGACGCCCCGGAGCCTCCGGACCCCCGGCGACGCCGCCTCGAACGGCGCAGCCGGACGGCCGTCCCGCGGCCCGGCACCGGTAGCCTGACCGCTCACTCGACGTCAGACGTCAGGCGTCAGACGTCAGGCGTCCCGGCCTCGGACGGGCGGCGGAGAGGACCATGCGGTGATGACCGACCAGCGGCCGGTGCAGGCGGCGCCGGCCGGACTGCGCGAACGCAAGAAGCAGCGCACCCGCGACGCCCTCCTCCGTGCCGCACTGGTGCTCTTCACCTCGCAGGGCTACGAGCGGACCACCGTGGACGAGATCACCGACGCGGTCGAGGTCTCGCAGCGGACCTTCTTCCGGTACTTCGCCAACAAGGAGGAGGTCGCCTTCGCGGTCCAGGACCTGGCCGAGGCCCACTTCATCGCCGCCCTGGCCGCCCGGCCGGCGGACGAGGGCCCCCTGGACGCGATGCGGAACGCAGTGCTCCGCACCTGGGACACCATCGAGGAGGCCCTGTCCGAGGTGGTCCCGGTGGACCTGTACATGCGCACGTACCGGCTGATCGAGTCCACCCCCGCCCTGCTCGCGGTGCACCTGCGCCGTTCCGCCGAGCTGGAGGAGAAGGTCGCGCGGATGGTGGCGCACCGCGAGGGCCTGGACGTGGACGCGGACCCGCGGCCCCGGGTGGTGGTGGCCGCGTTCTCCGGTGTGACCCGCACCACGGGCCGGCTGTGGGGACGGGGTGAGGACACCAGCGTGCTCGCGATCCGGCGGATGACCGAGGAGTACCTGGACCAGATCGCCCGGGCCCTCGCCGCGGACTGGCACGGCGCGCCCGCGACTTCGCCCGCACCCGCCCAACTCCCCACAGCCGACGCCACCGTGACCTCCGTCACTCCCGCCGCACCCGCCACCCCCGTCGTCACCGTCACCCCCGTCAACCCTCTGCCCGGGTCCCCCACGCGGACGTGACGCCCGCCACCTGATGCACCGCGGCCGGAAATCGTCTCCTAACCTGTTGTCCAGATGAACGTGTCCGGCCCCGCATCCCCGCTCCCCGCGTCCCCCACCACCCTGCGCGCCCTGCTGGCGCTCGCGGTGGTGTTCGTGATGCTGGCCATCACCGGCTGGACCACGGTGCACTCGCCCGACGCGGGGGTGGCTCCGCGCACCGCCGCCCTGACCTCCTGGTCCGGAGCCCGGGCCGGCGGACAGCCGGTGCCGCCCGCCGACGCGCCCGTACGGACGGTCGCCCGCTTCTTCGCGAACCTCACCACCGCCGAGCGGGTCCGGCTCGCCGACACGCACCCGCTGGTGGTCGGCAACCTCAACGGCGTCCCGGCATCGCTGCGCTACCGGGCCAACCGGGTCGCCCTGATCCAGGCCCAGGACGTGGAGCAGCAGCGCGCCGAGGACGTCCGGCTCACCCCGACGGCCCGGACGGAGTCCGGCCGGCGGGCACACCGCTTCGCCTCGATGCTGACCGGCGGCCGGCAGATCCTGGCCTTCGACCCGACCGGCGGCGGCCGGGCCGCCGAGGTCTTCGGCGACCTGGACCGGGCCCGCCGGATCTCGGTGATCGTGCCCGGCGTCGACACCGACCTGCTCACCTTCGAGCGGACCGCGCGCCGCTGGTCCGCGCCGGTGGGCATGGCCCAGTCGCTGTACGCCGCGGAGCGCGAGGCCGCCCCGGAGGTGCCGACCGCCGTGGTCGCCTGGGCCGACTACACCACCCCGGCCGGAATGGGCGTGGACGCGGCCACCGGCCGGCTGGCCGCCGAGGGCGCCGACCGGCTGGAATCGTTCACCGCGGGGCTGCCCGCCCGCGCCACCACGGCCCTGTTCTGCCACAGCTACGGCTCCGTGGTGTGCGGGGTGGCGGCGGCCGGACTGCCGGACCGGGTGACCGACGTCGTGGTGGCGGGCAGCCCGGGCACCCGGGCGGACAACGCCGCCGGACTGCACACCGCGTCCCGGGTCTGGGCGATGCGGGATCCCGGCGACTGGATCGCGGACGTACCGCACCTGGAGGTCGGCGGGCTGGGGCACGGCGCCGACCCGATGTCCGCGGAGTTCGGCGCGCGGCGGCTGTCGGCAGCCGGTGCGGGCAGCCACACCGGCTATTTCGCGCCAGGCACGGAGTCCGTGGAGAACCTCGCCAGAATCGGAACCGGTTCGTACGGTTCCGTGGTGTGCCTCCCCGGGGACGACTCGTGCCGCGACGGCATTTCCGGGACAGATGAGGGCTGACGCGGGTAGAGGCCGGAGAATCGGCGGGAAACCGGTCTTCGCAGCGAGGGGGACGGCCGGGGCCGCCGCACCTTACGATGGCCCGCATGGGTGACGTACTGGCCGGAAATCATGCCGTCTGGGAGTTCGACTCGGACTCGGTGCTCATCCGCTTCACCCGGGGGATCAGGACACGACGGCTGTTCGGCGCGCTCGGACAGCGGCGCATCCCGTACGAGGCGCTGTCCGGACTGACACTGACCTCGGGCAAGCGGGACTCCCTCGTCCTGCGGGCCGTGCCGAGACCGGGCGCGGACCCGCTGGTGGAGGCGGCGGAGGGGCAGCTGAAGGAGGTCTGCGACCCGTACCGGCTGGTACTGCCGGGCGACGGGGCGGTGCAGGCCGCCTCACTGGCGGAAGCAGTACGTCCGCTTCTGGGGCCGGACGCGGAGGCGCCGGCCTTCCTGGTGGACGTGCCGGAGCCGCCGCTGGTGCTCAAGGCCTACGACGCGCGGGCTTCCTTCGACGGCGCCACGGTCGCGCTGCGCTGGTCCCGCACGGGCGCCAGCAGCGCGAAGTGGAAGGCCGGCGACCAGGAGTACCCGGTGCCCGCGCTCTCCGGGGTGGAGTGGTGCTCGCCGGAGGGGCCGGGCGGTCATCTGCGGCTGAAACTGCGCGACGCTCCGGAATCGGTGCCCGCACTGCCGGACCACGATCCGGCGGCGGTGGTCTTCGCCCTGGGCTACGGGGCGGTGCACGAATCGCTGCCGTTCGCGGCGGCGGTGCTGGCCGCGGTGCGGGCGCGTACGCCGGTCGCCGCGGTGCCCTCGGCCCGGTCCGCGCCCGAACCCGAGGGCCCTGGCGCGGACCGGATGCGGCACCTCGGCGAGCTGCACGGCGCCGGACTGCTGACGGACGAGGAGTACGCGGCCTTGAGGGATCGTTTCGCCACGGAACCGGCGGATCAGGCCTGAAGGCCCCGGTCCGCCGTGCCGGCCCCGCACCGGGCCTACTCGCGGGACGCGGAGGTGAAGGTCATGTCCGGGTAGCGGGTGCCGGCGACCTGCGCGGCCAGGAGTTCCAGCGCCGCCAGTTCCGCGCCCGTCAGGACGATGCCGGTCGCGGCCACGTTCTCCGCGAGGCGGTTCCGCTTGCGGGTGCCGGGGATGGGGACCACCGTCAGGCCGTGCACACGGGACCGCTGCTGGACCCAGGCCAGCGCGATCTGCGCCGGCGTCGCGCCGCGCGCCTCCGCGATCTCCCGGACGGGGGTGAGCAGCAGCGCGTTCGTCCGGGCGTTGTCCCCGGTGAACCGCGGCTGGAAGCGCCGGAAGTCCCCCGCCGCCAGGTCCGTGCCCGCGTCCGCGAACGCCCCGGTCAGGAAGCCCCGGCCGAGCGGTGAGTACGGCACGAAGGCCACCCCCAGCTCCGCCGCCGCGCCCACCGCGCTGACCTCCACGTCCCGGCTGAACAGCGACCACTCCGACTGGAGCGCCGCGATCGGGTGCACCGCGTGGGCCTCCCGCAGCTCCGCCCCGGTCACCTCACTCAGCCCCAGGTGCAGGACCTTGCCCTCGGCCACCAGCTCCGCCATCACGCCCACCGTCTCGGCCAGCGGCACGGCCGGGTCCCGCCGGTGCATGTAGTAGAGGTCGATCACCTCCACGCCGAGCCGCTTCAGGCTGGCCTCCACGGCCGCCCGGACGTACGGCCGGTCGTTCCGGATCCCCCGGTGGTGGGGGTCGTCGGTGCGCTCGATGCCGAACTTGGTGGCCAGCACCACCTCGTCCCGGTGCGCGGCCAGGAACGGTGCCAGGAACTCCTCGTTCGCCCCGCGCCCGTAGATGTCCGCCGTGTCCAGGAGGGTGACCCCGGCCTCCAGCGCGGCCTCCAGCGTGTCCCGCGCCGCCGCCTCGTCCGTCTCCCCGTAGAACTCGCTCATGCCCATGCAGCCCAGGCCCTGCGCCCCGACCAGGGGACCCCCCGTGCCGAGCTCGACCCGCCCGACGACCTGCCCGACGACCTGCCCGGTCCCGTTCGCTTCAGCCACCGCAGTTCCCTCCCGAGTACATTCCGATCTTGAGGTCCAGTACGGCGAGCGCGTCGGTCAGTTCCCCGATCCGCGCCCGCACCTCGTCCCGGGTCCGCTCCAGCAGTTGGCGGCGCTCCCCGGCGGTCTCCGCGCCGGCCCGCACGAGTTCGGCGTACCGGACCATGTCCGCCACCGACATGCCGGTGGCCCGCAGTTTGCCGACGAAGGCCAGCCAGTCCAGATCCCGGTCCGTGAACCGGCGCTGCCCCGAGTGCGAGCGGTCGATGTGCGGCATCAGGCCGATCCGCTCGTACCAGCGCAGGGTGTGCTGGGTCAGGCCGGTCCGGGCCTCGACCTCACTGATCGTGTACCGGGTGTCCGTGTCCGTCAGGCTCATGGCGACCACGCTAGATCCCTGGAGTGCACTCCAGGCAAGTGAGGCAAGTAGGCTCGGCAACATGGAGAATCCGGTGAACCTGCAAAGCCTGCGCACCATCGAGAGCTGGCCCGTGCCGACCGCCGCCGCGGCCGTCGTCCGGGCGGACGGCAGCGTCGCCGGGACGCACGGCCCGGTCCACCACCGGTTCCCGCTGGCCTCCGTGACCAAGCCGCTCGCCGCGTACGCCGCGCTCGTCGCCTACGAGGAGGGCGCGGTCGAGCTGGACGAGCCGGCCGGCCCCGAGGGGTCCACGATCCGGCACCTGCTCGCCCACACCAGCGGGCTGGCCTTCGACGAGCACCGCCCCATGGCCCCCGCCGGGACCCGCCGGCTCTACTCCAACGCCGGTTTCGAGGTGCTCGGCGACCACATCGCCAAGGCCACCGGCATCCCCTTCGCCGAATACCTCCACCAGGCCGTGTTCGAGCCGCTCGGCATGACCGCGAGCAGCCTGGACGGCTCGCCGGCCAAGGACGGCGTGTCCACCGTCGCCGACCTGGTCCGGTTCGCCGCCGAGCTGCAGGCGCCGCGGCTGCTGGACCCGCGTACGGTCGCCGAGGCGATCACGGTGGTGCACCCGGGCCTCAAGGGCGTGCTGCCCGGCTACGGCCACCAGTCCCCGAACGACTGGGGCCTGGGCCTGGAGATCCGCGACGGCAAGTCCCCGCACTGGACCGGCGCGTCCTCCTCCCCGCGCACCTTCGGGCACTTCGGCCAGTCCGGCACCTTCCTGTGGGTGGACCCGGACGCGCGGGCGGCCTGCGTGGCGCTGACCGACCGCGCCTTCGGGCCGTGGGCCGTGGCGGCCTGGCCGCCGTTCACCGACGCGGTGCTCGCGGAGCTCTCCGCTTCCCGCTGAGGCATCACCCGTCACGGCCGCGGGAACTGACCGGCCCTCAGGAGCCGAACTCCCACAGCAGCAGTTCCGCCGGGGACCCGGCGGTGATCTCCAGGCCCTCCGCGCCGGTGATCCGCGCCGCGTCCCCCGGCTCCAGCTCCACCCCGTCCAGCCGGACGTCCCCGCGCACCACGTGCACGTACACCCGGGGCGCGTCCGGCACGGGCGTCTTCTCCCCCGCCGCGGGCCGGCGTACGTGCAGCACCGCCGACGCGGCCGGCAGCGGATAGCTCCCGCCGTCCGGCACCGCGCGGACGATTCCGTACGCCGGCTCCCCGCCGGGGTCGCCCGGCGCCAGCCACATCTGCACGAAGCGCAGCGGCCGCGTCCCGTCGTTGCGTTCCACGTGCCGGACCCCGTCGGCCGAGCTCAGGTGCTGGAGGTCGCCGGGGTGCACGGTGGCGGCGTGCCCGGCGTCGTCGCGGTGCGTCAGTTCTCCCTCCACCACCCAGGTGACGATCTCGGTGTGGCGGTGCGGGTGCTCGTCGAATCCGGCGCCCGGGGCGAGCGTCTCCTCGTTGACGGCGAGGACCGGACCGAAGCGCAGGTTGTCCGGATCGTAGAAGTTCCCGAAGGAGAACGCGTGCCGGGTGTCGATCCCGGCGGCCTCGTTCCCGCCCCGGTAGCGGTCTGTGCCACGGCGTACGTCGATCATGACGGCCACGGTAGCGGGCCCCCGGGAGTCATCCGGGCCGCCCGGATAAGGCAGTCTTGTCCCGTGCCCCAACCCGAACGTGAGCATTCCATCGAGCACGCGCCCGCGCACCTGCCCGCGCAGCCCGTCCATCCGCATGCCGCGACGCTGCGCCGGCTGGAGAAGTCCTCCGGGCGGCTGGCCGCGAACGCGATCGCCCGCATGGACGAGTCGCTGCCGTGGTACCGGGCGATGCCGCCGGAGAACCGGTCCTGGATCGGCCTGGTCGCCCAGGCCGGCATCGCCGCGTTCACCGAGTGGTTCCGGCACCCGGAGACCCCTCAGGCGATCTCGACCGACGTGTTCGGCACCGCGCCCCGCGAGCTGACCCGGGCGATCACCCTGCGCCAGACCGTCGAGATGGTGCGGACCACCATCGAGGTCATGGAGGCCGCCATCGAGGAGGTGGCCGCGCCGGGCGACGAGTCGATCCTGCGCGAGGCCCTGCTCGTCTACGCCCGGGAGATCGCCTTCGCCACCGCGCAGGTGTACGCGCAGGCGGCCGAGGCACGCGGCGCCTGGGACGCCCGGCTGGAGTCGCTGGTCGTCAACGCGGTGCTGTCCGGGGAGGCCGACGAGGGCGCGCTCTCCCGGGCCGCCGCACTCGGCTGGAACTCGCCGGAGCACGTCTGCGTGGTGCTGGGCACGGCACCGGACGGCGACAGCGAACTGACCGTGGAGGCGATCCGGCGGGCCTCCCGGCACGCCAAGGTGCAGGTGCTCACCGGGGTGCTCGGGGACCGCCTGGTGGTCATCGCCGGCGGCAGCGACGATCCGCTGCGGGTCGCGAAGTCGCTGATCGGCCCGTTCGCGGCGGGTCCGGTGGTGGCCGGGCCGGTGGTGCCCGACCTGATGGCGGCGACCCGGTCCGCGCAGGCCGCGACGGCCGGCCTGAAGGCGTGCGCGGCATGGCAGGACGCGCCGCGCCCGGTGCTGGCGGACGATCTCCTTCCGGAACGCGCCATCGCCTCCGACCCTTCGGCGCGCGAGCAGTTGGTGGAGGAGATCTACAGACCGCTGGAGGAAGCCGGCTCGGCGCTGCTGGAGACGCTCAGCGTCTACCTGGAGCAGGCCAGCAGCCTGGAAGGTGCGGCCCGGATGCTCTTCGTGCACCCGAACACCGTGCGCTACCGGCTCCGTCGTGTGACCGACGTCACCGGCTGGTCACCCTCCGATGTCCGCTCGGCGTTCACGCTGCGGATCGCCCTGATTCTCGGGCGTCTGGCCGACGGGGATCAGCAACCCTAAACTTTTGTCGGACTTCAACAATTCCCCCGATGGTTCTTCGTCCCTGTCCCCACGGGCGGGGCGGACCGAACACAAGAGAGAGTGTGAGGGTGCTCGTACTCGTCGCTCCCGGCCAAGGCGCTCAGACGCCCGGCTTCCTGACCCCCTGGCTCGACCTGCCCGGCGCCGCCGAACGCGTCGCCGCCTGGTCCGACGCCATCGGTCTCGATCTCGCCCACTACGGCACCAAGGCCGACGCGGACGAGATCCGCGACACCGCGGTGGCGCAGCCGCTGCTGGTGGCCGCCGGCCTGCTGGCCGCGGCGCAGCTCGACGGCATCGTGCCCGGCGCGGTCGCCGGCCACAGCGTCGGCGAGATCACGGCCGCCGCGGTGGCGGGCGTGCTGGACGAGTCCGAGGCGCTGTCCTTCGTGCGCACCCGCGGGCTGGGCATGGCGGAGGCCGCAACGGTCACCCCCACCGGGATGTCCGCCGTCCTCGGCGGGGACCAGGACGTCGTCGTGGCGCACCTGGAGAAGCTGGGGCTGACCCCGGCCAACATCAACGGCGCGGGCCAGATCGTGGCCGCCGGCACCCTGGAGCAGCTGGCCGCCCTGGAGGCGGACAAGCCCGAGGGCGCCATGAAGGTCGTCGCCCTCAAGGTCGCGGGCGCCTTCCACACGCACCACATGGCCCCGGCGGTGGCCCGGCTGGAGGAGGCCGCTCGCGCCCTCACCCCCGCCGACCCGACCGTCACCTACGTCTCCAACAAGGACGGCGCCGCCGTCGCCACGGGTGCCGACGTCGTCGCCCGCCTGGTCGGCCAGGTCGCCAACCCGGTCCGCTGGGACCTGTGCATGGAGCGGTTCGCCGGGCTCGGCGTCACCGGGATCATCGAGCTGTGCCCCGGCGGCACCCTGACGGGTCTGGCCAAGCGGGCCCTCAAGGGCGTCCCCTCGGTGGCCCTGAAGACCCCGGACGACCTCGCGAAGGCCAAGGAGCTCGCTGCCGGAACCTCGGCCTGAGAGAAGGAGCCCCACACCGCATGTCGAAGATCAAGCCTGCCAAGGGCTCCCCTTACGCACGCATCCTCGGCGTCGGCGGTTACCGCCCGACCCGGGTGGTGCCCAACGACGTGATCCTGGAGAAGATCGACTCCTCCGACGAGTGGATCCGCTCCCGCAGCGGCATCCAGACCCGTCACTGGGCCTCGCCCGAGGAGACGGTGGCCGCGATGTCGGTCGAGGCCTCGGGCAAGGCCCTGGCCGACGCCGGCGTGTCGCCCGAGCAGATCGGTGCCGTGATCGTCTCGACGGTCTCGCACTTCAAGCAGACCCCGGCCGTGGCGACCGAGATCGCCGACCGGATCGGCGCGCACAAGCCCGCCGCGTTCGACATCTCGGCGGGCTGTGCCGGCTTCGGCTACGGCCTGACGCTGGCCAAGGGCCTCGTCGTCGAGGGTTCCGCACAGTACGTCCTCGTCATCGGCGTGGAGCGGCTGTCGGACCTGACCGACCTGGAGGACCGCGCGACGGCCTTCCTGTTCGGCGACGGCGCCGGCGCCGTGGTCGTCGGCCCCTCGGACGAGCCGGCCATCGGCCCCACCGTGTGGGGTTCGGAGGGCGACAAGTCCGAGACCATCAAGCAGACCGTGCCGTGGGACCAGTACCGCGGTGACTCGGCCGGTGAGAAGTTCCCGGCCATCACGCAGGAGGGCCAGGCGGTGTTCCGCTGGGCCGTCTTCGAGATGGCCAAGGTGGCCCAGCAGGCGCTCGACGCGGCCGGGATCACCGCGGATGACCTGGACGTCTTCATTCCGCACCAGGCGAACATGCGGATCATCGACTCGATGGTGAAGACTCTGAAGCTGCCGGAACACGTCACGGTCGCCCGTGACGTGGAAACCACCGGCAACACCTCGGCCGCCTCGATTCCGCTCGCCATGGAGCGGCTCCTGGCGACCGGGGCGGCGAAGAGCGGCGACACCGCACTCGTCATCGGCTTCGGGGCGGGGCTCGTCTACGCCGCCACGGTCGTTACCCTCCCCTAGGGCCGGGGATCACTCCCCGCCCGACACCCATTCAGACAGCTACAGAAGGAGCGCCACATGGCCGCCACCCAGGAAGAGATCGTCGCGGGCCTCGCGGACATCGTCAACGAGATCGCCGGCATCCCGGTCGAGGACGTCGAGATCGACAAGTCCTTCACCGACGACCTGGACGTCGACTCCCTGTCCATGGTCGAGGTCGTCGTCGCCGCCGAGGAGCGCTTCGACGTCAAGATCCCCGACGAGGACGTCAAGAACCTGAAGACCGTCGGCGACGCCGCGGCCTACATCCTCAAGCACCAGGGCTGAGCCCGAAGCAGCGTTTGTCGCCACCTGGCGGTGGCCGAACAATTCAGCACCCTCGACACGTGGAGAAAGAATTCCTGTGAGCCCGACCAATCGCACCGTGGTCGTCACCGGTATCGGCGCAACCACTCCGCTGGGTGGCGACAGCGCTTCGACCTGGGAAGGTCTGCTCGCCGGCCGCTCCGGAGTGAAGCCCCTGGAGGGCGAGCGCTTCGCGGAGCTCCCGGTCCGCATCGCCGCGCCGGCCGCCGTGGACCCGAGCGAGGTCCTGCCCCGGCCGCTGGCCCGCAAGTTGGACCGCTCGGCGCAGTTCGCGCTGATCGCGGCCAGGGAGGCGTGGGCCGACGCCGGCTACACCGCCCCCGCGGGCGAGGACGCGTCCATCGCCCCGGAGCGCCTGGGCACCGTGATCGCCTCCGGTATCGGCGGCGTCACCACCCTGCTCGACCAGTACGACGTACTGAAGGAAAAGGGTGTGCGCCGGGTCTCCCCGCACACCGTCCCCATGCTCATGCCGAACGGCCCCTCCGCCAACGTAGGCCTGGAGGTGAACGCCCAGGCGGGCGTGCACACCCCGGTCAGCGCCTGCGCGTCGGGCGCCGAGGCCATCGGTTACGCCGTCGAGATGATCCGTACCGGCCGGGCCGACGTGGTCGTCGCCGGCGGCACCGAGGCGGCGATCCACCCGCTGCCGATCGCGGCGTTCGCCAACATGATGGCGATGTCCAAGAACAACGAGGAGCCCACCAAGGCCTCCCGCCCCTACGACAAGGGCCGCGACGGCTTCGTCCTCGGCGAGGGCGCGGGCGTCGTGGTGCTGGAGTCCGCCGAGCACGCCGCCCGCCGTGGCGCCCGCGTCTACTGCGAGGTGCTGGGCCAGGGCCTCTCGGCCGACTCGCACCACATCGCGCAGCCCGAGCCGACCGGTCGCGGTGTCGCGACCGCCGTGCAGAACCTGCTCGACAACACCGGGCTGAAGCCGGCCGAGCTGGTGCACGTCAACGCGCACGCCACCTCCACCCCGCAGGGTGACTCCGCGGAGATCAAGGCGCTGCGCAAGGTGCTCGGCGACGACCTCGACCACGTGGCGGTCTCCGCCACCAAGTCGATGACCGGTCACCTGCTGGGCGGCGCGGGCGGTATCGAGACCGTCGCGACCGTGCTGGCGCTGTACCACCGGATCGCCCCGCCGACGATCAACATCGACGAGCTGGACGAGGACATCGACGCGGACATCGTGGTCGGCGAGCCGCGCAAGCTGCCGGCCGACGGCACCATCGCCGCGATCAACAACTCCTTCGGCTTCGGCGGCCACAATGTGACGCTGGCGTTCCGGACCGTCTAGTGCGCCTAAACCGGCGCCGCTCTCGCGGACGTGGTTGCTCGACGCGGGACTTCCTCAATTGATGGTTGCGGTGTTCGTCGCTTCGAACACCGCAACCGGCACGCAAAGGCCCACCCGGGATCCGGGTGGGCCTTGTGCATGGGCGGGTCGTTAGACCACCTGGTGGAGCCAGCGGACCGGGGCGCCCTCGCCGGCGTAGCGGAAGGGCTCCAGTTCGTCGTCCCAGGGCTTGCCGAGCAGCCTGGCGATCTCCGCCTCCAGCTCGGTCTCGCCGCGCGCGGCGCGGGCGAGGGCGGCGCGCAGCCGGTCCTCCGGGATCAGGATGTCCCCGTGCATTCCGGTGACGGCGTGGAAGATGCCCAGCTCGGGGGTGGAGCTGTAGCGCTCGCCCTCGGCGGTGGCGCAGGGCTCGGCGGTGACCTCGAAGCGCAGCAGGTGCCAGCCGCGGAGGGCGGAGGCGAGCTTCGAGGCGGTCCCTGGTTCGGCCTGCCAGGAGAACTCGGCTCTCCAGGTGCCCGGGGAGGCGGGCTGCCTGATCCAGTCGAGGTTCACCCGCACCCCGAGCACGCCCGCGACCGCCCATTCCACATGCGGGCAGAGCGCACGCGGTGCGGAATGCACGTACAGAACTCCACGTGTCGTCACCGGGACCTCCAGTGTGGGACGAGGTCGGGAAGAAACTCCTGAAAACGGACAGTTTGTGACGTGATGTAATTTACCGGAAACGATCAGACATTGCGTTACGGGCCCCGCGGCCGAAACGCCACGGGAAAAAGCTACCGTGCGGCGGGGGTCCCGCGGTGACGTACGGTCGGTCCTGGGCCGGGGAAACACAGAGCTTTCACCCGGCGGGACGTCCCGGACGGACCAGGGGCGACGAGGGAGGGAAGCGCGCGATGCACACCATGCACGGGCGCCGGTGCACGCGGAGCGCTCTGGCGGCCGCGTCGGCCGCGGCAGTTCTCCTGGTGGGGACGCTGGGCGGTTGCACGGCGGGGGACGACGGGCCGGAGCGACCGGGCGCGGGGCACTCGGCCCGGCCCTCCCCGAAGCCGACCCCGCGCTGGAACACCTCCCCCGCGTCCATCGCCGCTGTGGGTGACTCCATCACCCGTGGTTTCGATGCCTGTTCGGTCCTCGCGGACTGCCCGGAGGCGTCCTGGGCCACCGGCAACGACCCGGAGGTGCAGTCCCTGGCGAGCCGGCTGCTGGGCAGCACTGCGGCGCCCGCCCGGAGCTGGAACTACGCGGCCACGGGCTCCCGGATGGCGGACCTGCCGGGCCAGCTCTCGGCCGCCGCCGGGCACCGCCCGGACCTGGTCACGGTGATGGTCGGGTCGAACGACGCCTGCCGTCCGACGGCTTCGGCGATGACCCCGGTGACGGAGTTCCGGGCCGGCTTCGAGAAGGGCCTGGCGGAACTGCGGCGCACCTCGCCGAAGTCCCAGGTGTACGTCTCCAGCGTGCCGGACCTGCTGCGCCTGTGGGAGACGGGCAAGGACAGCCCGCTGGGCCGGCAGATCTGGAAGCTGGGCATCTGCCCCTCGATGCTGGCCAAGGCCGAGTCGACGGCCCCGGCGGCGGTGGCCCGGCGGGAGCAGGTCCGGGCCCGCGTGGTGGCGTACAACCAGGCGCTGCGCGAGGTGTGCGCGAAGGACGAGCTGTGCCGCTACGACGGGGGCGCGGTGTTCCAGTACCCCTTCTCGGTCGAGCAGTTGAGCCGGTGGGACTGGTTCCACCCGGGGAAGAACGGGCAGGCGCGGCTCGCCGAACTGGCGCACCGCCAGGTGACCGCGCCCGAGCCGCCGATCTGACGACCCGCCGACCTGACGGCCCGACGGCCCGACGGCCTGCCGACCTGCCGACCCGACCGGCACCGGAGGCGGGTGGACCGGGGGCGGCTGTCAGGTGCCGCCCCCGGTCCGGTCCAGGGGACGTCCGGCCGGCCGGGCGCGTCGGCCGGCCGACGGGGACTCAGATGTGGAGCGTGGCCGTCAGGCGGGTGTCCGCGTACGAGTGGCTCGCCCGGACCTGGTACGCCCCGCCGATCCGCCGCCAGTCGCCGGCCCCCTCGTCCCAGATCTCGAAGGCCCGGCCGGGCAGCGCGACCTCGGCCTCGACGCTCTCTCCGGGCCCGGCCTCGACGGCCGCGAAGCCGGCCAGCCGGCCCGCCGGGCGGCCGTGGCCGTCGGCGCTCCCGCCGGCGGGCGCGAGGTAGACCTGGACCACCTCGCGGCCGGACCGGGTGCCGGTGTTCGTCAGCCGCACCCGGACCGTGGCGCCGGGGCCCCCGGTGCCGGCGGTCACCTCCAGCGACTCGTACCGCCAGTCGGTGTAACCCAGCCCGTGCCCGAAGGCGTACGCGGGCTCGGCACCGGCCTCCTCGTACGCCGCGTAGCCGATGAAGACCCCCTCGCGGTACTCCAGCCGGCCGTCCGCCGGGACCACCTCGGTGACGGGCGCGTCGGCGAGTACGGCGGGCCAGGTGGTGGGCAGTCGTCCGCCCGGCTCCGCGGCGCCGAACAGGACGTCGGCCAGCGCGGCCCCGCCCTCCTGGCCCGGGAACCAGGTGAGTAGTACGGCGGCGACCTCCTCGCGCCAGGGCAGTTCCACCGGCGAGCCCGCGTTGACCACCACCACCGTGTTCGGGTTGACCGCGGCGACGGCCCGGACCAGGTCGTTCTGGCGGCCCGGCAGTTCCAGGTCCTTGCGGTCGAAGCCCTCGGACTCCACCCGCTCGGTGGTGGCGACCACCACGACGGCGGTGTCGGCGGCACGGGCGGCCTCCACCGCTTCGGCGATCAGCTCGTCGGGGTCCCGGCGCGGGCCGAGGTGGAGCAGCGAGAACATGACGGCCTTGAGCGGCAGGGTGCTGACGTCGGGCACCTGGAAGAGGAGCGAGACCGGCACCGTGCGGCCCGCCGCCAGGGTGACCCGGCCGCGTTCGCTGGGCGCGCCGAAGAACGCCTCGAAGGGGTCGGCCTCGTCGCCCATCGGCTGGACGCCCTCCCAGAGGGTCTCGCCGTCCACGGCGAGGGCGAAGGCGCCCAGTCCGCGGGTGCCGAAGGCGTGTTCGCCGGTCTCGCGCGCGGTGAAGGTGCCGGTGACCTCGATGGACGCCATGGTCTCGTAGGTGGCTCCGGCGGGCAGGTCGTCGCCGATCCACTGGACCTGGCCGGTGGGCAGACTGCCTTCGCCGAGGACGGCGCCCGAGGCGTCGCGGCAGACGGCGCGGAGCTCGAAGCCCTGGTCGGCGGCGGTGAGTTCGTCACTGGGGTCGGCGCCGACGGCGTAGTGGAGGGAGCCGGGCGGGAGGGCCGCGGTGAGTCCGTCGAGCGGGGAGACGATCCGTTCGGGGAAGACGGTGGCGGAACCCCCGCCGAGCACGCGGGCGTCCCGGGCGGCGGCGCCGAGCAGGGCGATGGCAAGACCGTCGGTGGCGGGTAGCGGGAGGGCGCCGCCCTCGTTGCGGACCAGCACGAAGCCGCGGACGGCCGTCTCGCGGGCCAGGGCCTGCCCGTCGACCGGCTCGGGGGGTTCGGTCACCACGGCGGGGGCGCCGTCCAGTACGCCCACCCGGGCGGCGAGCCGCAGCACGTTGCGCACGGCCGCGTCGACGGCGGCCTCGGGCACCTCCCCGGCGCGGACGGCCTCGGCGAGGGCGGGCCCGTAGACGGTCTGCGGGCCGGGCATGGCCAGGTCCAGTCCGCCGAGGATGCAGCCGGTGGTGGAGCGGGCGGCCATCCAGTCGGAGACGTTGGCGCCGTCGAAGCCCCACTCCCCGCGCAGCACCTCCTTGACGAGGTGCCGGTGCTCGCTCATGGTCGTGCCGTTGACCCGGTTGTAGGCGGTCATCACGCCCCAGGGGCGGGCGTCCTTGACGATCGCCTCGAAGGGGGCCAGGTAGAGCTCGCGGAGCGGGCGGTCCTCGATGCGGTTGTCGACGGTGAACCGCTCGGTCTCGGCGTCGTTGCCGACGAAGTGCTTGACGGTGGTGCCCACTCCGCCTTCCTGGACGCCGGTGACGTAGCCGGTGCCGATCGCCCCGGTGAGGAGGGGGTCCTCGGAGTAGCACTCGAAGTGGCGGCCGCCGAGCGGTGAACGGTGCAGGTTGACGGTGGGGGCGAGGAGGACGTGCACGCCCTTGCGGCGGGCCTCCTGGGCGAGCAGCCGGCCGGCCCGGCGGGCGGCCTCCGGGTCCCAGGAGGCGGCGAGCGCGGTCGGAGAGGGCAGGGCCACCGACGGGTCGTCGGCGGTCCAGCGGACTCCGCGGACGCCGATCGGGCCGTCGGACATGACCAGCGAACCCAGGCCGATCTCCGGGATCGCGGGCAGGGTCCACATGTCCTGGCCGGCCAGCAGCCGGGTCTTCGTGTCGAGGTCGAGCTTGCCGAGCGCGGCTTCCACTCGGTCCTCGCGGATCCGGTCGGCGTCGGTCATCCGGGCGTCGGTCATCCGGGCGTCGGGCGTGTGGTCGGCGTCGGTCATCGGCCGGGCCTCCTCGTCGGTGCGGGCGGTACGGGGGGCGATCGCGCCCATCGTGGACCCGAT
This sequence comes from Streptomyces sp. NPDC043853, assembly GCF_056436025.1. Taxonomy (NCBI): domain Bacteria; kingdom Bacillati; phylum Actinomycetota; class Actinomycetes; order Kitasatosporales; family Streptomycetaceae; genus Streptomyces; species Streptomyces sp. NPDC043853. The sequence continues at coordinate 506,869 of NZ_JBWKDJ010000002.1, forward strand.
TACCTGTAGAACGGTAGGGTTCGTAATCCATTCGTGATTTTTTGGGGCCGTCACGCTCGTCTGATGCCGTACGGTCCTCCTGACGAGGACGAACGGAAGGGGCGCCGGGGCGATGGCCAGGGCGAGGAGCGAGGAACGGCGGGACGAGATCGTCCGGGCGGCCCTCGAGGTGATCGCGGAGCGCGGGTACCGGGGCGCGTCCCTGAACACGGTCGCCGAGCGGGTGGGCCTCACCCAGCAGGGCCTGCTGCACTACTTCCCGACCAAGGAGGCGCTGCTGGTCTCGGTCCTGGAGGAACGCGACCGGTGGGACACCGGCGGCGGTGCGCGCACCTCGGCCGGGCAGTGGCGGCTGGACCTGCTGGCCTCGCTGGTGGACTACAACGCGATGCGGCCGGGCATCGTGCAGACCTTCTCGGCGCTGCTCGGCGAGAGCGTGACGGTAGGCCATCCGGCGCGGGCGTTCTTCACCGACCGGTACGCCCAGGTGCGGGCGGAGATGGCGGTGGTGCTGCGCGCCGAGTTCGGCGACCGGCTGCCCTCCGGCCTCACCCCCGAGGCGGCGGCCCCGCTGCTGACGGCGGTGATGGACGGCCTCCAGTACCAGTGGCTGCTGGACCCGGAGGCGGTGGACATGCCCGCGGCCTTCCGGGCGTTCCTGCACCTGCTGCGGGGGCCGGAGGGCACGGACCGGCCCTGATCCGGGTGACCGGTGAGACGGGGGGATCCGGGCGATCGGGCGATCCCGGTGACCGGGTGATCCGGGCGCGGAGCGCCGTGTCGGTCTGCGCGCCCGCCGCACGGCTGCGGCACGGTGGGGCGCATGACCGAGAACGGCACCCCCCGGACCACCCGCCGGACGGTCCTGCTGGCCGCCGGGTCGGCCGGGATCGCCGCGCTGGCCTCGGCCTGCGCCCGCCCCGCGGAAGACCGTGCCGCCGCCACCGGCCCCGCCGGCCCGACCCCGGCCTGCGTCCTGGTCACCTCGGCGAGCCCAGGCCCGTACTACTCGGGTCCGGGCAAGCTCCGGTCCGACATCACCGAGGGCCAGGCCGGGGTGCCGCTCCGGCTGGAGCTGACGGTGGTGGGGGTGAAGTCCGGCTGCCGGCCGCTCTCCGGCGCCACCGTCGACGTCTGGCAGGCGGACGCCCAGGGCGAGTACTCCACCGGCCGCGCCACCCACCTGCGCGGCACCCAGGTCACCGGCGCGGACGGCCGGTGCGTGATCGAGACGATCGTGCCCGGCTGGTACGCGGGCCTGGCCCCGCACATCCACTTCAAGGTGCGGCCGGACAGCCGCAGCGAGACCACCTCGGTGTTCTACCTGCCCGAGGACGTCCTGCGGCAGGTGTACGCGCGCGAGCCCTACGCGCGCCGGAAGGCCCCGCAGGACCCCAACGGCCGCGACGGCCGGTACCGCTCCTCGGGCGCCGCCATGACCCTGGCCCTCGCCCCGGACGGCAGCGGCTACCGCGCCGCCTACACCGTGGGCATCGCCTGAGGCGGTCGGAGGACTCCAACCTGGAGATGCAGGTGGCGGCGACCCGCACGCTGCAGCGCACGGCTGAGGGGCAGGGCGTGAGCACCGAGCTGATCAGCCCGTACTTCCGGCTGATGGAGCAGCAGCTGGCGCTCGGCGAGAACGACCCGGCGGTGGTGCTGCGCCGCTTCCCGGACGGGAAGCGGCGCGAGGTCCGGGAGGCGGCCCGGGGCGGTGATGCCGCCTAGAAGGACGGCGGCGGGGGGCCGAAGCCGGGGGCCGGGGCGGGGGCGTACGGGCCGGTCGGGCCCGGACCCCGGTCCGTGGCCGGGCCGGAACCGTGGGCGGGGCCCGAACCGTACGCGGGGCCGTGGCCGGAGCCCGCTCCGGAGCCGGGGTCCGCGTCGCGCTCCGGGTCCTCGTCGGGGTCGTCCGCGGTCGGCTCGGCCGGGAGCAGGTCCCGGACCAGGAGGGTGGCGCCGGCCACCGCGCCCGGCATCAGGAAGACCGCGACCAGGGGCACCAGGAAGGCCAGCACCAGCGGCACGCCGAAGCCGAGCGCCAGGCCGCGCCGGGCCCGGAGCAGGGCCATCCGCCGGTCCAGGTCGATGTCACGCCGCTGCAGGGCGACGGCGGTGAGTTCCAGGGCGAGGAAGAAGCCGGAGACGCCGAAGCCGATGACCGGGACCACGGTCTGGCCGACCACGGGGATGAAACCGGCGGCGAAGAGCAGGATGCCGTAGAAGAGCACCCGCAGGAGCACCCGCAGGCTGTCCCTGAGCGAGATCCACAGCTCCTGGACCAGCGAGCGGCCGGACTCGGGGACCTCGCCTCCCTCGCTGCGCTCGACCTGCTCGGACAGGGACTCGTAGAACGGTTCGCCGATCAGCAGCGTCACGGCGGTGAAGGTGATCACCGCGAGGAACAGGCCGAGGCCGAAGACCAGGGCGGTCAGGGAACCGCGGAACAGGCCCAGCCAGGGCGAGGACCAGTCGTCGGCGAAGGGCGTGGCCCAGGAGACCAGGTCGTCGGCGACCGTCCCGAGGCCGACGAGTGCCCCGGCGTACAGGACCAGGGCCACCAGACCGGGCAGCAGCCCGAATCCGAACCACCGGCCGTGCCGGAACACCCACTTCTGTCCGGCCAGCAGATAGCCGAACCCCCCACCGAAATCACGCATGTCCGCAGCTTACGGCGAAGGCCGCACCCTCCCGGAGGAGGGTGCGGCCTTGTCACGGACTTGCTACGTCAGGCTGACGGGCGCCGGGTCAGGCGACGGCGAGCTCGACGGTGATGTTGCCGCGGGTGGCCTTGGAGTAGGGGCACACCTGGTGGGCCTTCTCGACGAGGTCCTTGGCGCGCTCCTGGTCCACGGTCGGGATGGAGGCGACGATCTTGACGATGATGCCGAAGCCCTCGTCGTTCTTGCCGATGCCGACCTCGGCGGTCACGGTGGCGCCGGAGATGTCGGCGTTCTCGTTGCGGGCGACGACACCGAGGGCGCCCTGGAAGCAGGCGCTGTAGCCGGCGGCGAACAGCTGCTCCGGGTTGGTGCCGGCGCCGCTGCCGCCCATCTCCTTCGGCGGGTTCACGACGACGTCGAGCTGGCCGTCGTTCGAGGCGACGCGGCCGTCACGGCCGTTCTCCGCGGTGGCGACGGCGGTGTACAGGACGTCGGACTGCTGGATGGACATGTAAGAAGATCCTCCTGGTAGTCGCCCCGACTCGCGCCCACGGTCGTGACGGTGTACAGAGAGACTAACCGGTGAAAGAAACGATCATCTTTCCGGTGTTCTCGCCGCGCAGCATGCCGAGGAAGGCGTCGACGCCGTTCTCGATGCCCTCGACGACCGTCTCGTCGTAGCGCAGCTCGCCGGAGCGCAGCCAGCCGGCCACGTCCTTCACGAAGCGCTCCTGGATTCCGTAGTGGTCGCTCACCAGGATTCCCTGGAGGCGGAGGCGCTTGCCGATCACGGCGACCAGGTTGCGCGGGCCGGGGGCCGCCTCGGTGTCGTTGTACTGGGCGATCGCGCCGCAGAGGGTGGCGCGGCCGTGCAGGTTGAGGGATCCGATGGCGGCTTCGAGGTGGTCCCCGCCGACGTTGTCGAAGTAGACGTCGATGCCCTCGGGGGCGGCGGCGCGGAGCTGCTCGGCGACGGGGCCCGCCTTGTAGTTGAAGGCGGCGTCGAAGCCGTACTTCCCGGTGAGCAGCCCGACCTTCTCGTCGGAGCCGGCGGAGCCGATGACCCGCGAGGCGCCCTTGATCTTCGCGAACTGGCCGACCAGGCTGCCGACCGCGCCGGCGGCGCCGGACACGAACACGGCGTCGCCCTCCTTGAAGGAGGCGGTCTCGAAGAGGCCGGCGTAGGCGGTCAGGCCCGGCATGCCCAGTACGCCCAGGTAGGCGGAGAGCGGGGCGATCGACCCGTCGACCTTGACCGCGTGCTTGGCGTCCACCTCGGCGTACTCGCGCCAGCCGAGCTGGTGCAGCACGTGGTCACCGACCCGGAAGCCCTCGGCGGCGGAGGCCACGACCTCGCCGACCGCGCCGCCGTCCATGGGGCGGTCCAGCTGGAAGGGCGGGATGTAGGACTTCGCGTCGTTCATCCGGCCGCGCATGTAGGGGTCCACCGACATGTGCAGGTTGCGCACCAGGATCCGGCCCGCGGCGGGCTCTTCGACCGGGACCTCGCGGAGGGCGAAGTCGGCGGGGGTCGGCCAGCCCTGCGGGCGGGAAACGAGGTGCCATTCGCGGCTGACGGCGGGAAGCGCGGGGGAAAGCTCGGACATGAGGAAGCTCCAGATCCGTGAATTACTTCAGGTCGTGAAACAACCATGCCCCTGGATATTTCATGTTGTCAAGCAAACGGGTACCCTGGTGGCATGAGCACGAGCCGGATGGACCCCGTCACCCTCGAAGTCGTCGACCTGATCGGCGCCGTCGTGGCCCGCTACCACGAGGAGTACGAGCACGCGGCCGCCGGCCACCAGCTCACCGGCGCCCAGGCCAAGCTGCTCGGACTGCTGTCCCTGGAGCCGCTCCCGATGCGCAAGATCGCCGAACGGCTCAAGTGCGAGCCGTCGAACGTGACGGGCATCGTGGACCGCCTGGAGGGCCGTGGCCTGGTCGAACGCCGCCCGGACCCGGCCGACCGCCGGGTGAAGATGGCCGCCCCCACCGAGGACGGCCTGCGGACCGCGGAGGAGCTGCGCGAGTCGCTGGGCTTCGCGCGGGAACCCCTGGCCGGGCTCTCCCCGGCCGAGCGGGTCCTGCTGCGGGACCTGCTCAAGCGCATGCTGGGCTGACTCCGGACCGGCCGGGGTCAGCCCTTCGCGTCAGGCCCCGGTCAGCAGCCGAAGATCTGCCACCACTTGCACTCCGTCGTCGGCGACGGCGACGGAGACGGAGTGGGCTGCGAGGGCTTCGACGGGGACACCGAGGGGGAGGCCCCGCCCGAGGCCGTGGTCTTCGGCTTGCCCGTCTTCTTCGAGGACGGGCGCGGTGACGCCGACCCGCTCGGCGAGGCCCCGGTGGGCGAGGCACTCGGCTCCGCGGACGTCTCCGCCCCGTCCGGATCGGGTTCCGGGGAGGCGTCCGTCCCCGGCGCCGCCGAACCCGCGGCCGTCCGGGCCGCCCGGCTCGGCTTGGCCGAGGAGCGCGGGGCCTGTCCCAGCGAGGGCGCGACCGTCCCGACGCCCGAGGTCCCGGTCGGCTCCGCCTCCTGCGGGGTGGAGTCCTCCTGCAGCAGCACGGTCGAGGCCCGGTCCTGGGCCTCCGTCCCCGTCGTCATCCGGGCCAGCAGCACCGCGCCGCCCACCGCGACCAGCAGACCGAGCCCGGCGGTCAGTGCCGTCCGGCGCCGGCGCCGCTGCACCGCCCGCCGCCGCGCCACACCGCGCGCCTGCCCCCGCCCCTGATACGGCCCGCCGAGGACCACCGACAGCTCGCCGACGGGGCCTGCGGGCGCGTACGGGTCACCGGCCGCCGCCGTGCCCGTTCCCGTACCGGTGGTCCTGCCATCCGGCACGGAAACGGGCACGGCGGCGGCCGGTGCGGGGGCGAGGTATTCGGCCGGGGTCCCGCATCCGGCACACGCGAGTGCGCCGTTGAGGTACCTGTGGCACGCGTGGCAGTAGTCCATGGGGCCCGCAGGCTATGCGCTGTTCCACAACAACCGCATCGCGACGACGTAAGGATCCTGTGTGAAATTCGGACCGCGCGCCTTCCAGCTGGTGATCCTGCGCCGGATGGCGGACTTCCGGCCCGGTCTCGCCGAGGAGGCCCGGGCCCGTCTCGGGGCCTCGGCCGCCGAGCAGCGCGAGGCCAATCGGCAGTGGCAGGCGATGGTCCGGTCGCCGCGCTCCCGCGGGTCGCTCGCCCGGTACCGTTCGGTCCTCGGACCGCCGGAATCCGAAACCGCGCGCACCGTCGGGGACCTGGAGTGCACGGCCCTGCGGTGGTCGCTGCCCCTCTGGCCGGACCTGAGGTTCGAGGTGCTGGCCGGGCCCGGCGGGGCGGTGTGGAACGAGTGGCTGGTGCGGGCACCGGACGCACCGGGTCCCGTACTCGACCGCGTGGCGGACCTGCGCCCCTGGTCGGCGACGGTGGACGAGGTGGCCCGCGCCTTCGCCCCGGTCCGGCCGATGGAGGGGACCGCCCCGACCCGGTGGCGGCTGGCCTTCGAACGGGAGGGGCGGCCCTGCGTGGCCGAGTTCACGTACGGGCTGCTCCAGCGGGTGTCGGTGGCGGGCGAGGAACTGTCCCCGGAGCCCGGGGGTGAAGGATGCGCCCCGGGTCAGAGCCCGTCTCCCTGAACGGAACGCATTCGTGCGGTTCGCCTGCTCGGTGGCAGGGTGCGGTCATGGATCAAGTAGAGGTTCTGCTCATCGGAGGACGTGCCGGTGTCGGCAAGACGACGGTGGGGTGGGAGGTCTCGGCGTGCCCGCCGGCTGCGCGGGTCGCTCACTGTGTGATCGAAGGTCCTCGTCGGCGCAGACGACTCCGGATGGCGCGGGATGAATACGCGCGATCCAGGACGGCATCCGGCCGGGTCCTCGGTCTTCCCGGTCCGCTCCGTGGCACACGGATGCCTGCCGTGACCGCCTCGAACGCTGGTGCGTCGCCCGCCTAGGAAGCGAGGAAGGCGCGGACGCCGGCCGAGGTGCTGTCGTCCCCGAGCAGGTCGTTGTGTTTCAGGCAGCCGACGCCGGTGTTCAGCGCCCCGGTCAGCGGGACGCTGCCGTCCGGGTTGATCACCTCGTCGCAGTTCGACCAGAACGTGGCGTACCGGACCGCGCCCGGGGTCTCGTCCCCGGCGGCGAGGTTCTTCTGCACGTAGGAGTTCGGGGTCATGTCCCGGCAGGCCTGGTCCCACAGGGCGCAGGCCCACGCGGTGGAGGTGCCGTGGTTGGGACCGGCCAGCGAGACCCAGTGGTCCACGGTCCGGTCGCCGCCGCCGAACTTCACGTACCAGCGGGTCACCAGTGATCCGAAGGAGTGCGCGACCACGTCGACCCGGTCCGCGCCGGTCCGCCCCCGCACCTCCTCCACGTACGCGGCGAGCCGCCCGGACAGCACCTCGTTGACCGACTGGTGGGTGTCGTAACCCCAGGAGAACAGCTCGGAGTCGGCGTAGCCGGCGGCGCGGAGGTCCTCGCGCAGGGCACCCCAGACCCCGGGGTCGGCGTTGTAACCGTGCACGAGGACCACCGGATTGCGGGCCGCCACCCCGTCGGGGGCGGCCGCGGCGGCCCGGGCGGACGGCGGCGCGAGCAGAGCCGCGCCGAGGGCGAGGCAGAGCGCCAGGACGGCCGTCAGGACGCGGGCCGGAACGAGAGCCGGGACGAGAGCCGTGGCTCGGGTCGGGGTGGTGGTCGGGCCGGCTGCCGGGTGGGCGCACGGCCTCTGGCGGGTCGTCAGCAACGGGGCCCCTTTACCTTGTTACGCACGAGTAGCGCAGGCGGTCAGGGCATGGTCGGGCCTGTCGGTACAGAAATCCACCCCTGTGCAGCACCCCCGTCGGCACTCGACCGGAGCAGCCCAACAGGCCGTACGCCTCTTTTGCCGGGAAAGTTATGGAATGCACCCCGGCAAGCCGCCGGACTTCCTGCGTCAGCGCTCTCGGGAGGATCCGTGACCGTCAGTCTTGAGCAGCTGCGCCGCTGCCACGTCGCCGTCGACCTGGGGGCGGCCCGGACCCGCGTGTACGTGAAGGGCGTCGGTCTGGTGGTCGACGAGCCCAGCTGTGCCGCGATCAACACGCGCACCGGAGCGCTGATCGCCGTGGGCAGCTTCGCCGAACGGATGACCGGCCGCACCCCGCACTACATCCGGGTGGTCCGCCCCGTCTCCGGCGGCACCGTCGTCGACATCGAGATGGCGCAGCGGATGCTGCGTCACCTCCTGGGCGAGAAGCTCCGCCGCGCCCTCCGCCGCAAGCCCCGGCTGCGGGCGGCCGCCTGCACCCCGCACGACGCCGACCCCCTGGCGCAGCGGGCCACCGTGGAGACCCTGGTCGGACTCGGCGCCCGGCGGGTGGAGCTGGTCGACACCCTGATCGCGGCGGCCGTGGGCTGCGGCCTGCCGGTGGAGCAGCCCACCGCGACCATGATCATGGTGTGCGGGGCGGCGGCCACACAGGTGGCGGTCCTCTCCCTGGGCTCGGTGGTGACGGCCGAACGGGTGCCGGTGGGCGGCGAGGCGGTGGACCACGCCGTGGTCCAGCACCTCCGGCTCGCCCACAAGCTGATGCTGCCGAGCCAGGCCGTACGGCCGCTCCAGGTCGCCCTGCACGACAGCGGCCTCACCCCCGGGGGCCCCAGCTCCACCCTCATCACCGGTCTGGACGTGGCCACCGGCCTGGCCCGCTCGGTGCAGGTGGACACGGCTGCGGTGCGCAACGCCATCCACACCCCGCTGATCGCCGTACCGGACGTCATCGGCAAGGTGCTGCGGGACTGCCCGCCGGACCTGGTCGCGGACCTGACGGACCGCGGGATCGTCATGGTGGGCGGCAGCGCGGTGCTGCCCGGCCTGGACCAGCTGCTGCGGGAGGCCACCGGGATGCCCGTGGCCATCGCGGAACGGCCCGACCTCTGCGCCATCCTCGGCCTCGGCGCCATGCTGGAAGGGAAGATCTCCCCGATGGTCCTCGACCCCATGGCCGAATGAACGCGGAGCCGCCGCACGACCACCGTCCCGGGCGGCCGGAAACGCCCGGACGGGCGGAACCGCCCGGGGCGGCCTCGCGGTCCGGGGCGGCCGCGCCCTCCGGGAAGGCTGAGCAGTCCGGGAAGGCTGAGCAGTCCGGGAAGGCTGAGCTGGCCGGGGAAGCCGAGCAGCCCCGGCTGCCGGTGCTGCTGGAGGCCGTCCTCAATGTCGGCTCCCGGCTGGAACTGCACTCCACCCTCCAGCACATCGTGGACTCGGCGGCCGAACTGTGCGGTGCCCGCTACGCCGCCCTCGGGGTCGTCGACCCCGAGCGCGGCCGGCTCACCGAGCTGTACACCGCCGGCCTGACGGACGAGGAACGGGCCCGGATCCCGTACCTCCCCGACGGCCGGTCCGGTCTGCTGGGCACCCTGATCCGCGATCCCCGGCCGCTGGTCGTACCGGACGTCTCCGCCGACCCGCGCTCGGCGGGCTTCCCGCCCGGCCACCCCCCGATGCACTCCTTCCTCGGCGTCCCGATCCGGGTGCACACCGACGTGCTCGGCAACCTCTACCTCGCCGACAAGCGGGACGGCGGCCCGTTCACCGACGAGGACCTCGCCCTGCTCCGGGTACTGGCCTCCCAGGCCGGCATCGCCATCGGCAACGCCCGCCTGTACGACACCGCGCGCCGCCGGGAACGCTGGATCGAGGGCGCGGCGGCCGTCACCACCGCCCTGCTGACCGGCCGCCCCGCCCAGGACGCCCTGATGTGCGTCGCCGAACGGGCCAGGCTGCTGGCCGACGCCGCGGCGGGGGTGGTGCTCCAGCCCACCCCGGCGGGCGGCATGGAGATCGTGGCCGCCTCCACCCACGGCGACCCCGGCGATCTGGTCGGCACCACCATCGCACCCGGCAGCCCGGTGCTGGAGCAGCTGCTGGGCGGCGAACCGGTGTTCGTGGAGGACTCGGCCACCGACCCGCGGATGACCACGCGGGTGGCCGAGCGGTTCGGCCCGAGCATGCTGCTCCCGCTGCAGAGCGGCGGCCGGCTGATCGGCACCCTGGCACTGCCGCGGGCCCGCGGCGACACCCCGTACGACGCCGTGGACCGGCTGCTGGCCTCGCAGTTCGCCTCGCAGGCCGCACTCGCCCTGGTCCTGGCGCACGCCCAGCACGACCGCGAGCAGCTGGCCGTGTACGAGGACCGGGACCGGATCGCCCGGGACCTCCACGACCTGGTGGTACAGCGGCTGTTCGCGACGGAGATGATGCTGGAGAGCACCCGGCGGCGGTCCTCCGGCTCCCCCGCCGACGACGGTGTGGGCAAGGACCTGGGCCGGGCGGTGGACGAACTGGACTCCACCATCCAGGAGGTCCGTACGGCCATCTTCGCGCTCCAGCAGCCCCCGGCGGACGCCCCGGCCACGTTCCGGGGCCGGGTACTGAGGGAAACCGGCGGGGCGGGGGTGCTGTTCGGGTTCCAGCCGTCCGTGCGGTTCGCGGGGGCGGTGGACGCGCTGGTGCCGGAGCCGGTGGCGGCCGGGCTGCTGGCGGCCCTGCGGGGCGCGCTGGCGGCGGTGCACCGGCGGACCGGGGTGACCTCCGTGGACGTGGAGGTGGAAGCGGCACCGGCGCTCGTACGCCTGACCGTGACGGACGACGGCCTCACCGGGACGGGGACCCGGGGAACGACTCTGACCTGGGAGTCCGCCCTCTGACGGGCGGGCACCCGAGCCGACTGGAGGTTGCGCGGTGCACAGTCCCAGGACGATCACGCTGCTCTGCCTGAACGCGCTGCTGGGAGTCTCCCTGGCGGCCGGCCACGGGCTCGGCACGGCCGAGAGCGCGGAACGCCAGTGCCCCTCGGGCCAGACCGTCCGGGGCGGCACCTGCCTCCCGGCGGACACGGCGGAGTTCACCCGCCGGCAGGTCGCCGACTCCCTGGCGAGGTTCAAGCTCACCGCCTCCATGGCCGAGGTGTGGGTGAACGGCGAGAAGGTCGCCTCCACCGCGGCGGGGCACACGATGACCGGCATCCCCGCCACGCCGGACATGCGCTTCCGGATCGGCGCGGTCGCGATCCCGTACCTGTCCACCGAACTGCTGCGGCTCGTCGACCAGGGCCGGGTCGGACTGGACGACAAGATCTCCCGCTGGCGGCCGGACCTGCCGCACGCGGACCGGATCACGCTGCGGATGCTGGCCGCCACCACCTCCGGCTACGCCGACTACGTGCGGGACGACGGATTCATCGCCGCCCTCTACAAGAACCCGTTCCGGCAGTGGACGGCCGAGGAGCTGGTGAAGATCTCGGTGGCCAAGCCGCTGGTGCGGCAGCCCGGGTCGGGATTCGCCTACTCGCACGCGAACTTCGTCATCCTCGGCGACATCATCTCCAAGGTGGAGGGGAAACCGCTGGCCGAGGTGATGCGGGAGCAGATCCTGGGGCCGATGGGGCTGACCGCCACCGGCAACCCGGACACCGCGGTGATCGACCCGCCGGTGCTGCACGGTTTCGACAACGAGCGGGGCGTGTTCGAGGATTCCACCTACTGGAACCCCTCGTGGACGCTGGCGCCGGGCGCGGTGATGACGGGCACCCTCACGGACATGGTGAAGTCCTTCGCGGCGATCGGCGAGGGCACGCTGCTCAGCCCCGAGTCGCACCGGACCCAGCTCACACCGGTCTCGAAGATCGACGGGAACCTCTCGTACGCGCTGGGGCTGGCCGTCCAGAACGGCTGGATCGTGCAGAACCCGTCCTTCGCCGGCTACGCGGGCACGGTGGCGTACCTGCCGTCGAAGAAGCTGGCGGTCCCGACCGTGGCGACGCAGGGCCCGGGCAGCACGGTGCAGAACGCGAGCACGAACGTCCTGGTGGCGATCGCGAACCACCTGGCCCCGGACCGGCCGCTCAAGGCGGGGTGACGGCGGGGCCGGTGCCGGGACATGGGCCGGGGCCGGTGCCGGGCCCTCCCCGGTTGGCCGCCCGCAGCGCGATCCGGGTGTTGGACTGGGCGACCCCGGCCTCGGTCTTGAGCCGGCGCAGCAGCGTGTCCAGGGCGGCGGGATCGGCGGCACGGGCCCGTACGAGGTAGTCGTGCGCGCCGGTGACGTGCACGGCCTCGGTGATGCCGGGCAGTTTGGCGATCGCCCGCTCGAACTCGTCGTTGCTGGTGTCCAGCCGCAGGGTGACGTCGATGAAGACGAGCAGCCCGCCCCGGCTGTCGGCGGCCGGGTCGACGAGCGTGGTGAAGCCACGGATGATCCCGTCGCGGCGCAGCCGCCGCACCCGGTCGGCGGCCGCGTTGGCGCTGAGCCCGACACGGACGCCCAGGTCGCGGTACGAGATCCGCGCATCCTGCTGCAGGATGCCGAGGATTTCACTGTCCAGGCGGTCCATGCCGCGATTCTCGCAGTCCCGGCCGATATCCGCCCGCGCCGCCCCGGCCGGCGCTCGCAGGCTGCCGCGCATGAGTGCATGGATGAGCTCCGGCGCCGCCGGGGCGGTTGCCGGTCTGGGCGTCGCCGTACCGATGGGCGCGATGAGCGTGCTGCTGCTGCAGGAGGCCCTGCGGTCGCGGCGGGCGGCGGTGGCGGGGGCCGCGGGCATCGCGGCGGTGGACTTCGGCTACGCGGCGGTGGCCGTGGTGGTGGGCCCCTGGGTGGCCTCCCACGTCACCCCGGTCGAGGCCTGGGTCCGGCTGGCCGCGGCCGTGATCCTGCTGGCCCTGTCCGGCCACGGCCTGTGGTCCACGGTCCGCACCCGGAACCGCGCACCGGCTCCCGCTCCCGCTCCCGCCGGCGCCCCGGCCACGGCACCCGCCAACGGCGAGGCGGGGACGGCCACCGGCGCGGGAACGGTCCCGACCACGGCCGCGGCACCCGGAACGGGCGGGAGCACGGGCGCGGGCCGGGTGTTCGCCCGCTACGTCGCCCTGACCGCGGTCAACCCGACCACCGCGCTCTACTTCGCGGCCCTCACCACGGCCCAGGGCGCCGAACTGCACGGCACCGGCCAGGCCACGGCCTTCGTCCTCGGCGTCCTGATCGCGTCCATGGCCTGGCAGCAGTTGCTGGCCGCGATCGGCTCCTTCGCCGGCGCCCGCGTCTCCCCCACGGTCCGCACCTGGAGCTTCCGCCTCGGCTACGGCCTGGTGGCCGCCTACGCGATCAAAATCGCCCTCCCCCTCCCCTGACGGAGCCCCGGCGGGGCCACCGCCCCCGGGGTGTGGGCAGGCGTTCCGCAAGGCGATGGGGGTCCCCCCTGCTCGAGCGGCACGACTGCCCACACGGCGGCGGAGTCCAGCCGCCCGCCCTGCCCCCACGGCCGTGGCACGGCCGGCACCGCCGACGGCCGCAGGGTCACGGCCGCCCGCAACGTGGCATGGCGCACAGTCGACGCGCGCCACAGCCCCGCCCGACCCGCGCGGCCTACTGTGGCTGGGTGACCACCCGACTCTCCGCCCGCGCGGCAATCGCCACCGTCACCGACCCCGACACCTTCGCCGAACTCCCCGCGCCCGCAAGGCAGTCCGACGCACACGGCCAAGGCGGCCCCGATGGCCCCGACGGCCCCATCCGCTGGGCCGGCTACGACGCCTCCCGGGGCCGCGCTGCCGCCCGTACCGGCGAGCGGGAGTCCGCGGTCATCGGGACCGCCCGCATCGGCGGCCGCGAAGCCGTGCTCGTCTCCTTCGAGTTCGGCTTCCTCGGCGGCTCCCTGGGCCGGCAGACCGGCGACCGCCTGGAGGCCGCGTACGGCCACGCCCGCGAGCACCGGCTCCCCCTGGTCTCCCTGATCGCCACCGGCGGCTCCCGTATGCAGGAGGGCATGCTCGCGCTCACCCAGCTCCAGCGGGTGGCCCGGCAGTCGGTGCTCACCCGGGCCGCCGGCCTGCCGCAGATCGCCGTGCTCCGCGACCCCACCACCGGCGGTGGCTGGGCCACCCTCGGCGCGGGCGCCGACGTGGTCCTCGCCCTGCCCGGCGCCCAGGTCGGCTTCGCCGGTTCCCGGGTGCGGCCGGCCGACGCCGACCCCGCCGCGTACACCGCCGAGGGCCAGTACGCCGCCGGCCACGTGGACGCCGTCGTGCCCGCCCCGGAGCTCCGCGAAACCCTGGCCGGCTGGCTCCGCCTGCTCGCCGGCCCGCACCCGGGCCACCCGGGCCCCGTCCCTGTCCCCGCCCCCGCCGAACCGCCCGCCGCACTGGCCGAGGTCACACCGCCGGAGACCGGCTGGGACGCCGTACGCCTGGCACGGCGCCCCGAGCGCCCGCGCGCCGCCGCGTACCTGGACGCGTACTTCGACCACCGGCTGCCGCTCTCCGGCGACCGGGCCGGCGGCACCGACCCCGGCCTGCTGTGCGGCTTCGGCCTCCGGGGCGGCCGGACCATCGCCTACGCCGCCCAGTGCGGCACCGCCACCCGCCCCGCCGGCTACCGCGCAGCGGCCCGGCTGATCCGGCTCGCGGACCGGCTGGGGATCCCGGTGCTCACCCTGGTCGACACCCCCGGTGCGGCCAACGACGCGGCCGCCGAGCACGCCGGGGCGGGCGCCGCCATCGCCGACGCCTTCGCGGCCGTGGCGGCGGCGACCGTCCCGGTCACCACCCTGCTCATCGGGGAGGGCGGTTCGGGCGGCGCGCTGGCCCTGGCCGCCCCCGGCAACACCTGGGTCACCCCGGACAGCTACTTCTCCGTCATCGCGCCGGAACTGGCCGCCGCCATCCTCAAACGACCCGCCGACCAGGCCCCGGCCACCGCCGACCAGCTACGGCTGCGCCCCCAGGACCTGGTGGACCTGGGGGTCGCCCGCGGCATCGTCGCCGTCGGCGCCGGGAAGCCCTGACGCACACCGCGGGAAGTGCCGGCTCCGCCGGGCCGGTGGCTCAGCCCGCGCACGGGCCGGTGGCTCAGCCCGCGTGCGGTCCGGGGAGACCGCGCGCGGGCAGCGTCACGTCCATCGCGTAGAGGCGGGTGATCTGCTCGGGCCGCTCGTTGTCGTCACTGGCGAGCAGCAGCCGGAGGCGCCGGCCGCCGTCCCGCTCGGTCACCGCCATCGCCTCGACGTTGTCGACCAGCGGGTGGTTCTGCGGCAGCTTCGACGGGGCGCCGAGGGTGGGGCAGGTGTCGAGGTCGCCGATCAGGGTCTTGCGGGCGGTCCGCAGGCCGGGGCCGTCGGTCAGCCGCTCCACCCGGCGGGTGTCGGTGGCGAGCAGCGGGTCGGCGACGTACAGGCGCACCGTGATGGCGAAGTCCCGGGTGAAGCCGCGTTCGAGGACGATCAGCCGCCCGTCCCTGGTGGGAGCCAGCTCGACCAGTCCGTGGCCGGGGTCGACGGCGTACGCGTACTGCCGGCCGAGGACGAACTCCCCGTTCCCGCGCCGCTCCCAGGTCTGGATGCGCTGGAGGGTACGGCCCCGCGCGTCCGCGCCGTCCCCGGAGAGGGGGCCCTCGACGCCCGCGACCAGGGTGTTGCCGCCCGGCAGCAGGGTCAGCGACTCGAAGGTCTGGTTGGCGGTGGCGCGGCCCTCGGGCGCGAGCCGGAACGCCTCGGGGACGGGCAGGGTGCCGAGCAGCTTCCCGGTGCGGCTGTAGCGGTTGATCGCCGGGGCGTACTCGTCGGTGACCAGGTAGGTGCCGTCACGGTCGACGGCGATGCCCTCGGAGTCCACGGGCCGGCCGGCTCCGTCGGCGAGCGGGAGCTGCGCGGTGGCGGTGGCCTCGGGGGTGTCCCCGCGGCCGGTCTCGATCCTGAACAGCGCCGAGCGGTCGGAGACGGCGGCGATGCTGCCGTCCCGGTCGACCGCGATTCCCGAGATCCCGCCGACCAGGCGGCCGCCGACGGTGGTCTTGTCGAGCGCGTCGGAGTAGCCCGCCACGGAGAGGTACGGGGAGCAGGCGCGGGAGGCTGCGCCGCCGCCCGCGGGGGACGCCCCGGCGGGCTGGGCGAGCGCGCTCGACAGCGCGGCGGTGGCCACGGCGGTGGCGGCGAGCGTACGGAGGCGCATGGCGGCCTTCCTCCTGGATCGGGGGCGGGGGTCATATGGACGTCCGAACTGTCATATGACGATTAGAAACAAAGGGGAAGGCTCTGCAACACGAGGGAAACGAACTCGCCAACTTCTGCACGCATCAGGCCCCCGGGGCAGGCCCGGGCGGCGGGCGCAGGGGGGACGTGGGCGGCGCGGGTCCAGGCGGGCCAACGGCGTGAGCCGATCGAATGGGAAAGTCCGCGCAGCCGGACCCGCGCGGGCATGACCGGCCCGGTCCGGGGCGAAGCTCGGTGGCGCCGTCCCGAACGAAAGGCAGCCGCCCCGATGTTCGTCATCCAGCTCGCCCTGGTGTCCGAGACCCGCACCCACACGATCAGCGCCTCGCAGCTCAACCGGGTGGCCGCCGCGCTGCAGAAGCAGGCCACCCGTGACTTCGGTCCGATCTGGCAGGTCGACACGACCATGGACGCCTTCGACAGGCTCGAGGACGTGCCCGTGGGCTACTGGCCGCTGATCGTGGTCGACGACGTGCCCGACGCGGCGGGCTTCCACACCGACGACAACGGCCAGCCGTTCTCCCTCATCGAGTTCAGCGACAGCTGGTCGCTGACGGCGAGCCACGAGATGCTGGAGATGTGCGCCGACCCGTTCGGGAACCGCCTGGTCTCCGGCAGGTCACCGCACCCGGACCAGGGTCAGGTCGAGTTCCTCGTGGAGGTGGCCGACCCGTCCGAGGCCGCGGAGTTCGGGTACACCGTCAACGGCCTGCTCGTCTCGGACTTCTTCACGCCCCGCTTCTACGACCCGGTGGCCGTCGAGGGCGTCCGCTACAGCTTCGGGGGCCACATCAAGGAGCCCCGGCAGGTACTGCCCGGCGGCTACATCAGCTGGCGCGATCCGGTCACGGACCAGTGGTGGCAGCAGACCTGGTTCGGCGGGGACGAGCCCGAGTTCGTCAGCCTCGGCCGCCTCACCGGGAGCGGCAGTCTCCGCGCGGCCATCGACGCCAGGACCAAGACGGTCGGCCGCCTCGCCGCCGACGGGCCGGGCTCCCGGCGCTTCGGTGCCGCGAGGGCGCTCACGGCGAAGGCCAAGGAGTCCACCGGCGCCCGGGCCGGGGCGTGGCGCGCCCGGATCGAGCACCTGAAGGTCTCGAACCCGGCGAGGGAGGCGTGGAACGACGGGCGGGGTCCCGGTGCCTGAGGACGCGGAGCCGAATGACGGCGCACGGGACGGCGAGGACGCCCGGCAGGAGGATGCGCGACAGGACGAGGACGGCCCGCAGGACGAGGACGGCCGGCAGGACGCGGAAGCCCGGCAGGACGCGGAAGCCCGGCAGGACGAGGAAGCCCGGCAGCGCGAGGCCCGCGCGGAGGAGCTGCGCCGGAGGATCCGGCCGGCCGCGGCGGCCGCCCCGCCGCCCACGGAGGGGAAGAGCCTGCGGGAACAGGTCCACCGCCGGATGAAGGAGCTCGACGAAGCCCGCCGCCGGGAAGGCGGGGGTCCCCGCGCCGACGAGGGGGACGAACCCGAGCCCTGAACCGTACGGCCGGCCGCGCACCGGCTCTCCGCCCTCCCTCACGGAAGGCCCCGGGCCGTGACCGGTGGGGCCGGTGGGGCCGGTGGCCCGCTACGCCTCCGGGGTCCGCGCGTCGTAGCGGGCGAAGCCGCGCCAGCGGAGGGCCAGCAGTCCGACGGCGACGGCGCAGGCGAGGCCGCCGCCGGTGATCGCGAGGGTCGGGGAGGTCAGGTCGGCGACCGACCCGGCCAGGAAATCGCCGAGCCGCGGCCCGCCCACGACGACCACGATGAACACGCCCTGCAGCCGGCCGCGCATGTCGTCGGGGGTGGCGGCCTGAAGCATGGTCGTGCGGAACACCATCGAGACGGTGTCCATCCAGCCGGCCAGGGCCAGGAAGATCACCCCGAGCCAGAGGTTCCGGGTCAGGCCGAACACGGCGATGGCCAGCCCCCAGCCGGCCACCGACAGCACGATCGCCAGCCCGTGCCGGCGGATCCGGCCCTGCCAGCCGGAGAACAGCCCGCCCAGCAGGGCCCCGGCCGCCGTCGCGCCGCCGAGCAGCCCCGCGACCTTGGCGTCGCCGCCGTACCAGACCACGGCGATGGCCGGGAACAGCGCCTTGGGCTGGGCCAGCACCATGGCGCACATGTCGGAGAAGAAGGTCATCCGGACGTTGGGGCGGGTGGCGAGGAAGCGCAGCCCGTCCAGGACGGAGGCCCGGCCCCGCTTGTCCTCGGCGCGGTCCGGCCGCATCGGGGGCAGCCGCCACATGGCGTAGAGGGCGCCGGAGAAGGCGACGGCGTCGATCAGGTAGGCGGTCTGGAAGCCGAAGAGGCCGACGATGAAGCCGCCCAGCGCCGGGCCGACCACGAAACCGGAGGTGGTGGTCACCGACTGCAGGGCGTTGGCGGCGGGCAGCTGTTCGGGCGGCAGCAGCCGGGGGACCATGGCCGAGCGGGCGGGCGCGTTGAGCGCCCCGCAGACCGCCTGGAGCGCGACGACCGTGTAGAGCAGCCAGACCCGGTGGTAGTCGAGGAGCGCGGCCGTGGCCAGCACCACGGAGAGGGCGGCCAGGGCGCTCGCGCTGTACAGGCCGAGCTTGCGACGGTCGACGGAGTCGGCGACGGCCCCGCCGTAGAGGCCGAAGACGACCAGCGGGACGAGCGAGCACAGGCCGACGAGGCCGACCGAGAAGCTGGACCGCGTGATGTCGTACACCTGGAGCGAGACCGCGAAGGCGGTCATGGCAGAACCCATCCAGGAGACGGTGTTGCCGACCCACAGCCGCCGGTAGTCGGGCGAGACGCGCAGGGGTGTCAGGTCGGCGAGTACGCGCCGCCGCGCGGGGGCGGCCGGGCCGTCCGGCTCGGTGGAAGAGGTCGTACCAGTCACACGGGATGGTAACCAGCCGCCGTTCGAGGACGACTCGAATTTCATCCCTCGGGACGCCGGGGCCGGATCACGTCGGATCCGGGCCGGATCACGGACACCGGCCGGATCCCGACCGGATCCCGACCGGATCCCGACCGGATCCGGGCCGAACCCCGACCGGATCCGGGCCGGTCCCGGCCGGGTCCCACGGGACACTCGCCCACACCGCCCGCACACCGGACCCTGAGGCCCCTCCCCTTACCGCGCCGGGCCGGTAACGCGCCACCGTCCCATGACATTTGACTGAATCGACGCGGGTTACCCGCCTCCCCTCACCTCATGATGAAAAGACGTGTATGTCCAGGGAGGCGTAGTGATCGAACCTGGCAAAGGAACAGCGAGCAACACGCTTCACCCGCGGGGGCGGACCGGCACCGTCCCGCTCACGGTCGGGGTCGAGGAGGAGTTCCTGCTCGTCGACGCCCACACCTTCAAGGTGGTCCCGGCGGCACCGCTCGTCCTCGACACGGCCGGCGGGGCGACCCCGCGGCTGCACGCCGAGGGCACCCGCTACCAGGTGGAGATCTCCACCCCGGTCGCCGACTCGGCCCCCACCCTGCGCGCGGAACTCGCCGCACTGCGGCGCGGCCTCGCGGACGCGGCCCGGGCACACGGCTGCCGACTGCTGGCCAGCCCGTCCCCGGTGGTGGCCCTCGACGGGCCGCTGCACCTGACCGACGACGAACCGCGCCAGCGCGAGCAGCACCGGCGGTTCGGCGCCCTCACCGACACCCTGGTCGGCTGCGGGCGGCACATCCACATCGGCACCCTCGACGTGGATTCCGCGGTGGCCGTGGCCAACCGGGTCCGGCCGTGGCTGCCCACGCTGATCGCACTGGCGGCCAACTCGCCGTTCTGGCAGGGGCGTGACACCGGTCACGCCAGCTGGCGGGCGATGGCCTGGTCCGCCTGGCCCTCGGCGGGACTCCCGCCGCACTTCACCTCCACCGCCCACTACCGGCGGTCGGTGCAGGCGCTGCTCGGCTCCGGGGCGGCGCTCGACACCAAGATGGTCTACTGGGACCTGCGCCCCTCCGGAAACTGGCCGACGCTCGAGATCCGGGCGCCCGACATGTCCCCCGGCATCGAGACCGCCGTGCTCCAGGCGGAACTCGCCCGCGCGCTGGTGGCCACCGCCCTGCGCGAGATCGCCGAGCAGCACCCCGCCAAGGAGGCCCGGGACGACGTCCTGCGCCTGGCCCGCTGGCGGGCGGCGCACGACGGCCTGGAGGGCTTCGGCCTGGACCCGTACACGGGCACCGAACTCCCCGCCGCCGACCTGGCGGAGGCCCTGCTCGACCACGTGGGACCGGAACTCGCCGCGGCGGGTGACCTGGATCACGCCGCCGACACCCTGACCGCCCTGCTCCGCGACGGCTCCGGCGCCCACCGCCAGCGCGCCGCCTACGCCCGCCGCCACGACCTGACGGACGTCCTGCGCCACCTGGCGGACGAAACGGAAAAACTCTGATCCCCGGCGCCCCGCCACCGCTCCGGTGCCGGGGCGCCGGTCAGGGCGCCGTCCGGGCCGCCCCTTCGAGGAAGGCCGTCACCCGGTCCACGTACTCGGCCGGATGCGTGACGTGGGGTACGTGGCCGGCACCCTCGTACGTGTGCCGCTCGGCCCGCGGAAGTTCGCCGGCCAGCCGGTCGAGCACCGCCCCGAACCAGGGCGGGCTCTCGGTGCCGCCGGTCAGCAGCGCCGGGCCGGTGTACCCGGACAGCCGGCCGAGGTCGAGCTCCGCCCACTGCGGGTCGTCTTGTTCGTCCACCCAGGTGTGCGCGTTGGCCAGGTACGTCTCGCGGACCTCCGCGGGGAGCCGGTCCCAGGCCCCCGCCCCGAAGGTGACCTCCTCCGCGAACTGCCGGGCCCCCGCGAGCGTCTCCCCGGCCCGAAGCCGGGCAAGGACCGCCCCGAGCGTCCCGCCGCCCTGCGGCCCGCCCTCCACGAGCCCCGTCAGCGGCGGCTCGTGCGCGATCACCGCCCGGAACAGTCCGGGGCGCCGGGCAGCCAGCCCCAGCACGATCGAAGCACCGAAGGAATTCCCGGCGACGAAGGCCGGGGCGAACCCCAGGGTCTCCATCAGCGCCGCCAGATCGTCCTCGTCCTGGACCCGGGAGCCCGGCCCCGTCCCGTCCTCGCTCTCACTGTGCCCGCGGCGGTCGTAGACCAGCACCCGGTACCGCAGCGCGAGCCCGTGCAGCACCGGCTCCCAGCTGCGGTGGTCGCCCCAGGAGCCGTGCACCAGCACCAGCGGCTCGCCGTCCCCGCCCGCCTCGTAGAACAGACCGACGCCGTTGACCGTGACCCGTGACATGCCAACTCCCCTTACCGAGCCGCCGCAGCCCCACCCGGCCATTCAGGCACCGCACACCCGGCCGTACAACCCGCCACAGCCCAAGGTCACGCATCCGGCCCCGTAAACGGCGAAGTGCCCCGGCCCAGAGGTCTGGGCGGGGCACCAAGGTCACCAGCCGGAACGTTTCTTCCGACCAATCCTGCGGTGGGGCGGGTGGGACTCGAACCCACGGCCGACGGATTATGAGTCCGCTGCTCTAACCGGCTGAGCTACCGCCCCTCCACGGCGTGGCGCGTACATGTGTGCGCGCCGTCTGCCGCAGCATAGCCGCTCATACGATCTCCTGCTCCGTGTGCCTCGCATGATCGGCCACGCCTGCCCAGTGAGACCGCGTTGAGGGCTGCCTGGTTCCAGGACCGGGCGGAAAAAACGACAGGAAAAAGAAGAGGACCCACTCGGGGGTCCTCTTCCTGATCGCTCCCCCGGCTGGACTCGAACCAGCAACCCTCCGGTTAACAGCCGAATGCTCTGCCAATTGAGCTACAGGGGATCGCGCTCCCCCGACTGGACTCGAACCAGTAACCTGCCGGTTAACAGCCGGCTGCTCTGCCAATTGAGCTACAGGGGATTGCTGCGTTGCACCGAACAGACCCACCTCCGGCCTCGCCGGGGGGCGGTCGCTCGCTGCGAGACATAGATTAGCGCAAGCAGGGGGGTGCTCCGCCAATCGGTATCGAGAGCAGGCCGGGCACCGAATCGACGAAGGGTGGCAGGGCATGCGCTACAAGGTCACGTTCGCCGTCGGACTCGCCCTCGGGTACGTCCTCGGGACACGTGCGGGGCGGGAGCGTTACGAGCAGCTGAAGAAGTCCGCGCGGGAGCTGGCGCAGAACCCGGTCGTGCGGAACGCCGCCGAGCAGGCCGGAGCGAGCTCGCGGCAGTACGCGGGCAAGGCCTTCGCGGTGGTGGGCGACCGGTTCGGGGACTCCCTGCCGGAGCCGGTGGCCCGGCGGGTGCGCTCGCTGCGCGACCGCCGGCAGGGGCCCGACGACGACTGGGGCACCAGCAACACCTGAGCCCGGGGTACCGGCACGAGCCGAGGCCCGGGGTACCGGCACGAGCCGAGGCCCGGAGTACCGGCACCGGCTGAGCCCCGGGGGACCGGCACCACCCGCGGCCGGGGCACCGGCACCAGCCGGGTCCGGCCACGGCCGTGCCGGCCAGGCGTGCCGGCCGGGCGCGCCGGCCGGGCGTGCCGACCCGGCGTCCCGGGGCTTCCCCGGGCCTTCCGGGGCTTCCCGGGCCTCCGGCCGGTGCGGCGGGTGCGGCAGAATTCTCCGCATGGGGATAGTCGCCGGGCTGGACAGCTCTTCCGCCTTCACTCGCATCGTCGTCTGCGACTCGGAAACGGGCGCGGTGCTGCGCCAGGGGTACGCGCCCCATCCGCAGCCCGCGGCCGACGCCGACCCGTACGAGACCGATCCGCAGGGCTGGCTGCTCTCGCTGGGCGAGGCGGCCGGCGGCGGGATCCTCGAAGGCGTCCAGGCCATCGGCGTCTCCGCGCAGCAGCGCGCGCTGCTGCCGCTGGACGCGCAGGGGGCGCTGGTCCGTCCGGCCCTGGTCGGCAACGACATGCGGGCCCAGGTCGCGGCCGCCGACCTGGTGGAGCGGCTCGGCGGCCGGGCCGCCTGGGTGGAGGCCGTGGGCTCCGTCCCGCAGCACACGCAGCCCCTGGCGAAGCTGGCCTGGCTGGCCCGGAACGAGCCGGACGCGGCCCGCCGGATCGCGGTCCTGATGCAGCCGCACGACTGGCTGGTCTGGCAGCTGCTGGGCCGGCCGGCCCGGCGCACCACCGACCGCGGCGGGGCCTCCGGCACCGGCTGGTGGTCGGCGGCCACCGGCTCCTACCGCCCCGACCTGGTCGAGCTCGCGCTCGGCCACATGTCGATGCTGCCGGAGGTGCTCGGCCCGGCCGACGCCGCCGGCACCACCCCGGAGGGGCTGCTGATCTCCGCGGGGACCGGCGAGACCATGGCCGCCGCGCTGGGCCTGGGCGTGGGGCCGGGCGACGCCGTGGTCTCGCTGGGCGCGTCCGGTTCCGTCATGGCGGTGCACCACGAGGCGCTGGCAGACCCGGGCGGACTGATCACCTCGCTCGCCGACGCCACCGGCATGCACCTGCCGGTGGTGAACACCGCCAATGCCGTACGGACCCTGCGCGGCACCGCCGACATGCTGGGCACCGACCTGGACGGGCTGAGCGAGCTGGCGCTGAAGTCCACGCCGGGCGCCCACGGGCTGGTCCTCCTCCCCTACCTGGAGGGCGAGCGGACCCCGTACCTGCCGCACACCGCCGGGACCCTGACGGGGCTGCGCCGGGACTCGATGAAGCCGGAGCACCTGGCCCGGGCGGCCTTCGAGGGCATGCTGTGCGGGCTGGCGGACGCCCTGGACGTGCTGCGGAGCCGCGGGGTCGGGATCCGGCGGGTGTTCCTGCTGGGCGCGGCGGCCGAGCTGCCCGCCGTGCAGGCCGCGGCGCCGGGGCTGTTCGGCACGCAGGTCGTGGTCCCGCAGCCGGCGGACTACGCGGCGCTGGGCGCGGCCCGGCAGGCGGCGTGGGCGCTGGGCACGGCGCGGGGCACGCTGTCCCCGCACACCCCGCCGGTGTGGCCCGCGGCGGCGGCGCAGGTCTTCGAGCCGGACGAGGACCTGCCGGCCTGGCAGGCGGTGCGGCAGCAGTACGTCGCCACCCGGGAGTCGATCCACCCGGGCGCGTTCGCCGGGCCCGTCGCCTGACCTAGGTCTCACGGCCGGGACCGCGGTCCCGGGGCGGTCCTCCTTTTGGACCGCCTTTGCGAAAATCGGTGGGGGCCGGGAGGGCGGGTACCCGAAGATGGGGTGACCCCCGATCTTTGCCGACCCGGAGCCTGGCGCGTGCTCATACGACTTCTGCGGACCCATCTCGGCCCGTACCGCAAACCCATCGGCCTCCTGGTGCTGCTGCAACTGCTGCAGACCAGCGCGAGCCTGTATCTGCCCACGCTGAACGCCGACATCATCGACAACGGTGTCGTGAACGGCGACACCGGCTACATCCTGGGCTTCGGCGGCCTGATGCTCGGGATGTCGCTGGTCCAGCTGATCTGCAACGCGGGCGCCGTCTACTACGGCGCCAAGACCGCGGCGGCCCTCGGCCGGGACGTCCGCGCGGCCGTCTTCGACCGGGTGCAGAGCTTCTCCGCCCGGGAGCTGGGCCAGTTCGGCGCCCCCTCGCTGATCACCCGTACCACCAATGACGTCCAGCAGGTCCAGATGCTGGTGCTGATGGCGTTCACGCTGATGGTGTCGGCGCCGATCATGTGCGTCGGCGGCATCCTGATGGCGCTGTCCCTCGACGTCCCGCTGTCGACCGTGCTGATCGCGGTGGTGCCGGTGCTCGGCGTCTCGGTCGGCGCGATCGTGATGAAGACCCGCCCGCTGTTCCGGCAGATGCAGGACCGGCTCGACACGGTGAACCGGGTGCTGCGCGAGCAGATCACCGGCAACCGGGTGATCCGCGCCTTCGTGCGCGACGACTACGAGCGGGAACGGTTCCGGGAGGCCAACGCCGGGCTCACCGAGGTCTCCCTGGCCTCGGGCCGGTGGCTGGCGCTGATGTTCCCGACGGTGATCGTGGTGATCAACGTCTCCAGCGTGGCCGTGGTCTGGTTCGGTGCGATGCGCATCGACAGCGGCGCCATGGAGATCGGCCAGCTGACCGCCTTCCTGGCGTATCTGATGCAGATCGTCATGGCCGTGATGATGGCCACCTTCATGTTCATGATGGTGCCGCGGGCCGAGGTGTGCGCGGAGCGCATCCAGGAGGTCCTGGACACCCATTCCAGCGTGGTCCCGCCCGCCGAACCGGTGCGCGAGGTCACCGGCCGCGGCCTGCTCGAACTGCGCGGCGTGGACTTCCGGTACCCGGGCGCGGAGGCCCCGGTGCTGCGCGGCGTGGACCTGGTGGCCCGCCCCGGCGAGACCACCGCGGTCATCGGTTCGACCGGCAGCGGCAAGTCGACGCTGCTGGGGCTGGTCCCGCGGCTGTTCGACGCGACCGGCGGCGATGTGCTGGTGGACGAGGAGGACGTGCGCGGGCTCGATCCCGAGCTGCTGGCCAGGACGGTCGGCCTGGTGCCGCAGAAGCCGTACCTGTTCTCCGGCACGGTCGCCTCGAACCTGCGCTACGGCCGGCCCGACGCCACCGACGAGGAGCTCTGGCGGGCGCTGGAGGTCGCCCAGGCCCGGGAGTTCGTGGAGGCGCTGGAGGGCCGCCTGGACGCGCCGATCACCCAGGGCGGGACCAATGTCTCCGGCGGGCAGCGGCAGCGCCTGGCGATCGCCCGCACGCTGGTGCAGCGGCCCGAGATCTACCTGTTCGACGACTCCTTCTCGGCGCTGGACTACGCGACGGACGCGGCCCTGCGCGCGGCCCTGTCCCGGGAGACGGAGGATGCGACCGTGGTGATCGTGGCCCAGCGGGTGTCGACCATCCGGGACGCCGACCGGATCGTGGTGCTGGACGAGGGCCAGGTGGTGGGCGTGGGACGGCACCACGAGCTGATGGCGGGGAACGAGACCTACCGGGAGATCGTGCTCTCCCAGCTGACGGAGGCGGAAGCCGCATGAGCGGGCCCGGCGGACGGATGATGATGGGGTCGTCGGGCCAGGGTGCCCTCGACTTCAAGAACTCGGGCAAGCGGCTGCTGCGGCAGATCGCCGTGGACCGGGTGAAGCTGTGGGGCATGGTCGCGGCAACGGTCGGCAGCGTGGCGATGACGGTGATCGGACCGAAGATCCTGGGCCGGGCCACCGACCTGGTGTTCGCGGGGATCGTGGGCCGGGAGATGCCGGCCGGGATCACCAAGGAGCAGGCCCTGGAGGGGATGCGCGCCCGCGGCGAGGACGGCGCGGCGGACATGCTCGCGGGCACCGACTTCACGCCCGGCCAGGGCATCGACTTCGGTGCGGTCGGCGCGGTGACGGTCTGGGCGCTGGTGGTGTTCACGCTGGCCGGCCTGCTGATGCTGGTGGCGACGCGGCTGTCGAACCACGTGATCAACGGCAGCGTGTACCGGATGCGCGAGGAGCTGCAGGCGAAGCTGTCGCGGCTGCCGCTGTCGTACTTCGACCAGCAGAAGCGCGGCGAGGTGCTGAGCCGGGCGACGAACGACATCGACAACATCGGGCAGACGCTCCAGCAGACGATGGGCCAGCTGCTGAACTCGCTGCTCACCATCGTCGGCGTGCTGGCGATGATGTTCTGGATATCGCCGCTGCTGGCGCTGGTCGCGCTGGTGACCGTGCCGGTGTCGGTGGTGGTCGCGGCGAAGATCGGCAAGCGGTCGCAGCCGGAGTTCGTGCGGCAGTGGAAGGCCACCGGCTCGCTGAACGCGCACATCGAGGAGATGTACTCGGGCCACACGCTGGTGAAGGTGTTCGGCCGGCAGAAGGAGTCCGCGGAGACCTTCGCCGAGCAGAACGACGCCTTGTACCAGGCGAGTTTCAAGGCGCAGTTCGTCAGCGGCATCATGCAGCCGGTGATGTTCTTCGTGTCGAACATCAACTACGTGCTGGTGGCGGTCGTCGGCGGTCTGCGGGTGGCCTCGGGCACCCTGTCGATCGGTGACGTGCAGGCGTTCATCCAGTACTCGCGGCAGTTCTCGATGCCGCTGTCGCAGGTGGCCTCGATGGCGAACCTGGTGCAGTCCGGGGTCGCGTCGGCGGAGCGGGTGTACGAGCTGCTGGACGCGGCGGAGCAGCAGCCGGATCCGGAGGTTCCGGAGCGACCGGAGCGCATGCGCGGCCGGGTGACCCTGGAGAAGGTGGCGTTCCGCTACGAGCCGGACAAGCCGCTGATCGAGGACCTGTCGCTGGCGGTGGAGCCGGGGCAGACCGTGGCCATCGTCGGGCCGACGGGCGCTGGCAAGACCACCCTGGTGAACCTCCTGATGCGGTTCTACGAGGTGACGGGCGGCCGGATCTCGCTGGACGGGGTGGACATCGCGCGGATGACGCGCGAGGAGCTGCGGACCGGGATCGGCATGGTGCTCCAGGACACCTGGCTGTTCGGCGGCACCATCGCGGAGAACATCGCGTACGGGGCCTCGCGCAAGGTGAGCCGGGCGGAGATCGAGGCGGCGGCGAAGGCCGCGCACGCGGACCGGTTCATCCGCACCCTGCCGGACGGCTACGACACCGTCCTGGACGACGAGGGCGGGGGCGTCAGCGCGGGTGAGAAGCAGCTGATCACGATCGCGCGGGCGTTCCTCTCGGAGCCGGTGATCCTGGTGCTGGACGAGGCGACGAGCTCGGTGGACACGCGGACCGAGGTGCTGATCCAGAAGGCGATGGCCCGTCTGTCGGACGGCCGTACGTCCTTCGTGATCGCGCACCGCCTGTCCACCATCCGCGACGCGGACGTGATCCTGGTGATGGAGAACGGCTCCATCGTGGAACAGGGCACGCACGAGGAGCTGTTGTCCTCCGGCGGCGCGTACGCCCGGCTGTACGCGGCCCAGTTCGCGCAGGCGGTGGCCGAGGTCGACTGAGTCCCTGCCCGTGGTGCGCGGGCGCGGACGGCGGGGGCGGAGTCCGGCGGTGCCGGGCCCGCCCCCGCGGCATTGCGGGTTCAGCCCCAGAGCCCGGGGGTGATCCGGACCGTGGTGGTGGCCTGGCGTCCGGATTCCAGGCCTCGGGCGACGTACGTGTACGTACCCGAGCGGGTGTTCGACGTCAGGTTGGTGCTGATCTCACCGTCCTTGTCGGCGGTGAAGGTGTGGGCCCCGGCGCCCTCGAAGCCTCGGGTGAAGCGGACCTCCTCGCCGGGCTTGAAGTCGTAGCCGTGGAAGGTGCACTGGTGGCCCGAGGCGTGCGTGCCGCACCCCACGAGGCGCGCCGGCCCCTTCGGCACCCACGGCCCGGACGGATGCGTCGGCTTGACCGGCTTGACCGGGACGGGGGTCTTGGGGCCCGGGTCCCTGGGCCCGTTCGGTACCGCGCCGGGGTTCCCGGGACCTGAGTTCCCCGTGCCGGGGTCCTCCTCGACGGTGATCTGACAGCCGGCCAAGAGGACGGCGGCCGCCACCACGGCCGCCGGCAGGACGGCCCTCCGCTGTGCGCGCACCGCGGTTCTCCCTTCTCGTTCTTCCCGCTGCCTACTTCGGGCCCTCGAAGCGCCAGAGCTGGTTGGGGCCGTTCCAGCAGGTGCCCTGGAGGACGTTCGCGCCGGGGGCGATGCTGAGGTTCGCGACGTCGAGGCACTTGTTGCTGTGCCGGGCGCGGATCTGGACCGGCTGACCCACTTGGGGCTTGCCGCCCGGCACCACCTGCGGGTAGCCGTTGGTCTCCACCACGAAGCGCCACTGCTGGTTGGTGCCGCCCAGGCAGTTGGCCTGGATCACGTCCGCGCCGTGGGAGTAGCTCGCGTAGGCGACGTCGAGGCACTTGCCGCTGTGCCGGGCCCGGATCTGGAAGTAGTCGCCGGTCACCCGCTCGATCCGCCACTGCTGGTTCCAGCCGTTCCAGCAGCGGCCCTGCAGGACGTCCGCGCCGTGGTCCGTGTTCTGGTGCGCGACGTCGAGGCACATGGTGCCCCGGGCGTGGTCGGGCTTGACGAGGTAATGGGCGTAGTCCTGGACTTCGACGGCCTGGGCCGGGCCGGTGAACCCCCACAGGGCACTGGCCAGTGCGGCGCCGAAGACGGCCGCGGCGCGCGCCGTCCGCCGCGCGGTGGTCCTCACCATGGTGATCTCCTTCGGTTTGCGCTCCACGAGGTGCATGCGGCCCACAGTGGCTCCTGCAGACCGCCCCCGGCATCAGTGCTGCCACTGAACCGCGGTACGGATCCGGTGCCGCGCGGCTGCGGGATACTGCCGGGGTGGGAAGCGAATTCATCGGCCGGGAGGCCGAGTTGGCGGCCCTTGCCGAAGGGCTCGGGGCCGCGGCCGCGGGCTCCGGGGCCGTGGTGCTGCTCGCGGGGCCGGCGGGCGTCGGCAAGAGCGCCCTCGCGGCCGAGGCGCTGCGCCGCCACGCCGGTCCGGCGGGGTGCGCCGTCGTACGGGGCCATTGCCCGCGGGGCGCGGTGGCGCCGCCGCTGTGGCCCTGGCAGCGGGCGCTGCGCCTCGCCGGGGCGGTCCCGGAGGCGCCCGGACCGCGCGCCGCCGGGGCGTCGGGGGCCGGGGCCCCGGCGGAGCCGCGGCCGTGGAGCGCGATGGGTCCGGCGGACGCGGCGGCGGCGCGGTTCCTGGAACTGGCCCGGATGGGCGAGGCGCTGACGGCGGCGGCTGCCGGACGCCCCTTGGTGGTGCTGCTGGAGGACCTGCACTGGGCCGACACCGCCAGCCTGGACCTGCTGCGGCAACTGACCGGCGAGATCGCCGAGTCCGGGCTGTTCGTTCTCGGCACCTTCCGGGAACCGGTGCCGGAGGAGGCCGCCGGAGCCCTCGCGGACCTGGGCCGCTACGGGGCGGCCACTCTGCGCCTGGCGCCGTTCACGCGGGAGGAGGTCGCGCGGTGCGTCGGTGAGGCGGACGCGGCGGAGTCCTACCGCCGGACGGGCGGGCTGCCCCTGCTCGTGACCGCGCTGCGCACGCACGCGAGCACCATCGGCACCGTGGTCAGCGGCCTGCTGTCCGGGCTCACCGACGAGCAGCGCGACGTCGTGCGGGCCGCGGCCGTGCTCGGCGAGCCGCTCGACACCGACCGGCTCGCCGCGGTGCTGCCCGAGACGGGCGAGTCCGCCGTCGCGGGGGCGCTGGAAGCCGCCTGGCACGCCGGGGTGCTCACCGTGACGCGGACCACCGGCAGCGGACGCGGCTACCGCTTCACCCACGACCTGGTGCGCGAGGAGGTGACCGGCCGGACCTCGCCGGCCACCGCCCGCGCCCTGCACCGGGCCGCCGCCCGGGTGCTGGAGGCGGCCGGGAACCGGGCCGACGCGGCCCGGATCGCGGCGCACTGGCGGCAGGCCGGCCCGGAGGCCGGCCACCGGGCCGCCGCCGCGCGCTGGTCACGGACGGCGGCGGAACTGGCCCGCGAACGGCACGCGTACGCGGACGCCGCCCGGCACCTGGCGGACGCGGCCGCCGTACTCGACGCGGAGGACCCCGAGCGCGCCCCGGCGATCGTCGAGCTGGCCCGCGCCGAGTACCTGGCCGGTCGCTACGAGGCCTGCCTGCGCCACTGCGACGAAGCGTCCGGCGCGGCGGTCGCGAGCGGCCGGCCGGAGCTGCTCGCCGAGGTGGCACTGGTGCTCCAGGGCGTCACCTTCCCCCACGCGTCGGCGGCCGTGATCCGGATGTGCCGGGCGGCGCTGGCCGTGGACGGCCTGCCGGACGCGATGCGCGCCCGGCTGCTCGCCCAGGCGGCCACCGCGTCGGCGGAGCTCGACTCGCTCGCGGAGGCGGCCGAGCAGGCCCGCGCCGCCCTCGCCCTGGCCGAGGCCACCGGCGACCCCCGGGCCGAACTCGACGCCGCCCGGGCGGTGCAGATGACCCTGGCGCACCCCGACGACACGGCCGAGCGGCTGCGCCTGGGCGAGCTGGCCGTGTCCCGCGGCGAGCAACTCGGCGATCCGCTCGCGGCCGTCCTGGGCCACCAGTGGCGCGTCCAGGCCGGGTACCTGCTGGGCCGGCAGGCGGTGGTGGACGACGCGGTCCGCGGCATCGAGGCCGTCGTGGCCCGCTCCCCGCTGCCGCTGGCCCGCTGGCACCTGCTGCGCGTGCGCGCGGCCCGGGCGCTGCAGGAAGGCCGGTTCGCCGAGGCCCGGCGCTGCAACGAGGAGGCGACCGGGCTCGCGCGGGCCGGCGGGGACCAGTCCGCGAACGCGGTGAGCCACGTGCTGTGCCAGCAGCTGGCCGTGGTGCGCGGCGACGCCTCGGAGCTGCCGGAGGACATGTGGCGGGACCTCGATCGGGCGCCCAGGCAGCTGCTGATCCTGTCCCTGCGGGCACGCGGGTTCCTCCTCGGCGGGCGGCCGGAGGAGGCGCGGGACGCCTACGCGCAGCTGCGCCCGCTGCTTCCGGTCCCGATGACGAACCCGCCGTGGCCGGCGGCGCTGCTGCACCTGGTCGACCTGATCGAACTGGTCGGCGACGCCGAGGCCGCTCAACTGGTGTACGACCAGCTGGCGCTGTTCCGGCCGTATCCGGGCGCGATCGGCACGCCCACGGTCTACTTCTCGGGCTCGGTCAGCCGCGAGCTCGGCCGTCTCGCGCGGACCGCCGGCCGACCGGAGCGGGCCGAGGAGCTGCTGCGCGAGGCGCTGG
This sequence comes from Streptomyces sp. NPDC043853, assembly GCF_056436025.1. NCBI lineage: Bacteria > Bacillati > Actinomycetota > Actinomycetes > Kitasatosporales > Streptomycetaceae > Streptomyces > Streptomyces sp. NPDC043853. The sequence continues at coordinate 538,060 of NZ_JBWKDJ010000002.1, forward strand.
TCCGCAACCGGGCCCTCGGCGCGCGCCCGTACGTGGCGCTGACCTGCCTGGACCTGGCGGCGGTACGGCGTGACGCGGGGGCCTTCGCGGAGGCGTCGGCCCTGGCCCGGGAGGCACTGGCGATCGCCGGGCAGCTGGACCAGCCCGGTGCGACCGCCGCGGCCGTACGCCTCATCGGTGAGATCACCGACCGGCAGGCGGACGGCGACCCGCTCACCCCGCGCCAGCGCCAGATCGCCGAGCTCGTGGCCGGGGCCCGTACGAACCGTGAGATCGCCGGTGACCTGTTCATCTCCGAACGGACGGTGGAGAGCCACGTCCGCAGCATCCTCGAGAGGCTGGGCTGCGCCAACCGGACCCAGCTGGCCGCGCGCTGGCGCGAGCGGGGCCGGGAACGGCCCCCGGACGGGACCTAGTCGAGGTACCCCCGGAGCTGGTCGGCGAAGGCGTGGTCGCGCAGTTTGTTGAGGGTCTTGGACTCGATCTGCCGGATGCGTTCGCGGGTCACCCCGAAGATCCGGCCGATCTCCTCCAGCGTGCGGGGGCGGCCGTCGGCGAGCCCGTAGCGGAGCTGGACCACTTTCCGCTCCCGCTCCCCCAGGGTGGAGAGCACGGCCTCCAGGTGTTCGCGCAGCAGGAAGAACGCGGCGGACTCCACCGGTGAGGCGGCGTCCCCGTCCTCGATCAGGTCGCCGAGGGCCACGTCCTCCTCCTCGCCCACGGGTGCGTGGAGCGAGACCGGTTCCTGGGCGAGCCGGAGCACCTCGCTGACCCGTTCCGGGGTCAGTTCCAGGTGCAGGGCGACCTCTTCGGGGGTGGGCTCGTAGCCGCGTTCCTGCAGCATGCGGCGCTGCACCCGGATCACCCGGTTGATCAGCTCGACCACGTGCACCGGGACCCGTATGGTGCGCGCCTGGTCGGCCAGGGCGCGGGACATGGCCTGCCGGATCCACCAGGTGGCGTAGGTGGAGAACTTGTAGCCGCGCGCGTAGTCGAACTTCTCGACGGCGCGGATGAGTCCGAGGTTGCCCTCCTGGACCAGGTCGAGCATGGTGAGCCCGCGGCCCACGTACCGCTTCGCCACGGAGACGACCAGCCGCAGGTTGGCCTCGATGAGGCGCCGTTTCGCCATCCGCCCCATGACGACGAGCCTGTCGAGGTCCACGGCGAGCTGTGAGTCCAGGTCGGGGGTGCTGGCGAGCTTCTCCTCGGCGAACAGCCCGGCTTCGACGCGCCGGGCGAGGTCCACTTCCTCCGCCGCGGTGAGCAGCGGGATACGGCCTATCTCGCGCAGGTACTGCCGGAACAGGTCGGCGGAGGGCCCCCCGCCCCCGCCGCTGTCCGCGCGCCTGCCCCGCGCGGACAGCCGCTCGGCCGGCTCCGGCGGTTCGGGTTCCTCGTCCGCGTCCATGGACACGGTGTCGGGCTCGGATTCGGCCTCGGATTCGGCCTCGGCCTCGGCCTCGGTGCCGGGCTCGGCGTCGTCCACGGACGGCGCGTGCTCTGCGGTTTCGGTCAGGGTCTGGGTCTGCACGGGGGCGACCTCCAGGGCTCCGAGGACTCAGGCACCGCGACTCAGTGTGGCGTACGGCACATCACCGCCACGAGGGGCGTGCCGGCACTTTCTGAGTCCGGTGCGTGACCGGATGGTTACCCACTGCCCAGAGCTCCGATGCGCCTCGTACGCACGTCCGACGGAATCCGGCGGGTGGCCCCGCGGCCGGTCCGGGGGCTCAGCTGTCGGGGACGGGTTCCAGGCGGACCGCGCAGGTCTTGAACTCCGGCATGCGGGAGACCGGGTCGAGGGCGGGGTTGGTGAGGGTGTTGGCGCGGCCCTCGCCGGGCCAGTGGAAGGGCATGAAGACGGTGTCCGGGCGAATGGTGTCGGTGATCCGGGCCGGGGCGACGACGCGGCCGCGGCGGGAGACCACGGCCAGCGGCCGGCCCTCCGTCGCGCCGAGGCGGGCGGCCAGGCGGGGGTGGAGTTCCACGAAGGGGCCGGGGGCGGCGGCGTTGAGTTCCTCGACGCGGCGGGTCTGGGCCCCGGACTGGTACTGGGCGACCACCCGGCCGGTGGTGAGCAGCAGCGGGTAGTCGGCGTCGGGGACTTCGGCCGCGTCGCGGTGGGAGACCGGGGTGAAGCGGGCCCGGCCGTCGTCGGTGGCGAAGCGGTCGAGGAAGAGGCGGGGGGTGCCGGCCGCCGGACCGGCCTCGGGGCAGGGCCAGAAGACGCCGTCCCGCTCCTCGATGGAACGGTAGGAGATGCCCGAGTAGTCGGCCGGGGCCCCGGCGGTGGCGCGGCGGAGCTCCTCGAAGACCTCTTCGGGGGAGGTCGGGAAGGACTTCTCCAGGGTGGGCCCGCCCAGGCGGCCGGCCAGGGCGTTCATCACCTCCAGGTCGCTGCGGACTCCGGGGGGCGGGGTCAGGGCGCGGCGGCGGAGCAGGACACGGCCCTCCAGGTTGGTGGTGGTGCCGGTCTCCTCGGCCCACTGGGTGACGGGCAGGACCACGTCGGCCAGCCGTGCCGTCTCGGAGAGCACCACGTCGGCGACGGCCAGGAAGTCCAGGGCGCGGATGCGGGACTCGATGTGGGCGGCGCGGGGGGCGGAGACCACCGGGTTGGAGCCCATGAGGAGGAGCGCGCGGACGTCCGTGCCGAGCGCGTCGAGGAGTTCGTAGGCGCTGCGGCCGGGGCCGGGGAGGGAGTCGGGGTCGACGCCCCAGACGGAGGCGACGTGGGCGCGGGCGGCGGGGTCGGCGAGCTTGCGGTAGCCGGGCAGCTGGTCGGCCTTCTGGCCGTGTTCGCGGCCGCCCTGGCCGTTGCCCTGGCCGGTGAGGCAGCCGTAGCCGGAGTACGGGCGGCCGGCGCGGCCGGTGGCCAGGCACAGGTTGATCCAGGCGGAGACGGTGTCGGTGCCCTTGGACTGCTGCTCGGGGCCGCGGGCGGTGAGGACCATGCCGGTGGCCGGGGCGCAGAAGAGGTCGACGGCCTCGCGGAGCCTGGGGACCGGGACGCCGGTGACGCGTTCGACGTGTTCGGGCCAGTGGGCCATGGCGGCGGCCCGGGTCTCGGCCCAGCCGGTGGTGCGGCCGGCGATGAACGCCTCGTCGGTGCGGCCTGAAGCGACCACCAGGTGGAGCAGGCCCAGGGCGAGGGCCAGGTCGGTGCCGGGGCGGGGGGCGAGGTGCAGGTCGGCCTGGGCCGCGGTGCGGGTGCGGCGGGGGTCGACGACGATCAGGGTGCCGCCGTTCTCCCGCAGTTCGGTGAAGTAGCGCAGGGCGGGCGGCATGGTCTCGGCCGGGTTGGAGCCGACCAGGATCACGCAGCCGGTCTTCGGGATGTCCTCCAGCGGGAAGGGCAGGCCCCGGTCCAGGCCGAAGGCCCGCTGGTGGGCGGCGGCCGCGGAGGACATGCAGAACCGGCCGTTGTAGTCGATCTGCGAGGTGCCCAGGGCGATCCGGGCGAACTTGCCCAGGGAGTACGCCTTCTCGTTGGTGAGCCCGCCGCCGCCGAACACGCCGACGGCGTCCGGTCCGTGCGCGGCGCGGGTCCCGGCGAGGCCCTCGGCGACGGCGTCGAGGGCCTCCTCCCAGGTGGCGGGTTCGAGCCGGCCCGTGGCGCGGGAGCGGACGAGCGGCTCGGTCAGGCGCACCCGGGAGGAGAGCACGGCGGGGGCGGTGCGGCCCTTGCCGCACAGGGCTCCCCGGTTGACGGGGAAGTCCGTGCGTTCCTCCACCGCGACCGTCCCGTCCCCGGTGGGCCTCAGGTTCATTCCGCACTGGAGCGCGCAGTACGGGCAGTGGGTGGCGGTGGTGTGCATGCCTCCCAGCGTGGGACGCCGGTGTTACGCGGACCACCGCCGCCGGTTACGCCTCCCGTACGGGGACCTCAGCGCGGGGGTCGGCGGGCGGTGAGCGGTGCGCCTCCGGGGAGGGCCGGCGGGGACCTTCGGGGGGCTTGCTCCGGTCCGGCTCGGCCGAGTCGGCCGGGGCTGGCGGAGCGGGGCTGCGCGAACCCGCGCGGGGGTGTGCCGTGTGCCCACCCTCCCCCAAGCTCTCGACTTCGCTCGAGCAGGGGGACCCCATCGCCCTGCGGCACGCCTGCCCACACGGCGGAGCGGATTGGGCGGCACGGCTGCCCGCACGGCGGCGGGGATGGGCGGCGCGGCTGCCCGCACGGCGGCCGGGATGGGCGGCGCGGCCCTCCTGCCTGCACGGGCGCAGCGACGTGCGGGCGGCTACTGGCCGGTGAGGTACCGGACCGTGAGGCCGGCCGTCCAGCCGCCGTCGACGGCGAGCTCGGCACCGGTCATGTATCCGGCGGCGTCGGAGAGCAGGAAGGCGACCGCGGCGGCTGTCTCCTCCGGGAGGCCGACGCGGCCCATGGGGGTGCCGGGGTAGTTGCCCTCGCCGGCCTGGATGCCCACGGGCGCGGTCATCGGGGTCAGCGTCATGCCGGGGTGCACGGAGTTGACCCGGATCCCGGCCTCGGCGAGCTCCACCGCGCCGATCTTCGACAGGCCGCGCACGCCCCACTTGGAGGCTCCGTACCCGGCGGTCAGGGCGAGGCCGGTGAGGCCGGCCGCCGAGGAGATGTTGACGATCGAGCCGCCGCCGTTCGCGCGCAGCAGCGGGATCGCGGTCTTGATGCCGATGAACACGCCGACCAGGTTGGTCTCGACGCACCGGCGGAAGTGCTCGACGCTCTCGTGCTCCAGGAACTGCCCGGTGGCGATCCCGGCGTTGTTGACCAGGCCGTCGAGCCGGCCGAACTCCGCCACCGCGTGGTCGAGGGCGGCCTGCCAGTCGCTCTCGCTGGTGACGTCGTGCCGCAGGAAGCGGGCCGAGTCGCCGAGCTCCGCCGCGGTGGCCGCGCCCTCCTCCTCCAGCACGTCGGTGATCACGACCTTGCCGCCGCCGTCCACGACGGCCTGCGCGGCGGCCGCGCCGAGACCGCGGGCACCTCCGGTGATGACGACGACCTTGCCGCTGAGATCAACCACAGCCATGGATTCCCGGCCCTCGCTCCGCGTCATACGCCCCCCGAAAGGCTCATATGACTAATCGAAATAACCGCGGTCAGTGTGCCAGAGCGGCCAGGGCCTCCGACACCCCCTTCTCCTCGGGTCCCAGGAACCTCGGCTCCGGCTTCAGCGCGGCGTCCAGGGCGGCCTTGCCCGCCGCGAACACCTCTCGGGCGCCGCCGTAGTACCAGGTCGCGTCGTGCACGTCCGCGACCCCGATCCCGTACGCGTCGATCCCCGCCGCCCCGCAGAGCGCGAGGACCCGGCGTATGTGGAAGCCCTGGCTGATCAGCACCGCCCGGTCGACCCCGAAGACCTTCTTGGCCCGTACGCACGAGTCCCAGGTGTCGAAACCGGCGTAGTCGCTGACGATCCGGTCGTCGGGCACGCCCCGCTGCCTGAGGTACCGGCGCATCGCGTCCGGCTCGTCGTACTCCACCCGGCTGTTGTCCCCGGTGACCAGCACGACCTTGATCCGGCCGGTCCGGTACAGCTCGGCCGCCGCGTCCAGCCGGCGCGCCAGGTACGGCGTCGGCCGCTCGCCCAGCAGGCCGGCCCCGAAGACCACCGCCACATCCCGGGCCGGCACGTCCGCCGTGGTGCGCAGCCGGTCCTCGGCGACCGCGTGCGTCCACGCCGACGGCAGCAGCGCCAGCACGCAGCCGAGCATCAGCGCCTGTACCCACCGCCGCTGCCGCCGCCGGTCCCGCCACCCGCTCTCCGACCCGATCCGCATCCCGATCCGCATCCCGATCCGCATCCCGATCGGCATCCCGATCCGCATTCCGTTCCCCCCTCGCTCGCATGATCGGACGTACGGACCCCCGCCCCGGGTTCCGCCCCCGCTCGCTTTCACTCGTACGAACGACCGAGTGAGGGAGCGGAAAAAACCCGTCACGCCCACGCAACCGCCCTGCAATCCACGGGCGCCAGGATTGGTGTGCATGCCAGCCACCGCCGCCCCGGCCACCCTCGTCGCCGTCGCCCACGGCAGCCGTGACCCCCGCGCCCTCGACACGGTCTCCGCCCTCCTCGACCGCGTCCGCGAGCTCCGCCCCCGACTCGACGTCCGGCTCGGCCACATCGAGCTGAACGAACCGCTGCTCGACGACACCCTGCGCGCCCTGCCCGCCGGCGGCGAGGCCGTCCTCGTCCCTCTCCTCCTGGGCCGCGGCCACCACGTCAAGCACGATCTCCCCGGGGCCGCCGGCCGCGCCCCGCACCTGCTCATACGCCAGGCCGCCCCGCTCGGCCCGCACCCCCTGCTCGTCGAGGCCCTGCACGACCGGCTGCTGGAGGCCGGCACCCCGCCCGGCACCGCCGTGGTCCTCGCCGCGGCCGGCTCCCGCGACCCCGAGTCGGCCCTCGACACCCGCCGTACCGCGGCCCTGCTCGCCGAGCGGCTCGGCGGCGTCCCGGTCCTCCCCGCCTACGCCTCCGCCGCCGCCCCCACCGTGCCCGAAGCGGTCCGCGCCCTGACCGCGCGCGGCCACCGGGTCGCCGTCGCCTCCTACTTCACCGCGCCCGGCCGGTTCGCCGCCCAGAGCGCCGCCGCCGCGCCCGGCCCGGCCGCCGCACCGCTGGGCGACCACCCCGCCCTGGCCCGGCTGGTGCTGCACCGCTACGACCGCGCGGCCGTGCTGCCGTACCTGCCCTCCGGACGGGAACTCGCCACCGCCTGATCCCGGTTTGTCGGTACTTCCGGTTAACGTCATGGCATGGAAGGCACCGTGCACGACCCGTACGATCCGTCCGCCACCGAACGCTGGGCCGCCGAGCCGGACAAGCGGCCCGGCCGGACCGCCTTCCAGCGCGACCGCGCACGCGTGCTGCACTCCGCCGCGCTGCGCCGGCTCGCCGGGAAGACGCAGGTGGTCACCCCCGGCAGCCGCTCCTTCGAGTGGGACGCCAGCCCCCGCACCCGGCTCACCCACTCCCTGGAATGCGCCCAGGTGGGACGGGAGCTGGGCGCCGCCCTGGGCTGCGACCCGGACCTGGTGGAGACCGCCTGCCTCTCCCACGACATGGGCCACCCGCCGTTCGGACACAACGGCGAGGAGGTGCTCAACGAGTTCGCCAAGGACTGCGGCGGCTTCGAGGGCAACGCCCAGTCGCTGCGCCTGCTGACCCGGCTGGAGCCGAAGCGGTTCGTCACCGGTGCCGACGGCGAACCGGTCAGCGTCGGGCTGAACCTCACCCGCGCCTCGCTGGACGCGGCCACCAAGTACCCGTGGCCGCGCGGCGGTCACCCCACCGAGCCGGACTCGGTCAAGTTCGGGGCGTACGAGGACGACCTGCCGGTCTTCGCCTGGCTGCGGCGCGGCGCGCCCGCGGACCGCAAGTGCTTCGAGGCCCAGGTGATGGACTGGTCGGACGACGTGGCGTACTCGGTCCACGACTTCGAGGACGGCCTGCACGCCGGGCACCTCGACCCCAACCTGCTGTTCGCCGAGCCCGAGCGGAACGCCATCTGGCAGGTGGCGATCGGCCGTTACGTGCCGGCCGGCACCGACCCGGAGGAGCTGCGCGAGGCCCTGGACCGGCTGATGGAGGAGGAGTGGTGGCCGCACGGGTACGACGGCTCGGCCGCCGCCCAGGCCCGCCTGAAGGACGCCACCAGCCAGCTGATCGGCCGGTTCTGCCTGGCCGCGGAGGGCGCGACCCGGGAGGCGTACGGCTCGGGCCGGCTCACCCGGTACGGGGCGGAGCTGGTCGTCCCCCGGGAGGCCCGCAACGAGTGCGCCGTACTGAAGGCGGTCGCCGACCTGTACGTGATGCAGCGCGAGGAACAGGGGCGGGTGCGGGCCGACCAGCGCATCGTCCTGGCCGAACTCGCCGAGGCGCTCAGCGCCCGGGCGCCGGAGGGGCTGGACCCGCAGTTCCGGGCCCTGTTCGACGCCGCGCCCGACGACCGGGCGAGGAAACGCGCGGTCATCGACCAGATCGCGTCCCTCACGGACGCCTCGGCGCTCTCCCTGCACACCCGGCTCACCGTCCGCGCACGGCGCGCCGGGACCTGAGCCGATCGGGCCACGTCCCCTTCACGCGGCAGACTCGATGCGGGACGCTCGCAAGTGGCCGCAAGTGGCGAAGAGGTTATGAGGAGGCATCAGGTGGTCGACGCACACCGGACGTTCGTCATCGTGGGCGGGGGTCTGGCCGGGGCAAAGGCGGCGGAAACACTGAGGTCGGAAGGGTTCACCGGCCGGGTCATCCTGATCGGCGACGAGCGCGACCACCCCTACGAGCGCCCTCCCCTGTCCAAGGGGTACCTGCTGGGCAAGGAGGAACGCGACAGCGTCTTCGTCCACGAGCCCGGCTGGTACGCCCGGGCCGACGTCGAACTGCACCTGGGCCAGTCCGCCGTCCAGCTGGACCGCGAGGGGAAGCGGGTCGTCCTGGGCGACGGCACCGCCCTGCACTACGACAAGCTGCTGCTGGCCACCGGCGCCGAACCCCGCCGCCTGGACATCCCCGGGACCGGCCTGGCCGGGGTGCACCACCTGCGCCGCCTCGCGCACGCCGAGCTGCTGCGCGGGGAGCTCGCCGCCCTCGGACGGGACAACGGACACCTGCTGATCGCGGGCGCCGGGTGGATCGGCCTGGAGGTCGCGGCGGCCGCCCGCACCTACGGCGCGGAGGTGACGGTGGTCGAACCGGAGCCCACCCCGCTGCACGCGGTGCTCGGCCCGGAGCTCGGCGGCGTCTTCGCCGACCTGCACCGCGAGCACGGGGTGACCTTCCACTTCGGCGCCCGGCTGACCGAGATCACCGGCCAGGACGGCATGGTGCTGGCAGCCCGCACGGACGACGGCGACGAGCACCCGGCGCACGCGGTGCTCGCCGCGGTCGGGGCCGTCCCGCGGACCGCGCTCGCCGAGACCTCGGGCCTGGCCCTGGTGGACCGGGCGCACGGCGGCGGCATCGCGGTGGACGAGTCGCTGCGCACCTCCGACCCGGACGTCTACGCGGTCGGCGACGTGGCCGCCGCCCACCACCCGCTGTTCGGGACCCGGCTCCGGGTCGAACACTGGGCGAACGCGCTCAACGGGGGCCCGGCCGCCGCCCGGGCGATGCTCGGCCAGGAGGTCCGCTACGACCGGGTGCCGTACTTCTTCTCCGACCAGTACGACGTGGGCATGGAGTACTCGGGGTACGCGCCGCCCGGGGCTTACGACGAGGTGCTCATCCGGGGCGACGTCGCGCGGCGGGAGTTCATCGCCTTCTGGCTGTCGGAGGGCCGGGTGCTGGCCGGCATGAACGTGAACGTGTGGGACGTGGTGGAGCACGTCCAGGCGCTGATCCGGTCCGGTACGGCGGTGGACCGGGAGGCGCTGGCCGACCCGTCGGTGCCGCTGGAATCGCTGCTCCCGGCACAGGAGGGTGCCTGACGGGATTGTCGTACTCCGGCCGTAGAATTCACGCGTGGCAGGCAGGATCAATGACGACGACGTGAAGGCGGTACGGGACGCGGTCCCGATCGACGCCGTCGTCTCGGAGTACCTCCAGCTGCGCAACGCGGGTGGCGGCAACCTCAAGGGCCTCTGCCCGTTCCACGACGAGAAGTCCCCGTCCTTCCAGGTCAGCCCCAGCAAGGGGCTGTACCACTGCTTCGGCTGCCAGGCGGGCGGGGACACCCTCGACTTCATCATGAAGATCGACCACCTGTCGTTCTCCGAGGCGGTCGAGCGGCTGGCCGGCCAGGCCGGGATCACCCTCCGCTACGAGGAGGGCGGGTACACCGCGGGCACCAGCGGCCGCGGCGAGCGGATCCGGCTGGTCGAGGCGCACAAGGCGGCCGCGCAGTTCTACGTGGACCAGCTGGAGTCCCCGGAGGCGGAGATCGGCCGCCGGTTCCTGGCCGAGCGCGGCTTCGACCAGGCGGCGGCCGCGCACTTCGCGGTGGGCTACAGCCCGGCCGGCTGGGACCACCTGACCCGGTTCCTGCGCGGGCGGGGCTTCACCGACAAGGAGCTGATCCTCTCCGGGCTGGCCCAGGACAGCCGCAGCGGAAAGCCGATCGACCGGTTCCGGGGCCGGCTGATGTGGCCGATCCGGGACATCACCGGCGAGGTGGTCGGCTTCGGCGCGCGCAAGCTGCGGGACGACGACAACGGGCCGAAGTACCTGAACACGCCCGAGACGGCGATCTACAAGAAGTCCCAGGTCCTGTACGGCATCGACCACGCCAAGAAGGAGATCGCGAAGACCTCCCGGGCGGTGGTGGTCGAGGGCTACACCGACGTGATGGCCTGCCATCTGGCCGGGGTCACCACGGCGATCGCGACCTGTGGCACCTCCTTCGGCGGCGACCACATCAAGATCCTCCGGCGGCTGCTGATGGACAACGCCACCGCCGAGGTGATCTTCACCTTCGACGGTGACGCGGCCGGCCAGAAGGCCGCGCTGCGGGCCTTCGAGGACGACCAGAAGTTCGCCGCGGAGACCTCCATCGCGATCACGCCGGGCGGGATGGACCCGTGCGAGCTACGGCTGGCCGAGGGCGACGAGGCGGTGCAGGGCCTGGTGGAGAGCCGGACCCCGCTGTTCGAGTTCGCGCTGCGGCACATCGTGGCCCGGCACAACCTGGACAACCCGGCGGGCCGGGCGGCGGCGCTGGACGAGGCCGCGCCGGTGGTCGCCAACATCAAGAACATCGCGATCCAGCACGAGTCGGCGGTGCAGCTGGCCGGCATGCTGGGCGTGCGGGACGAGCAGTTCGTGGTCAAGCGGGTGGCGCAACTGGCCCGTTGGGCGCGGGAGCGGGGCTCGGGCGGGAACGGCGGGCCGGGCGGGCCCGGCGGACGTCCCCCGCAGCCGGGGCGCGGGCAAGGGCGCGGGCAGGCGTACGAGGCGGTGCCGGCGCCCGCCCCGGCGGCACTGTCCGGTCCCGCGCTGAACCTGCGCAGCCCGGCCCACCGCACCGAGCGGGAGCTGCTGAAGCTGGCCCTGCAGCGGCCGGAGCTGGTCTCCCCGGCGTTCGACGCGTACGGGGTGGACGAGTTCACCGCACCGCCGTACGCGGCGGTCCGGCAGGCGGTGCTGGACGCGGGCGGCGTGTCTTCGGGCGGCGAGGACTTCCTGGCCCGGGTCCGCGAGGCCGCGCCGAACGACACGGTCCGGTCACTGGTGACGGAGCTCGCCGTCGAGGCGGTCTTCTCGAAGGCGGTGGACGAGGTCTACGCGGGCGAACAGCTGGTCGCGGTCCGGCTCCGCGCGGTGGACCGCCGCGTCAACGAGCTGAACAGCGCGATCGTCCGGCTGAACCCGCACGCGCAGGCGGAACGGCACCAGGCGATCAACCAGGAGCTGTGGGTGCTCCAGCAGTACGGCCGCCGGCTGCGGGAACAGGGCGCGGCGGGGCTGTAGGCCGGGCCGGGACCCGCTCTCGCGCGGGGCCGGCGGTTCCGGCGAGGTCGGCGGTTCCGGCGAGGCTGGCGGTTCCGGCGAGGCCGGCGATCGGGCGGGATCCGCGGTTCGGTCGAGATCAGCGGTTTGGGCGGGATCAGCGGTACGGGCGGGATCAGCGGTTCAGCCGGGATTCAACGGTTCCGCCAGTCGCCGCCGGGGATCGGGATGCCGGACTCGGAGAGCCGGCGGGCCACCAGCGGTGCCGCCAGGTACACCCAGGCACGGACCGGGGTGCCGTCCGGGCGGAGGGCCTCGCGCAGGACCCGGTCGTAGACGTTCCGGGGGCGGCCCGCGCCGTGGTACTCCTCCAGCCGGTCCAGGGCCGCGAGCAGCTCCTCGTAGGCTCCGGGCGCGGCGGTGACCAGATCTCCGGATATGGAGCCGCCCGGGTGTTCCACGGCGAACGGGTAGCCCGGGCCCTCGTAGAGCCGCGCGCCGGGGAGCCGGGCGGGCTCCTCGGCCGCCGTGCGGCCGCGGAGGAACAGGTCGTGGTTCAGCTCGCCGGGGCGCAGGGTGCCGTAGACGAAGAACGGGAGCTCGGCGGTCACGGGGCGACCTCTGCGGCGACCCAGGCCAGATAGTCGGCGCCGCCCCGGACCACCGGGGTGGCGATGATCTCCGGGGTGTCGTACGGGTGGCCGGCTGCCAGGGCTGCCTCCAGGGCCGGATACCGCTCGGCGGTGGTCTTGAACAGCACCTGCCACTCCTCCGCGGTCTCGACCGCGCCCTGCCACCGGTAGACCGAGGTGACCGGGCCGGAGATCTGGGCGCAGGCGGCCAGCCTCGCGTCCACCGCGCCCCTGGCCAGCGCCGCGGCGCCCGCCGCCGAGTCCACGGTGGTCGACACGGTGACGACCGCCGCTCCGGACGGCTCCGGTACGGGCCGTTCGACCGATGTCACTGGGGCCTCCCTGGCAATGGAACGTATGGGCGCGATGCGAACGAAGGAACGGTACGGCGATTCTCGCCCCCGTGCCCAGGGGCGGCCCCACCGGAGGTGGGGGCAGGTGTTCCGCAGGGTGACGGGGTCCCCTGCGGAACACCTGCCGACCCGGCGGCGGGGCCATGCGAAGAGGGCGGGATCACCCGGACGGCAGTCGGCGGTGGTGCACCCCGTACGCACGCCCTGACCTGCTGCGACGGGGTGTGCGCGGGGGCCGGCCGAAGGGATGTGACGGAGCATCAGCAGGCGCCCCGGCCCCGGGAGGGATTAGCTCGACGCACGACCCCGCGTCACGAGGACCGAGGAACCCATGCGCCGCCGCACCGCCCATCTGCTCACCGCCACCGCGCTGACCGCCGCCGCCTTCGCCGGCCCGGTCGCGGGAGCGGTCGCGGGGGCGGTCACCCGTTCCGGGCCCTTCGCGGCCGGGGACTTCGCCGTGCTGGAGGTCTGGCCGAAGTCGGCCGCCCCCGGCACCACCGTCACCGTGAACACCACCGCCTGCGGGCCGGACAGCCACGCCGACGGCGATGCCACCACGGTCGGCGGCGGCCGGTTCCGCCTGGTGCCGGGCACGCACCAGGAGGTCGTCGTGGGGCAGTTCCAGGTCGCCCGCGACACCTCGCCCGGCACCTACGACATCGGTTCGACCTGCGCCGACGGCAAGTTCGCCACCGGCCGTCTGGTCGTCACCGAAGGGCACGGCCCGCAGGGCCACGTCCGTACCGGAGTGGGCGGTGGCACGACCACCACCGCTGACCCCGCCAAGGTCACGGCGGGAGCGGCAGTGCTGGCCGCGGCCGCCGTCGGCGGTACCTGGCTCCTGCGTCGCCGGGCGAGCGGCACGCGGAGCTGACGGGCGCCCACCGCGGCCCCGGCCGCGGTCCGACCGGTACCGCCCCCGTCGCCCGCCCCGTGAGGTCCCCCCGTTCGCGGGGACGGGCGACGGCCACCCACCGCACGGCCCGGGGCACAGCGCACCGCGCGGCCCGGCCCGGGCCCCACCGAGGGACGGGGACATGCGAGGCGACACCCGCGGCACCGGCACCGGCACCGGCCCCGGCCGTCCCGGCCGCGGGTGTCGCGAGCCCCGCGGCCGGCCGGGCCCGCTCGGCCCCGCCTGGCGGATCGGGCTCCTCGCGGTCGCCTTCTGCCTCGGCGTATGGCTGGTCGGCAGCGGGTCCGCGGAAGAGGTGCGGCCGCCGCAGCCCTCCTCCGCCGAGGCGGCGGGGGTCTCGGGCGGCTGGGGCGCGATCGCGCCGCTGCCCGGTTCGCCGCCCCTCCGCATCCGAGTTCCGTCCATCGGGGTCGACGCCCCGCTGACCGGGCTCGGTCTGGAGCGGGACGGCAGCCTCCAGGTGCCGCCCACCGCCGACCGCAACCTGGCCGGCTGGTACCGGGACGGCACCACCCCCGGCGCGGCCGGAACGGCCATCGTGGCCGGGCACGTCGACCACGCCACCGGCCCCGCGGTGTTCTACCGGCTCGGCGCGGTCCGGCGCGGCGCGTTCGTCGAGGTACCGCGGGCGGACGGCCGTACCGCCGTGTTCACCGTGCACGCGGTCGAGGTGTACGACGCGGACGCCTTCCCCGACGACCGCGTCTACGGACCCGCGAAGGGGGCCGAACTCCGGGTGATCACCTGTGGCGGGCGCTTCTCCCCCGGTACCGGCTACCGCGGGAACGTGGTGGTCTTCGCGCACCTGACCGGCACCCGCTGAGTCGGCTTCATCGATTCGGACGGACGCGCCGGGTCGGGCCCACCGGGTCAGGCCGTCCGGGTCAGGCCAGCGGTTCAGGCCCGCCGGGTCAGGCCCACTGCTCCCAGCCCAGCTTCAGCACCAGCGCGCACACCACCGTCAGCAGCACGACCCGGACGAAGCCACTGCCCTTCTTGAGCGCCAGCCGGGCCCCCGCCATGCCCCCGGCGAGGTTGAACACCGCCATCAGCGCGGCCAGCCGCCACATCACCGCCCCCTGGTACGCGAAGACGGCGAGGGCACCGGCGTTCGTCCCGACGTTGACGATCTTGGCGGTGGCCGAGGCGGTCAGCAGGTCCAGGCGGAGCAGCCCGGTCAGGGCGAGGACCAGGAAGGTGCCCGTACCCGGCCCGATCAGGCCGTCGTAGAAGCCGATGCCCACGCCCGCGAGGAGGATCGCGGCGGCGATCCGCTGCCGGGTGACCGGCCCCGTGGCCGGAGCCGCCCCGAACGAGGGCTTGAAGATCACGAAGGCGGCGACCAGCAGCAGCACCACCATGACCACCGGGATCATGGCGTCCTTGCTGAAGGAGGCCGCGAGCACGGCGCCGCCCGCCGCGCCCGCCATCGCCGCCAGGCCGATCCGGGCCGCGGTCTTCACGTCCACGGGCGCCTTGCGGGCGAAGGTGATCGCCGCACCGGTGGTGCCGACGATGGCCACCGCCTTGTTGGTGCCGAGCGCGTGCGTGTGCGGCACGTTCGCGGGCAGGCCCAGCAGCAGGGCGGGCAGCAGGAGCAGTCCGCCGCCGCCCACCACCGCGTCGATCCAGCCCGCCGCCGCGGCGGCCACACACAGCACGATGATCATCGTCGTAGATATGTCAGGCACGTGGTGAACCTACGGTCCTGTCCCACGCCGAGTCGATCAATCGCCGCTTTCTTGCGCAAGGTTTGAGGTTTCGGCGGCAGTGGCCGCAGGCGGGACCCGGTCCGGAGCCACCGGAGCCGCCGGCTCCAGGACGGCGGTCAGCACGGTCGCGGCCAGCGCCCCGGCCAGCCCGATGCCCGCAGCGACCCGCCACTCGGGTGGCACGGCGTGCAGCGTGGCGAACCGCCCGGCCCGCCGCCGACGGCGCCGGCCGCTCGGGCCGGAGCGCACGCCGGAGTCCCCGACGGAATTCCAGCCCGAGTCCCGGCCCGAGTCCCGGCCCGAGTCCGGTCCCGCGTCCGGGCCGTGGTTCCAGCCCGAGTCCCGGCCGTGGTCCCAGCCGGAGTCCTGGCCGAAGTTCCAGCCGGAGTCCCCGCCGTGGTTCCGGCCCGAGTCCGGGGCCGATCCGGAACCGGGCACCCGCCCGGGCGCCCCGGCCCACGCGGCCTCAGGCACGGGCGCGGGCACGGGCGCAGCCACGGGGCCGGGTACGAGCCCGGGGCCGGCCTCGGGCACGGGCACGGGTATCGCCACGTCCACGGAAACGTGCAGCGGATGGCGCATGGGGTGGAGGTGCGGACGCACGGCGGGTCGGTCTCCCTGTATCGGAACGTAGGTCGGACGGTGATTCGGAAAAGGTGGCTCGGCACAGGCAGCCCGGCAGAGGCGGCCCGGAAGAGGCAGCTCGGAAGGTGAAGCACTCGGCGTGGATGTGCCCGGCCGGCACCCCGGCCCGCAGCAGCGCGGCCCGCGTCGCCGCCGCCATCCCCGGCGGCCCGCACAGGTAGACGTCGTGCTCGGCCAGGTCCGGCAGCAGTGCGCGCAGCGCACCCGGGGCCAGTGGGTCGTACGCCCCGTCGGACGGCCCCAGCAGGTAGTGCAGCCCGGCCTGCCGCCCGGCCGCGATGGCCTCCAGCTCGGACCGCAGCACCAGCTGCTCCGCCGCCCCGGCCCGGTAGAGCAGGGTCAGGTCCCCGGGACCGCCGGGCAGCGTCTCGAACAGCGCGCGCAGCGGGGTGATGCCCACCCCGCCCGCGATGAGCAGCACCTTGGGACGGGTGCGGCGGGCCGCGGTGAGCGCACCGAACGGCCCGGTGGCGATCACCCGGGTGCCGGGCCGCAGCCGGCGGATCCGGCGGGAGTGCCCGCCCAGGCCCTTCACGGTGATGCGCAGGGTGTGCTCCCGGACCGGGGCGGAGAGCGAGAACGGCAGCGCCGTGTACCAGAGCCGCCGCTCCTGGGGGCACCTCCCAGCGGCAGCTGGGGGAGAACCGCCAGCGCAGGAACTGCCCCGGTTCGGCCCGGAGTTCGGCGAGGTGGTCCCCGTATACGACGACGGAGACCACGCCCGGCCCCTCGGCCCGGACCTCGGCGACCCGCAGCGAGTGCCGCAGGGCCTGCCGTACCGGGACCACCGCGCGGTACCAGACCAGCAGTGCGGCGACCACGGTGTGGGCGAGGGCCCAGAACCAGCCGAGGGCGTCGAGGTCGGGCCCGGCGAGCTGGTGGACGAACCCGAGGGCCGCGGCCGCGTACACCAGCAGGTGCGCCCCCCGCCAGGTTTCGTGGGCGAGGCGGTGGCGTACCGCGCGGGCGGAGGTGACGCCCACGGCCGCGAACAGCGCCGTGCCGGCGGTGGCGGCGGCCAGCGCGGGGTAGCCGATCAGCTCGCGGGCGGCGGTGAGCAGGTCGCGCCCGCCGTGCACGGCGTAGCCGAGGAGGGCGAAGAGGCCGTGGCCGAAGCAGAGCAGCAGCACGGGCCGGCCGCCGGCCGCGTGCCAGCGGGCCAGCCGGTCGGCGCCGACGCCGTGCTCGACGGCGGGCACCCGGGCCATCAGGAACAGCAGGACGAGCACCCCGTACCCGGCGAGCAGGCCGGCGAGGTGGGCGGCAGTGGCGAACAGCGCGTCGGGCCGCGCGGAGGGCCGGACCTGCGCCGCCCACAGCAGGCAGACCGCCCCCGCCCCGCCCAGGATTCCGCCCTTGACCCGCACCACCACATCGCCCATACGGGCAAGCTAGGCGCCCTCCGACGGCAGTTGAAGATCCTTAAGCCTGGCTTGAGCGAGCCCTCACGGGCGCTTAACCCGGCCTGGGAGACGGGCGTTCCTCCCGGGTAACAAGGGTGATGCCGTCGGGAAACAGCGGCCGCGCACGCTCAGGGCATGACCTGGCGACAGCAGCGTGTGGTGGTGGTCGGCGGTGGCCTCGCGGGGCTGCGCCTCGCCCGGCGGCTCGACCCCGCACCGATCAGCGTGACCGTACTCGGCGAGGAGACGTACGCCCCCTACAACCGGGTACTGCTCGCGGAGATCCTCGCGGGGCGGTACGCGCCCGAGGTCGCGGCCCTGCCCGCGGCCGGACCGGAGCTGCGGCGGGGCGTGCGGGCCGTCCTGATCGACCGGGAGCAGCGGGTGGTGCACTGCGACGACGGCTCCGTGGAGCCGTACGACACGCTGGTGCTGGCCACCGGGTCCAACGCGGTGCTGCCGCCGCTGCGCGGCCTGTTCGAACCCGGGAAGGGCGAACTGCCGGACGGCGTGCACCCCTTCCGCACCATGGACGACTGCACGGCCCTGTCGGATGCGGTCCGGCCGGGCGTCCGCGCGGTGGTGATCGGCGGCGGGCTGCTGGGCGTCTCGGCGGCCCGGGCGCTGGCCGCGCGGGGCGCACAGGTGGTCCTGGCCCAGCAGGGCGAGCGGCTGATGGAACGTCAGCTGGACGAGCCGGCCTCCGCGCTGCTGCGGTCCCACCTGGCCGAGCTGGGCGTGGAGGTCCACACCGAGTGCCGCGTCCGCGCGGTGCTCACCGACCCGCCGGGCTCCGGCCCGGCCCGCGGGCCCCGGCCCGGCCCGCCGCTCCGGGCGGCGCCCGGTGCCCGGCGGTCGCCGGGCGGACCCCGCCGGGTCACCGGCGTGGAGCTCGCCGACGGCTACCGGCTGGACGCCGACCTCGTCGTCCTCGCCTGCGGCGTACGGCCCCGCGTGGGCCTGGCCCGGGCCGCCGGGCTCGACGTACGGCAGGGCGTGCTCGTCGACGACGAGCTCCGCACCACCGACCCGCGGATCCACGCGATCGGCGACTGCGCCGAGCACGACGGCCAGGTCTACGGTCTGGCCGGCCCGGCCCTGGAACAGGCCGACGTACTGGCCTCGATCCTGCTGAGCGGTTCGGCCGCGGCCGAACCCGCCGCGCCCTCGTCAGCCCCCGAAACCCCCGTGCCCGGCCCCGGTCAGGGGGCCGGAGCCGGGCACGGCCGGCCACCCGGCACCCCGGGAGCGGCCACGGGCACGCCCCTCCGGTACACCGGCACCCGCGCCCTGACCCGGCTCACCCTGAACCACGGGCCCGCCGGACCCGCACCCCTGGACCTCGCCGCCTTCGGCGAGACCACCCCGCTCCCCGGCGACGACGTGGTCCGGCTGACCGACGCGACCCGCCGCACCTACCGGCAGGTCGTCGTCCGCGGCGACCGGCTCGTCGGCGGGGTCCTCCTCGGCGAACTCTCCGCCGTGGGAACCCTCGCCCGCGCCTGGGAGGGCGACGAACCGCTGTCCGCCACGGACCGGCTGATCCACCTGCTCACCGACGACGGAGGCTCCTCACAATGACCAAGCCCACGATCCTGCTCATCGGGCACGGCATGGTCGGCCAGCGCTACCTCGAAGCGCTCGCCGAGCGGGGCACCACCCGCACCCACCGCGTCGTCGTGCTCGCCGAGGAACCCCGGCCCGCCTACGACCGGGTCCACCTCACCTCGTACTTCTCCGGCAGCACCCCCGAGGACCTGTCGCTCACCCCGGCCGGCTTCCTGGCGGAGCACGGCATCGAGCTGCACCTCGGCGACCCCGCCACCGCCGTCGACCGGGCCGCCCGCACCGTCACCACCGGCTCCGGCCGGGTCCTCCCGTACGACGTACTGGTGCTCGCCACCGGCTCGTACCCGTTCGTGCCGCCGGTGCCCGGCAAGGACGCCGCCGGCTGCTTCGTCTACCGGACCATCGAGGACCTGCTCGCCATCGAGGAGTACGCCAAGGAGCGGACCCGCGGCGCGGTGGTCGGCGGCGGCCTGCTCGGCCTGGAGGCGGCCGGCGCCCTGCAGGGCCTCGGCCTGGCCACCCGGATCGTGGAGTTCGCGCCCCGGCTGATGCCCGTACAGGTCGACGAGGGCGGCGGCGCCGCCCTGCTCCGCACCATCGAGGGCATGGGCCTGACCGTGCACACCGGGGTCGGCACCCAGGAGGTGGTCACCGGCGGCCCGGACGGCTCGGTCAGCGGCATGCTGCTCTCCGACGGGACGACCGTCGAGACCGACCTGGTGGTCTTCTCCGCCGGGGTCCGGCCCCGCGACCAGCTGGCCCGGGACTGCGGCCTCGACGTCGGCGAGCGCGGCGGCATCACCGTCGACGCCCGCTGCCGCACCTCCGACCCGTACGTCTACGCCATCGGGGAGTGCGCACAGGCCGTCGACGGCCGGGTCTACGGGCTGGTCGCCCCCGGCTACGAGATGGCCGAGACCGCCGCCGACGACCTGCTCGGCCGCGACCGGGAGTTCACCGGCGCCGACCTGTCCACCAAGCTCAAGCTGCTCGGCGTGGACGTGGCCTCCTTCGGCGACGCCCACGGCAGCGCCGAGGGCTGCCTCGACGTGGTCTACTCCGACTCCCGCTCCGGGATCTACAAGAAGCTGGTGGTCTCCCCCGACGGGACCCTGCTCGGCGGGGTGCTGGTCGGCGAGGCCGACGCGTACGGCCTGCTGCGCCCGCTGACCGGCAGCGTCCCGCCGGTCTCCCCCGAACAGCTGGTGCTGCCCGCGGGGGCGGGCGCGCCCGCCGCACTCGGCCCGGCCGCGCTGCCCGACACCGCGGTGATCTGCTCCTGCCACAACGTGACCAAGAAGGAGATCGCCGCCTGCGCCACCCTCGCCGAGGTCAAGAAGTGCACCCGCGCGGGCACCGGCTGCGGCTCCTGCGTGAAGGTGATCGGCCAGCTCCTCCCGGCGAGCACCGACAAAGGACTCTGCGGCTGCTTTCCCTTCACCCGGGCCGAGCTCTACGAGATCGTCCGCACCCGCCGCCTGACCTCGTACGAGGAGCTCCTCGACGGGCACGGCCGGGAGGCGGCCAGGGGCGGCGACGGCTGCGAGACCTGCAAGCCGGCCGTCGGCTCGATCATCGCCTCCCTCGCGCCGAGCATCGGCGCCAGCGGCTACGTCCTCGCCGACGGGCAGGCGGCCCTGCAGGACACCAACGACCACTTCCTCGCCAACCTGCAGCGCAACGGCTCGTACTCGGTGGTCCCGCGGATCCCCGGCGGCGAGATCACCCCGGAGAAACTGATCGTGATCGGCGAGGTCGCCCGCGACTTCGGCCTCTACACGAAGATCACCGGCGGGCAGCGGATCGACCTGTTCGGCGCCCGGGTGGACCAGCTGCCGAGGATCTGGGCGCGGCTGGTGGACGCCGGCTTCGAGTCCGGGCACGCGTACGGGAAGGCCCTGCGCACGGTGAAGTCCTGCGTGGGACAGACCTGGTGCCGCTACGGCGTCCAGGACAGCGTCCGCATGGCCATCGACCTGGAGCTCCGCTACCGGGGCCTGCGCGCCCCGCACAAGCTGAAGTCGGCGGTGTCCGGCTGCGCCCGGGAGTGCGCGGAGGCGCAGAGCAAGGACTTCGGCGTGATCGCCACGGCCAACGGCTGGAACCTCTACGTCGGCGGGAACGGCGGCGCCACCCCGCGCCACGCGGACCTCCTCGCCCAGGACCTGTCCGACGCCGAACTGGTCCGGCTGATCGACCGCTTCCTGATGTTCTACATCCGCACCGCCGACCGGCTGGAGCGGACCTCCACCTGGCTGGACCGGCTGGAGGGCGGCCTGGACCACCTCCGGGACGTGGTCGTGCACGACTCGCTGGGGCTGTGCGCGGAGCTGGAGGCCCTGATGGCCGAACACGTCGCGCACTACCGGGACGAGTGGGCGGCCACCCTGGACGACCCGGACCGGCTGCGCCGGTTCGTGTCCTTCGTCAACGCGCCGGGCGCCCCCGACCCGGCCGTGCAGTTCGTGCCCGAGCGGGACCAGGTCAAGCCCGACCTGGCCGTCCTCACCCTGGAACCCCTGGGAGGGAACCGATGACCGTGGAACTGCGGGTGGCCGAGGGATGGCTGACCGTCTGCGAGCTCTCGCAGCTGCTGCCCGGGCGGGGGGTGGCGGCGCTGCTGCCCGACGGCAGCCAGGCCGCGGTGTTCGTGGACCGGGCCGGCCGGCCGTACGCGATCGGCAACCGGGACCCCTTCACCGGGGCGCAGGTGCTCTCGCGCGGGCTGATCGGGGCGGCGGAGGGCCGGCCGTTCGTGGCGTCGCCGCTGCTCAAGCAGCGCTTCGACCTGGAGACGGGGCGCTGCCTGGACGACGAGGAGGTGGCGGTCCCCACCTATCCGGTGCGGACCGCCGCGACCTCGTAGCCCCTCCGGCGTCACCGCGCTCCGGCGTCACCGGCGCGACGGCCGCCGTCAGCCCTGGGCGGCGGCCGGGTCCATCCAGATGACCTCCCACAGGTGGTGGTCGAGGTCCTCGAAGGTGCGGCCGTACATGAAGCCGTACTCCATGGCCGGGCGCGGCTCGGTGGCGCCGCCCGCGAGGGCTCCGTCCACCAGCTCGTCGACCCGCTCGCGGCTGTCGGCGCTCAGCGCGAAGATGCCCTGGGCGGTGCGGGCGGTGTCGGCGATCTCCTTGGAGGTGAACTCCTTGAACTTGGCCTCGGTCAGCAGCATCGCGAAGATGGTGTCGCTGAAGACCAGGCAGGCCGCGGTGTCGTCGGTGAACTGCGGGTTGAAGGAGTAGCCGAGCTTCTCCCAGAAGGCCTTGGCCGCGTCCAGGTCCTTGACGGGGAGGTTCACGAAGATCATCTGCGGCTGGGACATCTCGGTCTCTCTTCTCTCGGGTTCCGCGCGCCTCCGCGTGGCGCGGGGGCTACGGCGTGGTGCGGTGTGGTGTGGTGTGGTGCTGTCGAGAGGTGGACCGGGGGCGCCCGGGAAACTCATCGGTCCCGTCCGAAGTTTTTTCGGGAATCCGCGAACCTGCAGGTCAGAGGGTCGGAGAGAGAGGTTCGGAAGGTCGGACCAGGGAGGCGCAGCTCCAGGGCGGCCAGCGGGACGAATCCCGGGCCCTCCCCGGTGCGTGCCGCCCCCGTGCCCGCCAGCCGCTCGTGCAGGGTGAGCGCGATCCGCTCGCCCTGCGTCTTGGCCCGCTCCGCGAGCGGTCCCTCGTACAGCCCGTCGACCGTGGCCCGCCACAGCTGCACCCAGCGCCCGAAGTCCTCCGCGGTCATCGGGCGTACGGAGTGCAGGGCGGCGTGAGGGGCCAGAGCATCGCCCCTGTAGTAGGCGCTGCGGAACAGGGCGCGCTCCCAGAAGTCGGTGATCCTGGGGAGGTGGGCCTCCAGATCGGTGCCCGCGATCCGGGTGAAGAACGGTCCGATCAAGGGGTCGGCGAAGGCCGCGGTGTAGAAGCGGCGCAGCAGGACCGCGAGGTCCGCCCGCCCGGCGATATCGGAGCGCTTCTCGTTCATGTCCCCGCCATCCTCGCGCATCCGCGGTCCTCCCGGGGCAGAAAGCCACAGGGTGCCGCGGCGTCCGGAAATCGACCCTCCGGGACGGGACGGGAGCCGCCGAAGTGCCGCCTGGGCTTCGCGGGGATTGCACTCCGAGCGGTCGCCCCCGCGTCATGCGGAGTTGACGCCCAGTCAATGCCGGAGTCCTAGGTTCCCAGGCGCACGTGTACCCGTGCGGCCGCCCGGCCCCGGGGCCCTCCTCCCCCCAGGAGTGACCGTGGAACGTCGTACCTTCCTGCGCGGTGCCGTGATCGGCACCTCGGCCGCCGCCTTCGGCGGCACCCTGATGCGCGGCGCCGCCTACGCGGCCCCCGCCCAGCCCGGCCCCGGCCCCTACGGAGCGCTGGGCGCGGCGGACGCGAACGGCATCATGCTGCCCGGCGGCTTCACCAGCCGGGTGATCGCCCGTTCCGGCCAGACCGTCGGCGGCACCTCCTACACCTGGCACAACGCCCCCGACGGCGGTGCGTGTTTCACCGACGGCTCGGGCTGGATCTACGTGTCGAACTCCGAGATCAACCCCTCCGGCGGTGCGAGCACCGTCAGGTTCGACTCCTCCGGCACGGTCACCGGCGCGTACCGGATCCTGTCGAACACCCGGCAGAACTGCGCGGGCGGCAAGACCCCGTGGAACACCTGGCTGTCCTGCGAGGAGGTCAGCCTGGGCTACGTGTACGAGACGGACCCGTACGGGGTGAACGCGGCGGTGCGGCGGCCCGCGCTGGGCCGGTTCAAGCACGAGGCCGCGGCCGCCGACCCGGTCCGCCGGGTCGTGTACCTGACCGAGGACGAGACCAACGGCTGCTTCTACCGCTTCCTCCCCGCCACCTGGGGCGACCTGTCCTCCGGCACCCTCCAGGTCATGGTGGCCGGCACCGGCACCTCCGGCTCCTTCACCTGGCAGAACGTGCCGGACCCGGACGGCTCGCCGACCACGACCCGCAGCCAGGTCCCGGGCGCCAAGAAGTTCAACGGCGGCGAGGGCTGCCACTACGCCAACGACACGGTCTGGTTCACCACCAAGGGCGACAACCGGGTCTGGCAGCTGAACCTGGCGAACAGCACCTACGAGCTGGCCTACGACGACTCTCTCGTGGTGGGCGGCGGTGCCCCGCTGACCGGCGTCGACAACGTCACCGGCTCCTCCTTCGGCGACCTGTACGTGGCCGAGGACGGCGGCAACATGGAGATCTGCGTGATCACCCCGGACGACGTGGTCGCGCCGTTCCTGCGGATCACCGGCCAGTCCTCCTCCGAGATCACCGGCCCGGCCTTCTCCCCGGCCGGCAACCGCCTGTACTTCTCCAGCCAGCGCGGTACGAGCGGCAGCTCCTCGGGTGGCATCACCTACGAGGTGACGGGCCCGTTCCGGACCTGAGCCCCCTGGCCCTTTCTCCCGACGGCCGCACCCCGACCGGGTCCTGGCGGGGTGCGGCCGGGGTGCGGCCGCGCCGGGCCTCCTTCAGGAGGCCACCGCCCCGCCCTTCAGCAGGGCCGCGCCCAGCGGGGTCACGGTGTGCAGCACCGCGTTGCCCCGGCGCAGGGTGGTCACCAGGCCGGCCTCGCGCATCACGCAGGCGTGCTGGCTGGCGGATGCCAGGGACACCCCGGCCCGGCGGGCCAGCTCGCTGGTGGTGGCGCCGTCGCCGATGGCCCGCAGCACCACCGAGCGGGTGTGGCCGACCAGCTTGCCCAGGGTGCGGACGCGCTGCTCGTCGGGACAGGCCGGGCGCACGTGGCGGGCCGCGGCCGGCGCGGCCGCGGCGGAGGCCGGCTCGGCGGCCGCCGGGTACACCAGCACCGGCGGCAGCTCGGGGTCCTGCAGGGTCACGGCGGTGCGCCGGCAGAAGAACGAGGGCTGGAGCAGCAGCCCGCGGCCGTCCAGCGTGACGTCCCGGTCCACCGGGTAGTCGCATTCGAGCACCGGCGCCCGCCAGCGCAGCATGGACGGCAGGGAGGCCAGCAGCTCGTCCGCGCCGCCGTCGAGCAGGGCCCGGCCGCGGGCGGCCCGCTCCGCCTCGATCTGGGCCTGGATATGGGTCCAGTACGGCTCCACGGCGGCCCGGTGGTATCCGCGGAGCTCGCGCAGCAGCCGGGGCAGCACCTGGGTCCCGCCGTCGGCGAACTCGCGCAGCCGGGGCGGCAACGGCGCTCCGGCGGCCACCAGGGACAGCTCCTTCCGCAGCCGGTCGTCGCGGATCCCGCGGAGCGCGTCGAGCCCGAGGTCCCAGCCGTACCGTCCCTCGGCCGGGGTCAGGAAATCGGGGAAATAGCCGCGACTCGGTATGAGCGCACCGAGGAGCCGTGTTTCACTATTCAACCGGCTGCGCGCTTCAGTACGCCATTCACCGAACAACCGGGCATCCCGCCGGTCTCTTAGTCGGTGAAAACTAAGAATCGTTTCCCACAACGCATCGGGACGCCCTGCCATCCGTACGCGTGCCAGGTCCACTCCAGTGAAATGGATACGCAGCACCGAACCCCCACCTGTGCAACCGCAATCCCCCCGCTCCATGAGTATGCATGCCGTCACACGACGTCACCACGCCCTTTCGGCCACAGTTGAAACCCCTTTCGGCAGGGGCGTGACAACCGAAATGCTGTACTCCGCCGGGCACACTCCGGCGCGACCGAAACGCTCCGCGAAGGCCGTGGGGGGCTTTGCGGGGCCTGGCGGTCGGTCGCACCGGGAAGCGCCGACGTGACCGGCAGATTGACAGCAGGCGGTGGACGGGTGGGGATCCGTCCGCCGCCTGCTGCGTTCGTCCGAGGTGTTCGGCCGCCACTCCGAATAGTTGTTGAACAACAAAAATTGTTGCGCGCCTGCCCTCGGGGGTCAGGGAACCCGGGGGCAGGCGCGCGGTCGTGGGGCCGGCCGTCCCGTCGGGGTCCGGGTGGACCTCATGACCCGTCGTGGACCTGATGGCCCGTCATGTCCGACGGGACGGCCGGAGTGGTGGGGGCAGCCGAAGGGCGGTCAGCGGCTGCCGGAGGGCGGTCAGCGGCTGTCGGAGCCCTTGTCGCCGCCCGCCGCGGCGGCCCGGCCGGCCTCCAGGCGCGCCACCGGGATCCGGAACGGCGAGCAGGAGACGTAGTCGAGGCCGACCTCGTGGAAGAAGTGCACCGACTCGGGGTCGCCGCCGTGCTCGCCGCAGACGCCGAGCTTGAGGTCGGGGCGGGTGGCCCGGCCCAGCTTGGCCGCGTGCCGGACCAGGGAGCCGACGCCGTCCTTGTCGATGGTCTCGAACGGCGAGACCCCGAAGATGCCCTTCTCCAGGTAGGCGGTGAAGAAGCTGGCCTCGACGTCGTCGCGGGAGAAGCCCCACACCGTCTGGGTCAGGTCGTTCGTGCCGAAGGAGAAGAACTGGGCGGCCTCGGCGATCTGGTCGGCGGTCAGCGCGGCGCGCGGCAGCTCGATCATGGTGCCGATGGTCAGCTTGAGGTCGGTGCCGGTGGCGGCCTCGACCTCGGCGATGATCCGGTCGGCCTCCTCGCGGACGATCTCCAGCTCCTGGACGGTGCCGACCAGCGGGATCATGATCTCGGCGCGCGGGTCGCCCTTGGCGTCCTTGCGCACCGCGGCGGCCTCGGCGATCGCACGGACCTGCATGGCGAACAGGCCGGGGATGACCAGGCCGAGGCGGACGCCGCGCAGACCCAGCATCGGGTTCTGCTCGTGCAGCTTGTGCACGGCCTGGAGCAGGCGCAGGTCGTTCTCGTTGGGGTCCTTGCGGGCCTCGGCGAGGGCGACCCGGACCGACAGCTCGGTGATGTCGGGCAGGAACTCGTGCAGCGGCGGGTCGAGCAGACGGACGGTGACGGGCAGGCCGTCCATCGCCTCGAACAGCTCGACGAAGTCCTTCTTCTGCAGCGGCAGGAGGGCACTGAGTGCCTCCTCGCGCTCGGACTCGGTGTCGGCCAGGATCAGGCGCTCGACCATCTCGCGGCGCTCGCCGAGGAACATGTGCTCGGTGCGGCACAGGCCGATGCCCTGGGCGCCGAACCGGCGGGCGCGCAGCGCGTCCTCAGCGTTGTCGGCGTTGGCGCGGACGCGCAGCCGGCGGACCCCGTCGGCGTAGGACATGATCCGGTGCACCGCGCCGATGAGCTCGTCGGCCTCGTCCGCGCCGGCGTGCATGCGGCCCTCGAAGTACTCGACGACCGGGGAGGGTACGACGGGTACCTCACCGAGGTAGACCTTGCCGGTGGAGCCGTCGATGGAGACGACGTCGCCCTCCTCGATGACCTGCCCGGCGGAGGTGGTCAGGCGGCGGCGCTTGGTGTCGACGTCGAGGTCCTCGGCGCCGCAGACGCAGGTCTTGCCCATGCCGCGGGCGACGACGGCGGCGTGCGAGGTCTTGCCGCCGCGGGAGGTCAGGATGCCCTCGGAGGCGATCATGCCGTCCAGGTCGTCCGGGTTGGTCTCGCGGCGGATCAGGATGACCTTCTCGCCGGAGCGGGACCACTTCACGGCCGTGTAGGAGTCGAACACGGCCTTGCCGACAGCCGCGCCCGGGGAGGCGGCGATGCCGCGGCCGAGCAGCTCCGTCTTCGCGTCCTCGTCGAAGCGCGGGAACATCAGCTGGGCGAGCTGGGCGCCGTTGACCCGGCGGAGCGCCTCGGCCTCGTCGATCAGGCCCTGGTCCACCAGCTGGGTGGCGATGCGGAACGCGGCGCCGGCGGTGCGCTTGCCGACCCGGGTCTGGAGCATCCACAGCTGACCGCGCTCGATGGTGAACTCGATGTCGCAGAGGTCCTTGTAGTGGGTCTCCAGCGTCTCCATGATCTGCATCAGCTGGTCGTAGGACTTCTTGTCCAGCTGCTCCAGGTCGGAGAGGGGCACCGTGTTGCGGATGCCGGCGACGACGTCCTCGCCCTGCGCGTTCTGCAGGTAGTCGCCGTAGACGCCCTGGTGGCCGCTGGCGGGGTCGCGGGTGAAGGCGACGCCGGTGCCGGAGTCCGGGCCGAGGTTGCCAAAGACCATCGAGCAGACGTTGACGGCGGTGCCCAGGTCGCCGGGGATGCGCTCCTGGCGGCGGTAGAGCTTGGCGCGGTCGGTGTTCCAGGAGTTGAAGACCGCCTCGACGGCGAGGTCGAGCTGCTCGCGGGCGTCCTGCGGGAACTCGCGGCCGGCCTCCTTCGCGACGATCTTCTTGAAGGCCTTGACCAGCTTCTTGAGGTCGGCGGCGTCGAGGTCGGTGTCGACGGTGACCTTCTTGGCCGCCTTGGCCTCGTCGAGGGCGTCCTCGAAGAGCTCGCCCTCAACCCCGAGGACGGTCTTGCCGAACATCTGGATCAGGCGGCGGTAGGAGTCCCAGGCGAAGCGCTCGTTGCCGGCCTGCTTGGCCAGGCCCTGGACCGACTCGTCGGAGAGGCCGATGTTGAGGACCGTGTCCATCATGCCGGGCATGGAGAACTTGGCGCCGGACCGGACGGAGACCAGCAGCGGGTCGTCGGACTGGCCGAGCTTCTTGCCCATCTTCGCTTCGAGCGCCTGCAGGTGGGCGGTGACCTCGTCGCGCAGCGCGGCCGGGGCCTCGCCGCTGTCCAGGTACACCTTGCAGGCCTCGGTGGTGATGGTGAAGCCGGGAGGCACCGGGAGACCCAGGTTGGTCATCTCGGCGAGGTTGGCACCCTTGCCGCCGAGAAGGTCCTTGAGGTCGCGGTTGCCTTCGGTGAAGTCGTAGACGAACTTCTGATCTTTGTTTTCCGACACGGGTCTCGACTCCTCGAGGACTCGGTGGCTGCCCTGACGGCGAGGAACATACCCAGATCGAAGGCTTCTGGGTACGTCCACTTGGTCGTCATGCGCCCGTAACCGGCCGACTGCCACCAGATCGAAAGTGACTGGCGAGTAGCGAAAACCTCCCAAGAGCTTTCACCTCCCGAACGGGAAAGTGCCAACTGAGGCGTGTTCCCGCTCGGATGAGCGATCATCGATACATTTGCCTTCAAGGCTTGAACGCACAAAGGGTGGCACCCAGTGCCACCCTTTGGAAGTCATAGCCGTGATCTGAGCGCTCATCTGAGCGCAACCCACCCCATGCGTGGCGTATCTCACGCCGCGCACGGAGGGGATTCTCAGCCTCCGGACGTATCCAGCTCTGCGTCTTCACTCACCCCAGCGCAGTCGTAGGGATCCTTCAGCCAGCCTTCCGGCAGGACAACTCGGTTGTTTCCGGACGTCCGGCCGCGGGGGCCGTCGGCACTCTCGGGCCAGGGCTGGTCCAGATCAAGCTCGCTCAGATGAGCGTCCAGTTCGGACAGGGAGGACGTGATCGCCAGCTTCTTGCGCATCTCGGATCCGACCGAGAATCCCTTGAGGTACCAGGCCACGTGCTTACGAAAGTCGATCACACCGCGGGCCTCGTCCCCGATCCACTCCCCCAGCAGGGTCGCGTGTCGGATCATGACCGCGGCGACCTCCCGGAGCGAGGGGGCGTAGTAGTCCCCCGTACGACCCTCGAAGGCGGCGACCAGGTCGTTGAACAGCCACGGACGGCCCAGGCAGCCCCGGCCCACCACCACGCCGTCGCAGCCGGTCTCGCGGACCATCCGCAGCGCGTCCTCGGCGCACCAGATGTCCCCGTTGCCCAGCACCGGGATCTCCGGGACGTGCTCCTTGAGCCGGGCGATGGCCTCCCAGTCGGCGGTGCCGCCGTAGTGCTGGGCGGTGGTCCGGCCGTGCAGGGCGATGGCGGTGACCCCCTCCTCCACGGCGATCCGGCCGGCGTCCAGGTAGGTCAGGTGGTCGTCGTCGATGCCCTTGCGCATCTTCATGGTCACCGGCAGATCGCCGGCCCCGCTGACCGCCTCGCGGAGGATCGCCCGGAGCAGGTTCCGCTTGTACGGAAGCGCGGAGCCGCCGCCCTTGCGGGTGACCTTGGGCACCGGGCAGCCGAAGTTCAGGTCGATGTGGTCGGCCCGGTCCTCCTCGACGATCATCCGTACGGCCTTGCCCACGGTGGCCGGGTCCACCCCGTACAGCTGAATCGACCGCGGCTTTTCCGACGCGTCGAAGTGGATCAGCTGCATGGTCTTCTCGTTGCGCTCGACCAGCGCGCGCGTCGTGATCATCTCGCTCACGAACAGCCCCTTGCCGCCCGAGAACTCGCGGCAGAGGGTACGGAACGGGGCGTTGGTGATGCCGGCCATGGGCGCGAGCACCACCGGGGGCTGCACGGTGTGCGGGCCGATCGCGAGGGCGGTGGGGAGCGTGGTCATCCCCCCATTGTCGCGCATGCCGTGTTGATCAGGTGTCCGTACGATCGGCGCCATGAGCGAGACCGGCCACCGGCACCGCATGCTCGTGCTGGCGATCTGCTGCATGAGCCTGCTGATCGTCAGCCTCGACAACACCGTCCTGAACGTCGCCCTGCCACAGATGAAACGCGAGCTCGACGCTCCCGTCTCGGGCCTGCAGTGGACCATCGACGCCTACACCCTGGTGATGGCCTCACTGCTGATGCTGATGGGCTCCACTGCCGACCGGATCGGCCGCCGCAAGGTCTTCGTGGCGGGGCTGGTCCTGTTCACCCTGGGCTCGCTGCTCTGCTCGCTGGCCCCGGGCCTGGAGTGGCTGATCGCCTTCCGCGCACTCCAGGCGGTGGGCGCGGCCATGCTCAACCCCGTCGCCCTGTCGATCATCGCCAACACCTTCACCGAACCGGCCGCGCGTGCCCGCGCGATCGGGGTCTGGGGCGGGGTGGCCGGCATCGCCATGGCGGCCGGCCCAGTGGTCGGCGGGGTGCTGGTGGACTCGGTGGGCTGGCGCTCCATCTTCTGGCTCAACCTGCCGATCGGTCTGCTCGCACTGCTGCTCACCCTGAAGTACGTCCCGGAGTCGCGGGCGCCCCGGCCGCGCCGTCCCGATCCGGTCGGGCAGGTGCTGATCATGGCCCTGCTGGGCTCGCTGACGTACGGGATCATCGAGGCGCCCACGGCCGGGCTGCGCTCGGGGCTGGTCCTGGGGTGCGCCGCGGTCGCCGTGGCCGCCTTCGTGGGACTGCTGGTGTACGAGCCCCGGCGGGTGGACCCGCTCATCGACCCCCGGTTCTTCCGGAGCGTGCCCTTCAGCGGAGCCGTGGTGATCGCGATCTGCGCCTTCGCCGGGCTGTCCGGGTACCTCTTCCTGACCACCCTCTACCTGCAGGACGTACGCGGGCTGGACGCCCTGTCGGCGGGTCTGTGGATGCTGCCGCTGGCGCTGATGACCTGCCTGATCGCCCCGCTGTCCGGGCGGCTGGTGGGCAGCCGGGGGCCGCGGCTGCCGCTGGTGGTGGCGGGTCTGGGGATGGGGTCGAGCGGCCTGCTGTTCGCCGCGTTCTCGGCGGAGGACCAGGTCTGGCTGATGCTGACCGCCTACCTGCTGTTCGGCCTGGGCTTCGGCATGGTCAACTCGCCGATCACCAACACGGCGGTCTCGGGCATGCCGCGCTCCCAGGCGGGGGTGGCGGCGGCGGTCGCGGCCACCAGCCGGCAGACCGGCGGCACGCTGGGGGTGGCGGTGATCGGCTCGGTGCTGGCGGCGGGTCTGGCCCGCGGCGGCGACTTCGCCGAGGCCGCCCGGCCGGCCTGGTGGATCATCACGCTCTGCGGGGCGCTCACGCTGGTGCTGGGCGTGGTGAGCAGCGGCGCCTGGGCGCGCGCGACGGCCGCCCGGACGGCCGCGGCCCTGGAGGAGCCGCCGGCCGGCCCCGGTCCGGCCGCCATGGCCTCCGGGCCGCCCCGCTCCGAGTGACCGGACGTACGCCGGCCGCCCCGGGACCCGGCCGGGCTACTCGCCGCAGGTGAAGTCCTCCGCGGAGGAGTTCACCCGGCCGAGGAGGGTGCGCAGCTGCTCGCACTCCTCGTCGGAGAGGTTGCCGAAGATGCCGCGCTCGACCTCGTCGAGCGCGGCGTTGGTCTTTCCGAGGGCGGCCGAGCCGCTGCCGGTGATCGCCACGATGTGGCGGCGCCGGTCGGCCGGGTCCCGGCGGCGCTCTACCAGGCCCTCGGTCTCCAGGTCGTTGAGGATGCCGACGAGCACGCTCGGGTCGACCTCCAGCCGCTCGGCGAGCGCACGCTGGCCGATCGGGCCGGCGTCCAGGTGCATGAGGGTCATGGCGTGCCGGGGGGTGAGGCCGGCCGCGCCGAGCGCCTTGCGGATCCGCGTCTGGGTGACCGAGCCGTGCCAGGCCAGCTGCAGGCCCAGGCGGCGCATGGGGTCCGGATCCGTCGTCATACGAGCACCGTATCAGCGAACTAATGATTGCGATCTGCCAATCGTTGATGCTATTCAATGATTGACCGCTCAAGACCATTGGAGTTGCTCATGTTCATCGCCTTCGCCGTCGTCTCGGCGCTCCTCGCCCTCGCCCTCGCCGCTTCCGCGGCCGCCCAGTTCCGGCGGCACCCGCAGATCGTCGGCAACATGCGCAGGCTGGACATCCCGGACTCCTGGCTGCCCCGACTGGCCGCCGTGAAGGCCGCGGGCGCGATCGGGCTGGTCGCGGGGCTCTGGGTGCCCCTGCTCGGCGCCGCCGCCGCGATCGGCGTCGTCCTGTTCTTCGCCGGTGCGGTGATCGCGCACCTGCGGGCGAAGGACTGGGATGTGGCCCCGGCGGTGGTGCTCGGCCTGCTGGCCGGCACCTCGCTCACCCTCGGCATCCTCGCGGCATAACCCGATCGGAGGGATGACCGCTGACAGATATTGAAATCTGTCAGCGGTCATGCCACTCTTCTTGCATGACCACTCCCGCGAACACCCCTCAGCACCGCACGCTCGGCTCCGCCGGTCCGGCCGTGTTCCCCCTCGGCCTCGGCTGCATGGGCATGTCCGCCCTCTACGGAGAGGCGGACCGGGCCGAATCGATCGCCACCATCCACGCCGCCCTCGACGCCGGGGTCACCCTGCTCGACACGGGCGACTTCTACGGCATGGGGCACAACGAGCTGCTGATCGCCGAGGCCCTCCGCACGGCCCCGCGGTCGGCCCGCGAGCAGGCCCTGACCAGCGTCAAGTTCGGAGCCCTGCGCACGGTGGAGGGCGGCTTCACCGGATACGACGGCCGCCCGGAGGCCGTGAAGAACTTCCTGGCCTACTCGCTCCAGCGGCTCGGCCGGGACCACATCGACATCTACCGCATCGCCCGGGTCGACCCCGACGTGCCGATCGAGGAGACGATCGGCGCGATCGCCGAGGCCGTGCAGGCCGGGCACGTCCGGCACATCGGACTCTCCGAGGTCGGCGCCGACACCATGCGCCGGGCGGCAGCTGTCGCCCCCATCGCCGACCTGCAGATCGAGTACTCGCTCATCTCCCGCGGCATCGAGGCGGAGATCCTGCCGACCGCACGCGAGCTGGGCATCGGCGTCACGGCGTACGGCGTCCTCTCCCGCGGCCTGATCAGCGGGCACTTCACCCGGGACCGGCTGCTCGGCCCCGGCGACTTCCGCGGCATGAGCCCCCGCTTCCAGGGCGAGAACCTGGACCACAACCTCGCGCTGGTGGACTCGCTGCGCAAGGTGGCCGAGGACAAGGGCGTCAGCGTGGCCCAGACGGCCATCGCCTGGGTCCTCGCCCAGGGCCCGCGGCACGGGGTGGACATCGTCCCGCTGGTCGGGGCCCGCCGCCGGGACCGGCTCGCCGAGGCACTGGGTGCGCTGGACGTGGAGCTCGGCCCGGAGGATCTGGCCGCCGTCGAGGCCGCCGTGCCCGCCGGTTCGGCGGCCGGCGAGCGCTACCCGGCCGCCCAGATGGCCCACCTCGACAGCGAGCACTGAGCGCCCGGTACGGTCGAGTCATGCCGCCCGAAGCCCTGACCCCCGACCGCATCCTCGAAGTCACCGAGGACGTGCTGCGCCGCTACGGCCCGGCCAAGGCCACCGTGGTCGACGTGGCACGGGCGCTGGGGGTCAGCCACGGCAGCGTGTACCGGCACTTCCCCTCGAAGGCGGCGCTGCGCGAGGCGGTCACCGACCGCTGGCTGGGCAGGACGGTCGGGCGGCTGGCCGAGATCGCCGCCGCCCCGGCCGAGCCGGCGCCCTCGAAGCTGGAGTCCTGGCTGGAGGCCCTGTTCGAGGCCAAGCGGCACAAGGCGGGAGACGATCCGGAGCTCTTCGCCACCTACACGGTGCTGCTCGCGGAGAACAGCGGGGTGGTCGACGCCCACCTCGCCGAGCTCGTCGCCCAGCTGACCCGGATCATCGAGGAGGGGGTGACCGCCGGCACCCTGTCCGCCGCGGACGCCCCGGCCTCGGCGCGTGCCGTCTTCGACGCCACCGCCCGGTTCCACGACCCGCAGTACGCGGCCGAGTGGCAGAGCCCCACCATCGCCGCCGAGTTCGAGGCCGTGTCCTCCCTGGTGGTCCGCGGCCTGAGGGCCTGATCCGGTCGCCCAACTCCCGCCCCTGACCTGCGCGATCACCTGGAACAGCCGATTCCGAAGAGTTGGTGATCATTTGAGCCGGGCGTGGTGACCCCGTGCCCATCCGTGGCCTACCGTCCCCCAGACCGCACTCATCCGCTCTTCGTCTCGTCTCAGGGGGAAACATGTCCACGGCGTCCGTTCCGGACACCCGCCCGGAACCACCCGCCCGCTCCGGATCCGCGGCCGCGATCGGCTGGGTCCTCACCATCCTGCTCAACGTCGTAGCGCCGATCCTCACCTACAACACGCTCAAGGACGACCACGGCTGGAGCGAGTTCGCCGCACTGCTGGCCAGCAGCGCGTGGCCGGTGCTGGACACCGCCGTCATGGTGGCCTGGCGGCGCAAGCTCGACGAGTTCGCCGTCGTCACGCTGGTGTTCATCGTCATCACGGCCGTGGTCTCGCTCCTGGGCGACCACTCGGCCCGGACCCTCCTGGTCAAGGACTCCGGGGTGACCGGCCTGTTCGGGCTGCTCTGCCTTTCCACCCTGCTGGCGCCGCGTCCGCTGATGTTCTACTTCGGGCGGAAGTTCGCCACCGACGGCACTCCCGAGAGCACCGCCTGGTGGAACGGCCTGTGGCAGTTCGAGGGCTTCCGGCGGACCATGATCGTGATGACCACGGTCTGGGGCGTGGCCTACCTGGCCGAGGCCGGCGTGCGCATCGCCCTGGCGTACTCGCTGGACACCGACACCATGGTGACCCTCAGCCCGTTCATGATCTACGGCGTGCTGGGCGCGCTGGCCCTGTGGACCGCGTGGTACGGCAAGCGCTCCCGGGCCGAGGGCGAAGCACGTGCCGCCGCCGCGGCCGCCCAGGGCTCCGCGTCCTGACCCGGGTACACCCGGATACGCCCGCGTACGACGAGGGGCCCGGTGCGCTCGCGCGCACCGGGCCCCTCGCGTGTCCTGACCTAGCAGCCCAGCAGGCGGGCGCCCAGGTAGCCCTGGATCTGGTCCAGGGAGACGCGCTCCTGCTTCATGGTGTCGCGCTCGCGCACGGTCACCGCGTTGTCGTCCAGGGTGTCGAAGTCGACCGTGACGCAGAACGGCGTACCGATCTCGTCCTGGCGGCGGTAGCGGCGGCCGATGGCGCCGGCGTCGTCGAACTCGATGTTCCAGAACTTCCGCAGGTCGGCCGCGAGGCCCTTGGCCTTCGGCGACAGCTTCTCGTTGCGGGACAGCGGCAGCACGGCGACCTTGACCGGGGCCAGGCGCGGGTCGAGGCGCATCACGGTGCGCTTCTCCATGACGCCCTTGGCGTTCGGGGCCTCGTCCTCGGTGTACGCGTCGAGCAGGAAGGCGAGCATGGCGCGGTTCACGCCGGCCGCGGGCTCGATGACGTACGGGACGTAGCGCTCGCCGGCCTCCTGGTCGAAGAAGGACAGGTCCTGGCCGGAGGCCTCGGAGTGGGCCTTGAGGTCGAAGTCGGTGCGGTTGGCCACGCCTTCGAGCTCGGAGAACTCACTGCCGCCGAAGTTGAAGCGGTACTCGATGTCGGCGGTGCGCTTCGAGTAGTGGGACAGCTTCTCCTTCGGGTGCTCGTACCAGCGGATGTTCTCCTCGCGGATGCCGAGGTCGCGGTACCAGTTCCACCGCTCCTGCATCCAGTACTCCTGCCACTGCTCGTCCTCGCCCGGCTTGACGAAGAACTCCATCTCCATCTGCTCGAACTCGCGGGTCCGGAAGATGAAGTTGCCGGGCGTGATCTCGTTGCGGAAGGACTTGCCCATCTGCGCGATGCCGAACGGCGGCTTCTTGCGGGAAGTCTGCTGCACCTGGGCGAAGTTGGTGAAGATGCCCTGGGCGGTCTCGGGGCGCAGGTAGGCCTTGGAGCCGGTGTCCTGGGTCGGGCCGAGGTGGGTCTCCAGCATGCCGGAGAACTGCTTGGGCTCGGTGAACTGGCCCTTGGTGCCACAGTTCGGGCAGTTGACGTCGGCCAGGCCGTTGGCGGGGACGCGGCCGTGCTTGGCCTCGTACGCCTCCTCCAGGTGGTCGGCGCGGTGGCGCTTGTGGCAGGAGGTGCACTCGGTCAGCGGGTCCGAGAAGGTCGCCACGTGACCGGAGGCCACCCAGACCTCGGGGGCGAGGATCACGGACGAGTCGATGCCGACGATGTCCTCACGCCCGGTGACCATGGCCTTCCACCACTGGCGCTTGATGTTCTCCTTGAGCTCGACACCGAGCGGCCCGTAGTCCCAGGCGGCCTTGGAGCCGCCGTAGATCTCACTGCAGGGGTAGACGAAGCCACGGCGCTTGCTGAGGCTGACGATGGTGTCGATCTTGTCGGCGGCCACGATGCTCTCTTCATTACGAGGACGAACGCGAATGCCTCAGGTTACCGGCGGCCGCCCCTCCCCGATCAAATCGGTTCCGCTTTTCCGGCCCCTCACCTGGGTTTTTGACAACGGTTTCCATCTTTGATGAAAATGGATGTCATGAACGCACGACGCCTCATACCCTCCGCCGCCCTCGCCGGAGCCGTCGCCCTCGGGGCCGCGACGCTGACCGCCTGCTCAGGAGCCGAAGCCGCGGGCGGCGGAGAGGACGGCAGGCTCGCCGTGACGGCGTCGTTCTACCCGATGCGATTCCTCGCCGAGCAGATCGGCAAGGACCACGTGGCGGTCACCTCCCTGACCAAGCCGGGCGTCGAACCGCACGACCTGGAGCTCACCCCGAGGCAGACCGGGCAGCTCGGCGAGGCCGATGTCGTGCTCTACCTCAAGAACCTGCAGCCCGCCGTCGACAAGGCCGTCGCCCAGTCCGGCGTGAAGACCGTCGTCGACGCCGGCACCCTCACCGAGCTGGAGGAGCACCACACCTCCGGCCACGAGGAAGGCGACGGCCACGACCACGGCGAGGCCGGCCAGGACCCGCACGTCTGGCTCGACCCGGTCAAGTACGCGGAGATCGCCAAGGGCACCGGCGCCGCCCTGGAGAAGGCCGACCCGGCCCACGCGGCCGAGTACAAGAAGAACACCGAGGAACTGGTCGGCAAACTGGCCGCGCTGGACACCGAGTTCAAGAACGGCCTGGCGAACACCTCCGCCAAGACCTTCATCACCTCCCACTCCGCCTTCGGCTACCTCGCCGAGCGCTACGGGCTGGACCAGGAGTCCATATCCGGCATGGACCCCCAGTCCGAACCCAGCCCGGCCCGGATCAGGGAACTCCAGGAGCTCGCGAAGAAGGAGAACGTCAGCACCGTCTTCTTCGAGACCCTGGCCAGCGACAAGACCGCCAAGTCCCTCGCCGCGGACGCCGGCCTGAAGACGGACGTGCTCGACCCGCTGGAGGGAATCACCGACAAGTCCCAGGGCGCTGACTACTTCGAGGTCATGCGGTCCAACCTGAAGAACCTGCAGAAGGCGCTGGGGAGCAAGCAATGACGACGGATGCCGTGATATCCCTGCGCGGGGCCACCGCCTCGCTCGGCTCGCGCCCGGTGCTGCGCGGCGTCGACCTCACCGTGCACCGCGGCGAGGTCGTCGCGCTGCTCGGCGCCAACGGTTCCGGCAAGTCCACCGCCGTACGCGCCGTCGTCGGCCAGGTCCCGCTGAACTCCGGCGAACTCTCGCTCTTCGGCACCGAGTTCCGGCGCTTCCGCGACTGGTCCAGGGTCGGCTACGTCCCCCAGCGGACCACCGCCGCCGGCGGGGTTCCCGCCACCGTCCGTGAAGTGGTCTCCTCCGGCCGGCTGGCCCGCCGCCGGTTCGGCCTCCCGCGCGCCGCCGACCGGGCCGCCGTGGACCGCGCCCTCGACCTCGTCGACATGCGCGCGTACGCCTCCGCCTCGGTGAGCGCCCTTTCCGGCGGCCAGCACCAGCGGGTGCTGATCGCCCGTGCGCTCTCCGTGGAGCCGGAACTCCTGATCATGGACGAGCCGATGGCCGGCGTGGACCTCGACAACCAGGAAGTCCTCGCGAACGCGCTGCGCGCCCAGGTCGCCGCCGGCTCCACGGTCCTCCTCGTGCTGCACGAGCTCGGCCCGCTGGAACCGCTGATCGACCGGGCCGTCGTCCTGCGCGACGGGTGCGTGGTGCACGACGGTCCCCCGCCGGAGGCCGTCGGACAGCACGCGCTGCCCGGCCACGACCACGTACACCCCCACGCGGCGCACGACGCCGAGCCGCTCCGGACGGGACTGCTGAGCTGATGGAAATCCTCAACGACGCCTTCATGCAGCGGGCCCTGATCGCGGCCACGCTGGTCGGCATCACCGCACCCGCCATCGGCACCTACCTGGTCCAGCGGCGGCAGGCCCTCATGGGCGACGGCCTCGGCCACGTGGCCATGACCGGTGTCGCCCTCGGGTTCCTCTTCCAGACCAGCCCGGTGTGGATGGCCACCCTGGTCGCCGTGCTCGGCGCGGTCGGCATGGAGCTGATCCGCTCCCGCGGGAGGACCAGCGGCGACGTCGCGCTCGCCATGCTCTTCTACGGCGGCCTGGCCGGCGGTGTCATGATCATCAACCTGGCCCCGGGCGGCTCGACCGCCAACCTGGTCAGCGCCATGTTCGGCTCGATCACCACCGTCACCCCCGAGGACGTCACCGCCATGGTGATCCTCGCCGCGTTCGTCATCGCGGCGACCATCGGACTGCGCAGGCAGCTGTTCGCGGTCTGCCAGGACGAGGAGTTCGCCCGGGTCACCGGTCTGCCGGTACGGGCGCTGAACCTGCTGATCGCGGTCACCGCCGCGGTCACCGTCACCGTGGCGATGCGGATCGTCGGCCTGCTGCTGGTCAGCGCGATGATGGTGATCCCGGTCGCCGCGGCGCAGCGGATGACCCGGAGCTTCGCGGCGACGCTGGGCCTGGCCATCGCGATCAGCGTGACCGTGTCGCTGTCCGGCACGGCCGCCACGTACTACATCGACGCGCCGTCCGGCGCCACGATCGTGCTGCTCGCCATCGCCGTGTTCATGATCATGACGGCCCTGGCCACCCCGCTGGCCCGCCGCCGGGCCCGGGCCGCGGCGGGCGCCGCACCCGACGGGCAGCTCTGCCCGCGGGACGGCGTACAGGACGACGTAAGGGTCTAGGGCGGCGGGCCCGCCTGGCACAATGGCCCCAGGCCGATACGAGGAGGAACCGGTGGCGACTGCTCCTGGCGAGACGAATACCGCGCCAGTACGAGGACGCTCCACCCGGCAGCGCGCGGCCGTCGCGGCCGCCCTGGACGAGGTGGACGAGTTCCGCAGCGCCCAGGAGCTGCACGACATGCTCAAACACCGCGGCGCCTCCGTGGGCCTGACCACCGTCTACCGCACCCTGCAGTCCCTGGCCGACGCCGGGGAGGTCGACGTGCTGCGCACCAGTGACGGCGAGTCGGTCTACCGCCGCTGCTCCACCGGCGAACACCACCACCACCTGGTCTGCCGCGGCTGCGGCAGGGCCGTGGAGGTGGAGGGCCCGGCGGTGGAGAAGTGGGCCGACGCGATCGCCGCGGAGCACGGCTTCGTGAACGTCGCCCACACGGTGGA
Organism: Streptomyces sp. NPDC043853; assembly: GCF_056436025.1. Lineage (NCBI taxonomy): Bacteria > Bacillati > Actinomycetota > Actinomycetes > Kitasatosporales > Streptomycetaceae > Streptomyces > Streptomyces sp. NPDC043853. The sequence goes on from NZ_JBWKDJ010000002.1 coordinate 577,573, forward strand.
GATCTTCGGCACCTGCGCGGACTGCGCGGCCGCCGCCTAGTCTCCCCAGGCCCGCCAGGGCCGAGGGGACGCATCGCAAGGCGCCGGAGCGCCTCGGTAGCGGAGCTGTCGGGGCGTTTCGGCAACGCGGCGAGGTGCCGTGCCAGGCGGCGCGGCCCTGGCCATGATCCGCCGGACAGGCCCTATACCCGCTTCAGGTTCCGCTCCAGCAGGACGCGCAGGCGCTCGGCGGCCTCCGGGGCCGCGAGGCCGCGCTTGGGCAGCACCATGACCACGACGGCCTGCTTGTCACGCGAGAACAGCGCGAAGGTGGCCGGCGTCTCGGCGTAGTGGGCGAAGACGGACCAGGCGTGGAACGTGGAGGTCTCGGCTCCGTTCACGGCGAGCCCCCGGGCGTCGACGGAGGTCCCGCACTCCCCCGCGGTCTCCAGCATCCCCGAGGCGGCCCGCGCCATGAGCCGGTGGCCGAGGAACACGTACACCCAGCTGATGACGGTCAGCGCGAGGAGGCCGACGGCCACCGGGCTCACCCCGCCGTCCAGCGCGGTCAGCAGTCCCGCGAAGAGGGGCGCCATCAGGCCGGTGAGCGCCCAGGGCAAGCGCTGGCGGCGGCCGGCGGGAGTGCGGTACCGGGCCCGCAGCGCCTCCCTCATGTCCGCCGGTGTCGGCGTGTAGCGGAACTCGACGGCGGGCCCCCCGGGTGCCGGCTCGTTCGTGTGGAAATGCTGATCCCCGCCCATGACGTCCATGAGCGGGGATCGTACGGGCGCGACGGTCAGCCGTTCGAGCCGGGGCCCTCGGAGTCGACCTGGTTGGGGATGGCGCCGCCGAAGCGGCGGTCCCGCTGGGCGTACTCCAGGCAGGCGTTCCACAGATGGCGGCGGTCGAAGTCCGGCCACAGCACGTCCTGGAAGACCATCTCGGCGTACGCGCTCTGCCAGAGCAGGAAGTTGGAGGTGCGCTGCTCGCCGCTGGGGCGCAGGAACACGTCCACGTCCGGCATGTCCGGGTAGTAGAGGTACTTGGCGAGGGTCTTCTCGCTGACCTTCGACGGGTCGAGACGGCCGGCCTTCACGTCCTCGGCGAGGGCCTGCGCGGCATCGGCGATCTCGGCCCGGCCGCCGTAGTTCATGCAGAAGTACAGGGTCAGCTTGTCGTTGCCCTTGGTCTGCTCCTGCGCGACCTGGAGCTCCTTGGCCACCGACTTCCACAGCCTGGGCATCCGGCCAGCCCAGCGCACCCGGATGCCGAGCTCGTCGAGCTGGTCGCGGGTCTTGCGGATGAAGTCGCGGTTGAAGTTCATCAGGAAGCGGACCTCGTCGGGCGAGCGCTTCCAGTTCTCGGTGGAGAAGGCGTAGAGGGAGATGTTCTTGACGCCCATCTCGATCGCGCCCTGGAGGACGTCCAGGACCCGCTCGGCGCCGACCTTGTGGCCCTCGGTGCGCGGCAGGCCCCGCTCCTTGGCCCAGCGGCCGTTGCCGTCCATCACGATCGCGACGTGCTCCGGTACCAGCTCGCCCGGGATCTTCGGCGGCACTGCGCCGGAGGGGTGCGGCTCGGGAAGCGTGTACTCGCGGCGGGAGCGTCCCAGGAATCCGCGTACTGCCATGCGCTTTGGTCTCCGATCTCGGTCACTTCTCTACGTAACGCAGGGAACGCAGCCCGCGCTCCAGATGCCAGTGCAGATAGGCGGAGACGAGTCCGCTCCCCTCGCGCACGTACCGCGGCTCCGCCGCGTCGGCCGTCGCCCAGTCCCCCGTCAGCAGGGCGCTGAGCAGCCCGATGGCCTCAGCAGATGGTACGACGCTTCCGGCGACCCGGCAGTCGCCGCATACGACCCCGCCCGCGGCCACGGAGAAGTGCCTGTTGGGGCCGTGGATGCCGCACTTCGCGCAGTCCTCGAAGGAGGGGGCGTAGCCGTTGACGGCGAGGGAGCGGAGCAGGAAGGCGTCCAGGATGAGGTGCGGGGCGTGCTCGCCGCGGGAGAGGGTGCGCAGGGCGCCGACGAGCAGCAGGTACTGCTGGACGGCGGGCTCCCCCTCGTTCTCGGTGAACCGCTCGGCGGTCTCCAGCATGGCCGTGCCGGCGGTGTAGCGGGCGTAGTCGGTGACGATGCCGTTGCCGTACGGGGCGATGATCTCGGTCTGGGTGCAGAGCGGCAGGCCGCGGCCGACCAGTTCGCTGCCGCGGGCGAAGAACTGCACGTCGGCGTGGGAGAAGGGTTCCAGCCGGGCCCCGAACTTGGACTTGGTGCGGCGTACGCCCCGGGCCACGGCCCGGACCCGCCCGTGTCCGCGCGTCAGCAGCGTGATGATGCGGTCCGCCTCACCCAGCTTCTGGGTGCGCAGCACGATGCCGTCGTCGCGGAACAGACTCATGGGCCCATTGTCGCCGGTGGGTCGGACAGCGATGGCCCCCGGCCGGACGTGGGTCCGGTCGGGGGCCATCACCCCTTGGGAGGACTGGGGGATCAGCCCGCCGGCGTCTTGGCGGTCTCGCCCGCCTCGTCGGCTTCTCCGGCCTCGCCGGAGGTGGCCTCCGGGGCGGCTGCGGGAACGACGGCCGGAACGTCGTCGCCGGCCTCGGACTTCGCGGCGGCCTCGGACTTCGCGGCGGCCTCGGTCGCGGCCGGGCCGGCCGGGGCCGGGATCGTGGCCACGACGTCGTGGGCGTCGTCCTTGGCCAGGCCGTTGAAGATCAGGTTCAGGACGATGGCGGCCGTGGCACCGAGCGTCACACCGCTGTTGAGCAGCGAGGACAGGTCGGGGTTCATGTGGTCCTTGAAGAGGACCGGGACGGTCGCCGGGAGCAGGGCGAAGGCCAGGGAGACACCCACGACCAGCGCGTTCTTCTCCTCCTTCAGGTCCACCTTGGCGAGGGTCTGGATACCGGCCAGGGCGACCATGCCGAACATGACGGTCGCGGCGCCGCCGAGGACTCCGTGCGGGACGGCGGCGACGATGGCGGCGGCCTTGGGCAGCATGCCCAGGATGATCATGAAGACACCCGCGGCGACGACCACGAAGCGGCTCTTGACCTTGGTCATCCGCACCAGGCCGACGTTCTCGGCGAAGGCGACGTACGGGAAGGAGTTCAGCACACCGCCGAGGGCGGTGGCGGCACCGTCGGCACGCAGGGCGCGGGCCACGGTCTCGCTGTCGACCTCCTTGCCGACGATGTCACCGACGGCGTAGGTGTCACCGGTGGTCTCGACCATGGTGATCAGCATGACGATGAGCATCAGGACGATCGGGAACCACTCGAACTTCGGGGCCCCGAAGTGGAACGGGGTGGTGATGCCGACCCAGTCCGCCTTGGAGACGTCGCCGAACTTGGCGTCGCCGAGGATGAAGGAGACGACGGTGCCGCCGACCAGGCCGAGGAGGATGGCGATCGAGGAGAGGAACGGCTTGCCGATCCGCATCAGGACCAGGATGAAGAGCATGGTCCCGCCGGCGTAGGCGAAGTTCTTCGGGTCACCGAAGTCGGGGCTGCCGAGGCCGCCGGCGGCGTCGTTGAGACCGACGGGCAGCAGCACGATGCCGAGCACGGTGATCACGGTGCCGGTGACGACCGGCGGGAACAGCCGCATGACACTGCGGAACGCCTTGGGCGGCAGCCAGGCGAAGGCGAAGGTGGCGATACCGGCCGTGATGACCGCGCCGTAGATCACCAGGAGGGCGGCGGTGCCGCCGCCGGCCCCGAGGCCGATGGCGATCATCGGGGAGACGGCCGTGAAGGTCACGCCCTGGATCAGCGGCAGTCGCGCACCGATCCGGCCGATGCCGAATGCCTGGATGATCGAGGCGATACCACAGGTGAAGAGGTCCGCGTTGATCAGGTAGACCAGCTGTTCAGGGCTCAGCTTCAATGCGCTGCCGACGATGATCGGGACGATCACCGCGCCTGCGTAGAAGGCGAGTACGTGCTGGAAACCGTACAGCGCGAGCTTGGGGACGGGGAGCACCTCGTCGACCGGGTGCGAGCTCTGCTTTCCGTCGGAAAGCCGGGCGGCGACACGTGCCATCTCTGCCTTGCCCTTCGGGGAGGTAAATGAGAGGAGATCTGGTTATCCCTGGCAAGGCGCGGATCGTGGTGCGTGGTTCCGCCAGGGTTTTCAGTGCATTCACGTGGATCGAAGCCCCACTGTGTTACAGCAGGCGTCTCTTCGTGTGACCGGAATTGAACGCCTGTGGGGGGCGCCACACCTATCGTCGACTTACACAAAGTGTTGAGGTGTGGAGAAGTTGAATTTGTTGGTTCCTCCACTGGCGGGCGATGCGCCAGGGGGCTATGGGCAGGATCGGCAGAGGATCGCTTTCCAGCCACACTGTCGCGAACCGCACAGGGTCTGAGCTGCATAAACGCTCCGGACGTCAGTTCGAGTCCGCAAACGGGAGTCCACACTTCCGGAGGTCCCCTTGGTGGATCACCCGACTGCGGACGGCACCCCTCCGTCGATCGTACGGGCGAGTAATGGCCACCCCGAGGCCGGATCGTTATGCGGGAGGAGCGGCTTTTGTCCCACTTCCCTGCAGCCCGACGTGCAGGTTCACCCGAGGTGACAGGGGTGAAACGCGCGTAGCGCCCTGTCCACCGGACCGGCCCGGGGCCGGCGGACAGGGCATCGCGTGGAGCGAAAGGGCGCGAAAGGGCGCTCGGGGGGCTCAGCCGGCCGCGCGCACGGCCGCCAGGAGGCGCGAGATCTCGTCGGAGTCCAGCCGCAGCGCGGCCCCCACCGTCGACAGCACCTCGCGCTCCGCCGGCGTGTACGGGCCGTCGGCCAGGGCGATCCGGGCCCCCTGCAGCAGCAGGGACTCCCGGCCCGGCGCGGCCAGGTGCGGGGAGAGCGGTTCCAGCGCCTCGTGCAGCTCGATCGACAGCGCCGCCCCGCAGCACTCGGGCCCGTCGTAGAGGCCCGGGAGCCGCCCGGTGTCCGAGGTCAGCGTCTCCACCAGGGCCGCCAGCTGGTCTTCCGTACAGTCCTGGAAGCCCGCCGACCGTACGACGCCCACCGCCGCCTCCAGCGCCGCGCGGGAGGCGGCTCCGCCGGCCGCGAGGACGGCCAGGGTGACGGTGTGGACCGCGTCCCGGAGCATCGCGGAGAAGCGGGCGGTGGTCGGATGGTCGAGGACGTCGGCGGCGAACCGCTCGCGGCAGGCCGCGCATTCGACCACCGGTCCGACGTGGCCGCGCGGCAACAGGGGTACGCCCAGCACGGTGAACCGACGGCGGCCGGTGCGGCGGCGGTAGTTCCGGTCCCCGCCGCATCCGGGGCAGAAGAACTCCCCGTCGCTCACGGTGGTCCAGGTGGTACGGATGCCCCAGAGCATCAGCTTCCGGCTGGTCCCACCCCGCACTGGCAGCACGTCCCACCTCCGTAAACCAGCGGCGACGTCGCCGCGTTGGCGTGATGTTAGCCACATCGGTGAGGATCCGTCAGTCGTGTGACCGGACAACATCCGTCGGCGCGGGGACTTGGCCGATCCGCGCCCCTGTTCACCACCCCGCGCCCCCTATCCTCACCGCCGTGCACGAGAAGTCCTGTCTGGTGACCGGCGCCGCGAGCGGTATCGGCCGCGCCACCGCCCTGTTCCTCGCCCGCTCGGGCGCCCGCGTCACCGCGGCCGACATCCATGCCCCCGGACTGGCCTCCCTGCGGACGGAACTGGCCGGGGAGGGCCTCGGGGTCGAGACCGTCACCGGCGACGTGTCCGATCCGGAGCAGAACCGGGCCATGATCGGGGCCGCGGTGGCCGCCTACGGGCGGCTCGACGTCGCCGTGGCGAACGCGGGCGTGATCCCCCTGTCGGACGTACGGGAGACCACCCCGGAGATCTGGGACCACGTCATGGCCGTGGACGGCCGCGGCATGTTCCTGACCTGCAAGTACGCCATCGAGGCGATGACCGCCCAGCAGCCGGCCGGCGGCGCGCTGGTCTGCGTGTCCTCCATCTCGGGGCTGGCCGGGCAGGCCCGGCAGGCGGCGTACGGGCCGGCCAAGTTCGTCGCCTCGGGCCTGACCCGGCACCTGGCGGTGGAATGGGCGGCGCGCGGCATCCGCGTCAACGCGGTCGCGCCCGGGACCATCCGCACGGAGCGGGTCCGAGCCCTCCCCGACGAGCCGGGCGGGCCGGAGTACCTGGAGCAGATCACCCGCGCCCACCCCATGGGCCGCATCGGCGAGCCGGAGGAGGTGGCCCGGGTCATCGCCTTCCTCGCCTCGGACGCCGCCTCCTTCGTCACGGGAGTGGTGCTGCCGGTGGACGGCGGCTACCTCGCCCAGTAGGCCCCGTGGCACGGCCCGGACGGCGCGACGGCCCCCGACGCTCCTTCCGGAGCGTCGGGGGCCGTCGTGGCGGACCGGTCGGGCCTTCGGTCAGCGGCCGGCGCGGTTGACCGCCGAGATGACCGCCTTCAGCGAGGCGCGGGTGGTGTTGGCGTCGATGCCGATGCCCCACAGCACGCGGCCGTCGATGGCGCACTCGATGTACGAGGCGGCCTGCGCGGAGGCGCCCTCGCTCATGGTGTGCTCGGTGTAGTCCAGCAGGCGGGCGTCGACGCCGATGCTCGCCAGCGCGTCGAAGAAGGCCGAGATCGGGCCGTTGCCGGTACCGCTCAGCACGGTCTCGGCGCCGTCCACGACCGCCTCGACGGTCAGGGTGTCCGTACCGTCCTTGTCGGTGGCCGTCGAGCCCGAGCGCAGCTGGATCCGGCCCCACGGGTTCTCAGGGTTGGGCAGGTACTCGTCCTGGAAGACGTCCCAGATCGCCTTCGGGGTGACCTCGCCGCCCTCGGCGTCGGTCTTGGCCTGGATGATCCGCGAGAACTCGATCTGCATGCGGCGCGGCAGGTCCAGCTTGTGGTCGTTCTTCAGGACGTACGCGATACCGCCCTTGCCGGACTGCGAGTTGACCCGGATGACCGCCTCGTAGGAGCGGCCGACGTCCTTGGGGTCGATCGGCAGGTACGGCACCGCCCACTCGATGTCGTCGACCGTCTTGCCCTGGGCGGCCGCGTCGGCCTCCATGGCGTCGAAGCCCTTCTTGATCGCGTCCTGGTGCGATCCGGAGAAGGCCGTGTAGACCAGGTCGCCCGCGTAGGGGTGGCGCGGGTGGACCTCCATCTGGTTGCAGTACTCGGAGGTCCGGCGGATCTCGTCGATCTGCGAGAAGTCGATCTGCGGGTCGACGCCCTGCGAGAACAGGTTCATGCCCAGGGTGATCAGGTCGACGTTGCCGGTGCGCTCGCCCTGCCCGAACAGGCAGCCCTCGATCCGGTCCGCGCCGGCCATCAGGGCCAGCTCGGCGGCGGCGACGGCGGTGCCGCGGTCGTTGTGCGGGTGCACGGAGATGCAGATGTGCTCGCGGCGGGTCAGGTTGCGGGCCATCCACTCGAAACGGTCCGCGTGCGTGGAGGGGGTGGAGCGCTCGACGGTGGCCGGCAGGTTCAGGATGATCTCGCGGCCGGGGCCGGGCTGCCAGACGTCGCAGACCGCCTCGCAGACCTCCAGGGCGAAGTCCAGCTCGGTGTCGGTGAAGATCTCGGGGCTGTACTGGTAGCCGAAGACCGTGTCGTCGCCCAGGATCTTCTCGGCGTACTCCATGACCAGGCGGGTGCCGTCGACGGCGATCTGCTTGATCTGCTCCTTGGAGCCGCGGAAGACGACCCGGCGGAAGGTCGGGGCGGTCGCGTTGTACATGTGCACGGTGGCCCGCTTGGCGCCGCGCAGCGACTCCACGGTCCGCTCGATCAGGTCCTCGCGGGCCTGGGTCAGCACGGAGATGGTGACGTCGTCCGGGATCGCGCCCTCTTCGATGATGGAGCGCACGAAGGCGAAGTCGGTCTCACCGGAGGAGGGGAAGCCGACCTCGATCTCCTTGTAGCCCATGCGTACCAGCAGGTCGAACATCTCGCGCTTGCGGGCGGGGGTCATCGGGTCGATCAGCGACTGGTTGCCGTCGCGCAGGTCGGTGGACAGCCAGCGGGGAGCCCGGGTGATCCGGGCGTTCGGCCAGGTGCGGTCCGGGATGTCCACCTGCTCGTACGCGCCGTACTTGTGGATCGGCATCCCGGAGGGCTTCTGGGAGTGGGTCGCGTTGGTGATGGGCGTGGGGCGACCGGCGTAGCTGTGCTGCTGGCTCATGGCGTAGGGCTCCTCGCGTGTCCGCGTGTGTTCGCTGGAACGGCCGACAGGTCGTGCCTCAGGTGGTGAGGACGGCGCAACACCAGACTCCGCGGGGAGGGGGTCGACCTACGACTACAGGCCCTCGCCGCGGCAGCTAAGGAGAAGCAGCCAGTTACGCATGATGACCGGAGCCTAACCGAGACCGCGGCGGGGGCGCGTTGCCGTTTCAGTATGCAAGACCCCATGGTCCGATTTGCACTGTTTGTGACCCCTGACTCCACTTCGGGCGGGAAGTCCGTTGGATCCGTCAACGCCATGCAATCGCTTTCGGTCAACTGAATGAATCATGGTCACAGGTAGTGACACCGGCATGACCCACTGCCACATTGCCGGGCATGGATGCCAACCGCCACCCCGTCTTCTGCACGATCGTGCCCCCGCACCTGCTCGACCGGATCGTGCTGTCCGAGAACGTCCGGCGCGCCGACGTCGCGCAGCGCACCCTCGAACACGACTCCCTGCAGCGCGCCCGGCGCCGCATCACCACCGCGCGCGGGGTCGTCCCCACGCTGGCCGCCGCGGCCCCGGACCGGCCGGAGCGCACGATCTACGACGCCCAGCACCGGACCCGGCTGCCCGGGACCAAGGTGCGCGAGGAGGGATCGGAGCCCGGCCGGGACGCGACCGTGAACCGCGCGTACGCGGGGCTGGGCGCGACCTTCGAGTTGTTCCTCAAGGCTTTCGGACGCCACTCCATCGATGACGCGGGGCTGGCACTGGACGCCACCGTCCACTACGGGCAGGAGTACAACAACGCCTTCTGGGACGGCCGGCAGATGGTCTTCGGCGACGGGGACGGCGACCTGTTCCTCGACTTCACCGTCTCGGTCGACATCATCGGGCACGAGCTGGCGCACGGGGTCACCCAGTACACGGCCAATCTGGAGTACTACAAGCAGGCCGGCGCGCTGAACGAGTCGATGTCGGACGTGTTCGGCTCGCTGATCAAGCAGTACACCCTGGACCAGACGGCCGACCAGGCGGACTGGCTGATCGGCGCCGGGCTGCTGGGGCCGGACGTCAGCGGGGTCGCACTGCGCTCGATGAAGGCGCCCGGCACCGCGTACGACGACGACGAGCTGGGCAAGGACCCGCAGCCGGCCACCATGGACGACTACGTGCAGACCAGCCGGGACAACGGCGGGGTGCACATCAACTCGGGCATCCCCAACCACGCCTTCTACCAGCTGGCGACCGCACTCGGCGGCAAGGCGTGGGAGCGGGCCGGGCAGATCTGGTACGACACGCTGACCGGCGGCGAGCTGGCCGTCGACGCGAGCTTCACCGACTTCGCCTCGCTGACCGTGGCGGCAGCGGCGGCCCGGTTCGGGGACGGCGGCGAGGAGCACCAGGCGGTGCTCAAGGCGTGGTCCCTGGTGGGTGTGGGGACCGACCGGACCCCGTAGGGCGGTCCCGGTAGGGCGGGCCCGGCGGACCCCGGCCGGTGCCCCGGTCCGGCGTTCTCCGGGGCCGGTGCCGGCGGATCCCGGTAGAAAGGTGACATGCGGATTCATGTGCTGAGGACCGGGGGCTTCGCGGGCATCGAGCGACAGGCCGAGGTGGACACCGAAGGCCTCGCCGACGAGGAGGAGTGGGAGGCCCTGGCCATGCTCGCGCTCCAGGCTCCGCCGCCGGACCCGTCCGGGCACCAGGTACGGGACGGCTTCTCGTACCGGATCACGGTGGACGGGCGGACCGTGTCCTGCGCCGACCCGCACGTCACGGAGGCGCAGCGCAGGCTGATCCGCCGGGTGCTGAAGGAAGGCGCCTGAGCGGCGGGCCGGGGACGGGCGGGCCGGACGGGCCTGATGCCCTCCCGGCCCGCCCCTCACACCCGTGCCTGCGGTCAGGCCGGCGCGGGCGGCTCCGCGATCATGGCGGTGCCGACGCGGCGGAAGCCGGCGCGGCCGTAGATCCGTGCCACGTCCTCGTCGCCCGCGGACAGGAAGACCAGTTCCGCGCCGCGTGCGCGGGCGTCCGCGACCAGGGCCGCCGTCACGGCAAGGGCCAGGCCCTGGCGCCGGGCGGCGGGCAGGGTGCCGACGGCGACCACCTCGGCCACCCCGCCGACCGGGTTGTACATCCCGGAGCAGAGCACCATCCCGTCCCGCACGGCCACGGCCAGGGCGCTCCGGCCGGAGCTGATCTTGGTGGACACCATCGCGGCCCGGCCGGCCGTCGACGGGTCCGCCAGCGCCGTCGCGAGCTCCGCCGGTCCCGCCTCGCCGAGCGCGGTGCCCGGGGCGGCGAAGGCCAGCGCCGGTACCGTCACCGCAGCCGCCAGCAGCGGGTCGGCAGCGTCCAGCAGCCGCACCTCCGGGTGCGGCGGCAGCGCTTCGGCAGCCGGGTCCAGCGCCATCAGGGGGTGCTCGTGCACGTGCAGCCCCGCCGCGAGCGCGGCCTTCTCCATCGAGGGCGTGGTTTCGGCCACCCACTCGAAGGCCTCCGGAACGTTCAGCTCGCGCTGCCGCTCCCGGGCGCGCAGCACGTCCTCCGCGGTCACCGGGTGGCCGCCGAGGGCGGGCCGGGCGTAGTAGGGCCAGCCGCTGCCCTCCTGCACGAACAGCGTCAGCGCGCCGAGGTCTTCGGGGCGGGCGCCGCCCACGCGGGGCACGGTGTCGTAGTAGCTCTCAAGATCGTCAAGAATCGTCACCGGGCCATCCAAACAAGGCACGCCCGGTCCGGCACCCTCTTTTGGCTCCGTTTCCGCTCTTCTCCGCGAGGCCGCCTCCGCCCCGCGTTTGCCGGAACGGCAAGGATGTTTGCCCTGGTCCGGAGGGCGGGCGGAGCATCGGGGACATACCCGCCGCACGACCGAACCGGAGGCACCCGATGGCCGGACATCCGCACGCGCACACCCACGAGCACCACCAGCAGCACGCGCACCACCGGAACACGCACCAGTCGCACGCCTCGGAGCGGGAGTTCTGGGACTCCTTCTACGGCGAGAAGGAGCGGATCTGGAGCGGCAGGCCCAATGCGGTCCTGGTCCGGGAGGCCGGGGAGCTGCCGCCCGGCCGCGCCCTGGACCTCGGCTGCGGCGAGGGCGCCGACGCGGTCTGGCTGGCCCGCCGGGGCTGGCGGGTGACCGGTACCGACATCTCGCCCGTGGCCCTGGAACGGGCCGCCGAGCACGCGGCCGAGGCCGAGGTGGCCGACCGGATCACATTCGAACGCCACGACCTCGGGGAGTCCTTCCCGGCCGGCACGTTCGACCTGGTGTCCGCCTGCTTCCTGCACAGCCCGGGGGACATGCCCCGCGAGCGCATCCTGCGCACCGCGGCGGCAGCCGTCGCCCCCGGCGGCGTCCTGCTGGTCGCCGGCCACGGAGGTACTGCGCCCGGAACCGAGAACCCGCACCCGGACCTGCACCTCCCCACCCCGCAGGAGGTGCTGGCGGACCTGGAGCTGCCCGAGGGCGGCTGGGAGGTGCTGGTCTGCGCGGAGCACGAGCGGACCGGCACCGAGGCCGACCGGCCGGGGCACGGCTACGACAACACGCTCAAGGTCCGGCGCCGGGCCTGACGGCGGCGAGGCCTGACGGACACCTGGTCCGACAGGCGGCAAGTCTGGCGGACAGCAGGACTGGCAGGCGCGGCAGGACGGACGGCAGGCCCTGAGGGCGGCGGCGCCCGGCGTCAGAAGCCGAGCTTGCGCAGCTGCTTGGGGTCGCGCTGCCAGTCCTTGGCGACCTTCACGTGCAGGTCGAGGAAGACCGGCGTGCCGAGCAGCGCCTCGATGTGCTTGCGCGACTTCATGCCGACCTCCTTCAGGCGCGAGCCCTTGGGGCCGATGATGATGCCCTTCTGGCTGGGCCGCTCGATGTAGACATTCGCGTGGATGTCCAGCAGCGGGCGGTCCTTGGGCCGGTTCTCGCGCGGCAGCATCTCCTCGACCACCACGGCGATGGAGTGCGGCAGCTCGTCCCGTACGCCCTCCAGCGCGGCCTCCCGGATCAGCTCCGCGACCATCACCATCTCGGGCTCGTCGGTGAGGTCGCCCTCCGGGTAGAGCGGCGGGCTCTCGGGCAGCATCGGGGCGATCAGGTCGGCGAGGAGCTGCACCTGCGTGTCGCCGACGGCCGAGACGGGCACGATCTCGGCCCACTCGATGCCGAGCTCGGCACCCAGCTTCTGGATGGCGATCAGCTGCTCGGCGAGCGCCTTGGAGTCGACCAGGTCCGTCTTGGTCACGATGGCGATCTTGGGGGTCTTCTTGATCCCCGCGAGTTCCTTCGCGATGAACTTGTCGCCGGGGCCGAGCTTCTGGTCGGCGGGCAGGCAGAAGCCGATGACGTCGACCTCGGCCCAGGTGGTCCGCACCACGTCGTTCAGCCGCTCGCCGAGCAGCGTGCGCGGCTTGTGCAGGCCGGGCGTGTCGACGAGGACGAGCTGGGCGTCCGGGCGGTGCACGATGCCGCGGACGGTGTGCCGCGTGGTCTGCGGCCGGTTGGAGGTGATCGCGACCTTCGTGCCCACCAGTGCGTTGGTCAGGGTCGACTTGCCCGCGTTGGGACGGCCGACGAAACAGGCGAAACCCGCACGGTGCGGGGCGGTGGGCTCGGGGGAACGATCGCTCATACGGGCCATTCTCCCCGATGCCGCCGCCCGCGCCGACCAGACGGCCGCCGCGGGGGCGAGCAGGGGGGCCAGGGCGGCGGCCAGGAGCGCCCCGGCGAGCGCGGGGAGCAGCCCCGGGTGGGCGGCGTACGCGGCGGCGGCCCGGCCCTCCGTCCCGGCCGCGCCGGCCCGGACGGTCACCTCGGTCCAGCCGAAGGGCGGCGGCCCGGTCCACGGTTCGGTGACCGCCACCCGCTGTCCGGGCAGCAGCTCGGCGGGCGGGCCGGCCGCCGGGCGGCGGAGCAGCGGACGTCCCAGGATCCCGGTGGCCGTGACGGTGGCCTGCGGACGGAGGGTGATGTTCCCCAGGTTGTGGAGGGTGTACGTGATCTCGGCCCGCCCGGCCCGCCCGGCCCGCCCGGCCCGGCCGCGTACGGCGAGGTCCTCGACGGCGAGGGCGGGGGCGGTGGGGCCGGTGACCCGGAGATGGACGCGGGCGGCGACGGCCTGCTGCACGGCGATGCCCTGCGGGGTGCGCTGCGCGGCCTCCTCCCCGGCGACGACGGCACCGGGGTGGTCGCCGGGTTCGGCCCGCTCGGGAACCTCGACGGTGAAGGGGACCTGCAGCGTGCTGCGGGGCGGCAGGGTGACCCGGTCCCGGCCGAGCCGGATCCAGGCGCCGGTGGCGCGGCGCGGTTCTTCGGGGCCGCGGACGGCGAAGCCGCCGTCCCGGGCCGTGTTGTGGGCGTCGGCGGCGTAGAGGCGGAGGGTGAGGGGCCGGTCGGTGCGGTTGGTGAGGGTGACGGCGTCGGTGACCGTCCCGCCGGGCGCCGTCGCCAGGTAGAAGTACGGCCGCTGCCCGGCCGCGGTGGCTGAGGGCAGTACGGCCCACTGGCCGTTGTCCGCGGCCGCGGCCGTCCCGGCGGGGCCGAGGAACACGGCGGCCAGCGCCGTCAGCAGGGCCGCGAGGACGCCGAGGGCCCCGAGTCGCGGTAGCCGGCCGTTCAAGACAGGGTCAGCGTCAGGGTGGCCGTGTACGCGCCGGGCGGTGCGTACGGCGGGACCTGGAGGGTGACCCCGGCGTCCACCGTGAAGGTGCCGCCGACCGCCTCGCCGTCCGGGGTCGAGGCGAGGACGGCGCCCTCCGGGCCGACCGTGCCGGGGCTGCCCGGGGCACAGGCGGCGGTGCTGCCGGGGGCGGTGGCGCAGGCCGGGGTCCAGGTGAGGGAGGCGCCGGGGATGCGGTGTCCGCCGGGTCCGGAGAAGTCGGTGACCTTGCCGACCAGGGACCAGCCGGCCGGGCCGCCGCGGGCGTCCTTCACCGTGACGGTGCCGATCTTCCCGGCCGCGCCGCCGCCCTCGCCGTACGGGACGGCGCCCAGGGCGATGTCCTCGCCCTCCTGGGTCATGGACAGGCCGCCCGGTTCGACGGTGGCGGTGATCCGCTGGGTCGCGGGCGGGAGGGGCACGGCTTCGACGACTCCGTAGGCGGCCGGCCCGGAGCCCTTGGCCGCCGTCCAGGCGAGGCCTTCCCAGGCGACCACGGCGGTGGTGGCCCGGTCGCCGACGGCCAGGTCCGCGGTGAGGAACCCGCGGTCGTCGGCGGTGGCCCTGACCCGGTCGGCGGTGACCGCGGTGCCGGCCCGCCCGGCCACGGTGACGGCGGCGCCCGGGGTGAAGCCGCCCGCCGTCACCCTCACCCGGTCGCCCGGCCGGCCGCGGGGCGCGTCCAGGGCGACGTACCGCAGGTTGGCGGTGGGTGCCGGGGAGGCAGTGAGGCGGGCGGAGACGGGGACCGGCCCGGCGGGGGTGCAGGTGGTGTCGCCGAGGGCGTATCCGGCCGGGGCGAGGGTGGTCTCGCCGGCGGCGGTGACGGTGAAGGTGCCCGTCATCAGGAAGGTGCCGAGCCGCCCGCCGGCCGGCACCGGGTCGTTGCGCCGGACGCCGGTGACGGTGACCTCGCCGGACTGCGCGCCGGCCAGCCGGAGGGTGCCGGTGGGGGTGAGCACGTCGGCGGGCAGACCGGTGGGCAGCGGGTTCACGGCCGGAGTGCCGGTGACCCGGTAGGTGACGGTGACGGTGTCGCCGACCCGCGGCGCGGGGTTGTCCACGGCGACCACGGCGGTGGTGGGACCGTCGGCGGGCGGTCGTCCCGCCGCCTGCGGAGGCAGGCACTGGGTGGGGAACCCGACCTGGCCGGGCGGCCGTCCGGCGCCGGGACCGTCGGCCGCGGCCGCGCCCATGGCCCCGCTCGCGGCGGCGAGGACGGCCATCCCCGTGGCCGCTCCGGCCCAGTTCCGTCTGCGCATTGCCCCGCCCCCCGGCCGCATCGCCCCACCCCCGGTTCCGCCCGTGCGCCTGTGGGCGCCATTCACGGGCGGGCGGCGGCAGAAGTCAATGCACGGCTCCCCCATCATCTGATGGCCCATCAGTTGGTGGGACGTTGGGAGTTCCTGCGGCACGGAAGGTGCGCCGGTACGCGGTCGGGCTCACCCCGAGCACCGCCTGCATGTGCTTGCGCAGCGACTGGGCGGTGCCGAAGCCGGCCTCCCGGGCCACCCGGTCCATCGACAGGGCGGTGGTCTCCAGCAGGTGCCTGGCCCGGTCGACGCGCTGCAGCACGATCCACCGGCCGGGGCTCACCCCGGCCTCCTCGCGGAACCGGCGGGTGAAGCTCCGTACGGACATCGCCTCCTGACGGGCCATGTCCACCAGCCGCAGCGGCTCGTGCAGCCGGTCCAGCGCCCAGGCGCGGGCCGCGGTGGTGCCGGCCACCCGCGGCTGCGGCACCGGGCGCTCGATGAACTGGGCCTGGCCGCCGTCCCGGTGGGGCGGTACGACGGTCCGCCGGGCCACCTCGTTGGCCACGGCGGCCCCGTGGTCACGGCGCACGATGTGCAGGCAGAGGTCGATGCCGGCGGCGACCCCGGCGGAGGTGAGCACATCGCCGTCGTCGGTGTAGAGCACGTCCGGGTCCACCAGGACCCCGGGAAAGAGCCGTTGGAAATGCGCGGCGGAGGCCCAGTGGGTGGTGGCACGACGGCCGTCGAGGAAACCGGCGGCGGCCAGCACGTAGCCGCCGGTGCAGATGGACACCAGGCGGGTACCGGGGCGGAGGTGCGCGAGGGCACCGGCCAGTTCGGGGGTGAGCCGGCCCTCGTCGTAGACCGGCCCGAGCTCGTAGGAGGCGGGCACGACCACGGTGTCTGCGGTGGCCAGCAGCTCGGGTCCGTGCTCGACGGAGACGGCGAAATCGGCGTCGGTCCGCACCGGGCCGGGGGCCAGCCCGCAGGTGAGGATCTCGTACAGGGGGCGGCCGGCCGCGTCCTTGGCCCGGCCGAAGATCCGGTGCGGGATCCCGAGCTCGAAGGGCAGCAGCCCGGCCAGCGCGAGGACCACCACGCGGTGGGGACGCCCGGCCGTGTGGGCCGGCGGATCCTCGGGAGCGTTCGACATCGGCTTCGGCATCGGAATCGGCTTCGGCATCGCCATGGCCCGATCGTACCGAACACTGTCGGTCAGGCCACTGGAGCGCGGCGCGGCTCCCGTCGAAGCTGGCTGCGTGACCCAGACAGCACCCGCCTCCCCGTCCGCGCCGCCCGTCGGCGAAAAGCGCCCGGCCCGCGTCCACCGCGCCTGGTCCGTGGCCGCCGTGGCCTTCGTGACGATCATCGGCGCGGCGGCCTTCGCCTCGCTCCCCGGCCTGCTCATCGAGCCGTTGCACGCCGAGTTCGACTGGTCGCGCGGCACCATCGGCTTCGCGATCTCGGTCAACCTCGCGCTGTACGGGCTGACCGCGCCGTTCGCGGCCGCCCTGATGGACCGCTTCGGCATCCGCCGGGTGGTGGCCTGTGCGCTGACCGTCATCGCGGCAGGGTCGGTGGCCACGGTGTGGATGACGGCGGCCTGGCAGCTGGTGCTGTTCTGGGGGGTGCTGGTCGGGCTGGGCAGCGGCTCGATGGCACTGGCCTTCGCGGCGACCGTGACCAACCGCTGGTTCACCGCCCGGCGCGGGCTGGTCACCGGCGTCCTGACCGCGGCCGGGGCCTCCGGCCAGCTGGTGTTCCTGCCGCTGCTGTCCTGGCTGGTGAGCGACCACGGCTGGCGGCCCGCCGCGGTGACGGTGGCGCTGACCGCGCTCGCCGTGGTGCCCTTCGTCTGGCTGCTGCTGCGCGACCACCCGGCGGACGTGGGACTGGCCCCGTACGGCGGGGAGTACGCGCCGAAGCCCGAGCCGGTGGCGGGGGCGGCGCGGCGGGCGGTGACGGTGCTCCTCAAGGCGGCGCGGACCGGCCCGTTCTGGCTGCTGGCGGGCACCTTCGCGATCTGCGGCGCCTCCACGAACGGCCTGGTCAGAACGCATTTCGTGCCCGCCGCCCACGACCACGGGATGCCGGTGACGGCGGCCGCCGGGCTGCTCGCGGTGATCGGGGTCTTCGACGTGGTGGGCACCATCGCGTCCGGCTGGTTCACCGACCGGTTCGACGCGCGCCGGCTGCTGGCGGTGTACTACGCGCTGCGCGGGATCTCGCTGCTGTTCCTGCCGGTGCTGCTGGCCCCGGCGGTACACCCGCCGATGATCTTCTTCATCGTCTTCTACGGCCTGGACTGGGTGGCCACCGTGCCGCCGACGATCGCGCTCTGCCGTGAGCAGTACGGAGAGGACAGCGCGATCGTGTTCGGCTGGGTGCTGGCCTCGCACCAGGTGGGTGCGGCCCTTCTGTCCTTCCTGGGCGGGGTGGCGCGGGACGTGTTCGGCTCGTACGACGTGGTCTGGTACGCGTCGGGCGCGCTGTGCGCGGTGGCTGCGCTGATGGCGATGGTCATCCGGCGCCGGCCTTCGGCTGCGCCGGGCAGGGCTGCGGCTGCGGCTGCGGCTGCCTAGCAGGGTGCGGGCCGGCCGGTATCCGGAGCGCGCAGGGCTCCGGCTCGTGCGGGAGCGGGGCTCCGGCTCATCCGGGAGCGGGGCTCCGGCTCGTGCGGGAGCGGGGCTCCGGCTCGTGCGGGAGCGGGGCTCCGGTCTGACCGGAGGACGCGGCTCGGCCGGCCCAGTGAGGGGGCTCCGGCCGGGCGGGGTGCGGTGCCGGGCGGGGGTGTCCCGGTGTGCCCACCCGTCCCGCCCTGCGGGACGCCTGCCCACACCGGGGTGGGACGCCCGCCCGCACCGGGGCGGGACACCCCGCCCGCACCGGGGTGGGACGCCCGCCCACACCGGGGCGGGACACCCCGCCCGCACCGAGGTGGGACGCCCGCCCACACCGGGGCGGGACACCCCGCCCGCACCGAGGTGGGACGCCTGCGCACACCGGGGTGGGACGCCTGCCCACACCGAGGTGGGACGTCTGCGCGCACCGGGGTCGGGCGCCCGGCCGCGCCGGGGGTGGGGTCGGGGCGGCCGGTCACGGTGAGGCGGTCAGCCGGCCTTCGTCGTGGACTTCAGGGTGCCGTCGGGGGCGGCGAGGAGGACCGGGGTGTCCGGGCCGCCCAGGTCGCGGACGGCGGCGCGGTCCGCGTCGGCCGGGGTGTCGGCGGCGCTGACCACGGCCGCGGCCTCCAGGGACTGCGCGCCGCTGGCCACGGCCATGGCGACGGCGGTCTGGAGGGCGCTGAGCTTGAGCGAATCGAGGTCCACCGTGCCCGCCACGTAGGTGCGGCCGGTCTCGTCCCGGACGGCGGCCCCCTCGGGCACCCCGTTCCGGGCCCGGGCGCTGCGCGCCAGCGTGATGATCTTGCTGTCCTCGGGGTCCAGCGCTGTGGTGTCGGTCATGGACGAAAGCATATGGAGCGCCCAGGTCCTGCCGCGCAACGCCCCCGCCCGGCCGGTCGTCCCTAGGCCGCCCGCCCCGTCAGCTTCTTCACGACCAGGCTGGTGAAGGTCTCGAATTCCCTGGCGTCCCACTGGTCGCGGAAGCCGTGCCGGGACGTGGCGATCAGACCGCCCCGGCGGACGAGCACCACGTTCACGTGCGTGGACACGTCGGCGTCGAGGTCCGTGGCCACGGAAAAGCCGTAGCCGCCGTCTCCCGCCGAGGGCGCCACGAACGGTTCGGCGCGCGACGGCAACGGCAGCTGGCTGCCGTCCGCCTCCATGCTGACGGAGAACGCGCCGCACGCGCGCACGGCGCTTTCGACGTCCTTCAGGAACGCGGCCGCGCCGGCCTCGCCGAGTTCGAACACGCTCGTCTCGTACTTCGTCCCCCCGGCGTTCTCGAACACAGCGCCCACGGCCCTTCCCTTCGCCCGCTCCGGCCAGACCCCTTCCGTGAGATCTGCGAGCACCTGGCACTCGGGCTTGTCGGCCGGTGCGGGTCCGGTCTGTGCCGGCGCCCCGCTGACGCCCCAGCCCTCGGGCAGGTCCGCCTCGACGAGGACGGCCTTCGCCGGCGTCCGCGGCGCCGCGGCGTCGCCGGAGCCGCCGTCGTCGCACCCGGCGAGGAGCACGGACGTCATCAGGGCGGCGGTCGCCACCCGGGCCGTACGGACGTACACGGGCACTCCGGGGGATGTCACGTGGTGTGCGGGGTCGCGCCAGCATAAGGGCGCCCCGGCGGGGCCGTGCCACGACCCCGCCGGAGCGCCCACCAGGCCCTACGGGCGGTCGAGCCGCAGCCGCTCCGCGCGCGGGAGGCCCGCGACCACCAGGTCGTAGGAGTCCTCGACGAGCTCGCGCACCATGCGGTCCGGCAGGCTGCCGTCCACCGTCACGGTGTTCCAGTGGCGTTTGTTCAGGTGGTAGCCCGGGGCGATCGCCCCGTGCTCGGCGCGCAGGCGGACCGCTTCCTCCGGGTCGCACTTCAGGCTGATCTTCAGCGGGGCCGAGTCCAGCTGGGACAGCGCGAACATCTTGCCGAGCACCTTGAAGACCGAGGTCTCCGGGGTGAACGGGAACTCCTCGACCGCCGCGTTGAAGCCGAGGCAGAAGGCGCGCAGCTCCGCCGGTGTCATCCCGTCGTCTCCTCCTCGTCGGACGGCGCCGGGACCGGCTCCGTCAGCACCGTGACGATCTTGTTCCGGCGGCCGGCCGGGGACTCCGCGGTGAGCCGCAGCGAGCGGCCGTCGGGCAGCTCCACCAGGGCTGTCGCGCCCGCGATCGGCACCCGGCCCAGCGCCTTCGCCAGCAGGCCGCCGACCGTCTCGACGTCCTCGTCGTCGAAGGCCTCGATGCCGAACAGCTCGCCGAGGTCGGTGATGTCCAGGCGGGCCGTGACCCGGTAGCGGTCCCCGCCCAGGTCCTCCACGGGCGGGAGCTCCCGGTCGTACTCGTCGGTGATCTCGCCGACGATCTCCTCGAGGATGTCCTCGATGGTGACGATGCCGGCGGTGCCGCCGTACTCGTCGATGACGACGGCGACGTGGTTGCGGATCTGCTGCATCTCCCGCAGCAGATCGCCCGCGTTCTTGGTGTCGGGCACGAAGGTCGCCGGCCGCATCGCCGTGGACACCGGGTCGGACTCGGCGGCGCGGTTGATGTGGGTCTTCCGGACGAGGTCCTTCAGGTACACGATCCCGACGATGTCGTCCTCGTTCTCGCCGGTCACCGGGATCCGGGAGAAGCCCGAGCGCAGGGCGAGGGTGGTGGCCTGCCGGATCGTCTTGAACCGCTCGATGACGACCAGGTCGGTCCGCGGCACCATCACCTCGCGGACCAGGGTGTCGCCCAGCTCGAAGACCTGGTGCACCATGCGGCGCTCCTCGTCCTCGATCAGCGATTCCTTCTCCGCCAGGTCGACCATGGCGCGCAGCTCGGCCTCCGAGGCGAAGGGTCCCTTGCGGAAGCCCTTGCCGGGGGTGAGCGCGTTGCCGACGAGGATCAGCAGCTGCGGGATCGGCCCCATGATCCGGGCCAGCGGGACCAGGACGTACGCGGCCGCGGTCGCGGTGTTCAGCGGGTGCTGGCGGCCGATGGTGCGGGGCGAGACACCGACGGCCACGTAGGACACCAGCACCATCACGGCGATCGCGACGAGCAGCGCCGTCCAGTTGTCGCCGAAGTGGGCCAGGCAGACGTACGTGACGAGCACGCCGGCGGCCATCTCGCAGGTGACCCGGACGAGCAGGGCCACGTTGACGTAGCGGGTGGGGTCGGCGGCGACCTGGGCCAGCTTGGCGCTGCCGCGCCGGCCCTCCCGTACGGCCTGTTCCGCGCGGAAGCTGGAGACGCGGGCGATGCCCGCCTCCGCGCAGGCCGCCAGCCAGGCGACCATGACCAGCAGGACCGCCCCGGTGATCAGCTGGCCGGGGGTCACGAGACGGTCGGGGCGGGCGAGGGGCCGGTCAGGCCGCGCTCGGCCCGCCAGCCGTCCACGATGGCCGCCTGGAGACCGAACATCTCGGCCTTCTCGTCCGGCTCCTCGTGGTCGTAGCCCAGCAGGTGCAGCACTCCGTGGACGGTGAGCAGTTGGAGCTCCTCGTCCATGGAGTGCCCCGTCGGGGCTTCCTCGCCCTGCTTCTTGGCGACCTCGGGGCAGAGCACGATGTCGCCGAGGAGCCCCTGCGGGGGCTCCTCGTCGTCCTTGGCGGGCGGCCGGAGCTCGTCCATCGGGAAGGACATGACGTCCGTCGGCCCGGGCAGGTCCATCCACTGGATGTGGAGCTGCTCCATCGCGTCGGCGTCGATGACGATGACGGAGAGCTCGGAGAGCGGGTGGATCCGCATCCGGGTGAGCGCGTAGCGGGCGATGTCGAGGATCGCCTGCTCGTCGACCTCGGTTCCGGACTCGTTGTTGACGTCGATCGACATGGTGCTCGGCTGCTACTTCCCGTTTCGGTTGTCGTACTGCTCGTACGCGTCGACGATACGGCCGACGAGCTTGTGCCGTACGACGTCCTGGGAGGTGAGCAGCGAGAAGTGCACGTCCGGGACACCCTCCAGGATGTCCCGCACCTGGCGGAGGCCGGACTTGGTGCCTCCGGGAAGGTCGACCTGGGTGACGTCACCCGTGACGACGATCTTGGAGTCGAAGCCGAGCCGGGTCAGGAACATCTTCATCTGCTCGGGGTTCGTGTTCTGCGCCTCGTCGAGGATGATGAACGCGTCATTGAGCGTCCTTCCCCGCATGTAGGCGAGCGGGGCGACCTCGATGGTGCCCGCCGCCATGAGCCGCGGAATGGAATCCGGGTCGAGCATGTCGTGCAGTGCGTCGTACAGCGGGCGCAGGTACGGGTCGATCTTCTCGTAGAGCGTGCCGGGCAGGAAGCCGAGCCGCTCACCCGCCTCGACGGCGGGCCGGGTGAGGATGATCCGGCTGATCTGCTTGGACTGCAGGGCCTGGACCGCCTTGGCCATGGCGAGGTAGGTCTTGCCGGTACCGGCGGGACCGATGCCGAAGACGATCGTGTGCTTGTCGATCGCGTCGACGTACCGCTTCTGGTTGAGGGTCTTGGGGCGGATGGTGCGGCCGCGGTTGGAAAGGATGTTCTGGGTGAGTACCTCGGCGGGCGTCTCCTGCGTGCCGCCGCCGTTCTCGCTCGCCTGGAGCATCGCGATCGACCGTTCCACTGCGTCCTCCGTCATCGGCTGCCCGGTGCGGAGCACCAGCATCATCTGGTCGAACAGGCGCTGGATCAGGGCGACGTCCTTGGCGTCGCCGACCGCGCTGATCTCGTTTCCCCGGACGTGGATGTCAGCCTGCGGGAAGGCGTTCTCGATCACGCGCAGCAGGGAATCGCCCGAGCCGAGCACCGTCACCATCGGGTGCTTGGCCGGAACACTGAATTCGGCGCGTGCCTGCCCCGGCAGGAGCGGGGTCCGGTCTGTGGTCTTCTGCGTCATGGGCCGGCCCTGTGGCCTGCACATACCTCCCGTTGCGGGGTCTCGCCAGTCGACGACCTCTGGACTACCAAGGGTACGACGCGCCCGGGTGTCGCCCGAGGGGTTTTCCCCGCGGCCCCGGCGGCGTACGCGCCCGGCTACGCGGAGTGCCGGAACCCGATCGTGGGCACCGCCCGCCGCCGCACCGAGGCACCGGCCGGTACGGCGGGGAGGTCGGCCCGCCCCAGGAGCTCCTCGCCGAGCAGGCCCTCCAGGAAGGCGTAGCGCGCCGGGTGCTCCGGCCGGGAGCGCCACCAGTGGGCGACCTCCTCCCAGCCCGGGGCGGACAGCGAGCCGCCGAACTCCTGCACCGACAGGGCGGCGGTCAGGCCCGCGAAGGCCAGCCGGTCGGCCAGCGGCCAGCCGGCCAGGGTGCCGGTGACGAACCCGGCGACGTACACGTCTCCGGCGCCCGTCGGGTCGAGGGCGTCGACGGTGATCCCCGGCATCTCCGCCGTCTCCCCGGTACGGCCGTCCACCGCGTACGAGCCCTCCGCGCCGAGGGTGACCACGGCGATCGGCACCCGCTCGGCCAGCGCCCGGGCGGCCGCGCGCGGGCAGTCGGTGCGGGTGTACCGCATGGCCTCCCCCGCGTTCGGGAGGAACGCCTCGCAGTGCTCCAGGTCCACCAGGGCGTCCAGGTCCCAGACACCGCTCTCGTCCCAGCCGACGTCGGCGAAGACCCGGGCCCCCCGGCCGGCCGCCTCGGCGATCCACCGCTCGTGGCGGCCGGGCACCAGCGAGGCCACCGCGGCACGGGCGCGCGGCGGGCCGTCGGGGAAGGGCACGGGCGCCGGGGTGGTCCCGTCGGCCTGGCCGGGGGCGGCACCGGTGCCGGGGGCGGGGGGTGCCTCGTGCCCGTGCGAGACCATCGTGCGCTCCCCGTCGTAGGCCATGGAGACCGTGACGGGGCTGTGCCAGCCGGGCACGGTCCGGGACCTGGACAGGTCGATGCCCTCGCCCTGTTCGAGGGCGTCCCAGCAGTACTCGCCGTAGTGGTCGTCGCCGAACGCGGCGGCCAGCGAGGTGCGCAGCCCGAGCCGGGCCAGGGCGGTGGCCATGTTGGCCACCCCGCCGGGGCTGGAGCCCATGCCGCGCGCCCAGGACTCCGTACCGATCACGGGCGCGGAGTCCAGGCCGGTGAAGATGATGTCGAGGAAGACCGTGCCGGTCAGGAAGACGTCGCAGTCGGGGTCCCGCGGGGTGCGCAGCGCGGCCAGCGGGTCCACCGGGACCGCCCGCGGGACCGCGTGTGATCCGCGCGGGGCTCCGTGGGATCCGTGGGCTCCGTGGGCTCCGTCTCCGCTGCTCCGACCGGTCACTTCGGCTCCCCCTTCTCGACGGAAAGCTGTCAGCCATGCCCGCCCGCCGGCGGCGCAAAACCAGTGTGTACCGGATCCGGCCGGAAATGCTCTTCCCGGTCACCGGGACGCACCCGGAAGGCGCGGGCGGGAAGGGCGATGTGACTACCGGCGCTTGGGGAACGGGACGTGCATCAGGTCGGCGGCGATGGTGAGGTCGGCTTCGAAGCCGGCCCGGCGGGCCTGGAGCTCGAACTCGGCGGGGTCCCCGTAGCGCTGCGAGAAGTGGGTGAGCACCAGGTGCCGGACGCCGGCGTCGCGGGCGATGCGGGCGGCCTGGCCGGCCGTCAGGTGGCCGTGCTCCACGGCGAGGTGCTCGTCCTCGTCCAGGAAGGTGGACTCGATGACCAGCATGTCGCAGTCCTGGGCGAGTTCGGCCGCGCCGGAGCAGAGCCCGGTGTCCATGACGAAGGCGAAGCTCTGCCCGCGGCGGAGCTCGCTGACCTGCTCCAGGGTGATGCCGTTCAGCACGCCCTCGCGCCGGATCCGGCCGACGTCCGGGCCGGTGATCCCGTGCCGCGCGAGGAGTTCGGGCAGCATCCGGCGGCCGTCGGGCTCGGTGAGCCGGTAGCCGAAGGATTCCACCGGGTGGGAGAGCCGGCGGGCCTCCAGCACGTAGGAGGGCCCGGTGGCGAGGACCCCGTCCCCGGTCACCGGCTCCTCGTCGAGCAGGACGGTCTCGCGGTACGCGGTGGCGTACCGGAGCCGGTCGAAGAACTTCTGCCCGGAGGCCGGGTAGTGCGCCGCGACGGGGTGCGGGACCCGGTCGAGGTTGATCCGCTGGATCACCCCGGCGAGGCCGAGGCTGTGGTCGCCGTGGAAGTGCGTGACGCAGATCCGGTTGATGTCGTGCGCGGCCACGCCGGCCCGCAGCATCTGGCGCTGGGTGCCCTCGCCCGGGTCGAAGAGGATGCCCTCGCCGTCCCAGCGCAGCAGATACCCGTTGTGGTTGCGGTGGCGCGTGGGCACCTGGCTGGCGGTGCCGAGGACGACGAATTCACGTGCGGACATGCCTGATTCCTACGCAGGTTTCCGGCCTCGCGGCCATTTCTTTTCGGCGCGCGGCCCGGGCCGCGCGCCCGGAGGGGACCTATCCGGGGGGCCAGGCGAAGCCGCGGCCGCCCAGCACGTGCGCGTGGGCGTGCCACACCGTCTGGCCGGCGCCGGTGCCGGTGTTGAACACGATCCGGTAGCCGTGCTCGTCCACCTTCTCCAGCGCGGCGACCTCTCCGGCCTCGCGCAGCACGTCCGCCATGGCCTGCGGGTCGCCGGAGGCGAGGTCCGCGGCGTCCCGGTAGTGCACCTTGGGGATCACCAGCACATGGGTGGGCGCCTGGGGGTTTATGTCGCGGAAGGCGACGGTGGTGTCGGTCTCGCGGACGATCGTCGCGGGCACCTCACCCGTGACGATCTTGCAGAACAGGCAGTCCGCCTGCGGTTCCCCGGCCATGGCCGTCGCCTCCCGTGCTCCTGGTCGTGGTCCTGTGGTCCTGGTCGTGATCCGATCGCCGGCGCGCGTACCCGCGCGGCCGTGTGATCACTTCCCGTCGCATCGTATCGGGCGGGTCACGCCCAGCGGCCGGTACGGGCCAGCAGTACGGCGACCGCTGCGGTGCCGGCCGTCGAGGTGCGCAGCACGGAGCGGCCCAGCCGGTACGGCCGGGCGCCGGCCTCCGCGAACACGGCGAGCTCCTCGGGGGAGACGCCGCCCTCGGGGCCGACGACCAGCACGACCGAACCGGCCTGCGGGAGTGCGGCCGTGGCGAGCGCTCCGGAGGGGGTGTCGCGGTCCTCGTGGAGGACCACCGCCAGGTCGGCCCCGGCCAGCAGCGCCGCCACCTGCTTGGTGGACATCGCCTCGGTCACCTCGGGGAAGCGGACCCGGCGGGACTGCTTGCCCGCCTCGCGGGCCGTGGCCCGCCATTTGGCCAGCGACTTGGCACCGCGGTCGCCGCGCCACTGGGTGATGCAGCGCGAGGCCTGCCAGGGCACGATCGCGTCCACGCCCGTCTCGGTCATGGTCTCGACGGCCAGTTCGCCCCGGTCGCCCTTGGGCAGGGCCTGGACCACCGTGATCCGGACCTCCGGCTCGGGCTCCTCCCCGATGGCCCCCAGGTCCATGACGACCAGCCGGTCCTTGCCCTCGGCGGCCTTGACCACGCCCTCCGTCCAGTGGCCGCGCCCGTCGGTGAGGACCACGTCCTCGCCGGGGTTCAGCCGCTTCACGGACACCGCGTGGCGGCCTTCCGGGCCGTCCAGCACGAACTCCGGTCCCGCCGGGACCTCTTCGACCACGAACACCGGGGCCGTCATGACGCACTCCTTCTCCGCACCGCCTGCAACGCGCTCTGCGCCTCGGCCACTTCGGCCGCCAGGACCTCCACCAGCTGCCCGGCCGGCAGCGACCGCGCCTGCCGGTGACCCTGGCCCGCCCACAGTGCCATGCCCTGTGGGTCGCCTGCCTCCGCCGCCGCCCTGCGCAGCCCCGAGGTCAGGTGGTGGACCTGGGGGTAGGCGGCCGGCGCGTACGGTCCGTGCTCCCGCATGAACCGGTTGGCCAGGCCGCGGGCCGGACGTCCGGAGAACGCCCGGGTGAGTTCCGTACGGGTGAACAGCGGGTCGGTCAGGGCCTTCTTGTGCAGGGCGTGGGCCCCCGACTCGGGGCAGGCCAGGAAGGCCGTGCCGAGCTGGGCGGCGTCCGCGCCGGCCGCGAGCACCCCGGCGATCTGCGAGCCGCGCATCAGCCCGCCCGCCGCGACCATGGGCAGCGCGACCGCCTCGCGGACCTGGCCGACCAGTGCGAGCAGGCCGGTGCCGGTGCCGTCGGCGTTCGGGTCGTCGCGGTGGGTGCCCTGGTGGCCGCCCGCCTCGATGCCCTGGACGCAGAGGGCGTCGGCGCCGGCGTCCTGGGCGGCGCGGGCCTCGGCGACCGAGGTGACCGTGACCATGGTGAACGTACCGACCCGGCGCAGACAGGTGAGGGCGGACGGCGAGGGGCAGCCGAAGGTGAAGGAGACCACCGGGACCGGGTCCTCCAGCAGAATGGCCAGTTTCGCGTCGTACGCGTCGTCGGTGGTGCCGGCGGTGTCCTCCGCGGCGAGCGAGACCTCGTACCAGCCGGCCTCGCCGGCCAGCTGTCCCCGGTAGACCTCGACCGCGGCCGGGTCGGCGGGCCCGTACTGCGGGAGGAAGAGGTTGACGCCGAACGGCCGCCGGGTGAGCCCGCGGAGCAGCTTGATCTCCTGGTACATGCCGTCGGCGGTCTTGTAGCCGCCGGCCAGGAATCCCAGCCCGCCGGCTTCGCAGACGGCGGCGGCGAGCGGCGGGCAGGACGCTCCGCCCGCCATGGGGGCCTGCACGATCGGGTACTGGTGAAGACCGTTCGGTGCGGAGGACATGAGCTGCATCGTGCCACGTCCCCCGCACCTCAACGAATCGCTCCATTCGCCTGGCATAGTCCGGTTGTGCAACCGGCCAGGCGCCGCGCCGCGGTACGGAAAACCCGCGGCGGCGGCAGGCGGCTCAGCGGCCGTTGAAAGCGTCCTTGAGCCGGCTGAACAGGCCCTGCTGGCCCGGCGCGAACTGACCCATCGGCCGCTCCTCGCCGCGCAGCTTCGCCAGCTGCCGCAGCAGGTCCTCCTGCTGGGCGTCCAGCTTCCCCGGGGTCTGCACCTCGACGTGGACGATCAGATCGCCCCGCCCGCCGCCGCGCAGGTGGGTGACACCGCGGCCGTGCAGCGGGATCGACTGGCCGGACTGGGTGCCGGGCCGGATGTCGACCTCCTCCATGCCGTCGAGGGTCTCCAGCGGGCACTTGGTGCCCAGCGCGGCCGCGGTCATCGGGATGGTCACCGTGCAGTGCAGGTCGTCACCGCGCCGCTGGAACACCTGGTGCGGCAGCTCGTGGATCTCCACGTACAGGTCGCCGGCGGGGCCGCCGCCGGGGCCGACCTCGCCCTCGCCGGAGAGCTGGATCCGGGTGCCGTTCTCCACGCCCGCCGGGATCTTGACCGTCAGGTTGCGGCGGGACCGGACCCGGCCGTCGCCCGCGCACTCGGGGCACGGGGTCGGGACCACGGTGCCGAAGCCCTGGCACTGCGGGCAGGGACGCGAGGTCATGACCTGGCCGAGGAAGGACCGGGTCACCTGGGACACCTCGCCGCGGCCGCGGCACATGTCACAGGTCTGCGCGGAGGTGCCGGGCGCGGCGCCCTCGCCGGAGCAGGTGGTGCAGACGACCGCCGTGTCGACCTGGATGTCCTTGGTCGTGCCGAAGGCGGCCTCGTCCAGCTCCAGGTCGAGGCGGATCATCGCGTCCTGGCCGCGCCGGGTGCGCGAGCGCGGACCGCGCTGGGACGCCTGCCCGAAGAAGGCGTCCATGATGTCCGAGAAGTTGCCGAAGCCACCGGCCCCGAAGCCGCCCGCGCCACCGCCGCCGCCGGAGGCGGACAGCGGGTCGCCGCCGAGGTCGTAGACCTGCTTCTTCTGCGGGTCCGACAGCACCTCGTACGCGGCGTTGATCTCCTTGAAACGCTCCTGCGTCTTGGGATCGGGGTTCACGTCCGGGTGGAGCTCACGGGCGAGCTTGCGGAACGCCTTCTTGATCTCGTCCTGCGATGCGTCGCGGCGCACGCCGAGTACGGCGTAGTAGTCCGTGGCCACTTACGACTCCGCCAGGATCTGTCCGACGTAACGTGCCACTGCGCGTACCGCTCCCATCGTTCCGGGGTAGTCCATGCGGGTCGGGCCGACCACGCCGAGTTTGGCGACTGTTTCGCCGCCCGAACCGTAGCCGACCGAGACCACCGACGTGGAGTTGAGTCCTTCGTAGGCGTTCTCGTGGCCGATGCGTACGGTCATCCCCGACTCGTTGACCTCGCCGAGGAGCTTGAGGAGCACGACCTGCTCCTCGAGTGCCTCCAGCACCGGCCGGATGGTCAGGGGGAAATCGTGTCCGAAGCGGGTGAGATTGGCGGTGCCGCCGATCATCAGCCGCTCCTCGGTCTCCTCGACCAGGGTTTCGAGGAGGGTGGCGAGTACCGTCTGGACCGTCGTCCGGTCCTCGGTCTCGAAGGATTCCGGCAGGTCCTGCACCAGCTGCGGCACGTCGGCGAAGCGACGGCCGACGACCTTGCCGTTGAGCCGGGCCCGCAGGTCCGCGAGGGACTGCTCGCCGAACGGCGTGGGGCAGTCGACCATGCGCTGCTCGACCCGCCCGGTGTCGGTGATCAGGACCAGCATCAGGCGGGCCGGGGCGAGCAGGAGCAGCTCCACGTGCCGGACGGTGGAGCGGGTCAGCGACGGGTACTGGACGACGGCCACCTGACGGGTCAGCTGCGCGAGCAGCCGTACGGTCCGGCCGACGACGTCGTCGAGGTCCACGGCCCCGTCGAGGAAGTTCTGGATGGCGCGCCGCTCGGGCGTCGACAGCGGCTTGACCCCGGCCAGCTTGTCGACGAACAGGCGGTAGCCCTTGTCGGTGGGAATGCGGCCGGCGCTGGTGTGGGGCTGCGCGATGTAGCCCTCCTCCTCCAGCACGGCCATGTCGTTGCGCACGGTGGCGGGCGAGACACCCAGCTGGTGACGCTCGGTGAGCGCCTTGGAGCCGACCGGCTCCTCCGTCCCGACGTAGTCCTGGACGATGGCGCGCAGCACCTCGAGTCTGCGTTCGCTGAGCATCGCGTGCCACCTCCAGCTGTGAGCGTCCCGCTGCGGTCCGTGATTGGCACTCACGCGGTGCGAGTGCCAGAGATCCCCCCGGTCAGTGTACGGCGGGCAGGTGTGTCCGAGGCAAGGGAGCCCGGCGCGGCACTCGTCACGCTCGCCCCGTCCGGGCGCCTTCCCGCCCACCCGTCAAGGTAGCGTCGCGCCATGGACGTGCGATGGGAAGAGGCGGGCTGGGAACGGCTGACCGGACGGGCCGGACGGCGGCGACTGCCGGTGTGGGACTGCACGGTGGGGCTGGTGGCCGGGGACGACGCGGTGCTGCTGGTGGACCCCGGTTCGAGCGTGCGCGAGGGCGCGGAGCTGCGTGCGCAGGCGGAGCGGCTCACGGGCCGCCGGGTGACCCATATCGCATTCACGCACGGGCATTTCGATCATGTCCTGGGCGCGGCGGCGTTCTCGGGGGCCGAGGTCTTCGGCGCGGTCGGGCTGGACGGGCTGCTGGGCAGCGAGCCGGGCCGGGAGGAACTGCGCGGGGACGCGGTGCGGCACGGGCTGCCCGAGGAGGACGCGGCGGGGTCGGCCGAGCTGCTGGCGGCGCCCCGGCACCTGGTGTCGGGCGAGTGGACGCTGGAGCTGGGCGGGGTGCAGGTGCTGCTGGCGAACGTGGGGCCGGGGCACACGCGGCACGACCTGGCGGTGTTCGTGCCGGGCGGCGGCCGGGAGGTGGTCTTCTGCGGGGACCTGGTCGAGGAGTCCGGGGAGCCGTTGGCGGGCCCGGACGCGGTGCCGCGGCAGTGGCCGGCGGCGCTGGACCGGCTGCTCGCCCTGGGCGGTGAGGACGCGCTCTACGTGCCGGGGCACGGGGCGGTGGTCGACGCGGCCTTCGTGCGTGCCCAGCGCGCCACACTGGCCGAGCGGTTCGGCGTGTCGCCTTGATCCGCTTCGGCGTGTCGGCTTGATCTCCGGGCGGTTGCCCCTACCCTCGGCCGGATGCGTGAGTACTCCCCCGACCTGACCCCCGCGTGGAAGCGCCCGAAGCCGGTGCCGGAGGTGGCGGCCGAGCCCGATCTGGTGGTCGAGGTGGCGGGCACGGACTTCTGCGGGGCGGTGGTGGGCTGCGAGGCCGGCACGGTCATGCTGGAGGACCGTTTCGGCAAGCGGCGGGTGTTCCCGCTGGAGCCGCGCGGGTTCCTGCTGGAGGGGGCGGTGGTGACGCTGGTCCGGCCCTCGCGCGCACCGGCGCCTCCGGCCCGTACGGCCTCGGGGTCGGTGGCGGTCCCCGGCGCCCGGGCGCGGGTGGCCCGGGCCGGCCGGATCTACGTGGAGGGCCGCCACGACGCGGAGCTGGTGGAGAAGGTGTGGGGCGACGACCTGCGCATCGAGGGCGTGGTCGTGGAGTACCTGTCCGGGGTGGACGACCTGCCGGCGATCGTCGCCGAGTTCGGCCCCGGGCCGGACGCCCGGCTGGGTGTCCTGGTGGACCACCTGGTGCCGGGCTCGAAGGAGTCCCGCCTGGCCGCACAGGTCTCCGCGGTCCCGGGCGTCCTGGTGGTGGGCCACCCGTACGTGGACGTCTGGCAGGCGGTGAAGCCGTCCGCCGTGGGCATCGCGGCCTGGCCGGTGGTCCCGCCGGGGCAGGACTGGAAGACGGGCGTGTGCCGGGCCCTGGGCTGGCCTCCGAACACGGGCGCGGCCTGGCAGCACGTCCTGTCCCGGGTGGGGTCCTACCGGGATCTGGAGCCGACGCTGCTGGGGCGGGTGGAGGAGCTGATCGACTTCGTTACGGTCGGTGGTGCGGCCTGACGCCCGGATAGGTGCCGAACTCGCTGGTGTCCAGCTCGGTGCCGAGGAGGTCCAGCCAGAGCGCCTCGCCGAACTTCGTGATCTGCTGCGTCCTGTAGTCGGCTTCGTCGCCCTTCCCGACGGGACGGGTGAGCAGGACGCAGTGCGCCACGATGGGGTCGATGATCAGGTAGGCGGGCACCTTGCCCGCTGCGTAGATCGAGCGCTTGACGCCGTAGTCCCTGTCGACACTGGTCTTGGACACGACCTCCACCACGAGGGTGATGAGCTGGGAGGGAAGGAGGCGGCCCGAGTCCGGGCGGGCCTCGCGCTCCAGGACCACCAAGTCGGGGACGGGTTCGCTGGCCTCGTCGACGATGTCGATGTCCTGGGTCTGCAGCCGTGCCCACCGCTTGCGCGGAATCTGGTCCTGCACCCCTTCCACGATCAGGTTGTGCACCAGATCGGGTATGGCCATCATCACGATTTCCCCCCGGAGGAGCTCGACCTTGACGCCCTCGGGAGCCTCGAACTGGTCGAAGAACTTCGCCATCCCACGCTCGTCCACAGCGGTCATCTCCGTGGTCCTCCACATCCGCCGCGTACCGTCCACGGCAGCCTAGGGACAGGGTAGGCAGTGCAAGCCGGATCCGCGGGGATTCACTCCGGCGAGGGATCAGTCCACGAGGTCGCGCAC
This sequence comes from Streptomyces sp. NPDC043853, assembly GCF_056436025.1. Classification (NCBI taxonomy): domain Bacteria; kingdom Bacillati; phylum Actinomycetota; class Actinomycetes; order Kitasatosporales; family Streptomycetaceae; genus Streptomyces; species Streptomyces sp. NPDC043853. The sequence continues at coordinate 609,638 of NZ_JBWKDJ010000002.1, forward strand.
GACCGCATCGGCCAGCAGCCGCCCCCGCAGGGTGAGGACGGCGCGGCCGGCCTCGTACGGGGCGGGCTCCAGCAGCCCGTCGGCCAGCGCGCGGCGGGAGGCCGCGAGGCCGGCCGGGGCCAGCAGGGACAGCGGGACGCCCTCCAGCAGCCGCAGCTCCAGCAGGATCCGCTCCACCCGGCGGTCTTCCTCGGACAGGACCTCGCGCCCGGCACCGGGCGACCGGCCCTCCGCCAGCGCCGCCGCGTACGCGCCGGGGTGCTTCACGTTCCACCACCGGACCCCGCCCACGTGCGAGTGCGCGCCGGGGCCCGCGCCCCACCAGTCGGCCCCGCGCCAGTACAGCTCGTTGTGCAGGCAGCGGCCCGCCTCCGTGGTGGCCCAGTTGGACACCTCGTACCAGCCGTAGCCGGCCGCGGCGAGGGTCTCGTCCGCGATCAGGTAGCGGTCGGCGTGCACGTCGTCGTCGGTCATCGGCACCTCGCCGCGCCGGATCCGGCGGGCCAGCTGGGTGCCCTCCTCGACGATCAGCGCGTACGCCGAGACGTGGTCGGGGCCCGCCCCGATCGCCGCGTCCAGCGAGGCCCGCCAGTCGTCGTCGGACTCGCCCGGGGTGCCGTAGATCAGATCCAGGTTGACGTGCTCGAAGCCCGCCGCCCGCGCCTCGGCCACGCACGCCTCCGGCCGCCCGGGGGTGTGGGTGCGGTCGAGCACCTTCAGCACGTGCTGCCGGGCACTCTGCATGCCGAAGGAGATCCGGTTGAACCCGCCGGCCCGCAGCTCGGCCAGGTACTCCGGGGTGACGGACTCCGGATTGGCCTCGGTGGTCACCTCGGCGTCCGCCGCCAGCCCGAACTCCTCGCGGATCGCGCCGAGCATCCGCACCAGGTCCCCGGCGGCCAGCAGGGTCGGCGTGCCGCCGCCGACGAACACGGTCCGCACCTCGCGCGGGTCGTCCCCGAGCACCTTGCGGGCCAGCCGGACCTCGTCGGTCAGGGTGTCGGCGTAGTTGTCCCGGGAGGCCAGCACCCCGCCGGTGCCGCGCAGCTCGGTGGCGGTGTAGGTGTTGAAGTCGCAGTACCCGCAGCGGGTGGCGCAGTACGGGACGTGCAGGTAGAACCCGAGCGGCCGCGCCGCCGCGCCCTGCAGGGCATGCGACGGCAGCGACCCGTCCTCGGGCACGGTCTCACCATCGGGCAGTGCGGAAGGCATGGGTCCATTGTCCGTCACCGCGCACGCCCGCCGGACCGCGTCAGTCCTCGACGCAGCGGATGATCACCCGCTGCCGTGTTCCGGCCTCCGTGGTGCAGGTCACGGTGTCGCCGACCTCGTGCCACATGACCGCCTTGCCCAGGGGCGTGTACGGGCTGAGCCGTTCGGCCGTGCTGTCCGGGCCGGGGCTCAGGGCGATCTCGTACATGGTGACCCCGTCCTGCTCGTCCGCGTCCTCGAGGCCGACCAGGCAGCCGGGGGTGACGAGACCACCACCGGAGGCCGGATCGATCTCGGCCCGGTCGAGGACCGCCCGGAGGAACTCCTTGCGGTCGTTGAGCAGCTTGTGCCGCTGCTCACGTCCGGCCTGCTGCGCGCGCCAAGAGGAGCCGTCGACGGCGACGACCTCGGGCGCGGGCTTCTCCAGCTCGTCGCGGATCCGGTCCAGCTCCTGCGAGACGCGGCGGAACGCGGCCACCGAGAGCCGGTCGACCCGAACCCGCCGGTCCCGTCCAGCGCTCGGCTCCGGCTGTGGCTGCGGCTGCGGCTGCGGCTCCGGCTGCGGCTGCGGCTGCGGCCGAGTCCGTGCGGGCACGGCGGGGCGCGGCGTCGTGGCCGGGCGCATCAGCTGGGTGGTGCCCCCGTGCCTCCGGGCCTCCTCCGACCAGGTGTCGTGGTACCGGACGAGGGCGATCTGCACGCCGTCGACCAGCACCGGCACAGAGGTACGGCCGATGCCGGCCCGGATCGCACCCTGCACCTCGTGCCGGGTGAGCGCGATCAGCGGCTTCCCCCCGCGGACCAACTCGACCAGGTCCTCCCCCGACCGGCCGGAGTGTGCTAGGAACCGGGCCTGGCCGGCCGGGTCCTCGGGGTGCGGGACCGACCGGCTCATGCCGAAGGCGTGCTGCGCGGTGTTGACGTCGTCCCGGTGCAGCCAGGCAACGGTGCGGAATCCTTCGGGATCCACGCTCCAGCCGGCGGCCGAAGCCGGGCCGTCACCCCGGGCACCGACCCGGTCGGCGGCCGGGGACTCCGGCGACCGAACCGGAGCCGGGATCCGGGGCGCACCCGCGGCGGCCGCCGGGGGCGGGGCCGGAGACGGACACGGGGCATCGGGGCCAGGAGTCGCGGTCGGGTCCGGCTGCCCGGCCTCGGCAGAGCCCCCCGCCGGGGCAGGGACGACCTGGGCAGAGCCCCCGGCCTGCGTGGGGACGGCCGGGGCGGGGACGGCCGCGCCGGCCATCGGGGCCTCGGCCGGGGCCTGCGCCGGGACCGGAGCCTGGGCCTGCACGGACATCGCGGCGGAGGTCGCGCCGACAGCCGCGGACCGCGGCGTCAGGGCGGTGGCCCGCTCTATGCACAGCCGGTCCAGCTCCGCCCACAGCGGCTCGAGCGCCTTCGCCGGGTCGAGGAAGAACCGGCTGCCGCGGATCCGGACGAACGTCCAGCCCACCCGCTCCAGCTCGCGCTGTCGCGCGGCGTCCGCGTCCGCGTTCTCCTCCGTGTGGTAGGCGTCGCCGTCGCACTCCACCGCGAGCCGCCGGGTGCCTCCCTCGACCACCAGGTCGATGCGGTAGCGGCCGGCCGGGTACTGCGGCCGGACCCGGTAGCCCCGTCCCCGCAGCGCCAGGAAGACCCGCTGCTCGAAGAGGCTGTCGAACGCGTCGTGCGGCTCGTCCGGCGAGACCTCGCCGAGGCCCAGTCCGTCCAGTTCCTCGGCCGGCCGCGAGAACCAGTCCAGGTACGCCCGCCGCAGGTCGGTCTCGCCCAGATCGGTCGGGCCGAAGCTGTGGAAGAGCCACACCTGGTCACGGGCCCGCGAAGCGGCCACGTTGATGTGCTGCTGGTACAGCGCACTGCTGTACGGGCCGACCCGGCGCGGCCCGTCCGGCCCCTCCAGCGAGGCCACCGCGCTGATGAACACGATGTCGCGCTCATCCCCCTGGAACTCCTCGGCGTTGCCGACCCGGAGCCGGCGCCGCTGCCGTTCGTCGAGCGGCAGGCGATCGGTGAGCAGGTCCTCGATCAGGAACTTCTGGCCCGCGCCGAGCAGGGTGATGACGCCCATGGTCCTGCCCGCGTACGCGGGGTCCTCGGCACACCGGACGACCGCGTCGACCAGCCTCTCGGCCTCGGCCCGGTTGACCTGCCTCTGCCCGGTGCCCTCCACGTACCCGGAGGCCACGTGGACCGACTTCAGCGGGGGCAGTCGGTCGGCGCCGTACTGCCTCAGGGGCTGGAGCAGTCCGCCGTAGCAGAGTTCGTTGGAGAACCCAATGATCTCCGGCATGCAGCGGAAGTGCTCACGGAGCATCAGCCGCCCCCGGCCTCCGGCGAGTCCGGTCGCGATGTCGAAGAAGCTGGCGGTCGGGGTGAACAGGTTGCGGCGGAAGTCGGGAAGCCCGCTGAGCATGCGCCGCTGGAGGACGAAGAGCTCGTCGTGGTCGATACCGACGTTGGCGGGGCTGACCTGCTTGTCGTCACCCACCACGATGATCTTCGCGCCGAGCCAGGCCAGCAGCAGCGCTTCCGGCCCCGACTGGCTGGCCTCATCGATGATGACCACGTCGAAACGGCCCGCGACGTCCATCGGGACGGTGTCGGTGACCTGGTGCAGCGGCATGATCCAGGCGGGTACGGCCGACTGGCTGGCCTGGAGGCTCTCCCGGGCCTGCCGCCGGTACATGGCCGCGTACTTGCCGGTGCCCTTGCCGAGCCGCTTGACGTTCTGCTGGTACGAGGTGAGGGCCACCGCCTGGTCGTCGGTGAGCCGGGACAGGCAGCCGAACCACGCCTTGTCCGCGGCCAGCCGCTCCAGGCTGATCCGGATGTCGGCGTCGGCCTGGGCCAGCCGGGCGAGCTCCTTGGCCTCCGCCGCCGGATCGGTGAGTTCGCGCATGCGGGCGTCCCAGGCCGACCAGGCCCAGGCCGCTTCGTAGTCGGCCAGCCGGGTGTCCCAGTGGGCGGCCTCCGGGTCGCCCTCCAGTTCGCCGGCGAGATCCGGGAGTTCCCCGGCGACCGCCTGATAGGCCTCGTCGCAGGCCCGCTTGCGCCCGAGGGCCTCGCGGAGTTCGTCCACGTCACCGACGGCCTCGACGTACGCGGCCGTGTCCCGCGCCTCCGCGGCCTCGAGGGCCCGGCCCACCGCGGCTGCCGCGCCCCGGCGGTGGGCCGCGGCACGCAGGGCTTCGGCGGTTCCGGCGAGCTGCTCGCGCGGGACCTGGGCGGCCCGGTTGGTCTCACGCGCCCGCAACAGGTTGCGTACGGTGGCCCGGACCTGCTCGTCCTGCCAGAAGGTGCCTGCGAGACCGGGTGTCCCGGCGGCGGCCTCGACGACCGCGGCCCGGTGGCCGGCCAGCGCGGTGAGGGCGGTGAGCGCAGCGGCGTCCTGACGCAGGCGGGTGAGGCGTGCGGCGGGCGGCTGCCAGGGCTCGGCACCGGTGCTGCTGTGCTCGTTCTCGGCGTCCTGGAGGTTGCGTTCCAGCCGGATCCGGTGGAGGACGGTGGCGGCCGCGTCCGGGGTACCGAGCGCCTGGCCGTCCACGCGTACGGTCTCGGGGAAGTCACCCACGGCCTTGCGGAGCCGGGTCTTCAGGCCCAGGGGACCGCGGAGTTTCTCTCCCGCGGACAGGCCGTCCCGCAGAGCGGTGGCCAGGCCGAGGGCACCCGGCAGGTCGTACCGGTCCAGCCCGCTGACCAGCGCCGCTCCGAGCGCCGTCATGGCCGATTCGGCTTCCGCCAGTGCGGCGGCCGCACGGCCGTGCCGGTCGCGCAGTGCCAGGTCACGGCCGGCCAGGGCCTCCTCGCGGAGGGCGGCGACCCACGGGCCGGGCTCGCCGGCCGTGGTGGCGACGGAGGCGGAGAAGGTGTCCAGTGCGGATGCCAGCCGCTGCTGGGCGTCCGCGGTGAGGCCGGAGACGGCGTCGTCGAGGCGGGAGGCGAGCGGATCCTCACGGAGCAGGGCGAGGTCCGCCTCGGCGGCCCGTACGGCGGCCACGGCGAGAGCGAACTCCTCGCCGGAGAGCAGCGTCGCGGGTTCGGGCAGCCGGGCGCCGACGGACGCGGCCAGATCGCGGTGCCGGCCGGTGAAGGCGAGCGACGCCGCCCGCAGCGCGGTGAGCAGATCCCGTCCGACGACGGGCCGCTCGGTGGGCACGGTGCCGATCCAGTCGTACCGCGGCCGCTCCTCGTTGAGCCGGCGCGCGATCTGCGCCAGTGTGCCCTGGTAGTCGCCGATGTCGGCGCCGTGCCGATGGGTCTCCTGCTCACGCAGGGCGCGCAGGGTCTTCAGGGCCGTCGCCTGCGCCGAGCGGGCGGCGCGCAGCCGCTCCTCGTGCCCCTGAATGCTGCGGGTGTACTGGCGCGGAGAGAACTCGCCCTGGCGGTGCAGGATCGCCTTGATCGACTGCTCCAGTTCCTGCTGGGCGGTGACGTCGTCGGTACGGCTGACGCACAGCTCTCTTACGGATTCGGGCAGCTTGTCCTTGAGCACCTTGAGGGCGCGGGCGGTGTGGCTGGTGATCAGGACCCGGCGGCCGTGCGCGAGCAGGTCGGTGACCAGGTTGGCGATGGTGTGGGTCTTGCCGGTGCCGGGCGGTCCCTGGACGACGACGAGGTCCCGGTCGCGGAGCCGCTCCGCGATGGTCCGCTGTTCGTCGTTGGAGGGCAGGGCGAAGTAGAGCTCCTGCGGTGCAGCGCGGCCGGCCGTCCCGTCGGGGTCGGTGCCATGGCCGGGGTCGAGCGGAGCGGAGCCTCCGGCTCCGGCGATGGCCCGGAGGAGCGGGGTGGGTTCGGCGCCCTGTTCGATGCGGGCGGCGATGCCCTGGAGGGCTTCGAGCATGCTGCGCCGGGTGCGTTCGCGGAGGATCAGGGCCGGCGCGAAGCTGACGACCGGCCCGGAGCCGCCGGCCGCGGCGCTGTGGCGTACTGCGGTGGGCTCGTAGCGTCCCGCCTCGTGGGCGGCGATGACCCAGGTGCCGAGGGCCCGGTGGAGGGCGCCCAGCTGCTCCGGGTCGGTGGTGTCGGCCGCATCGAGGTCCTGCCGGATGCTCTCCCGGGTGGCTGCGCGGGCCTTCTGCTCGGCGTCCAGCATGGACTCTTCGAGGGCGGGGGCACCGTGCTCGGGGTCGGGTCCGACGGTGATGGTGCCCGTCTCGCGGTCGAGGGCGATGACGGCGCGGCAGGTGACGAGGTGGCGGCGGACCGCCTCGCCTCCGGAGGTCCAGGTGAGATAGCCGAGTCCGACGACGAGTTCGTAGCTCTCGCCGAGGTCGGTGACGTCCTCGTGGATGCGGTAGAGCCGGTCGTAGGCGCGGGCGGCGGGCTTCACCGCACGGTCGTGTTCGGCCCAGCGGAGCCAGCGGGCGGACCAGTCGCGGTGTGCGGCCAGGAGCTCCTCGCGTCGGTGGAACTCCTCCAGGGTGACGGTGGTCGTCTCGGTGCGCGTGCCGCCGCCGGGCTGGACGGTGGACACCGGGAGTCCGGCCTCGGCGGCGAGGGCAGGGGCCTCGGTACGGTCGGAGGCGCGGATCTCGGAGGGGTTGAGCCACGGGGCCAGGAGCCGGGCCGGGACGGGCGCTTCCTCCCGGTGGGGGCGGCGGGCCGACAACCACAGCTGTCCATCGCCGACGACGTGCTCGACGAGAAAGGACTCGAACCGCTCCGGGAGCTCGCTGAACCAGAGGAGGTGCCGCGCGCCGTCGAGGTTCCGTACGGGTTTGGCCCGGGTCTCTCCGGCCTCTGCGAGGTAGCGGAAGATCTGCCGGACTCGGGCCAGGTCCTCGGGGACGGCGGCGGGGACGGACACATTTACCTCGCTGTTCGAACAGCCGACGGGCAGGGCGAAAACCGCATCCTATGTCCGGCTGTGACAGCTCATCAGGCCTATCCGCCCCTCGAACGCCGGGCCCTGGAAGAGCCCGGCGTTCCCCGGGGTCTCAGGCCTCGCGGGTGCCCTCGTACATCTCGTCGATCAGGTGCTTGAACTCACGCTCGACGGCCGGGCGCTTCAGCTTGAGGCTGGGCGTGAGGTCGCCGTGCTCGACGTCGAGGTCGCGCGGCAGGATGCGGAACTTCTTGATGGTCTGCCAGCGCTGCAGGCCCTCGTTGAGGGTCTGGACGTAGGTCTCGACGAGGCGGTTGGTCTCGGGGGCCGCGACGACCTCGGCGTAGGACTTGCCCTCCAGGCCGTTCTCGGCGGCCCAGCCGAGGAGGGACGGCTCGTCCAGGGCGATGAGGGCGGTGCAGTAGTTCCGGTCGGCGCCGTGCACCACGAGGTTGGAGACGTACGGGCAGATCGCCTTGAACTGGCTCTCGATCTCCGTCGGCGCGACGTACTTGCCGCCGGAGGTCTTGATCAGGTCCTTCTTGCGGTCGGTGATGCGCAGGTAGCCGTCGGCGGAGAGCTCGCCGATGTCGCCGGTGTGCAGCCAGCCGTCGGACTCCAGGACCTCGGCGGTCTTCTCCGGCTGGTTGTGGTAGCCCTCCATGATGCCGGGGCCGCGCAGCAGGATCTCGCCGTCGTCGGCGATGCGGACCTCGGTGCCGGGGAGCGGCTTGCCGACCGTGCCGGTGCGGTACGCCTCGCCGGGGTTGACGAAGGAGGCGGCGCTGGACTCGGTGAGGCCGTAGCCCTCCAGGATGTGGATGCCGGCGCCGGAGAAGAAGTAGCCGATCTCCGGGGAGAGGCCGGAGGCCCCGGAGACGCAGGCGCGCAGGTTGCCGCCGAAGGCGTCGCGGATCTTGGCGTAGACGAGCCGGTCGGCGATCTTGTGCTTGAAGGAGAGCGGGAAGGGCGCGCCGGCCTTGCCGGTGCGGTGGAAGTTGTCCTGGCTGACCTTGGCGTAGTCGCGGGCCACCCCGGCCGCCCACTGGAAGATCTTGTACTTGGCGCCGCCGGCGGCGCGGGCCTTGGCCGCGACCCCGTTGTAGACCTTCTCGAAGATGCGCGGGACGGAGGCCATGTAGGTCGGCTGGACCACCGGCAGGTTCTCGATGATCTTGTCGATCCGGCCGTCCACGGCGGTGACGTGGCCGACCTCGATCTGACCGGACGTGAGCACCTTGCCGAAGACGTGCGCGAGCGGCAGCCACAGGTACTGGACGTCGTCCTTGCCGATCAGGCCGGTGGCCACCATGGCCTTGGCCATGTACGACCAGTTGTCGTGCGGCAGCCGCACGCCCTTGGGACGGCCGGTCGTGCCGGAGGTGTAGATCAGGGTGGCGAGCTGGTCGGCGGTGATGGCCGAGACGCGCTCCTTGACCACCGACGGGTGCTTGGCGAGGTACTGCCTGCCGCGCTTCTCCAGGTCGGCGAGGGACACCACCCAGCCGTCCGGGTCGCCCTCGGCGGGGATGGCGTCGGCGGCCTCCATCACCACCACGTGGTGCAGCGCGGGCAGGTCGGCGCGGCGCTCACGGGCCTTGGCCAGCTGGGCGGCGTCCTCGGCGATCAGCACCCGGCTGTCGGAGTCGGAGAGGATGAAGGCCGACTCGTCGGCGTTGGTGCTGGGGTAGACGGTGGTGACCGCGCCGCCCGCGCACATCACGCCGAGGTCGGAGAGGATCCACTCGACCCGGGTGCCCGAGGCGAGCGCGACCCGCTCCTCGGGGCCGACGCCGAGCTCGATCAGGCCGGCGGCGATGGCGAAGACCCGCTCCGCGGCCTCGCCCCAGGTGAGCGACTTCCAGTCGTCGGGACCCCGGCCGGCGGCCGAGGGGACCGGATAGCGGTACGCCTCGGTGTCGGGGGTCGCTGCGACGCGCTCAAGGAAGAGGGCCGCCACGGAGGGCGGGCGGTTCTCGATCATCGTCTTTGTGTCGCTCACGAACATCCTCCGGACCACGCGGCAGGGCTTGTGTAACTGGCGAGTAACCAGTGATCAGGGTAGGGGCCACCCGCTCGACGCGTAAGGGCCCGCGGGCGGCCGATTCATAACGAAAGAAGCCCCCGCGCCGGAGCACGGGGGCCAATTCCGGATGAGCGGTGACGAGTCGGTGGCCGACCCGCGGGGGACCTGTGAGGACCCTCCGCCCGGCGGCTACTTCTTCTTGGCGGCGGACTCGTCGCTGGACAGCACCGCGATGAAGGCCTCCTGCGGGACCTCCACGGAACCGACCATCTTCATCCGCTTCTTGCCTTCCTTCTGCTTCTCCAGCAGCTTCCGCTTACGGGAGATGTCACCGCCGTAGCACTTGGCGAGGACGTCCTTGCGGATGGCGCGGATGGTCTCGCGGGCGATGACGCGGGAGCCGATGGCGGCCTGGACGGGCACCTCGAACGCCTGCCGCGGGATGAGCTCGCGCAGCTTGGCGACCAGGCGCACGCCGTAGGCGTAGGCGGCGTCCTTGTGGGTGATCGCGGAGAACGCGTCGACCTTGTCGCCGTGCAGCAGGATGTCCACCTTGACCAGGCTGGAGACCTGCTCGCCGGTGGGCTCGTAGTCGAGGGAGGCGTAGCCGCGGGTCTTGGACTTCAGCTGGTCGAAGAAGTCGAAGACGATCTCGGCGAGCGGGAGGGTGTAGCGGATCTCGACCCGGTCCTCGGAGAGGTAGTCCATGCCGAGCAGGGTGCCGCGCCGGTTCTGGCACAGCTCCATGATCGAGCCGATGAACTCGGTGGGCGCGAGGACCGTGGCGCGCACGACCGGCTCGTACACCTCGGAGATCTTGCCCTCGGGGAACTCGCTCGGGTTGGTGACCGTGATCTCGCTCTTGTCCTCCAGGACCACGCGGTAGACCACGTTGGGCGCGGTGGCGATCAGGTCGAGGCCGAACTCGCGCTCCAGGCGCTCGCGGACCACGTCCAGGTGGAGCAGGCCGAGGAAGCCGACGCGGAAGCCGAAGCCGAGCGCCGCCGAGGTCTCCGGCTCGTAGACGAGCGCGGCGTCGTTGAGCTGGAGCTTGTCCAGGGCCTCGCGCAGCTCCGGGTAGTCCGAGCCGTCGAGCGGGTACAGGCCCGAGAAGACCATCGGCTTCGGGTCCTTGTAGCCGCCGAGGGACTCGGTGGCGCCACCCACCTGCTGGGTGATGGTGTCGCCGACCTTGGACTGGCGGACGTCCTTCACTCCGGTGATCAGGTAGCCCACCTCACCCACGGAGAGGCCGTCGGCCGGCAGCATCTCGGGCGAGTTGGTGCCGATCTCCAGCAGCTCGTGCGTGGCGCCGGTGGACATCATCCGGATGCGCTCGCGCTTGCTGAGCGTGCCGTCGACCACACGGACGTACGTGACCACACCGCGGTACGAGTCGTAGACCGAGTCGAAGATCATCGCCCGGGCGGGGGCGTCCTTGACGCCGACCGGGGCCGGGACGGTCTCGACCACGCGGTCGAGCAGCGCGTCCACGCCGAGACCCGTCTTCGCCGAGACCCGCAGGACGTCGTCCGGGTCGCAGCCGACCAGGTTCGCCAGCTCCTCGGCGAACTTCTCCGGCTGGGCCGCCGGCAGGTCGATCTTGTTGAGGACCGGGACGATCGCGAGGTCGTTCTCCATCGCCAGGTACAGGTTGGCGAGGGTCTGGGCCTCGATGCCCTGGGCCGCGTCCACCAGGAGGATGGTGCCCTCGCACGCGGCGAGGGACCGGGAGACCTCGTAGGTGAAGTCGACGTGCCCGGGGGTGTCGATCATGTTCAGGATGTGGGTCTTGCCCTGGCCCTCGCCCGCGGTGGGCGCCCAGGGCAGACGGACCGCCTGCGACTTGATCGTGATGCCGCGCTCACGCTCGATGTCCATACGGTCGAGGTACTGGGCGCGCATCTGCCGCTGGTCGACGACGCCGGTGAGCTGGAGCATCCGGTCGGCGAGGGTCGACTTGCCGTGGTCGATGTGCGCGATGATGCAGAAATTGCGGATCAGCGCCGGGTCGGTACGGCTCGGCTCGGGCACGTGGCTGGGGATGGCGGGCACGCAGTGTCCTGATTCTCGGGTCTTAGGTCGGAACGTTACGCAGGCCACCATCGTCCCATGCCTGCGCCAGTGTGCTCGGTTTGGGCCGTCCAATGGGCTCCTGGTAACGTGGCCAGCTGTGTCTGACATGCCCTCTCAGCTAGTCGGACGCAATCCGAAGATCAAACTCTGAACCTGAAAAGGCTCTTTCGTGGCGAACATCAAGTCCCAGATCAAGCGGAACAAGACCAACGAGAAGGCGCGCCTGCGCAACAAGTCGGTCAAGTCCGAGCTCCGTACCTTCATCCGCAAGGCCAACGAGGCCGTCGCCGCCGGTGACGCCGAGAAGGCCACCGCTGCCGCCCGTGCCGCGTCGCGGAAGCTGGACAAGGCTGTCTCCAAGGGTGTCATCCACAAGAACGCCGCCGCCAACAAGAAGTCGGCGCTGGCCTCCAAGGTTGCCGCTCTCTGAGCCTGAGCACTTCGATGTGATCGCCGGAAGGGACCCAGCGGGCCCTCTCATCCGCTCCTGACCGGCACCCAGCGCCGCACGCGGCCTGCGTTCGCCACGCGGGTGCGGCGCACCGGATGTAACGAAGGCCCCGGCCTCCGCCCTCCCCAGGGCGGCGGCCGGGGCCTTCGTCATGCATCAGGGGCTGGTGCGGGGCGGTCGGCGCGCGGGCGCGGGGCACCGATGCCGTTGCCGGCGACACGGTGCCGCCCCAGGAGACGACCGCACCCCCGACGGCCGACGTCTCTTCGCCCCCCCACGACGGACGGCGATTCCGCCTGGAACGGCATCCGATCAACCGATCAGTGGGAAAACGAGGTGCTGCCGATCCTTCGCCGACGGTCTGGTCGCCGGAGGAATCGTCCGCCTTGCTCGCACCGCAGTCCGCCCTGACCGGCGGAGCCAATGCCGCACCCACCGACACAGGGCCGTGTCGCAGGGTGACGCCGTTGCAGAGCGGGACCCTGGCCGAGAACCTGCCCGCGGACACCTCCGCCACCTTCGGGCCGCCCACCACTTCCGCAGCGTTCGTACCGCCCACCACGTCCACCACGCCCGCCGCGTCCTCCAGCCCCTGGCACCAGGCTGCGACGACCGGAGGCACTTTGGGCGCGGGAGGGCGCCTCTGCCGACGGGCCGGAGTCTTGGGTCAGGACGCGGCACGGCGGGGGCGGGCGGCGCGGGCGACGGCCACCACCGCCTTCTCCAGGGCGTACTCGGGGTCCAGGCCGGCGCCCTTGACGCCCGCGTCGGCCTCGGCGATCGCGCGCAGGGCGTCGGAGACGCCGTCCGCCGACCAGCCGCGCATCTGCTGGCGGACCCGGTCGATCTTCCAGGGGGGCATGCCTAGGTCCCGGGCGAGGTCGCCGGGGCGCGCCCCGCGCGGGGCGGAGGCCAGTTTGCCGATGGCGCGGACCGCCTGGGCCAGTGCGCTGGTGATCAGCACGGGGGCGACACCGGTGCCCAGCGACCAGCGCAGCGCCTCCAGCGCTTCGGCGGCCCGGCCCTCGACCGCCCGGTCGGCGACCTCGAAGCTGGAGGCCTCGGCGCGCCCGGTGTAGTAGCGGCCGACGACGGCCTCGTCGATGGTGCCCTCGACGTCCGCGCAGAGCTGCGCGGCGGCGCTCGCCAGCTCGCGCAGGTCGCTGCCGATCGCGTCGACGAGCGTCTGGCACGCCTCCGGGGTGGCCGAGCGGCCGAGCGTACGGAACTCGCCCCGGACGAACGCCAGGCGGTCGCCCGCCTTCGTCATCTTCGGGCAGGCCACCTCCCGCGCACCCGCCTTGCGGGCCGCGTCCAGCAGGGCCTTGCCCTTGGCCGCGCCGGCGTGCAGCAGCACGAGGATGATCTCCTCGGCCGGTGCGCCGAGGTACGCCTTCACGTCCTTGATCGTGTCCGCGGACAGGTCCTGCGCGTTGCGGACGACCACGACCTTGCGCTCCGCGAAGAGCGACGGACTGGTCAGCTCGGCGAGCGTGCCGGGCTGCAGCTGGTCCGGGGTCAGATCGCGTACATCGGTATCGGGGTCCGCGGCACGGGCCGCGGTCACGACCTCCCGTACGGCACGGTCGAGCAGCAGCTCCTCCTGCCCCACCGCGAGGGTGAGCGGGGCGAGCGGATCATCGGTGGGGTTCTTCCTGGTGGCCATCGGCTCCAGCATCCCACGGCGGACCGACACTCCCCCGCGTGCCCGAGAATGGTGCCGTGAACCTGCGACATGTACTGGTCCTGCCCGACCGCGACGCCGCCGAGGAAGTGGCCGACGAGCTCACCGACCGCTTCGGCCTCGCCGAGGAACCGCAGTTGGTGCGGGACGCGCTGGCCGGCGAGGACGACGCCGAGGACGCCCAGTGGCTGGTCGTGGTCGAGGACCCGGACGGCCGCTACGACCCGCAGGCCCTGGACGCCCTCGCCGACGAACACGAGGGCTGGCTGGAGGCCCCGTAGGCCTCTCTCTCACCGGTCGGCCGCCGACTCGGTGGGCCCGATTCAGCGTGTGCCGACCCCGTCCGGCCAAGTCAACTTCCTCCCGCCGGCGTCGTACCCGTCCACCCGGTCGGGAAGCAGGAACGGCTTCGACAAGGCGATCATAATCCGGCGGTCGGACCGTGCGACGGAGTGCAGCTTCGGCTCGCTGGTAGACCCGTCCTTCCATGTGATCACCACGCGCTGCACCTCCGGTGCTACCTGCCCCGTCGTCAGTACGTGCGACCCCTTGAAGTACCCGTCAGGGCCCTTGAACGCGGTGGGACTGGTCCGGACTTTGATCATCTGTCCTTCGTCGTCGAAGGGGAAGAAGGAGAAGATCTCCGGTTCGTCGCTCGGCCCGTCGAAGTCGACGTAGGTCCACGGCCACGGACCGGGTCCGACCGGCCCGTACCACGAGGCAGGATTTTCCGGCCGGTCGAGGTAGCTCGGCGGTTTGCGCGACACCACGGCCTTCGCGCGGAAGACCTTGCCGTCCATCTCGAGCGTGCCCAGGTCCGTCGAGACGGTCTCGTCGCCGTCGTACGGTTTCGGCTCGCGCGTCTGTGTCGGCGTCTGGACCACCCGGTCGGACGGGTCCTCCTTCACCGTCGACACCACCACACCGCCCAACGGGACAAGCACCGCCAAGGCCAGCGCGCCCGTCAGCACCGATCTCCGGGTGCGGCGCCGGCGGCCGCCCCGCATCACCGCATCCACCGGGGCGGGTCCCACCGCCACACCATCCGCGGCCAGGGCCAGCCGCGCGGCCACCTCGTCGTGCGCACCGGTCGTCGTCTCCATCGGGCTCCCGTCTCCCCCGCTCATCGGTCGACCACCGCCACCAGCGTGCGTATGGCCCGCAGCTTGGCGATCCCCTTGGCCGCGTTGCTCTTCACCGTGCCCACCGAGCAGCCCATGGCCTCGGCCGACTGTGTCTCGCTCAGGTCCTCCCAGTACCGCAGCACCACCGCCTGTCGCTGCCGCAGCGGCAGTTCGGCCAGTCCGCGCAGCAGCGCGGCGCGGTCGTCGGCCTGTGCCATCCGGTCGCCCGGGACGGGCCGGTCGATCAGTTCCCGCACCGGCCCGCCCTCGCCCGGTGGCGCCAGATCCTCTCTGAGTCGCCGCCGGAACCGCCGCGCGTGCGTGTTGGTCACCACCCGCCGTACGTACGCGTCCGGATCGTCCGCCTGGCGGACCCGGCGCCACGACGCGTACACCTTCTCCATGGACGACTGGACCAGGTCCTCCGCCGCGTGCTGCTCTCCGGTCAGCAGGTACGCCGTCCGCATCAGCCGCGGCCACCTGCTCGTCATAAAGGCATGGAACTCTTCGTCCATCGCCTGCTTGCGACCCCCCATGCTCTCCACCTCCTACTCTTCGGAGTCCACGAGCCTCCCCGACCGTTGCCTCGCTCCCGGAAAACGCCGACGGCCCGCCCCCGGCATGAGCCGGGAACGGGCCGGTGCACCGGAGAAGAGCCCCCGAGGGAGACGTGTCAGGCCTTGCGGACGATCTGCACGTCCAGTTCGACCTCGATGCTCGACCCGATCGCCGCGACGCCCTGGGCAAGGATCGACTGCCAGTCGATGGCGAAGTCCTCGCGGTGCAGTTCCGCGGTGGCCCGGCAGGCCGCGCGGGTCTCGCCCTCCAGGCCCGTTCCCAGGCCCAGGTACTGGGTGTCCAGGGTGACCGAGCGGCTGGTGCCGTGCAGGGTGAGGGCTCCGGCGACGGCCCACTTGCTGCCGCTGCGGTGGATGAACCGCTCGCTGTAGAACTCGACCGTCGGGTAGCGGGCCGCGTCCAGGAAGTCCGCCGAACGCAGGTGGTCGTCGCGCAGCCGCACACCGGTGTCGATGCTCGCCGCATCGATGATCACGTGCATGGAGGAGTCCTCCATGCGCTCGGCTATCCGGACCGCTCCCGCGAGCGTGTTGAACCGGCCGCGGATCCGGGCGAACCCGATGTGACGGGCCGTGAAGGCGATGGAGGAGTGACCCGGATCGAGCTCCCAGTGCCCCGGCTGCGGCAGCAGCGGCGGCTCCACGGGCTCCAGGACGATCTCCGCAACTCCCGGCTGGGCCCCGCCGCCGACCAGGGTCGCGCCGTGGAAGGCCGCGTAGCCCTCGGCGGTCACGGACATCCGGTACTCGCCCTCCGGGACGAGCGCGGTGAAACCGCCGTACGGATCGGTCTCGCCGGTGACGATCCGGCGGCCGATCGGGTCCGTGACCTCGAACCGGGCCTGCCGTACCGGCTGGTGCACCGTGTCGAGGACACGGCAGGACAGGAGACCCGCCGCGGGCGGCAGGGTCAGTGTCGCGGATGTGGACCGACTGGCGTTTCCCGCCGTCTCCGACCCCCGTCGGCGAGCGAACATGGTGATGCACCCCCGTGCTGTGTAAACGTACTCCCCGCTTGCGAAGACGCATTCGATCATGACGGAGGGGCGCGGGCAAACAGAACGCTTTCGGCCCGGCGCGCCTCCGCCGCGCCCGGTGCGGGCGCCTGCGCCCCGCCGGGAACGCCCGTGCTCCCGGTCCGGAACCGGTGACGGCCACGGAGCCGTCGGTGTCGGTCCGCAGGACCGCCGCCCCGGTCTCCGCCAGCCGGTCCAGGGTGTGCGGCGACGGATGCCCGTAGCGGTTCTCCTCCCCGACGGGGACCAGTGCGATCCGCGGCCGGACCCGCTCGTGGAGGGCCGGGTCCTGGTGGGCGGAGCCGTGGTGGGCGACCTTGAGCACGTCGACCCGCCCGAGCCCCGGATGGTTCGTCAGCAAGGCCCGCTGGGAGGGTGGTTCGAGGTCGCCCAGCAGGAGCAGGGTCAGGCCCTCGGTGCGGACCAGCAGGGCCACACTGGCGTCGTTGGGGCCGTCCGGGGCGGCTCCGGCCGCCGGGGGCCAGAGCACCTGCCAGTCCACCGGCCCGGCCCTCCGCCGCTCCCCCGCCAGGGCCGGCAGGACGGGGATCCGCGCGGTCCCCGCGATCTGCCGGACCCACCGGGCCCGGGCCGGTGGCTCCTCCAGGACGGTGGTCTGGATCAGCCCCACGGACCGCCCCCGCAACACCCCTCGCAGGCCGCCGACGTGGTCCGCGTGGAAGTGCGTCAGCAGCAGGAGTGGGACGCGTTTCACACCGAGGGCGTGCAGGCAACGGTCCGCGGGGGCGGGGTCCGGTCCGGCGTCCACCACGACCGCCGAGTCCGGCCCCACGGCCAGGACGCCGAGGTCGCCCTGCCCGACTGCGCACTGGACGTAACGCCAGCCCGGCGGCGGCCACCCGGTCAGCGTCCGGATCAGCGGGGGCGGCCGGAGCACCGCCACGAGCAGGACCAGGGCCACGGCGGCGCACATCCACCGGGCCCGCAGGACGCGCCCCGCGAACAGGACGGCCGTCACGGTGGCGGCGGCCACCAGCAGCCCGCCCGCCCAGCCGCCCGGCAGGGCCGACTCCGCGCCGGGCAGGGCGGCACCGGTCCTCGCCACCCCGGCGATCCATCCGGCGGGCAGCCCGGCACAGCGGGCCAGGACTTCCGCGGCCGGCATCCACACCGGCGCCACGGCCAGCGTGGCGAACCCGAGCACCGTGGCCGGGCCCGCGGCCGGCTCCGCGAGCAGGTTGCACGGTACGGCGACCAGGCTGACCCGCTCGGAGAGCACCGCCACCACCGGCCCGCACACCGCCTGCGCGGCGGCGGCCGCCGCGACCGCCTCCGCGAACCGGGGCCGCAGCCCGCGCCGCTGCAGGGCCGCGCTCCAGCGCGGGGCCAGTGTCAGCAGGGCCCCGGTGGCCAGGACCGACAGCAGGAACCCGGGGCTCCGGGCCAGCCACGGGTCGTAGAGCAGGAGGAGCAGCACGGCCGCGGCGAGCGCGGGGATCAGGGACCTGCGCCTGCCGGTGCCGATCGCCAGCAGGGTGACGGCCCCGCAGGCCGCGGCCCGCAGGACACTCGGCTCGGGCCGGCAGACCACGACGAACGCGAGGGTCAGCGCCGCCCCGGCCAGGGCGGTGCCCCGCAGGGAGAGGCCGATCCGGGGCGCCAGACCGCGCCGCTCGGCGTGCTGGGCGCTGCCGGCCGGTCCGATCAGCAGGAACAGGACGACGGTGAGGTTGGAGCCGGACACGGCGAGCAGGTGCAGCAGGTCGGTGGCGCGGAACGCGTCGTGGAGGTCGGCCGACACCCGCGAGGTGTCCCCGACGACCAGTCCGGGCAACAGCGCCCGGGCGTCCGCGGGCAGCCCCTCGGTGGCCTCCCGCAGCCCTGACCGCAGCGCACCCGCGAACCGCTGCGCGGTGTCCGGGCCGCCGACCGGACGGGGCGGGCTGTCGCCCGGCACCCGGAGCACGGCCACGGCCGGCCCCGCACCGTCGGCCGGCGCGAGCCGCCCGGACACCACGACCCGTGTGGACGGCAGCAGCCGGGCCCACCCCTCGTGCCGGGCGAGCACCACGACCGGAGTCCGCACTCGGCTGCCGTGCCCGTCCGGGCCGATCACCTCGGTCAGTACGGCGTCCAGTACGACCCCGGGCGGCCCCGCTCTGCTCCGGCGGGGGTCGGCGGCAACGGTCAGCTGCGCCTCGACCCGCGCGTACGCGCCGGCCAGACCGGGCACCGGACCGGTCCGCGCCTCCGCCCTGGCCAGGCCGGCCGCGCCCGCCCCGGCAGCCGCCCCGAGGAGCGCGGCGGCCACGGCCGTACCCACCGCCGTGGGCACGGCCCACCGTGACCCGGCCGGCCCCCGTCCCGCCACCGGCCCTGATCCCGCCACCGGTCGCGGTCCCGTCGGACGGGGTCCTGCCCGCCGCCGCCCGGCCAGTAACAACGCCCCGGCCGCGCCGCTCGCCAGCCCGGCCCCGACGGCCGTCCACTGCCCCGGGACACCCAGCGCGACCGCTGCGGCTGCCCACGCTGCCGCGGCCATGACGGCGAGCCGCAGATCGAGCGGACGGCGCTCCTCAGGCGCCTCGCTGCGAGGGTCCCCGCCACCGCAGCCGGCGCGACCGGGACTCCCGGAGTCCTGTCCGGCCGTGCCGGGGGATGTGGTGGGGCCGTTCACGGCCGCACCAGGGTCCGCAGGTCCGCGAACCGGCGCTCCCCGATTCCGTTGACCTGGCGCAGGTCCTCGACGGAGCGGAAGCCGCCGCGCACGGTGCGGAAGTCGACGATGTGCCGGGCGAGCACCGGACCGACTCCCGGCAGCCCGTCGAGCTGGTCGACGGTGGCCGTGCCGAGGCTGAGCGGAGCGCCCGGGACCTCGCTGCCGGACGGGGAGACCGGCGGGCCCGGCGAGGCGGGGGCGCCGACGAGCACCTGCTCGCCGTCGACCAGGACCCGGGCGCGGTTCAGTCCGCTGGTGTCCGTGCCCGGCCGTACTCCCCCGGCGGCAGCCAGGGCGTCCGCCACCCGCGAGCCGGCCGGAAGTCGCAGCACTCCCGGTGCGCGGACCTTCCCTCCTACGTCGACGACCACCCGGGGACCGGCCGAAGCGGAGGCCAGGGGTGTCCGGGCGGCCACCGGGACCGGAGCGGTCACCGTGGCGGTCACCGGCTCCGGACGGGCCGACCAGTACTGCTGCGCCGCGAAACCGAGTCCGGCCACGAGCACGACCGTCACGGCGGCGAGCGAGCGCGGCTCCAGCCCGCACCTGGCCTGCAGCCACAGCGGCAGCCGCTCCCGCACCGCGAGCCGCCGCGCGGCAGCCGGGCTCAGCCCGTCCGGTGCCGGCCCGGCCGCCGGTGCCGGATCGGCGACCGGAGCCGGGGCGGCGGCCGGAGCCGCTCGGGTGATCTGCGGAGACGGGGACGGGGACGGGGACGGGGGCGGAGGCGGGATCGCGGCCGGGGGGCCGGTCAGCAGGGCTTCGGCACGGCGGCGCAACGCGTCGTGGTCGATGGGCAGGTGCCGACGGCGACGCCGGCGGATCCGGCGGCTGCGGAACCGGCTGTCCGAGGCGGCCGTGCGGCCGGGGCCGCTGCCGGGACCGCCCGCGCCCGGGGCGGAGGAGCCGGGGGTGTCCCGGGATGCCGTCGCTGTCGCGGTTCGCCCCGGGGAGGGCTGCATGGAGGACTGCGGCGTGGGCGGGATCGAGTGCGAAGTCGCGGGCGGAGTCGTGGGCGGAGTCGTGGGCGGAGTCATGGGCGTGGGCTGCGTTTCCGGTGTCATGCCATGACGGTAGGAACGCAGCCGGAATCCCGTTCGGAACCTTCGATTCCTGTGGATTGCCGGGTCGTTGTGGATAACCGGCTCACCCTCCGGGGTGATCAGCGCGGCGAGATGACGGCGGCCAGCAGCCCCGGTCCGGTGTGCGCGCCGATCACCGCGCCCACCTCGCTGACGTGCAGTTCGGCCAGGCCCGGTACGCGTTCCCGGAGCCTCTCCGCCAGCTTCTCCGCCCGCTCCGGGGCAGCCAGGTGATGCACGGCGATGTCCACGTCGCCCGTCCCCGCGCGTTCCACGGCGAGGTCTTCGAGCCGGGCGATGGCCTTGGACGCGGTCCGCACCTTCTCCAGCATCTCGATGCGGCCGCCGTCCAGCTGGAGGAGGGGTTTCACGGCGAGCGCGGAGCCGAGCAGGGCCTGGGCCGCGCCGATGCGGCCTCCCCGGCGCAGGTAGTCGAGCGTGTCGACGTAGAAGAACGCGGACATTCCCGAGGCGCGCTTCTCCGCGGCGGCCACCGCCTCGTCGGCCGAGCCGCCCGCCTCGGCCGTCTCCGCGGCGGCCAGGGCGCAGAAACCGAGGGCCATCGCGACCATGCCCGTGTCGACGACCCGGACCGGGACGGGGGCGGTCCGGGCGGCGACCACCGCGGCGTCGTAGGTGCCGGAGAACTCGGCGGAGAGGTGCAGGCTGACGATTCCGGTCGCACCGGCGTCGGCGGCGGCCCGGTAGGCGCGTACGAAGTCCTCCGGGCTGGGGCGGGAGGTGGTGACGGAGCGGCGCTTCTGCAGGGCGAGGGCCAGGCTGCGGGCGGAGATCTCGGTGCCCTCGACGAGGGCCTCGCCGCCGAGGACCACGGTGAGCGGGACGGAGGTGATCCCGTGCCGCGCCATTGCCTGATGGGGCAGGTAGGCCGTGGAATCGGTGACGATCGCGACATGGCGGGACATGAGGCGGAGGTTACCCCTAGTGGGGGTGCGGCGGCAGCAAGGGGGCGGACTGCGGCTTCCGCTTTTCGCCCGGCGGCCGGCCCGGGGCTGCCTGGGGCCGCTGCGCGGAGCTGTTCCCCTACCCGCCCTTTCCCGAAACCGGGGCTCCGCCGCGGACCCCTCCGGACCTCTCCGGACCCCTCCCTTCGCCTGCGGGGCCTGCGGGGCCTGCGGGGGTGGGTCGCGCAGCTCCCCGCGCCCCCGGCAGCTCCGCTGGGGAGGTACCGCAACGTCAGGTCGTCGCCTCCGGGCGCGGGCTCTTCTGCCAGGGGTACTGCGGCCGCGGGGCGGACGGCGGGAGGGCGGAGCGGGACTCGGCCGACGGCCGCGGCGGGGTTGCCTCGGTGGGCGGGGTCGCGGACGCGCGGTCCTGTTCGTCCGCGAGGGCGGCGGCGAGGTCGTCGTCCGGGGTGGACGGGCGGGACCAGTCGCGAAGGGCGTCCGACTCCATCCCGATGCGGTCCGAGAGGACCGACAGGTCGTCCTCGGAAAGGCGTCGGGCGCGGTCGTGGGCCGCCCAGCGCAGGGAGTCAGCGGACCGGGTGATGCGCTGGGTGCGCTCGCGCAGTTCCGGCAGCATGCCCTGGAGCCGGGCCTTGTCCGGCTCCGTCTCCAGCCGCTTCAGCTCCTCGTCCAGCTCACGGCCGTGCCGGCTCAGCTGTTCGAAGAGGGACAGGGACTCCTGCAGGGACGCATCCGTGCGCGCACCCTCCTGCAGAGCCTGCTGGGTGGCGCGCATCGAGGTCCGCAGGTCCAGCCTCAGCTGCGCCAGTGCCCCGGCGACGCCCACCTGGCCGAGGCTCTTGGCCCGCAGCGTGGTGTCCTCGACCGTCCGCCGGGCCTGGGTGACCGTCCGCTCCACCCCCCGCTTCGCCGCCCCGACCACCTTGACCGTGGCGTACGCGCCGAGGCCGACGAAGGCCAGCAGCATCAGCGCGAAGATGATCAACGCGGCCTCCATGTCGGCCCCTTCCCCTGGTCGAGTCCTCGCTTGGTCGAGTGCTCGCTCACCTCCACCGTAAACGCCACGGGCAGGCCAGGGGTTCCCTTGGAACCCCCAACCTGCCCGTAAGGGAAAACCCCCGGCGCCTGTGTCAGGTAGGCGGGTCAGATGACGATGTTCACCAGCTTGGGGGCGCGGACGATCACCTTGCGGATCTCCGCCCCGCCCAGTGCCGCCACGACCGCCTCGTCGGCCAGCGCCAGCTTCTCCAGATCGGCGTCGGCGATGGCCGGCGGGACCTCCAGGCGGGCCTTGACCTTGCCCTTGATCTGCACGACGCAGGTGACGGCCTCGTCGACCACGTACGCCGGGTCGGCCACCGGGAAGTCCCGGTGGACGACGGAGTCGGTGTGGCCCAGCCGGTGCCACAGCTCCTCGGCGATGTGCGGGGCCAGCGGGGCCACCAGCAGGACCAGGCGCTCCGCCACGGACCGCTCCAGCGGCTTGCCCGCCTTGGTCAGGAAGTTGTTCAGCTCGGTGATCTTGGCGATCGCCGTGTTGAAGCGCAGCCCGGCCAGGTCGCCGCCGGCCCCGTCGATCGCCTTGTGCAGGGCGCGCAGGGTGGCCTCGTCCGGCTCGCCGTCCACGACCGTGACGGCGCCCGTCTCCTCGTCGACGATGTTGCGCCACAGACGCTGCAGCAGCCGGTACTGGCCGACCACCGCGCGGGTGTCCCACGGCCGGGAGACGTCCAGCGGGCCCATCGCCATCTCGTACAGGCGCAGCGTGTCGGCGCCGTACTCGGTGCAGATCTCGTCGGGCGTGACGGCGTTCTTCAGGGACTTGCCCATCTTGCCGTGCTCACGCTTGACCGGCTCGCCCTGGTAGAAGTAGCCGCCGTCGCGCTCCTCGACCTCGGCCGCCGGCACGTAGACGCCACGGGAGTCCGTGTACGCGTACGCCTGGATCATGCCCTGGTTGAACAGCTTGTGGAACGGCTCCGCGGAGGAGACGTGGCCCAGGTCGAACAGCACCTTCGACCAGAATCGCGCGTACAGCAGGTGCAGCACCGCGTGCTCGGCACCGCCCACGTACAGGTCGACGCCGCCGTGCGGCGCGCCCTCGCGCGGACCCATCCAGTACTGCTCGATGGCCGGGTCCACCAGCTGCTCGGAGTTGTGCGGGTCCAGGTAGCGCAGCTCGTACCAGCAGGAACCGGCCCAGTTGGGCATGGTGTTGGTCTCGCGGCGGTACGAGCGGACGCCGCGTCCGTCGCCCAGGTCCAGCTCGACGTTCACCCAGTCCTCGCGCCGCGACAGCGGGGTCTCCGGCTTGGAGCCCGCGTCGTCCGGCTCGAAGGTGCGCGGGGAGTAGTCGTCGACCTCCGGCAGCTCCAGCGGCAGCATCGATTCGGGCAGCGGGTGGGCGACGCCGTCCTCGTCGTAGACGATCGGGAAGGGCTCGCCCCAGTAGCGCTGGCGGCTGAACAGCCAGTCGCGCAGCCGGAAGTTGACCGTGCCCTCGCCGATGCCCCGCTCCTCCAGCCAGGAGGTGATGGCGGCCTTGGCCTCGACGACGCCCAGGCCGTCCAGGGAGACGCCGGCGCCGGTGGAGTTCACCAGCTTCGCGTCGTAGGAGACGAAGGCGTCGCCCCAGGCCGCCGGGTCGGTGCCGCGGTCGTCGGAGGGCTGCACCACGCAGCGCATCGGCAGCTCGAAGGCGCGCGCGAACTCGAAGTCACGGCTGTCGTGCGCCGGAACCGCCATGATCGCGCCGGTGCCGTAGCCCATCAGCACGTAGTCGGCGATGAAGACGGGGACCTTGTCGCCGCTGACCGGGTTGACCGCGTACTCGCCGGTGAAGACGCCGGTCTTCTCCTTGGCGTCGGCCTGCCGCTCGACGTCGGACTTGGCGGCGGAGAAGGCGCGGTAGGCCGCGACGGCCTCGGCCGGGGTGGCGTGGCCGCCCGTCCAGACCTCGTGGGTGCCCTCCGGCCAGGCGGCCGGGATGAACTTCTCCACCAGCGGGTGCTCCGGCGCCAGCACCATGTAGGTGGCGCCGAACAGGGTGTCCGGACGGGTGGTGAAGACGGTGACGGCCTCGTCGCCCAGGGCGAAGTCGACGCGGGCGCCCTCGGAGCGGCCGATCCAGTTGCGCTGCTGCAGCTTGATGGCCTCGGGCCAGTCCAGCGCCTCCAGGTCGTCCAGCAGCCGGTCGGCGTACGCGGTGATGCGCATGTTCCACTGGCTCAGCTTGGCCTTGAAGACCGGGAAGTTGCCGCGCTCGGAGCGGCCGTCGGCGGTGACCTCCTCGTTGGCCAGGACGGTGCCCAGCCCGGGGCACCAGTTCACGGGCGCGTCGGAGGCGTACGCCAGCCGGTACTCGTTCAGTACGTCGCCCCGCTCGGCGGCCGTCAGGCCGGCCCAGGCGCGGCCGCCGGGGACCTCACGGGAGCCGTCCTCGAAGGCGGCGACCAGCTCGGCGATCGGGCGGGCCTTCTTCGCCTCGGTGTCGTACCAGGAGTTGTAGATCTGCAGGAAGATCCACTGGGTCCACTTGTAGTAGTCCGGGTCGATCGTGGCGAACGAGCGGCGCCGGTCGTGGCCCAGGCCCAGCCGGCGCAGCTGGACCTTCATGTTCTCGATGTTCGCCTCGGTCGACACGCGCGGGTGGGTGCCGGTCTGCACGGCGTACTGCTCGGCGGGCAGGCCGAAGGCGTCGAAGCCCAGGGTGTGCAGGACGTTGTGGCCGGTCATCCGCTGGTGGCGGGCGAACACGTCGGTGGCGATGTACCCCAGCGGGTGACCGACGTGCAGTCCCGCACCGGAGGGGTACGGGAACATGTCCATGATGAACTTCTTGGGCCGTGCGGCCAGGGCCGGGTCGCCGGCCAGGTCACCGGTCGGGTTGGGCGCCTCGTAGGTGCCCTCCGCGTCCCATACGTCCTGCCAGCGTGCCTCGATGTCGGCGGCCAGGGCGGCCGTGTAACGGTGCGCCTCGGCCGCCTCGGGGGCCGGGGTGTTCGTCTCGCTCATGATTCCTACAAGCTCCATCGATCGTCTCTGCCGTCTCTGCCTGCCCAAACGAAAAAACCCCTCGCACAGGAGGGGACGCCGCGCCGAGTTCGACCGTGATCCCGTGGACCAGCAGGTCGAGGCTGCTCAGCGCGGCTCGGTAAGCAGAAGGCGTACGGCACGCATGGCGTCAGGGTACCGCAGCGGCCTCAGCCGCCGCTCGGGCGACCACACAACGAGAAGCGGGCCACCCGATCCGGGTGGCCCGCTTCCTCACTGTGGAGCTAAGGAGAATTGAACTCCTGACCTCCTGCATGCCATGCAGGCGCTCTACCAACTGAGCTATAGCCCCTTGCTTCTTGCCGCCGGGCCCCTGCTCGGTTTCCCTTGCCGGTTCCCCCTGGCGACATCCAGAACACTACACGGTCATGGCCCCGGACCAAAAATCGGTTTCGGTGATGTCTGATTTGGTCCGATTTAGGTGGAAGCTCACGCCCGGGCGAACTGGTAGAAGCGCTTCAGCGTGCAGTGCTCGTCGAGGAGGCGGCCGTAGATCGGCTCCCCCTCCAGCTCCCGGTAGGTCTCGATGGGGTCGCCTTTTATGATCAGCGCCCGCGCGCATTCCTCGCACCAGTACTGGTAGTCGGGATTGACCGGGTCCATGTCCCGCACGATCGGCGTGCCGTTGTCGCACCAGTCGCACCGCCGCCGGTGTGCACCCATCCGTGAGCGACTCCCTCCCGTTCAGAGCCGGCCGGGCCGTCGTCTCCCCCTCCGGCCGTCCGATTCTGCCATGCGGCCGGTCGGACGTGCAGCACGGAACAAACGCGAAGAATCCCACCCCCTGCCGGGGATGGGATCCTTACCGCTGTGGAGCTAAGGAGAATTGAACTCCTGACCTCCTGCATGCCATGCAGGCGCTCTACCAACTGAGCTATAGCCCCTTGCTCTCCGCCGTTCCCCCGCTGTTTTCTGCGGTGTTCCCTGCGGACAAGAAGAACCATAGCCTGTGACCAGCCGGAAAGTGAAATCCACTCCCCGGCGCCCGTCAGTCGTCGTCGCCGAGCACCGGCTCCGGCAGCGTGCCGGCGTTGTGCTCCAGCAGCCGCCAGCCGCGCGCGCCCTCGCCCAGCACGGACCAGCAGCAGTTGGACAGCCCGCCGAGGCTCTCCCAGGAAGACGGGTCGAGACCGAGCAGCCGGCCGATGGTGGTGCGGATGGTGCCGCCGTGGCTGACCACGACCAGGGTGCCGTTCCCGTCGAGCCGGTCCGCGTGGTCCAGGACCACGGGGGCGGCCCGGTCGGCGACCTCGGTCTCCAGCTCGCCGCCGCCGCGCCGTACCGGCTCGCCGCGCTTCCACGCCGCGTACTGCTCGCCGTACTTCGCCACGATCTCCTCGTGCGTCAGACCCTGCCACTCGCCGGCGTACGTCTCCCGCAGCGCCGCGTCGTGCGCGACGGGCAGGCCGGTGACGGCGGCGAGCTCCGCGGCCGTCGCGGCCGCCCGCTTGAGGTCGGAGGCCACGATGGCGGCCGGCGTCAGCGAGGCCAGCAGCCGGGCGGCGCGGCGGGCCTGGGCCACGCCGGTCTCGGTCAGCTCGATGTCCGTGGAGCCCTGGAAGCGGCGCTCCAGGTTCCACGAGGTCTGGCCGTGCCGCCAGAGCACGATCTTGCGGCCTGGACGCCCGGCGCTGCCGCCCGTCGCCGCGCTCGGCTGCGTGCTGGTCGCGCTCAGAACAGATCACCGTCCAGGTCGTCCTCGGCCTGCGTCGCACGCAGCTTGGCGTGCTCCTCGGCCTTGCCCTTGGTCAGCTTCGCGTCCTCGGGGAGCTCGATCTCGGGGCAGTCCTTCCACAGGCGCTCCAGCGCGTAGAAGACGCGCTCCTCGCTGTGCTGGACGTGGACGACGATGTCCACGTAGTCGAGCAGGATCCAGCGGGCGTCGCGGTCGCCCTCACGGCGCACCGGCTTGGCGCCCAGCTCCTTGAGGAGCCGCTCCTCGATCTCGTCGACGATGGACTTGACCTGGCGGTCGTTGGGCGCCGACGCGAGCAGGAAGGCGTCGGTGATCGACAGCACGTCGCTGACGTCGTACGCGATGATGTCGTGCGCGAGCCGGTCGGCCGCCGCCTGGGCGGCGGTGGTGATGAGCTCGATGGAGCGGTCCGTGGCGGTCACTGAGCCATGCTTTCGGGTCGAGGGCAGATCCTTACAAGGGTCTCATGGGCGGCCGACACCGCCCACGCCTTTCCCCGCGGCCCGGCCGCTACCGGGCTTTGTAGTCCTTGCCCAGCACCACGACGACGTCCGCGTTGACCGGGCTCGCGGCCTTCTTCACCGCGGTCTCGGGCAGCCCCAGGGTCTTGGCGACCTCGACCGCCTTCTCGCGCTGGGCGTCGTCCTGGTAGGTGACCTGGGTGCCCGCCTGGCTCTGGCCGGCCTTGCCGCCGTCCACGAACGTGTAGCCGCCGTTGACCAGCGCGGCCCGGGCCGCCGTGGCGGCCGTCTCGTTGCCGGTGGCGTCCTTGAGGCCGACCCGCGGAGCCGCGGAGGCGCCCTGCGGGGCGGTCAGGCTGCCGCCGAGGATCTCCTTGACGACGGTCCGGCCGGCTTCGTCGGACAGGGCGCCGTCCTGCTTCACCGCGACCACGTCCGTGCGGTACGCGCCGAGCTTGGCGTGCTCGGCGAGCCGGGCCAGCGATCCGCCCAGCGCCCGGTCGGTGAGGGAGGGGTCGAGGATCTGGCCGAGGGACTCCACGGTGAGGACCGCGGACCGCTCCTCGCTGGGCATCTTGCGCAGGGTGGCGTACATGACCTTGCCGAACCGCTCCAGCTGCTTGGCCTCCGGCTCGCCCTGGGCGCGGTGGGTGGCGTAGGCGACGGCCATGGCCCCGGTCAGGTTCTGCTTCTGGCCCTGGCCCACGGCGGGCGTCTTGGCCTTGTCGTCGGCGGGGACGGCGGTGTCGGTGTCGACCTCGATGCCGCCGACCGCCTGGACCAGGTTCTCCAGGTACGGGGTGTCCAGTCGCCAGGTGCCGCCGATGTGCGTGCCGAGCATGGCGTCGAGGGCCTCGCGGGTGCCGCCGAGGCCGTCCTCCTCGACCGACTTGCCCAGGGCGACCGAGGTGCCGTCGTCCCTGGGCACGGTCATGGTGTTCGGCAGCAGGACCGTGGCGCCCTTCTTGGCGGTCACGTTGTCGACCAGCAGGGCGGTGGAGGTCCCGCCCTTCTTGGTGTTGTGCAGGTGGACGACGATCATGTCGCGCTTCTGCGGTCCGGTCTCCGCGGCGGTGCCCGTACCGGCGCCGTCACGGCCGAGGAAGGGCAGCTTGCCCGCGTACCAGAGGTAGCCGACGCCGCCCGCCGTGAACAGGGCGAGGACGATGATCAGGGCGACCACCCGGTTGCGGCCGCGGCGCCGGGCCTCCTCGCGGCGTTCGGTGCGGCTCTCGGTGAACTTCAGCCAGTCGATGACGTCGTCGCTGTCCTCGTCGGGCTGGTCGAGGAAGGCGAACTGCTCGGTCCGGTAGTCCGGGGCGGGGCGGCGCTGCCCCGGCACCGGCGCGGTGCCGGCCTCGGGGCCCTCGTCGTCCGGGTCCGTGCCGGGGTCCGCGGCCGGGTCCCGGTCGGGCGCCTGCTGCGGGATCCACTGGCGGCCGGTCTGCTGCGGCGGGGCCTGCTGCGGGCCCTGCTGGTACGCCTGCGGGGGCATCTGCTGCACCTGCGGCATCTGCCCGGTGTCGTAGCCGTCGTAGCCGCCGCCGTAGCCGTAGCCGTAGCCGTCCTGCCCGTAGTACTGCTGCGCGGGCTGCTGCGGGTACTGCCGGGGCGCCGCCTGGGGCTGGGCGACCGGCTGCCCGTAGGCGTCATGGCCGTACGGTTGCTGCTGGTACTGCTGCGGGTACTGGCCGTACTGCCGAGGGGGCGCGGCGGGCACCTGGCGGTACACCGGCCGACCGTACTCGTCGTAGCCGATGAACTGCGGTTCCTGTGGGTCGTTCACCGCGGTGCCCCTCTCGTGCGGAAGCTAGGCTCCCCGGTACAGCTCTCGCTTGTCGATGTACCGCACCACACCGTCGGGGACCAGGTACCAGACCGGGTCGCCGGCGGCGACCCGCGCGCGGCAGTCGGTGGAGGAGATCGCCAGCGCGGGGACCTCCACCAGGGATACGCCGCCCTCGGGCAGGCCGTCGTCGGTGAGCAGGTGGCCGGGCCGGGTGACCCCGATGAAGTGCGCGAGCGAGAACAGCTCCTCGGCGTCGCGCCAGGTGAGGATCTGCGCCAGGGCGTCGGCGCCGGTGATGAAGAACAGGTCCGCGTCGTCGTTGAGGCGCCGCAGGTCCCGCAGGGTGTCGATGGTGTACGTCGGGCCGCCGCGGTCGATGTCGATGCGGCTCACCGAGAACTGCGGGTTGGAGGCCGTGGCGATGACCGTCATCAGGTAGCGGTCCTCGGCCGGGGACACGGCCCGCTCCGACTTCTGCCAGGGCTGGCCGGTCGGTACGAACACCACCTCGTCGAGGTGGAAGAGCGCGGCCACCTCACTGGCGGCCACCAGGTGGCCATGGTGGACCGGGTCGAATGTCCCGCCCATCACGCCGAGCCTGCGCTTGACCGGACCGGTAGGCGTTTCCTGCTCTCCCATGAGCGCAGACCATACCGGCCCGGAGCCGGGGTGCGACTGCCGCGGTCGGACTAACGGTCGCGGTTGAGGCGCGTGGTGACCCACAGCATCAGGAGCAGCACGAAGAGCGCACCGCCACCGGTCAGGTACGGGTTCAGGCTGTCGTGGTTGCCGCCGTGGGTCTCCGCCCCCTCCGAGGCGAGGAGAACCAGGCTCTGGGCGGTGGTGGAGAGGCTCATCAGGCAGGTACCTATCGGGTCGGGGAGCGGGGCCGAGACTTCGCTCACATCGTATGCGGGTGCCTGGGGCACGCTCACGCCGACTCAGGCGTTGGAGAGGATAGACGCAACGCAGAGCAGTCCGATCAAGGGGGAGGCGCAATGGCTGACACGGCATTCGAGAAGGTGCCCGCACGCGACCGCAGGAGGTTCCCGGGGATCTCCTCACGGGCCTACGAGCACCCGGCGGACCGGTCGGCACTGGTGGCGCTGCGCAAGCTGAGCGGGTTCGACACGGTGTTCAAGGCGCTCAGCGGGCTGCTGCCGGAACGCAGCCTGCGGCTGCTCTTCCTCTCGGACTCGGTGCGGGTGGGCGAGACCCAGTTCGCGCACCTGCACGCGATGCTGCGCGACGCCTGCTACATCCTGGACCTGGAGAAGGTCCCGCAGATGTACGTGCAGCAGGATCCGCGGCCGAACGCCATGTGCATCGGCCTGGACGAGCCGATCATCGTGGTCACCACCGGTCTGGTGGAGCTGCTCGACGAGGAGGAGATGCGGGCGGTGGTGGGCCACGAGGTGGGCCACGCGCTGTCCGGCCATTCGGTGTACCGGACCATCCTGCTGTTCCTGACCAGCCTGGCGGTGAAGGTCTCCTGGATTCCGCTGGGCAATGTGGCGGTGACGGCGATCGTCACGGCGCTGCGGGAGTGGTTCCGGAAGTCGGAACTGTCGGCGGACCGGGCCGGACTGCTGGTCGGGCAGGACGTACGGGCCTCGATGCGCGGCCTGATGAAGCTGGCCGGCGGCAACCACCTGCACGAGATGAACGTGGACGCCTTCCTGGCGCAGGCCGAGGAGTACGAGGCCGGCGGTGACCTGCGCGACTCGGTGCTGAAGATCCTCAACATGCTGCCGCGGACGCACCCGTTCACCACGGTGCGGGCCGCCGAGCTGAAGAAGTGGGCGGAGAGCCGCGACTTCCAGCGGATCATGGACGGGCACTACCCGCGGCGCGAGGAGGACAAGGACGCCTCGGTGAGGGACTCCTTCCGGGAGTCCGCCGCGCACTACGCGGACTCGGTGCGGACGAGCTCGGACCCGCTGATGAAGCTGGTCACCGACATCGCGGGCGGGGCGGGCGACCTGGCCGGCTCGCTGCGGGACAAGTTCGCGGGGGCCGGCCGGGACGGCAAGGGCGCCGGGGACGGGGACGGCGGGAAGCAGGACTGACCGGCGGCGGAAGCCGCAGCCGTCACCGGGCCGGGAGCGGTCCGGTGGCGGTCCGGTGGCGGTGGCGCCGGCTACGAGGCGGTGCCGGCCGGGACGGAACGGGCCGGGGTGGCTCCCGTCCGGCCCGCCGGTTCTGCCTGGTCTGCCGGGCTCGCCGGGCCGCTCTGCTGGTTCGGGCTCGCGGCCGGGCTCTGGGCGGCCAGGGCGCCGCACAGCCCGCCCGCCCGCCGTTCGCGGCCGACGGCGAACGGGTCGGTGGCCGGCGGGCCCGTCGTGGTGGCCTCGGCCCCGGCGAGCAGCGGGGTGAAGCCGGCGTACGGCTCGACGGCGCAGTCGTGCGGCCCGGCCTGCACGTACGCGGCCAGCAGCTCGGTCCGGCGGGCCACCAGGTCGTCCCGGTCGAAGCGCATGCGCAGTTCACGCCGGACGGTGAACAGCGAGGCGCCGCCGTCGGCCGACGGCCCGGCCACGGGCTGCCCGGCGGCTGTGTGCCCGGCAGCCGTGTGCCCGGCCGCGGGCTGCCTGGCGGCTGCCGGACGCACGGCGTAGACGAAGGTGTGGTCGGAGATCACTTCGAGCACCCCGGGGGCGACCTCGTCGAAGGCGAGCGTGCCCTTCACCCGGACCCGGGAGTCGGCCATCACTGCGGTGTCCGGATCGAAGCGGACCAGCCAGCCAGTGGCGGCGTGCAGCGCGTCGCCGCCCTCGGAGGTCATGCTGCGGTCGAACTGGTCCTGCTGGTCGGGGTCGAGCAGGATCCGCACCGGGCGGTAGGCGGCCCCGGCGAGCACGTCCGGGTCCAGCGAGGACTGCACCAGGTAGTCCTTGGCGATGCTCAGCGCGGCGACCACCTGGGTGTCGGTGAAGTGCGGGGTGCGGCGCACCGCCGGGAGGGTGATCCCGGCCGCACCGACCCGGTACTGGGCCGCGGAGCTGTGCGCGAACAACTCGGCCGGCGTGCCGCCGGGCACCGGACCGGCCGGGGCCAGCGGGACGATCGTGCTGGTCAGCGCCTCGGTGCGGTTCCCGGGCGCGGCGACGTAGGGGTTGCGCAGGCCCATCCAGACGGCCGCGCCGAAGGCGAGCGCGATCAGCAGGACCAGCACCAGGCCCTGGCGGGCGGCCCGGCCGGGGGTGCTGGTGCGGCCGCGCCCGCGGCTGTGACCGGTGGACCAGACGGAGCGGCTGCGGACGGCGCGCGCGTGTTCGCCCATGCGTTCGTCGGCGGAGAACTCCTGGAGGCGCGCAGCCCGGACGAACTCCTCGTCGAACACCACCGACCGGTATTCGTCCGACCGGAAATCGTCCTCGCCCCCGCCGAAGGGGTCGGGGGTGGGCTCATATGGATCTCGTGGCACGGCCATGCGCGTCTCCCTGCTCCGGGAGGAGGTCGTACCTTCAGGGTTGGCGCACGGCGGGGTGCGTAAACGCGTCACCGCCGCCGACTTCCGTCAGGGGCGTCCTGCTCGCGGGGGGCGGGGTCCGTCCGGGGTCTCCGGAGGAACCCGAGGCACCACGGTAGACCGCGATGAAGGCCAGCGCGACCATTCCGATGCCCATGACCACGGCGAGGACCCAGGCCACCGGGCGCAGCCACCGGGACCGGCCGCGGTAGGGCCGCAGGGTCCCGCCGTAGGCGCCGTACGGGCCGTAGCCGGGGCCGCCGTAGGGGCCGTCGTCGTAGCCGAACGGGAGGTCGTCGGGGCCGTAGCCGTCCGGCGGGCCGTCGGGCCATCCGTACGGGTATCCCTCGAAGGGGTCCTCGTCGGCCGCGCGGCCGCCCGCGACGGCGGCGCGGGCGGCTTCGGCCTCGCGCAGCCGTTCGGCCGCGCTCGGCTCATGGATCTCGGCGTTCCGGACGAAGTCCTCGTCGAACACCACGGAGGCGAAGTCCTGATCCGCGCCCCCGCGGTCGTCGCGCTCGTTTTCGGGGTCCCCGTCGTCCGGGAACGGCTTGCCCCCCACGTCGTCCGGCACGGGTCCAGCGTAGACCTGGGCACCGGTTTTGGGCAGGCGGTAAGCCGGAATTCGGCCACGCGGAGTCCGGAAGGGGGTTACCGCACGTGTCCGTCGCCGGTGACGATGTACTTGGTGGAGGTCAGCTCCGGGAGGCCCATCGGACCGCGGGCGTGCAGCTTCTGGGTGGAGATGCCGATCTCCGCGCCGAAGCCGAACTGGCCGCCGTCGGTGAACCGGGTGGAGGCGTTCACGGCGACCGTGGTGGAGTCGACCAGCTGGGTGAAGCGGCGGGCCGCGGCCTGCGAGGTGGTGACGATGGCCTCGGTGTGGCCGGAGGTCCAGCGGCGGATGTGGGCGACGGCCTCGTCGAGGGAGCCGACGACGGCGGCGGCGATGTCGTACGAGAGGTACTCGGCGGCCCAGTCCTCGTCGGTCGCGGGCAGCGCGGTGACCTTGCTGTCCTGTGCCGCGGCGAGGACGGCCGGGTCGCCGTGGACGGTGACGCCGGAGTCGGCGAGGGCGTCGAGGGCGCGCGGCAGGAAGGCGTCGGCGATGTCCCGGTGGACCAGCAGGGTCTCGGCCGAGTTGCAGACGGAGGGCCGCTGGGCCTTGGAGTTGATCAGGATGTCCACGGCCGTGTCGATGTCGGCCACCGCGTCGACGTAGACGTGGCAGTTGCCGGTGCCGGTCTCGATGACGGGGACGGTGGACTCCTCGACGACCGTCTTGATGAGGGAGGCGCCACCGCGCGGGATGAGCACGTCGACGAGGCCTCGGGCGCGCATCAGCTCGCGGACGGAGTCGCGGGACTCGCCGGGGACGAGCTGGATCGCGTCCGCGGGGATGCCGGTGGAGGCCACGGCGTCGCGCAGGATGCCGACGAGGGCGGTGTTGGAGGCGTACGCGGAGGAGCTGCCGCGCAGCAGGACGGCGTTGCCGGACTTCAGGCAGAGCGCGGCGGCGTCCACGGTGACGTTCGGGCGGGCCTCGTAGATGATGCCGACGACGCCGAGCGGGACCCGGACCTGGCGCAGGTCGATGCCGTTGGGGAGGGTGGAGCCGCGGACGACCTCGCCGACCGGGTCGGGGAGGGCGACGACGTCGCGGACGTCGGAGGCGATGGCGGCGACGCGCTCGGGGGTGAGGGTGAGGCGGTCGATGACGGTCTCGCTGGTGCCGGCCTCGCGGGCCTTGGCGATGTCCTTGGCGTTCGCCTCGACGATCTCGGCGGTACGGGCCTCCAGCGCGTCGGCGATGGCCAGCAGGGCGGCGTCCTTCGCGGACCGCGGGAGCGGGGCGATGTCCGCGGCGGCGGTGCGGGCGCGCTGGGCGGTGGCGATGACGGGCGAGACGGAGGCGTCGTTCAGCGAGGTCATGCCGTCCAGGGTAGTGCGCCGCGATCGCCTTGCCGGCGGGCTTCCACCCCCCGAGACGGCGCCCCCGCCGGGCGGCTCCCGCCGGGGCTGCGCCGGGCGGACGCCGTCGCGATGTGGGCAGGCCGCGCCGGATCCCGGCCGCCGCCATGGCCGTGGGGGGCTGGCGCGCCGGCCCCGTCCCGCCGCCGTGTGGGCAGGCGTGCCGCAGGGCGGCACGGGTGGGCACACGGCACCCCGGTCCCGCGAGGGCTCGCGCAGCCACCCCCGGCCCCGGTCCGGCTGCAGTTCGGACCCCGTCCGGGCGGAGCTCCCGCTCCGGGCAGTGCCGGGTCTGGCGAAGCCACCGCCCTGGCCGGGCCCGGCTGCGCACGGAGCCGAGGCAACGCTTCGGTGAAGCCGGAGCGAGCCCGCTGGGCGGCGTTCCGGTGTGCCCACCCGTTCCGCCCTGCGGAACGCCTGCCCACACCTCCGGCGGAGGGCGCGGGAGGGCACAGCCCTGCGGAACGCCTGCCCACACCTCCGGCGGAGGCCCGCCCACACCTCCGGCGGAGGGCGCGGGAGGGCTCAGCCCTGCGGAACGCCTGCCCACACCTCGGCGGAGGTGCCCGCCCACACCTCAGCGGAGGCCGCCCACACCTCCGGCGGAGGGTGCGGGAGGGCTCAGCCCTGCGGGGTCAGTACGGGTGTACGCCGACCGGGTGGGCCGGGGGCGGGCCGTAGCCTTCGGCCACGCGCTGGTGGTAGGTCGCGCGGTCGATGACCTCCAGGCCGACGATCTCCCACGCCGGCAACCGCGCCGAGGAGCGGTGTTCGCCCCAGAGCCGCAGGGCGACGGCCGCCGCGTCGTGGAGGTCGCGGGCCTCCTCCCAGTAGCGGATCTCCGCGTGGTCGTCGGCGTACCGGCTGGTGAGGAGGAAGGGGTGGTCGTGGGCCAGCTGTTCCAGGCCGCGCCGGACCTCGGCCAGCGGCACCGGCTTGCCGGACACGCTCAGGGTGACGTGCCACAGCCGGGACTGGTGGTCCTCGTCCTCACCGCCGCCGCCCGCGACGCTGGTCAGCGCTCGTCCCACCAGTCGGCTCCTCTGCCCTGCGTGTCTGCCCGTTACCCACAGTTGACCAGTCCCGGGCCTGCTTCGCGGCGGTTTTGCCGAACCTCAGCCCTGCAGCAGAACCAGATCGTCCCGGTGGACGACCTCGCGTTCGTACTCCGGTCCGAGTTCCCGCGCGAGCTCGCGAGTGGAACGGCCCAGCAGGCGCGGCATCTCCTTGGCGTCGAAGTTGACCAGGCCGCGGGCGATCGGCCGGCCGTCCGCCGTGCGGAGCTCGACGGGGTCGCCCGCGGAGAAGTCGCCCTCGACGGCCGCGATGCCGGCGGGGAGGAGGGAGCTGCCGCGTTCGGTGACCGCGCGGACCGCGCCCTCGTCGAGGACCAGGTGGCCCTGCGGGGTGGAGGCGTGCTGGAGCCAGAGCAGGCGGTCCGCGGAGCGCTTGCCCGTGGCGTGGAAGAAGGTGCCCGTCTCGCGCCCGGACAGGGCGTCCGCGGCCTGGCTGGCCGAGGTGAGGACCACGGGGACGCCGGCAGCTGCGGCGATCCGGGCGGCCTCCACCTTGGTGACCATGCCGCCGGTGCCGACGCCCGCCTTGCCCGCGCTGCCGATGGAGACGTGCGCGATGTCCTCGGGGCCGCGGACCTCCTCGATCCGGCTGGTGCCCGGCTGGGACGGGTCCCCGTCGTACAGGCCGTCCACGTCGGAGAGCAGCACGAGGAGGTCGGCGCGGACCAGGTGGGCGACCAGGGCGGCGAGGCGGTCGTTGTCGCCGAAGCGGATCTCGTCCGTGGCGACGGTGTCGTTCTCGTTGACGACCGGCAGGGCGCCCATGGCCAGCAGCTGGTCCAGGGTGCGGTAGGCGTTGCGGTAGTGGGCGCGCCGGCTGGTGTCGTCCGTGGTCAGGAGCACCTGGCCGACGCGGACGCCGTAGCGCGCGAAGGAGGCGGTGTAGCGGGCGACCAGCAGGCCCTGTCCGACGCTGGCCGCGGCCTGCTGCCGGGCCAGGTCCTTGGGCCGGCGGCGGAGCCCGAGCGGGGAGAGGCCGGCCGCGATGGCGCCGCTGGAGACCAGCACGATCTCCTTCTCGCCGCCGCTGCGGGCCTTGGCGAGGACGTCGACGAGCGCGTCGACCCGGTCGGCGTCCAGGCCGCCCGCCGCCGTGGTGAGGGAGGAGGAGCCGACCTTGACCACGATCCTGCGGGCGTCCACCACAGCCTGCCTAGCCCCTGACACGTCCATCCCCTTGCCGCCCGTCCGCCGAATACAGCCCTCAATCTACGGGGTTCCGGCGAACGGGCGCCTTCCGGTTCAGACCGTGGACGCGCTCGGACCACGGATGTGATCAGCCGGCGGATGCGGTCGGATGTGGTCGGACCGCGGATGGGGTCAGACCGCGGACTTGCTGCGGGTCGGCTCGGTCTGCGCCTGGGCGGCGGCGCCGGGCACCAGGATCTTCCGGGAGAGGAGATAGGTGAACGGGATCGCCACCACGGCCGCGACCAGCGGGGCGATCTTCGTGTTCATCCCGGCCCAGGTGACCAGCGCGTACAGCCCGACCGACTGGATCACGTAGTTGGTGACGTTGGTCAGCGGGAAGAGCAGGAACTTCTTCCAGGTGGGCCGCGTGCGGTAGGTGAAGTAGGTGTTCATGAAGAACGACCCGATCATCGCCAGCACGAAGGCGAGGCTGTACGCGGCGAAGTACGGCATCCACGGGTGCAGGAGCAGGTAGATGCCGAAGAACGTGGCCGTGTTGACGCCGCCCACCAGGCCGAACCGGAAGATCTGGCCGAGCTGGTCCTTCAAGGTCATCGGGCGTCGATCCGGTCGGCCCCGTGGGATTCCTTCACCAGGAAGTGCGGGCGCCGCTTGGTCTCGTAGTAGATGCGGCCGATGTACTCGCCGATCAGGCCGAGCATGGTCATCTGGACGCCGCCCAGGGCCACGATGATCGCGACGAGGGTGACGTAACCGGGGGTGTCGACGCCGTTGGTGGCCGCCTGCACGATGACCCACAGGGTGTAGAGCGCTCCGATGGCGGTGAGCGCCGCGCCCATCCAGATCGCCAGCCGCAGCGGCCGGTTGTTGAACGAGATCAGCCCGTCCATGGCGTAGTTCAGCAGGGAGCCGAACTTCCACTTGGTCTCGCCGGCCTCGCGCTGCGCGTTCTGGTAGTCGAACGTGACCGTGTCGAAAC
This sequence comes from Streptomyces sp. NPDC043853, assembly GCF_056436025.1. Classification (NCBI taxonomy): domain Bacteria; kingdom Bacillati; phylum Actinomycetota; class Actinomycetes; order Kitasatosporales; family Streptomycetaceae; genus Streptomyces; species Streptomyces sp. NPDC043853. The sequence continues at coordinate 646,972 of NZ_JBWKDJ010000002.1, forward strand.
CGATCCAGGAGAACAGGCCCTTGGAGAAGCGGTTGTACTCCTGGAGCGAGACCAGTGCGTCCACGGCGGCCCGGGACAGCAGGCGGAAGTCGCCCACGCCGTCCATCAGCTCGACGTCCACCCACCGGTTGACCATCCGGTAGTAGAGGCGGCTCAGGGCGCTGCGGACCTTCTTGTCGCCGTCGCGGTTGCGGCGGGCGATGATCTGGTCGTGGCCGAGCGCGTACAGGTCCAGCATCTTGCCGATCAGCTCCGGCGGGTGCTGGAGGTCGGCGTCCATGATGACCACGGCGTCGCCGGTGGCCTCCTTCAGGCCGGCCAGCATGCCGGCCTCCTTGCCGAAGTTGCGGCTGAAGGAGACGTATCGGGTCTGCTCGGGGTTCACTTCGGCGATCTTGCGCAGCTTCGCGAGGGTTCCGTCGCGGCTGCCGTCGTCGACGTAACAGACCTCGTACTCGATGGGGAGGGCGCCGAGGACCTTGCGGATCTCCGTGTCGAAGCTGTCGATGACTGCTTCTTCGTTGTAGCAAGGAACGACTACGGACAGCTTCGTCATGAACACTTCCTGCTGGGTCTGATCCGCGGGTCTGATCCGCATGCTCTAGAAGTATGCACGCCCGGAGGTGGGCTGCCGGAGCCGAGTGGAACACACGGTAGTTTTGACGGGTTAAGCGGAACGGAACATTTAGGGATCGAGGTGCACGTGCCTGACGTCTCCGTGGTCGTCATCGTCTACAACGACGCAGAGCGTCTGCCGACAGCCGTCCAGTCGGTCATCGACCAGACGCTGCAGGGCGTCGAGGTAGTGATCGTCGACGACTGCAGCAAGGACCGTTCCTTCGAGGTCGCCAAGGAACTCGAAGCGGCGCATCCCGGCAGAGTGCGCGCGTTCCAGCTGCCGCAGAACAGCGGCGGCTGCGGCGCCCCCCGCAATCACGGCATCCAGCAGGCCGCCGGCACGTACGTGATGTTCCTGGACAGCGACGACGTCCTGGAGCGCAACGCCTGCCGGAACATGCTGGACGCGGCCGAGCGGACCGGGGCGAACCTGGTCTCGGGCATGTGCGTGCGCGTCCACCTCGACAACCGGTGGGGCAAGACCACCGAGTGGTACCCGTGGATCTACTCCCGCACCCGGACGCTGGAGTCGATCACCGAGTACCCCGACCTCCTGGTGTACGACACCCTCTCCACCAACAAGTGCTACCGCCGGTCCTTCCTCCTGGACGAGGGGCTGGAGTTCCCGGTCGGCATCCACTACGAGGACCTGCTGTTCTCCGCGCAGGCCTACGTCGCGGCCGGCCGGATCGCCCTGATCCCCAACCACGTCTACTTCTGGAACGTGCAGGAGAAGGCCGCCTCGAAGTCGATCAGCAACCGGCGCCACGAGATCGCCAACTTCGTGCACCGGATGGAGATCCACCGCCGCGTCGACGCCCTCCTCGCCGAGAAGGGCCACGACGAGATCAAGTCGGCCAAGGACGCCAAGTTCCTCAAGCACGACCTGGTGCTCCACCTGCGCGACCTGCACCTGCTGGACGACGACTACCGGCAGGAGTTCGCCCGGCTGGCCAACGGCTACCTGGAGGGCATCGACCCGGCCGCGTACGACCAGGTCAACCACCTCCAGGCGATCTGCGCCTACCTGCTCGGCAAGGAGGACTGGGTCAACCTGCTGTCCGCCGCCGAGTCGATGACCAACCGCGGCCGGCTGACCTCCTCGCTCGCCGAGCTCGACGGCCGGATCTACTGGTGCGCCGAGCACGTCGACGACCCGGCCGACGCCGAGGCCCGGCGCATACTGGACGTCACCGACCAGGGCTTCCACACCACCCCGCTGGCCTCGCTCGCCCTGGGCAACCGGCTCACCTCGTACGAGGACGACGGCCGCGGCACGGTCACCCTGTCCGGTTCCGTGGTGAACCCGCTGGGCCGGATCTCCGCGGACGGCCCGCTCAAGGCGGAGCTGGAGTTCCGCGCCCGCCGCCAGATCGGCGTGAAGTCGTTCAGCTTCCCGGTGGAGAAGATCGATCACGCCGGTGACACGATCGAGTGGTCCGTGCGGGCCGACATCGGCAAGAGCGTCCGCCCGCTGGGCATCATCGACGCGGTCTGGGACGTCCGGCTGAAGCTGACCGCGGGCAAGGACCGGATCAACACCCGTGTCGCCGTCGGCAATGTGGACCTGGAGGACGCGGCCAAGCTGCGTGTCCGGCCCCGGCTGACCCGCCTGGTCTCCGACCGCTTCGAACCGGAGATCACCAAGAAGGGCAACCTGTCGTACGTGCTGACCGCCGAGGGCGCGGCCGCCGTGCGCACCCAGGCACTGATCAACGGTGCGATGCACGGCAGAGCAGCCGGACTCGTCAAGCGGAGCCTGAAGAAGGCCCTGCGGACCAAGCGGAACATCGGCTCCGGCGAGCAGAAGGTGAAGGTCTACCACGAGGTCTTCTCGAAGCTGCCGATCAAGAAGGGCCTGGTCGTCTTCGAGAGCCACATGGGCAAGCAGTACAGCGACAGCCCCAAGGCGATCTACGAGGAAATGGTCCGGCAGGGCGTCGAGTTCGATGCCGTGTGGTCCTACGCGGGCTCCAAGCCCACCGGGTTCCCCAAGGACGCCACCCTGGTCAGGCGGTGGAGCTGGCAGTACCTGCGGGCGCTCGCCCAGGCCGAGTACTGGATCGACAACCAGGGCTTCCCGCTGGCCCTCACCAAGCGCCAGGGCACCACGTACATCCAGACCTGGCACGGCTCGGCGCTCAAGCGGATGGGCTTCCACGAGCCGCGCACCAAGGCGCTCGGCCAGGACGGGCAGGCGAAGTTCCAGGCCGCGGTGGACCGGTTCGACCACTTCCTGATCCGGTCCGAGCACGACAGCCGCACCCTCGCCAAGGCCTTCCGGCTGCGCGACACGGTGCTGATGCGGGCCGGCTACCCGCGCAACGACGCCCTGGTGGCGGCGCACCGCGCGGAGGCGCAGAGCGGCGAGCGGGTCCGCGGCCCGCTGGCCGCCGAGCTCGGCATCGACCCGGAGAAGAAGGTGCTGCTCTACGCGCCGACCTTCCGGGCGGCGGCGGACGGCTCGGTGGAGGGCTTCGCCTTCCCCTTCGACGTGGAGGAGTTCGCCGAGCGGCTGGGGGACCGTTTCACCCTGCTGGTGCGCACCCACTACCTCAACAGCGTCACCCTGCCGCCCTCCGTGGCGGGCCGGGTGATCGACGTGTCCAAGCACCACGACATCACCCCGCTGCTGGCCCTGGCCGACGGTCTGATCACCGACTACTCGTCCGTGATGTTCGACTACGCGGTGCTGGACCGGCCGATGCTCTTCTTCGCGTACGACTACGAGGCGTACGCGTCGGACCTCCGCGGCACGTACTTCGACCTCAAGGAGAAGGCGCCCGGCCCGGTGGTCGCCACGGCGGACGAACTCCTGCAGGCGCTCTCCGCCTTCGAGGAGGCCGACGCCAAGTACGCGGAGGCGCGGCAGCGTTTCCTCGCCGAGTTCGGTGAGCACGACCGCGGGGACGCCGCCCGCCGGATCGTCGAGAAGTTCTTCCAGGGGAGCGGCAAGTGAGCCAGGGCCGTGACGTCTTCTTCGTGTCCAACAGCGTCGACGAGATCGGCGGGGTGACCACCTGGTCGCACCAGATGGCGCGGCTGCTGTCGGACCGGGGCCACCGGGTGCACCTCATCGGCATCTGCCCGGTGGAGGAGCACATCCGGCAGGCCTTCCCCGAGGAGCTGCCGTACGCCACCACCACCCTGTACGACGAGCGGCCCCCGTCGCCGCGCGCCCTGCGCGGCATCAAGGGCAGGCTGAACGCGCCCGAGCGGCGCCGCCAGGCCGCCCGCCGGGCCGGGATGCTGGAGCAGGCGGAGAAGCTGAGCACGCTGTTCCGTGCGGCCGCGCCCGGTGCCGTGGTGATCTGCACCCAGGTCTGGGCGATGGAGTGGGTGGCGCTCGCCGACACCAAGGGGCTCACCGTCATCGGGATGAGCCACGAGTCGTACGAGGCCAGCCACAAGTCCTCGCGGGCCGCCCGGGTACGGCGCCACTACAAGGACGTCGACCGGCTGCTGGTGCTCACCCCGGAGGACGCGGACCTGTGGATCCGCGCCGGGATGGACAACGTGGGCTCCATGCCGAACCCGCTGCCGTTCATGCCGGAGGAGCCCGCGCCGCGCGAGGCGAAGGTCGTCGCCTCCGTCGGCCGGCTCGCCTTCGAGAAGGGCGTGGACCTGCTGCTGGACGCCTGGTCCGAGACGGCACCGCTGCACCCGGACTGGACCCTGCGGATCTACGGGGCGGGACCCGAGGAGGCCTCCCTGCGGGCCTACTGCACCTCGCTGGGCCTGGACGACTCGGTGGAGTGGATGGGCAGCACCGGCGACGTGCTGGGTGCGCTGCGCGGGGCCTCGGTGTTCGCGCAGGCGTCCCGGGCCGAGGGCTTCCCGATCACGCTGCTGGAGGCGATGGCCGCCGGTGTGCCGCCGGTCGCGTTCGACTGCGCGCCGGGCGTCCGGGAGATCGTCTCGCACGGCGAGGACGGCCTGCTGGCCCGGCTGGGCAACACGGTGGAACTGGCCGGGCACCTGAGCCGGCTCATGTCGGACAAGGCCCTGCGGGACGGAATGGGCGATGTCGCCTTCCGCGACGTGAAGCGGTACTCCAGCGCGGAGATCACCGACCGCTGGGAGGAACTCTTCGCCTTCCTCCAGCGATAGGCCTGCGGCGCGGGGAGCCGGAACGGCGCGCCGCGGCATCCCTCCCCGCGGCCGGGCGGATCCGGCCGCGGGACACGCCCGCCGGACAGGCCTGAGGCCGCCCTCCCCCTGTGGGAAGGGCGGCCTCACGCATTCCGCGGGCCGGGGCCCGCGCCGCCGGGCGCGGTGCGTGCCGCGGCCGTGCGGGCGCCGGCGCCCGGCGTGCCGGAGTGCACGGCTGCCGCTCCGGTCCGGGGCCGCACCGGGCGCGGCTAGCGCTCGTGGGGGACCAGGGTCTTGTTCGCCTGCCAGCCGGCCCACGCCGAGGTGATCATCTCGCGCACGTCGTGGCGGGCCTTCCAGCCCAGCTCCCGCGCGATCTTGTCGGCGGAGGCGACGACCTTCGCCGGGTCGCCGGGGCGCCGCGGGGTGACCACCGGTTCGTGGTCGTGCCCGGTGTTCTCGTTCAGCAGCTCGACCATCTCGCGGACCGACACGCCCTCGCCGCGGCCGATGTTGACGGTGAGGTCCTGGTACTCGCCGGCCGTCGCCCACTGGGCGAGCTTGCGGGCGGCCACCACGTGGGCGTCCGCGAGGTCCTCGACGTGGATGTAGTCGCGGATGCAGGTGCCGTCCGGGGTCGGGTAGTCGTCGCCGAAGATGCGGGCGCCCTCGCCCCGGTCGTAGCGCTCGAAGACCATCGGGACCAGGTTGAACACGCCGGTGTCGGCGAGCTCGGGGGTCGCGGCGCCCGCCACGTTGAAGTAGCGCAGGCAGGCGGTGGCGATGCCGTGCGCCTTGCCGGCCGCGCGGACCAGCCACTCGCCGGCCAGCTTGGTCTCCCCGTACGGGGACAGCGGCGCGGCCGGGGTCTCCTCGGTGACCAGGTCCACGTCGGGCATCCCGTACACCGAGGCCGAGGAGGAGAAGAGGAAGTTGCGGATGCCGGCCCGGGCCACCGCGCCCAGCAGGACCTGCAGGCCCTCCACGTTCTCGTGGTAGTAGTACAGCGGCTTCTCGACGGACTCGCCGACCTGCTTCTTGCCCGCCAGGTGCACCACACCGGTGATCTTGTGCCGGCGGATGGTGTCGTCCAGCACCAGGTGGTCCAGCACCGAGCCGATCACCAGGGGGACGCCCTCCGGCACGCGGTTCTCGTTGCCGGTCGACAGGTCGTCGAGGACGACGACCTTCTCCCCCGCGAGCTGCATCGCGCGGACGACGTGCGAGCCGATGTAGCCGGCCCCTCCGGTGATCAGAAACGTCATGCGGGTCTCCCGAGTCCTGTCCATATTCTCCAACATGCCGCGCGTGCCGCACGGCACATCCTGTTCCGACGCGCCTGGCGGCCCGGCGGTTCTGCCGCGTGGAACGGCTAGCGCGCGCCCCGGCCCAGCCGGGCCCGGCCGAGGCGGCCGCGCACCAGGTCCACGGCACCGTCCGCGCCGGGCGCGAGGCGCAGTGCGAGCGATCCGGCGGCCGTGCGGTACGGCTGCGCCAGCAGCACACCGTACCGGCTGCTGGGCAGCGCCCGCCGCCGCAGCAGGTCGCCGAGGGGGCGCAAGGAGGTGAGCAGGGTGCTCCCGTCGGCGCACTCCACGCCCACCCGGACGTCCCAGGCCTGCATGCCGCGCAGGCCCAGCCGGCGGCCGGTGACGGCCAGCGCGGCCGGTTTGAAGGGCAGTTCGGCGGTCCAGGTGCCGTCCGCGCCGGGGCGCAGCTCCACCGGGTGGCCGCTGACCGGTTCGCCGCCGCCGCGGGGCAGGAACCGCAGCCGCGCGGTGCGCGGACCGGCCGCGGCCAGCCGCCCGTACAGGTCGTGGACGCGGACGGCGAGGGCGCCGGAGCCGGCCGGTTCGGCGTCCACGGTGACCGGCAGGTCGGCGACGGGCAGCGCGCCCAGGCCGTCGAGTTCGGCGGCGGGCAGCTCCTCGCTCCACACCGGGGTGCCGTCGGCGGTCTCGGCGTACGGGGGCAGCAGGCGGGGCGGTTCGGCGGCGAACCGGGTGAGCCGCTCCACGTCGGCGGGCGGCGTGTCGGAGGCGCGCAGCACGCGGACGATCCAGCGGGCCTTGGCCGCGGCGGCCTCGACGGCGGCCTCGTCGAACCCGGCGACGTACCGGCGGGTCAGGTCCCACCAGGCCTGCCGGTAGCCGGGGTCCTTGCCGAGCTCGCGCAGGTACATGCGCAGGTCGTATTCGAGGAACTTGACCTGGCAGGCGAGGCCGAGCAGCGGGGAGGCGGCGGCGAGGGCGGCGTGCGCGGTGCGGTGCGCCTCGATCCGGGAGCTCCAGTTGCCGACGTCCTTGCGGTCCAGGGAGATCGAGACCCGGGCGGCGCTGCGCCGCACGTGCCAGACGTACACGAGGTCCTCGACGACGGCGATGCGCGGGGCCGCGGCCAGGACGCGGGCGGTGAAGACGAAGTCCTCGTAGACGAACCTGCCGTCGGGGAACCGGATGCCGTGCGCGTCGAGGAAGTCCCGGGCGTAGAGCTTGTTGACGCACAGGGTGTCGCGGACGAGTTCGGGGCGGTCCGCGGGGTTCTCGATGACCTCGCCGGGCGTGAGCAGGCCGGGCATCCAGGGCACGTCGTTGCCCTGGGGCAGCTCGCGGCGCACGCAGGAGCCGACGGTGACCGGCGCGCGGTGCTCCTCGGCGGCGCGCAGGAGCGCGCCGGCCGCACCGGGCGGCAGGACGTCGTCGCTGTCCAGGAAGAGGACGTACGGCGCGGTGGCGGCGGCGATGCCGTCGTTGCGCGGGGTGCCGCAGCCGCCGCTGTTCTCCGCTCGGTGGATCACCTTCAGGCGCGGGTGCGCGGCGGCGAGCTCGTCCAGCACCCGGCCGGTGCCGTCGGACGATCTGTCGTCCACCGCGATGACCTCGCTGACGGCCGGGCCTTGGGCGAGGGCCGATGCGACGGCCTCCCCCACCAGCCCGGCGTCGTTGTAGGCGATCACGACGACGCTGACGCTCGGAGTACTCACCGGACGGATCCTACGGGAGCCCCGGACGTGCGGAACGGGCCGGTCCGGGGTGCCCGGACCGGCCCGTTCGCGCTGCTCCCGTCAGAACGGGCGGAACTCGTCGAACTCCCGCTGGGCGGAGTCGCCGCGCTGCGCGTCGCGGTCCTTGCGGCGCTGCGCCGCCGGACGCGGGGCTTCCAGGCGGTGGTCCTCGCCGCGGCGGCCCAGCATCTCCGCGCCGGCCATCATGGTCGGCTCCCAGTCGAAGACCACGGCGTTCTCGTCGGGGCCGATGGCCACGCCGTCGCCCGCGCGGGCACCGGCCTTCATCAGCGCGTCCTCGACGCCGAGGCGGTTGAGGCGGTCGGCGAGGTAGCCCACGGCCTCGTCGTTGTTGAAGTCGGTCTGGCGCACCCAGCGCTCCGGCTTCTCGCCGCGCACCCGGTACAGCTCCTCGGCCTCGTCGTAGGTGACGGTGAAGCCGGCGTCGTCCACGGCCTTCGGGCGGATGACGACCCGGGTCGCCTCCTGCTTGGGCTTGCGGGCGCGGGCCCTGGCGACGATCTCGGCGAGGGCGAAGGAGAGCTCCTTCAGACCGGTCCGGGCGACCGCCGAGACCTCGAAGACCTTGTAGCCGCGCTCCTCCAGGTCGGGCCGGATCATGTCGGCCAGGTCCTGGCCGTCGGGGATGTCGACCTTGTTGAGCACGACGAGCCGCGGGCGCTTCTCCAGACCGCCGCCGTACAGCTTGAGCTCCTCCTCGATCACCTCGAGGTCGGAGAGCGGGTCGCGGTCGGACTCCAGGGTGGCGGTGTCCAGCACGTGCACGAGCACCGAGCAGCGCTCGACGTGCCGCAGGAACTCCAGACCCAGACCCCTGCCCTGGCTGGCGCCGGGGATCAGGCCGGGGACGTCGGCGATGGTGTAGACGGTCGAGCCGGCGGTGACCACGCCCAGGTTCGGGACCAGGGTGGTGAAGGGGTAGTCGGCGATCTTCGGCTTGGCCGCGGAGAGCACCGAGATCAGCGAGGACTTGCCGGCGCTCGGGTAGCCGACGAGGGCCACGTCGGCGACGGTCTTCAGCTCCAGGACGATGTCGCCCGTGTCGCCGGGCTCGCCGAGCAGCGCGAAGCCGGGGGCCTTGCGGCGGGCCGAGGAGAGCGCCGCGTTGCCGAGGCCTCCGCGGCCGCCCTGGGCGGCGACGTACGTGGTGCCCTGGCCGACCAGGTCGGCGAGGACGTTGCCCTGCTTGTCGAGGACGACCGTGCCGTCGGGAACGGTGAGGACCAGGTCCTGGCCGTCCTTGCCGGAGCGGTTGTCGCCCTCGCCGGGTTTGCCGTTGGTGGCCTTGCGGTGCGGGCTGTGGTGGTACTCCAGCAGCGTGGTGATCGCCTGGTCCACGGTCAGGATCACATCGCCGCCGCGGCCGCCGTTCCCGCCGTCGGGGCCGCCGAGCGGCTTGAACTTCTCCCGGTGCACGGAGGCGCAGCCGTGGCCTCCGTTACCCGCGGCGACGTGCAGCTCGACGCGGTCCACGAAGGTGGTCATGGTTGTTCCTCCAGAGTTGTACAGCGGTGTGTGCCTTTGTAACGCGCCGAGGGCGGATCCGCTTCCCGGCTCGCGCCGGGAAGACGGAGATCCGCCCTCGGTGAGTTTCGAACGCCTAGATCAGATGATCGGATCAGGCGGCCGGAACGATGTTCACGACCTTGCGGCCACGGTGGGTGCCGAACTGCACCGCTCCGGCCTGCAGGGCGAACAGCGTGTCGTCGCCACCACGGCCGACACCGGCGCCCGGGTGGAAGTGGGTGCCGCGCTGGCGGACGAGGATCTCACCAGCGGAAACGACCTGACCGCCGAAGCGCTTCACGCCGAGCCGCTGGGCGTTGGAGTCGCGACCGTTCCGGGTGGACGATGCGCCCTTCTTGTGTGCCATTGCTCAGTCCCTCTTTACTTCGCGGCCGTCGGGATGGACGTGACCTTGATCGCCGTGTACTGCTGACGGTGACCCTGGCGACGGCGGTAGCCCGTCTTGTTCTTGTAGCGCAGGATGTCGATCTTGGCGCCCTTGTGGTGGTCCACGACCTCGGCCTGGACCTTGATGCCCGCCAGGACCCACGGGTCGCTGGTCACGGCGTCGCCGTCGACAACGAGCAGGGTCGAGAGCTCGACCGTGTCGCCAACATTGGCAGTGGAAATCTTGTCAACCTCAACGATGTCGCCGACAGCAACCTTGTGCTGGCGACCACCGCTGCGCACGATGGCGTACACGCGGATCTCTCTCTCGCTCGATGGGAACCCCTGAAGCCAGCCGTCTCCCGCAGAACGCGGAGCGGCCTCCCCCGGACCGCGCAGCGGCTCGGGAGGTGAGGTGCTCAGTGGCTGGCGTGCACGTAGACACGCCGACGGTCAAGGTTACGGGGCCAGGTTTGAGAGGTCAAACCGGGCCCCGCGACCCCCGCCGCACCCGTGCTCCCACGGGTGCGGCAACGGCTGGGATCAGGCGTCGGTGGCGGCCGAGACGGACGGAGCGGTCTGCTCCGCCGCCGCGGTCTTCTTCGTCGCCTTCTTGGCCGTGGTCTTCTTCGCCGTCGTCTTCTTGGCGACGGCCTTCTTCGCGGTCGTCGTCTTCTTGGCGACGGCCTTCTTCGCCGGGGCCTTCTTGGCGGCCGTCTTACGGACCGTCTTCTTGGCCGGGGCGGCCTCCTCGGCCTCCGCGGCCGCGTCGCCCGCCTCGGCGGACCCGGCGGCCTCGGCCTGCTCCGGAGCGGCCACCACCAGGACGGCGGCCTCGGCGCCCGCCGGGGAACCGGCCGGAGAAGTGGCCTTGCGGGTGGCACGGCGGCGCGGACGCGCCGGGGCGGCCTCCACCACCGGCTCGGGCTCGGCGACCGGCTCGGCCACCGGGGCGGCCTCCGGCTCGACGGCCGGGACCACGATCTCGGCGACGGCCTCCACGACGACCTCGGCCGGAGCCTCGGCGGCCGGCTTCGGCGAACCGGCCGGAGCCGTGGCCTTGCGGGTGGCACGGCGGCGCGGACGCGCCGGGGCGGCCTCCACGACCGGCTCGGGCTCGGCCACCGCGACGGCCTCGACCGTCTCGCCGGCCTCCACCGCCTCGGCGACGACCTCGGCGGCCGGCTCCAGGACGGTGTCCGCGGGCTCGGTCACCGGCTCGGTCCGGACCTCCGGCTCGACCGCGGTCTCCACGACCGGCTCGGCCACCCGGGCGGCGGCCCGCGGGGCACCGGCCGGAGCCGTGGCCTTACGGGTGGCGCGGCGGCGGCTGCGGCGCGGGCTCAGACCCGCCGCGGCCTCCGCCTCGGCCGCGCTGCTGTACAGCTCCTCGTCCGGGGCGAACGACGGCTCCGGCAGCGCGAACGGCGCCGCGGCCTCCGCCGCGACCTCGGCCTCGGTCTCCACCGCCACGGCGGACTCCGCGGACTCGACGGATCCGACCGCCTCGACCTCGTGCTCGTGCTCGTGGACCCGGCCGCCGCGCTTCTTCGCACGCTTGCCGTTGCCACCGCCGCCGACGGCCGTCGGCTGCTCCATGTGCACGATCACACCGCGCCCGTTGCAGTGGACGCAGGTCTCGGAGAAGGACTCCAGCAGGCCCTGGCCCACCCGCTTGCGGGTCATCTGGACCAGGCCCAGCGAGGTGACCTCGGCGACCTGGTGCTTCGTACGGTCCCGGCCCAGGCACTCCAGCATGCGCCGCAGCACCAGGTCCCGGTTGGACTCCAGCACCATGTCGATGAAGTCGATGACGACGATGCCGCCCAGGTCGCGCAGCCGCAGCTGACGCACGATCTCCTCGGCCGCCTCCAGGTTGTTCCGGGTGACGGTCTCCTCCAGGTTGCCGCCCTGGCCCGTGAACTTGCCGGTGTTGACGTCGATGACGATCATCGCCTCGGTCTTGTCGATCACCAGGGAGCCGCCCGAGGGCAGCCACACCTTGCGGTCGAGCGCCTTGGCGAGCTGCTCGTCGATCCGGTACGTCGCGAAGACGTCCACCTCGGAGGTCCAGCGCTGCAGCCGGTCCGCCAGGTCCGGCGCCACGTGCGAGACGTAACCGTGGATGGTCTGCCACGCCTCGTCACCGCTGACGATGACCTTGGAGAAGTCCTCGTTGAAGATGTCGCGGACGACCCGGACCGTCATGTCCGGCTCGCCGTACAACAGGCTCGGCGACGAGGTCGAGATCTGCTTCGACTTCTTCTGGATGTCCTCCCACTGCGCCTGCAGGCGCTCGACGTCGCGGCGCAGCTCGTCCTCGCTCGCGCCCTCGGCGGCGGTGCGCACGATGACGCCCGCGTCCTCGGGGACGATCTTCTTGAGGATGGTCTTCAGGCGCGCGCGCTCGGTGTCGGGCAGCTTGCGGCTGATGCCGGTCATCGAGCCCTCGGGCACGTAGACCAGGTACCGGCCGGGCAGCGAGACCTGCGAGGTCAGGCGGGCGCCCTTGTGGCCGATCGGGTCCTTGGTGACCTGGACCAGCACGGACTGGCCGGACTTCAGGGCGGACTCGATGCGGCGCGGCCCGTTGGCCATGCCGAGCGCCTCGAAGTTGACCTCACCGGCGTACAGGACGGCGTTGCGGCCCTTGCCGATGTCGATGAAGGCGGCCTCCATGGACGGCAGCACGTTCTGGACCTTGCCCAGGTAGACGTTGCCGACGTACGAGGTGGCCTGCTCCTTGTTGACGTAGTGCTCGACGAGCACGTTGTCCTCGAGGACGCCGATCTGGGTGCGCTCGCCGTTCTGACGGACGACCATCACGCGCTCGACGGCCTCACGGCGGGCCAGGAACTCGGCCTCGGTGATGATCGGCACGCGGCGGCGGCCCTGCTCGCGGCCTTCGCGGCGGCGCTGCTTCTTCGCCTCCAGGCGGGTGGAGCCCTTGATGGACTGCACCTCGTCGGTGCCCGAAGCGGACTCCCTCTCCCGGGCCGGGCGCGGCTCGCGGACCTTGACGACCGTACGGACGCCGTCCTCGTCGGCTGCGGCCTCCTCGACGCCGGTGTCACCGGAACGGCGACGGCGGCGACGTCGGCGACGGCTGGAGCTGCTGCCGAGCGCGGCGCCCTCCTCCGGCTCCTCGTCCTCTTCCTCGTCCTCGGCGGCGGCCTCCTCGGCCTCCTCCTCGGCTTCCTCGGCGGCCTCGTCCAGCTCGGCGGCCTCGCCCCGGCGGCGACGGCGGCCACCACGGCGGCGGCGGCGCGACGGACGCTCGTCCGCTTCCTCGGCCTCCTCCTCGCCGAACCCTTCCTCGGCCTCCGCCTCGACCTCGGTCTCGGCCTCGGTCTCGGCCTCGGGCTCGGCCTCGGGCTCCGGCTGCGGCTCGGCGGCGGCACCACGGCGGCGACGGCGGCGGCCGGCGGGCTGCTCGACGGGGGCCTGGACCTCGGCGACGGCCTCGGTCTCCTCCTCGTCGAGCTCTTCGATCTCCTCGGCCTCGGCGGCGCGGGCGGCAGCGACGGCCGCGGCGGCGGTCTCCGGGGTCTGGAACATCGGCTCGGTGAACACCGGGGCCTGGAACACGGCCACGGCGGGACGCACGGCACGGCGCGAACGGGCCGGGGCCGGGGCCTCGGGCTCCGGCTCGGCGGCCGGGGCCGGCGCGGCCTCGGGCTGCCGGGCGGGCGCAGCGGCGCGGGTGGCCCGGCGGCGGGTGCGGCCACGCGGGGCGTCGACGGCGTCGGCGACCGTGACGGTCTCCGTCACGGCCGGAGCTTCCTCGGCGGCGGGGGCCGGGGTCTCGGCGGCGGGAGCCTCGGCGGCGGGGGCGGCCTCGGCGGCCGGAGCGGTCGCCGCACGCGTGGCACGACGACGGGTACGGGCCTTCGGCGCGGCCTCCTCCACCGCAGCGGCCACCACGGCCTCAGCGGCAGGAGCCTCGGCCACGGGGGCCTCGACCACGGCCGGAGCCTCGGCGGCGGGCGCGGCCGGCGCGGCAGCGGCACGCGTCGCACGACGACGGGTACGCGCCGGAGCAGCGGCCGGAGCCTCCTCCACGGCCGGGGCCGGAGCCTCGGCGGCGGGAGCCTCGGCGGCGGGGGCGGCCTCGGCGGCCGGAGCAGCCGCCGCACGCGTGGCACGACGACGGGTACGGGCCTTCGGCGCGGCCTCCTCCACCGCAGCGGCCACCACGGCCTCAGCGGCAGGAGCCTCGGCCAC